>JAJCZQ010000001.1 GCA_029262335.1 Deltaproteobacteria bacterium
AAAGAACTATCTTTCGTTATCTCTTGTATAAATAAGATTTATAAATGCTCCAAAGATTATCATGCTTCCTGAAAATCCTAGACCGTATTGCAGGCCTTTTATATAAGATTCCCTGATATGTGGGATTAGTTTGTTAAAGAGCGAGTTGCCAAGTTCCCCCTGGATTGTATTTTCAAGGCTGCTGCCGAGTAAAAATGATTTTACATTGTTGATTTCTACCGTGGTAAGGTTTAGATCAAGTGATGAAACCCTCGAACTAAAATCTGTTATCGCTGTATCTATAAAGATTGTTGAAATTATCGCAAGCCCTAGTACTGCACCGCAAAGCTGAAACATAAAGATAAGGCCGCTTGCCAGGCTGGCCCTTGATTCTTTTACTGTGCCCACCCCCGCTGTTGTAATTGCTGGTATTGTTAGCCCGATACCTATTCCGGATATTGATGTTGTTGCGGAAAGTAAGATAAAATTATTAAAACCAAATAAGGCAGTACAATAAGCACCAAGAGCTGTTATTAACATGCCGGCAAATATAGTTAATCTTGGCCCAAACTTGTCAAATATCTTTCCTGTAAACGGAGATATAATCCCGTATGTAATCAGCATAGGTACAAGGCCTGCACCTGCCTGTAAGGGCGAATAATCTTTAAATTTTTCAAGATACTGGGGAACATATAAAAACAGGCAAAAGAAGGTCGGGACAAGTGTAAAAATAGTTATGCAGTAAGTCATAAATCTTTTATTGTTCATTACATCTGGGGGAATCAGGGCGTTTAGCTGTTTGGGTTCAATTTTTATAAAAGAGATTAAAAATACTGCGGAGATAAGTATTAATCCGCCTGTGCGAAGAGAAAGAAGGCCCCATTCCGTTGACTGATCTAGAGCGTATAGGAAAGTGACTACTGCTAATGATATTAATAGAATGCCGGGAAAATCTATTCCCTGCTCACCATCTTCGGTGTCCTGTTCCTTAACTACGAGTAATGTTATTATTCCTGCCAGAAGAGCAAGAGGGACATTTACAAACTGTACCCAGCGCCATGAAAAGTATTCTGTGAGAAAACCTCCTACAAGGGGGCCGGCGGCATTACCAAAACCTGATACGGCCATTACAATCCCTATCGCCAGTCCCTTTTGAGTATTTGATACTGAAGCGTAGCATATCCCGATGATAGTTGGCCAAAGAAATGCCCCTGCTGCACCCTGCAGTACTCTCATTGCAATTAGTAACCCGGCACTTTGTGAAAGCCCCGCAATAAGTGATGCGGTACCGAATAGGCATAGTCCTATAAGAAAGATTTTCTTTCTTCCGTACATATCAGCCAGCCTGCCGCAGGTTACCATCAATACGGCAAAGGCAAGAAGGTAGCCGTTAATTATCCACTCAATTGTTTTAAGGTCTATGTTAAAAGATTTTTCTATTGCCGGAAGGGCAACATTAATGGAGGTGATATCAACGGTTACGACAAGTATGCCGATACCCATAGCCAGAAATGTGAGGAAGAGTCTGCTATTCATAAATTACCAACGTTCATTTAAAAACTTTGAAATATAGTAAATATTAATTAGGCAAAAAAAAAGCCCGGTTAGACCGGGCTTTATGTTTGTTTTAGCAAAATCTAATTTTTAAATTAAAGTGCTACAACATTCTGTGCATGTGGGCCTTTTGGGCCATCAGTAGCAACGGTGAATTCTACACGCTGCCCTTCATCGAGTGAACGATATCCTTCTGTACTTATTTCACTGTAATGAACAAACACATCTACATCATTTTCGCGCTCAATAAAACCAAAACCTTTGGTAGAATTGAACCACTTAACAGTACCAGTTTCGCGTTCTGACATAATTTAGGTACCTCCTGTTTAAAATTGGATCTTTGGGAGTGGTTCAGAAAAAATTTAGATATGAATCTTAATTTAGAATGGAACTACGCCTACTATTTCCTAAATAACAAAATACACCTATTTGTTAGAAAGTCAATAAAATCAGATATTTATAAAAAATAATTTTGATCTTATTAATTCTGATTCAAAGTTTTTTACCATCAAAGTATTCCATTGTTGTAAATTCCGAGACCGGTTTGCGAGAAAGTTTTGTAAGCTGTTTTACAGGTTTTCCAATTGTCATAATGGCGGAAACAGCAAAGTGACCTGGTATCCTGAAATGCTTTTGTAATTTTGTTTCTTCTGCAATTGGTATGGTTGTTATTCTCCCACCCAAACCTTCATTTTTTGCACCAAGCATAATATTCCATACAAAAGGATATATCGAAGCACCACTTACAACGCCAACGCGGCGAAGTTCGCTGTCCATGGATGCAACGACACTGAGGTCAACACATACAATTAATACCACAGGTGCATCTACGTATGTCATCTTCAGTTTAGAAGAAGGGGGCGTGTTTTGTATTGTTTCTTCATCAACTGATGACGGGTCTATTGTGTTAAGAGGGTTTTCACCTGCGAGACGCTGGGCAGCATACTTTTTTGCACATGGCACTGCATACTCTGCTATTTTTTCCTTTGATTCTATTTCCTTTACTACTATGACTCTCCATCCCTGCCTCTTGCCCCCGCTCGAGGCAAACCTGGCATTATCTAAGATTCTGTATAACAGTTCATCGGATACAGGTTCATCTGTATATTCCCTTGCTGAAAAAGCTGTCCGCATTACATCATAAAGTTCCATTTCATTATCTCCGGTATAATAAAAATATGTTGTAAAACTACACGTTCTCTTTAATTCGTCTATTAAGTTTGATAAAATCTAATCAGCCAGAATGAAGATAAAATACAATACAAACTATCCAACTGTTGAGGACCTTAGAAAAAGGGCAAAACGCAGAATTCCGGGATTTGCATTTGAATACCTGGATGGAGGCTGTAATGAAGATGTAAATCTAAAGAAAAACACATCCGATATCAGAAAAGTGGAACTCATTCCAAGATACCTGGATAAGTACACTGGTTCTGATATAACAACTACACTCTTCGGGCAAAAATACGATGCACCTTTTGGTATTGCCCCTGTAGGCCTCCAGGGCCTGATATGGCCAAATTCTGCTAACATACTTGCAAAAGCAGCAACAAAACACAACATACCTTTTGTCCTGAGTACCGTCAGTACAAGCAGTATTGAAGAGATCAGCAATATAACAGAGGGAAGATTCTGGTTTCAGCTTTATCATCCGGCTCAAAATGATATCAGGGATAAACTGCTAAAAAGGGCGGGGGACTCAGGGTGCGGGGTCCTTGTAATACTTTGCGATGTTCCGACATTTGGTTTCAGGCCAAGAGACATTAGAAACGGGCTTGCCATGCCGCCTAAGATGTCACTAAAAAACATATTCCAGATAATAGGAAAACCTTCCTGGGCTTTGAATACATTAAAACACGGACAGCCCAATTTCGCCTCACTTGTTCCGTATATGCCGGGAGGTTTAAACCTGAAAGGCCTGGGCCAGTTTATGAACGATACATTTTCCGGAAGGCTGAGCGAAGAAAAAATTGCACCAATCCGGGATATGTGGAAAGGGAAGCTTGTTTTAAAAGGTGTAGCCTCGGAAGAAGATGCCGAAAAGGCTGTAAAGCTGGGTCTAGATGGAATAATAGTATCTAATCACGGGGGAAGGCAGCTTGATGCCGGCCAGTCGACTATCGAACCCTTAAAAGCAATTGCCCCAAAATACGGTGATAAAATAACAGTAATGATGGACAGCGGTATTCGATCGGGGCCCGATATCGCTAGGACCCTTGCCAGCGGTGCCGAATTTACATTTATGGGAAGGCCCTTTATGTACGGCGTAGCTGCTTTGGGAGAAGAGGGCGGCAACCATACAATATCAGTTCTTAAAGCCCAGCTCCGACAGGTGCTGGAACAGGTATGCTGTGAAAAAATATCTGACCTGCGAAATCATCTGGCCAAATAATTTTTAATATCTTGTTAAAAGTATCTTCCTTTCTTCCTCAAGAGTTAATTTTTTGAGTTCTTTTTCTTCAAATAACTTAACAGCCCTGTAAACCCTGTGAAATTCTGCACCAAATGCATTTTTCAGAACTTCATCATTATCGAGATGTTTTATAGCTGAGGAGACTGAGGTGGGAAGCAGTTCAATACCGAGTTTTTTCATCTCTGCTTTTGTACATTTAGCAGGATCCTTTTGTATAGGATCAGATAAAGCAGTTTTATTTGCAATGCCGTCTGTCCCGGATGCCAGTATCCCGGTCAGGGCAATATAAGGATTTGCAGAAAGGTCTGCCGTTTTGAGTTCAAACCTTTCCGGGCCGTCACCAAAGGGGTTATGAAGGACCCTTACTGCGGCTTCCTTGTTGTCTATTCCCCATACCCTGTAAGCCCCACTCCAGAACTGCGGCTTTATTCGTCTGTATGAATTGGGCGTAGGAGTTGTCATAGACATTAGCCCCGGCAGGTGGTCTAAAATACCTGCAATAAAATGCTGTCCGTTCTTGGATATGTTCCAATTGCCTTTTTTACTTCCCATTATGTTTTTCCCTTTTGATAAAAGACTCATGTGGATGTGACAGCCACTTCCCGTGGCATCTTCAAAGAGTTTTGGTACAAAGGATACAATTAACCCGTGGTTTATTGCCACTGCTTTTATTGTTTCCCTTGCATAAACAAGCCTGTCGGCACTTGTTAACGGGTCTGTATGATGCAGCGATATTTCATGTTGTCCGGGGCCTGATTCAACATTGTAGTTTGATATTTCTATGCCCTGTGCAAAAAGTTCATCCGTCATATCATCTATTACATCACGGCCTCTTTCAAAAGCAGAATTTTGTGCATAAAGGTCATGGTCAATAGGTATAGGAAAATGTTCAATATTTGCTATATAATCATTTAAGTGAAAAAGAAAGAACTCAATTTCAATACCAACCTTAGTTTCAAAACCTAATTTTTTTAAACTGTTTACGGATTTTCTCAGAATTTCCCTGGGGCAAAGTTCCCAGGGGCCGTCGTCGTCAACAAGATTGCCAATTACAAGGGCATGGCCGGAAAGGTATTCGGGGATAACGAGTGTTGACCAGTCCGGAATAAGCCTGATCTCTTTTACAGGATCAAGCCCGGCCTCCGGTACAGGTGCATCATATAGTACCGGCAGGGCCTGAAGTGCTATGCTCTTTGTAAGCCTTCTTTCAATCTTCGTAAGAAAATCGTCTTTGTAACGGGATTTTTTTTTATTAATCTCTTTCAGGAGGGTTGGTATATGCAGCGCTTTGGATCTGATTATGTTTGCGTTGTCACACCAGAGAATACTCAGGTACCGGATTTTGTGTTTAATTAAAATATCAGCGGCCAAATTTCGTTTTTTCATTGTGGGTCTATGATAACAAAAAAAATGTAATAAAAAAATTAAAGGTTGATATTTCTATCTGCGCTGATTATAAAATTTAGCTATGAAATATATAACAATTTTATTTTTACTATTTACCCTGGCATGTGAAAAGCCGCCCAAAAGCCAAAATGCGGATAATAAAGTATCAACAAAAGATATGGAAGTATATATTGATGAGGGATCACTTGTTACTTTAGGAGGTACGAGTGAGATCTGGGTCAAAAGGGTTTTCCCCGAAGGAAAATTCGATGAGGTTACTTCAATTGATACTAAAGGTAATCAGAAAGTATACGCATATGATGGTATTGCAAGCCTGATTCTTTTTGACTGCAAACAAAAAATATATATCCTGGATGAAATTTATTACTTCATGGGAGACACCCCTGTTACTGAAATGGATAACAGGAAAGAAAGGTTAGATGATAAATCATCATGGAGTAAAGTAGAACCTGGCAATTACGTTGAGAAAGTGTTTGCTTTTGTTTGTAAAACTGAAGAGAAATAAATTATTTAACATTTTGTCTTTAAACCTATAAAGAATTTATTCCTGAATAATGATAATTCCAGTATGTTATTAGTAATAATCAGGAGAATCTATGTTAATAAAAATAATTGTTTCATCTTTTATCTTTTTCACTTTCTTTAATTTTCCTGCAATTTCCCAAAATGTTATTGATTTCAACGGTACATGGATTGGGGAAGTAGAGGTTTTGTATAGTACGCAGGTACCGGATATAACAGGTGAAAGAGCTAAAATTAAGCTTGTTATTAACAAAAACAATGTAGAACTTTACACCTACAGAACCAACCTGAATTCCAGGGGTAAGTACCTTACGAGCTGGAAAGACTTTATGCGGGATAAACTTATAATCTCAAGATATAAATCCAATGCAGTAATTACGGGTATGCAATCCGGTTCAGATGAAAAGGGAAATTGGGTTGATACCATTTCAATTGAACTATCACAGACAGACAGGAAATATGCATCTGTAAATTTCTCCAAGCAAAGTATCGATAACGGAAAGAACGTTTCGGATGTTTTCGGGACCGGCAGACTTGAGGTTGTAAATAACAATAACAGGTAACTACAGTCGTAACTGAATCAGCTTTTATTTTTTACTTCCAAATAATATATTAAACATTTTCTTTTTGCGTAATTTTGAAAGGACCTCAAGGTCATTGATAAGTTCGGAGTTTTCCCATTGGTGGACTGTAATCACGTTGGTAGGGTTCTCAATTTTGTTTATTGAATATGTATGGATTTTATCATTGTATAAATGGTAGTTTTGCCTCACGGCTTCAAATTTTTTTACATACCTTGCTCTTATAAGATTATTTTCATAGTTAATTTTGGTTTTATCTGCTGCAGAAACTTCGGAAGGATTCCTGATTTTGGAAGCTGACTTGCTGTCTTTGCCGGAAATGAACAGATCCAGTTCCCTGTAAAATATGTTGTCTCTGAAATGGTAATAAATATCTCTATCTTCAAGTATTGCTAATTTATCAAGACCTTCATTAAGTTCGGTGACAGACTGGTCCGCTTTTAATTCAACAATATCTATCATCAGCTAAGTTGCCGGGGGGCTTTCCTCGCAGACTAATTTTTCATCACAAACCCTTTCTTTGTCGCATACTGTTATTGTTTTTTTGCAGTTTGTTTTCTGTTTTTCGATGCACATACATTCTTTTCCTTCTTCTATAAAGTCAAAACACCTTTCCTGGACACATTTTTCCTTGCAGTCAGTCCCCTCTTCACGGCAGTTGACGGACTGTTCCCTGCAATTAGTCTCTTCGATGTAACAGTTCTTTTCTTCTGCCATCAAAGGGGTGAATGTAATTAAAAGGAATGTGAAAATGAGTAAATATTTCATAAAAGAACCTTAACATATTCTTTAATAAATAATCAATAATTATAGACACATAATTACTTTAATTGTTATATTTTATTTGACTAACAGGTAGAAAATATTCGATATTTAATTTTAGATATTTTTTTTATTATTTGCCTTGAGTAATATTAGTTTAAATTATTTCTACGGAGGAAAAAATAAATGAATAAGAAAGGATTATTATTATCTATTGTTGTCTTTGTGTTGTTTCTTGTTTTTATCACATATGCAACATACGAAGAGCCGCTGCAGGACATTCAAGACCCGATTTGGAAATCAGTTTTCAGGTATGGACGTGATCTTGTCTTAGCCATAGTCCCCGCATATGTAACCTACCTTGTATACCAGGGGTATGAAGAAATTAATGACAAGTAAATTATTGATGTAAACTATAAAATATGAAAAAAATACTGCTTTGTTTAATTACGTTTGTATCCATAACATTTCCTTTGCATGCAGTTGAGAAAGAAACTGTTGTATTAAGGCAATGGGACAACAATAAAAATATTGAATACCTTGAATATGCTAAAGAAAACAGCTTCGGTGACCTCAGGAGTTATATGATAAAGTCGGTCTATGGTGATCTGCAGGACACGGATAATAAAGGTGGTTACAACATATCCATAAAAAAATATTTAATGAACTGCAACGATGAAGTGTTCATATTAAAAAAGACTTATCTCTTAAATGATGACGACCTTGTACAGTACAACAATTACGATGAGGCCTATTATATGAATGATCCTACATTTGGATGGAAAAGTCTGAACACAGCTAAGGTCCAGAATAAAATATGGGAGATATTTTGCAAGTGAGAATAATATTTTTTAGTATATCAATGCTACTGGTACTGTTTTCCCTTAATGCAGCTGCATTCGAGTGGGTATTCCTCTCTGATATGCAGGGAAGGAAACATTTTATAGACAAAAAGAGTATAAAAGAAGATTCTGGTTTCAGGTGGGCATATTACAAAAGCGAATATCCAAAAGAACAGACAGGTAATGATTTTCTTACAAAAAAGACCTATGTTTTTATAAGTGCTGTTTCCTATATGGCCGTTAACTGCGATGCAAAAACGCTTACCCCATTATCTACAAACTATATAAACAGCAGTGGTAAGGTTACGCACAAGATAAGGTATGTAGATGAGAAGGCAATTGTTGATGGTGATAAAACCTGGGAGCTTGACAGCAATTCTGAGACTTTCAGACCGGTGGTAATTAATTATGTCTGTAAAGAAAAGGTCTTAAACTAAATTTTATTCCCTAATGATAAAAATTATAATTCCAATATTAATAATTGTCTTTGCTTTACCCTTCAACCTCTTTGCTGAAGAGGAAAAAAAGAAAGATGGGGTCTGGTACAGGGTGAATAATGAAAATGATGTTAATTCAATTTATGTCGATTATAAAAGTATTAAGAGGAAAGGCGATGAAGTTGGATATGAACAGATGGAATTTCTCGTAGAAAAGCAAAAAATAGAAGGTACCGATAAAGAGTACAAATTTATTGTAAGTAAGCGCACGGGCGATTGTGAGAACAAAAGATATCTGATAAAAGAAGAGAAGTATTATGATGTCCTGGTAAATGAAGAGAAAGATGAAATCAAAGATGAACTTATTCTTAAAAACAAGTTTGAAGACGAAGCAGCTAAAGACTGGGTAGTTGTTATCCCAAATACTTTAATTGAAAAAGTATGGAGATTTACCTGCCTCTATAAACCGGAGGATAATTAATAATTTAAATATATTAAATAAAGTTAGGGGTTTTATTTAATTGATATTACATTTATGATATAACAAAACATTCTTTTACAAGGTGAGGGTAAAAAATGTTATCAAAAAAAGAGTGGGAGGAGCTTTGCTCCGAGCTCAACGAACTGCAGGACTATTTATATCATACGGCTGATAAGCTGGCGAAGGCAGAAACAGCAAAACATCCGGAAAAATATAACAAGTTATTTGACTATTATATTTCCGATGGCTGGGAAAGACTTATTGTTGTTATGCATGCTCTGGAAAAACTTGGACTTCCCAAGAAGCTTAAAAAGTTTGATATAAATGATGAGTACAACAGGCTTATTTCCGAAAGGAAAATCAAGAAAGATTTAATTTCAATTAATAACAGGCCCAAATTAAAAGTTGTAAGTGAAGCAAGCGAAATCTGATTTAGTTTGCTTAGGCCTATTGATTTAATTTTATCTGCTGATGGTGTCCCCCCGGCACAGTTATACCTGTAATGACTCGATTTCCTTTAAAGTGTCCGTATCACCAAAATGAAAATCACCTATTTTCCCCTGTCCTTTAATACCATAGAAAATTGCGGATAACCCGGCAAGTACATGTTCATTGTGACCTTTAAATTTGTCTACAAGTTCTTTACATATTTCATTTGTTTTTTCATCCGTTGTATTATCACCTGATTTTTTCAATATAAAGTAGACATTCATAAAATGTGGTAATTCAAGGTTGTATGCATAAATTGTCTTAGCATCATATGTGGAGATAATATCGTGATTAAAATATCTTTGATAACTTGCAACGTATGGCTGCATATCGAATGATACTGAATATGCCATCATGCAAAGAATGCGTTCTTTGTTTTCATTTAAAAACATGTTTATATCTTTGTTAAACTCTGCAATGGTCTCTTCAGGTGGTTTCTGCTCTGTGTGGCTGCTCATTATAGATTCTCCTTTTTAATTAACTGAATACCCGCGTTTTTCGAGGCATGATTTGTAAGCTTTATTATATTCTGCTTTATTTGATTCGTATTTGTTTATTTCTTCAGCTTTCCATTCCTTCTTTGCTTCCCCGGCAAGGTAGCCTTTGTCCGGTGTGCCTGTGCCTCCGCCGTATCCGGCAGGAGTCTTCGGAGGTCCTACATCCTTAATCCCCGGAGGGGGATTCTGTCCCTGGGGTATTGCAGAAGGATCAAACCCAGTCAATTCCATTGATTCCTGATAACACATAAACTTATCTTCCCGGATCTGTTCTTCAGACTGGCCGCTGTTGGGATAAATAAATATCTTTTCATTTTCAGGGTATGGCATAAGCTGCCTTTCCTCAGAATGAATGATAGTTATACTCAACAATAGAAATAAAACTATTAACGTAAATTTCATTTATTGTTCCTCATGTTTATTATCTGGAAATTTTATCAGATAAATAAGTCTACTTAATTTTATATAGAAATTTATTATAAATATTCAAAAATATAATTTTTTTTGTTAATATTATTACACTATGAAAAAATTAATACTTCTTGCAGTACTTTTTATTACACCTAATGCATTTGCTGACGGTTGGATACTTGTTTCCGAGGGAGAGACCGGAAGCAAGGTTTTTGTCGAACAATCATCAATTGAGAAATCAGATGACCATACAACTGCTTTAATAAAGCAAAGCTTTGGTTCTCCGCAGACTGCAAGTGATAATAAGACAAAATACAATGAAATGCAGGTTAAATATATATTTAACTGCAAGGACCAGAAAGTAGCTGTTATTGAGGGAAAGAAGCTTAATGCAGCAGGTGATGTTGTACAAAGTGATAAATACGAAGACGTGACATGGGTTAAGGCTGAGCCGGACACGGTACTTCACCATGCCATGGGATATAGCTGCGATTACGTAAACTAGCTTTTATTCCGATTCACTAAGTTTTTGGGAAAGTTCTTCGTTCTCTGAGATTAGTTTCTTTATTCTTTCAGTTATCTGAGAATTATTTACTTTTAGGAGCAACCTTATCTCTGATAGCAGAATTTCATCTTTTTTAAGTTGTTCCCAGTCTTCTTTATTTAATGGTTTCATCTTATATATACCTTCAATTCCTGAAGAGTTATAATATATTAATCTTATTATTTCAATATTTTTTATATTATAGGGGACGAAGTTTATGGATATAAAAAAGCTTAATGAACTGTTTGCAGTGGTTGATGGATACATTTCTGCAAATTCTACTACGCTTAATTTCATAGTATTGCTTATAGGTGTATTAATAATATTTTTTATACTTTTATCTCTCTATAAAGTAAATAAATCCATAAGAGATCAAAACAACAGGTTTATGGAATATTTTAATAATATTCAGAGGAATTACAGGATAGACAGGTCTATGGAATGTATAAATGAATTTAATTCTACAGATTTCAGGATTAAAGTACTGTCTGTCCTGGAAATCAAGCTTCAAATGCATGAAAATAATCTTGGCGACAACCAGAGTATCGTGAATGATGCGGAGTTTAGGTATGCGTTGGTAAACTGTATTCATTTCTTTAATAACACCGGATACCTATATACTAATGATTTCCTGGAAAATTCAATCATTTACAACAATCTGTCAGGTTTGTCTATTGAGTGGTACAACAGGCTTGCACCTTTCTTTGATTCAAACAAAGACAAAACCATCTACTGGAAAGAAGTAAACGAACTTTTTAAAAACAACAAAGTCTTAAATCTTGATGAAGAGATAAATCCCATTGGAGAAAAGACACTATTTTAAACAAAATCTTATTTGTTATTAATAATAATATACTTTAATTGTAGTGCATAACACCCTGTTAATAATAAGATATATACTAATATTTACTTTTTTATTGTCCTTCGGAAAAACTTTTGCTTCTGAGGATGAATACATGGAAAAAGTTGTAGTTACAGGGACTACAATTCCTGTATCCATTACTGAATTTCCATCCGATATTACCATTATAGACCAAGAATATATAGAAAGTTCCCATGCCGCCGATGTTTCGGAACTGTTAAAGACAGTCCCCGGAGTATTTGTGGACCAGGCAGGTGGGAGGGGCGGTGTGAGTTCTCTTTATCTAAGGGGAGCAGACCCAAACTTTACCCTGATATTACTTGACGGCATTAAACTAAACGATCCTAATAACAGCCGTGGGGGATCATTTGATCTGTCTACACTTGGGACAGACAATATAGAAAGGATTGAGATAGTAAAAGGGCCGCAGTCCGCGGTGTATGGCTCTGATGCTTTAGCAGGTGTAATTAATATTATTACATTTGACGGGAACATGCTGTCAAAGAAAAGTATTGATATATCTGCACAAACAAAAGGCGGCTACAGGTTTTTTACTGAAAGCAGGGGGAAAAGAAACAGTTTCAGCCATTCCCTGAGCGCTTCTTATGTAGATGATGGTGAACCTACGGAAGGAAGTAATTTTAAGAGCCCTACATTTATCTCTAATCTTGGATATTCTACAGACAAACTGGAAGTTAAATCCGTGTCCAGATTTAGTCATATAAAAAGTACAGGTTTTCCTGATGACAGCGGGGGCCCCGAGTTTGCAGTAATAAGAGAAACAGAAGAACGTGAATTAAATCAGTTTCTTACCGGGTTACGGTTTATTCATTTGTCGGGAGAGTCCTGGGTAAATAACTTAAATTTATATTTAACTCATACAGATGAAGATATATCTTCACCCGGAGTAGCTCCCGGTATTCGTGACCCTTTTGGTATTCCTGCAAATACAAGTGACAGCGAATACACTAGATTTGAAGCCGGGTACACAACTGTTTTAAAGATTGGCCCTGATAACAATGTATCATTTGGTATTGATACTCAGTACGAAAGAGGAAAGAGCCGCGGCACTTTATTTACACAGCAGGAGATACCAACAAATTTCAGGGAAGAAAGATTTACTTTTTCACCGCTTTTAGAACTAAAACTAAATTTAATAAAAGATGTATTTATAATTGCAGGCGGCCGTCTGGATTATACTGATGATTTTGGATCCGAGTTTAGCCCGCATATTGGAGTTCTTTATAATCTATGGTCTACGGGGACATCAATCAGTGCAAACTGGGGCGAGGGTTATAAACTTCCAAGTTTTTTTGCTCTGGGTAATCCTATTGTAGGAAATGATGAATTAAAACCTGAGACAAGCAGCAGTATTGATTTTAAAGTCAGTCAGCGGTTCCTGGATGATTCATTATTATTCGCAGCTTCATTTTTTTACAATGATTTTAGTAACCTTATTGATTTTGATGAAGGCCCGCCGCCAAGGCTTATTAACCGTGACAAAGTCATAACAAAGGGTATTGAACTTGAAGTGCAGTCAAAAAAAGTATTTGATACCATCCTGTCGGGCAATATCAGTTATATAGAATCAAATATAAAAAACTCTCCTGACAATCTGAGAAACAGGCCTGAATGGCTTGCAAATTTTAGTATTATCTGGACGCCTGATCCATTACTGGAAATTTTTACAAATATTAACTATGTCGGAAGTTTCCTTGATTCATCCATACCGACCGGGGAAGTGAAGATAGGGGATTACCTGCTTGTAAACAGCGCAGTAACTTTTAACATAAGATCTAATTTTAAAGCTTACGTAGAAGTTAAAAACATATTAGACCAGAGATATCAGCAGGTCGCTGGTTTTAACGCACCGGGAATAAGGCCGGGTGCCGGAATAAACTGGTCATTCTAAAATAATTTAATGCGGTGATTATTAAACCAGCTAGATTTATTTCGTCTAATCCTTTAGGATTTTGATGTCTAAGAATGGTGGAGCCCGGAAGATATTAATTTATTTTCCGGGCATTTTTTTTATTTACCCTTAATTTTTTATAAATAAAAGGAATAATACTGAGTAGGTGAGGGTAGTAGTATAAAAAAGTTAACCGGCATATTTTTAGTTATTTTCTGTTTATGTTTTATTGTTAATACGTCCCATGCTTCCAAATGGGAGTTCAGCCGGGTTGTACTTAATGATGATGTAGTTGGCAGGTATCTGGTTTATTATGATAAATCCAGTATTAAAAGTTATAAGGATTACCGTAAAATCTGGGTCAAGAAAATTTACGAAAAAAAACAGAGAATTAACGACAAGAAAAATTATAATATTTCGGAAGAACTATTTGTGTTTAACTGCCAGAATAAAACCTGGACCAAGGTGAAATGGACATTGATGGACCTCAATATGAAGATTATGGACGAAAGTGAATTTTTTAATCCCTTCCGTCCGGAATGGAACACAATGTGGGGTGGTGTCCCGCCGAAAACACTTACTTATGATCTGTATAAAAACGTATGTATAGATAAAGTTGTTAAGAAATAGATATGTCCGACCATCATCACCATCATTCATTTGCCGGGAAAAATAAGAAAAACCTGAAAATCGTATTTGTTCTTACCTTCTGTTTTATGATTGTAGAGGCAGTTGGAGGATACCTTACCAACAGCCTTGCCCTTATTGCCGATGCTGCGCATATGTTTACAGATACCGGGGCACTCGGGCTGGCACTTATTGCAATTTGGTTTGCAGAAAGACCGCCAACACCGGACAAGACCTATGGTTACTACCGTACTGAAATCCTGGCGGCTTTTATTAATTCACTTGTATTGCTCTTAATATCTTTTTTTATACTCTACGAAGCATGGCAGAGATTAAACCATCCTCCCGAAGTATTAAGCAGGCCTATGCTTATAATTGCTTCATTGGGGCTGGTTGTAAACCTGATTGGGATGAAACTTCTCTCAGAAGGGTCTGCAAAGAGCCTGAATATGAAGGGAGCTTATCTCGAGGTTTTCAGCGATATGCTGGGCTCTATTGGCGTGATAGTGGCAAGCCTGTTAATTATGTTTAAGGGGTGGGAAATTGCTGACCCAATAGCAAGTATTGCCATGGGATTATTTATTTTGCCCCGCACCTGGCATTTGTTAAAGCAGGTAACACATGTACTGCTTGAAGGCACACCTACTCATATTGAGATAGACGAAGTTGAAAGGGAACTTTCAAAGATCGAGGGAGTAGTTGCTGTACATGATACACATATCTGGACAATAACTTCAGGGATCGATGCAATGACAGCCCATGTTGAAATTGAGGATTTTAATAACGGAAACGAGATATTAACAGGTATAAAAAAGATCCTTGTTGAGAAATTCAATATTCTTCACTCTACAATCCAGCTTGAGACTGAGGAGTGTAAAGAGTGCGATTTAATCAATATTTAAAGGATTTTTCAGACTGTTATTTTATGTTATATTTATTTAAATATTATTCTCTTTAGGAGGGCTTTGGATGAGTCTCAACTTTAATTCTGTAAATTCCATTTTATTATTACTTTTGTTATTCTCACCCCTGATTTTATTTATAAGTTGTGACAATGATGACCCCCGAAATCCCGTAGTATTGAGGATAGACCCCGATGATGACAGCTGTGAACCTTTAATAGAGGAATATGCTACATGCGCAGAGGCATGTGAAAACGAGCCCGGCAACTGTGCCAATGATATTCAGCTCCATATTGAAAGTGATGGCTTTATAAACAGAAGAATAATCAACCCTACGATTGATAACTCAACCGGAGAAATTCTTCCAGGTGAAGTACAGAAGCCAAACATACAGTCACCTATGCACGGATTATTTGTACCGGTGTGGAACAACCCGCAGTTAAATGACGCAATTGAAAACGCTCTTATGAACCCATTTGATAAGTTTGTAGCTCCTGACTGGTCAATTTCGGCAAAAGTTAATAATGCAGTAGAACCTGAGAATACAAACCCGCGTGACCTCAACTGGTCTACCGTCATGTATAAAATCCCGGGTTATTGTGTAGAAAGGATATTCCCTGATGATCCCGATGCACCGTGTCTCGGCGGTGAATGGTTCTGGTATTTAAACAGGGGAGGGCTTCTAAGCTTTGACTGGGATTCGGTGGATAACAGCAGCGTGGCATCGTTTGGTAAAGCCACAGACTTTTGTCTTGACTGCCATGGTGCAGTTGCCGATACGGACTGGCTCTGGATTACCCATGACCTTATCAGGAGAGAGCAGCAACTGCAGGGACTTCCTATAATTGACGGGCATACACCTGGTTTAACAGGGGCCGCTTTTTGTGAAGGTATTACCGAACTCAGCCCCGACAGGCCGCAGGATGTTCTTTTTGATCCCGCATCACTTAGTGAAGAGCAGGCAAACAGGATGTTTAACTGTTACAGCTGGCAGACATTTATTGCACTGTTCTGGCCGGCAAGTGAATCGCAAAGAGGGATCCCGGATAAAACAAAATCCATAGCTGATTCCGGACAAAGGGTCTGGGGTACTTATAAACAGACCTATGAAATGTTTCAGCCCATGGACCCCGACTGGACTCTTGATGACAGGAATTGGAACGATGACCAGCCGCTTCCCGAAGTATGCAGAGACGCATTAATTGCAAACAACCTTCCAACAGATACTAAAACATTCCAGGTACTAAATGAAACTCACCAGGCATACGGCAGCCAGTTTAACAACCTGATAGACCAGAACAACAATGAAGTCCATTATAATGTGCGTGTGAACCGCGATGAATTTGAACGTATGAAAGAAATGGGATTTGCTGATACGGGGACTTATGATTATAACGGGCCGTTCAGCGTTGAAAATAAAACACGTTTCCAGATGCCTGATAATACAGACGGTTTTACAGGTGAAGGTGCTACCGAGCTGAAATCAGCATGGAAAATCATGTGCACTGACCCTGAGATATGCAACAATGTTGACGATCCTTCAAGGTATTTTACAGAAACGGCCCTGATTTACACTCCGCCGACTGTAAAAACCATAGATGCACTAAACATCGATATAATCCCGCAAAACAATATTACTGTCCCTGCGACATGTGAAGTTGCCGAAGTAGGGCTGGTAGGTTTCCATATAGCTGTAAAAACCTTCTGGGCTCCTCAGTGGATATGGCCAACGTTCGAACATATTGATAATGTGCCGGGTAATACCGCTGATGATGAACCAGTACCGGATACATTCAGTTTCTTTGACCCCGAATGCCCGGAGCCTACCGAGGAATTCCTTCAGGAATGCGTCCAGCAGCGCCCGGGTATAATCCCGAATGACCAGGCTGATAACCAGGATTTGAGGTGCTGTCCTAACCAGATGGTTATTCTAAATTCGAGCCCGGATCCGGCAAACGAAGAGTCTGACCTTGTAGGGCTGAGGCCTCCAAACCCCATACCGATACAGGTAAACAGGCTGGACCAGATCGCGGAAAACAACCCTAACCAGGTTTCTGTGCTGGAATTTAATAAACTTTTCAGAGGTCTTCTTGCCGAAGAAGATTCACCACTTAAAAATTATATTCTGGTTAATACCCAGTGGCCCGGTAACGGAAGGACATCTGCTGATACAGAACCTCCATACCAGGTTATTAATAAACTGTGCCTGGAAGGTGACGACGAACAGACCTGTTTTGACCTGTTGCCAAAGGGCCTCAGGCTCAGGAATTCCACAATCGAAACATATGATATGGCTTATTGTGAGCCAACTGGTGAAGATATAGGAAACGAAGGCGGGCCGGACTGCACGGCAGATAATGTTGAAGATAACCCGGTGCAGCATAGCAGCGGCGGTTGTATGAACTGCCACTTCAGTGCCGGAACAGATTCAAGCTTTATATGGGCCGACGCACTTGAAGAGCAGGTACCACTTGATAATTAATATAGAGAGATTACAGAGGCGTGAATATCACGCCTCTTTTTATTTATACTCGATCTTTTTCTCACACTCTGATTCGAAATTAGTTGTAGAACCGTTCCTGCAGGTATAAAGTTCAACCGTGTCGTTAATCCTGTTGTGTTTCTTTACAACCATAAAGTGGTCGTTCTGGTCCGGGGATGTGATGTTGTGGTGTTCCACTGTTATTTCTTCATTGTATATAGCGATAAATGTACCTGTCATAAATAAACCGAACATTGCAATTACAAAAAGAATTAAATACCTGTTTCTCATAAGCAGCCTCCTGAAAAAAATAAAGATATATAGATTATGAAATTGTATAATACTGAATAATAAGGAGTTTAAACAATGAGCAATATAAATTTAATTATTTTAGCTATATCATTAATTTTAGTGACGGGTTTAAATCTAAGGGCTGAATCCCTGGAATCAGACAGTGTTTCACCGGGCCAGATATCAGAGTCTGTAGGATCTGACACAGTACCGACTGAAAAACTTGAGGATGTAACAAAACCACCGGACGCAATATCAGAAACTGTTGATGAGGCAAATGAAAGTGCGGAAGAGAAGATAAATAATCCTGATCTTCAGGAAAAACCACTTGGTGTCAGAGAAGCAGAAGGAAAAGTTATCGGGGAATAGTTATATAAAGGATTTATACCAAACGCAAAGTTCTTCATATATTTTCCTGCTAGGGTTATTATCAGGAACATTACTCCAAATCAGATTTTCAAGGTTATCCGAAAATTTTATTGTATGGACAAAATCAGTACTTCCCGGGTTAGTCATACCAATTTCAATCACAGAATACTTTTTCTCTTTACAGTTTACTGCAAAGAATATATAAGTTTCCTGGTAATTCTCGCCGTTTTTTAATTTTTTAGGGTTCTCAAATGATTTTCTTGCCCAGGCAGTTTTTTTGTCCCCAAGCTCTGCTATATCAGAACGGTCAAGTGCAATAGTATAATTTCCGCCTTCAGGGTCTGAACCCACTGCAATATCTTCCCATCCCTTATTGTCACAGGAAGAGGCTGATATAATTAACAAAAGAAGTATTAAGTATAATTTCAAAGTTACTGCCCCCTGTTCCTATTAATATAAAACATATTAAAAATTATTGCTACAAAATGCTGGTTAATTTAATTAATGATTATATATTATTGTTCACTATGAAAAATATAATAATTATAAATCTTTTTGTCATACTTTTTGCAGTCCCTGCTTATTCAGACGACTGGCTTCTTATAAGCGAACTATTTAACGGAAATAAGATATATATAGACCCTGATAAAATTACATATACTAAGGAGTTTGTCGAAGCACCTATAAAACAGATCTTTAATAAACCTATTACAACACAAAAAGGGACTATGGCAACGGCATATGAAACAAATGCCAAAGCAAATTGTGAGTATAAGAAAGTGGGATTTTTCGGTGTCAAGGCATATAACCTTGAGGGAAATGTATTTTATACTGATAAGAACTACAACTTCTGGCCTAAAGGTGTTGCCGAACATTCAGCCGGGGACAACATCATAGATTATCTTTGTGACAGGAACTTCAAAGACAATATTCAGCAAAAAATACTTCAGAATTAAAGATTTATAAAGTAAAAAACAGCGGTGATAATAAAAATCAGTACTGCTGCTGGTACTAAATATTTTCGGAATAAACTGTAGTCATTCTTTAACTTTTTATCTGTTATTTTTATTGAATCTGTAACCGGTTCATAACTGCACCTGCAATAGGAATGGCCGTTTCTGTAAAGATCGAAAGAACACATGGGATTTGGAAGGGGCATTTTATTAAGTGCTTCTGTAATATCAACAATTTTATCGGATAAAGCCTTACATTCCCTGCAGCCTGCGTCTCCGCAGTTTTTAATCCTTACCTTGCTGTACCCAAGCCTTGAGTACTGACGGAGGGACAATCTGTGCATGTTTCTGATTGTTTCTACAGGATTATCTCCGTCTTCTGTGGCAATGAATGTTGCGAGCTTCTCATAAACACCCTTTGCCTCTTCAAGGTGTCCCTTGCTTCCGTATTTTCTTGCCTCGGAATCCAGGATCATTTTTATTATATAGTTGTCTTCGGTTTTGGAAGTGAACTGATTCTTAAATTTTACAAACTGTTTTGGGAAAATACCGTATCTTGTAAGTTTTTCCTGGACTTCATTTCCCAGCTCATGCACTTTTAACACATTTGATGTATGTTGAATACTCATATTCTTTTTTATATCCCAATAGTTGTTACAAACTCAATTTTACAACAGAAAACAGTTCTTAATCAATATATCTTTTCAATTCTTCTGAACAGATTATAATCATTACTCTAAACAATCTAACTCAGGAGAATCTGATTTTGTTAACAGTAATAGTTATTGCACTGTTGGCCGGAGTACTGGCCCAGATAATAGCAGTTTACCTTGGAATACCCAGTATTGTATTTTTACTTGTGTTCGGTGTGATCCTGGGGCCGGAACTGCTTGGTTTTGTTGATCCCAGGAATTTTGGGACAGGATTTGAGGTATTAATAAAACTGTTCGTTGCTATTATTCTTTTTGAAGCGGGCCTTAACCTTGAAAAGGATGAGATTAAGAAACACAGGGCAGTAATACTGCCGCTTATTACGGTCGGGGCAATAATTACAATGTTTGGTGCTGCATTTTTTGCCTGGTTAATAAGCGACTTTACCTGGTCGCAGGCATTTCTGTTCGGATCACTGGTAATTGTGACAGGGCCAACTGTAATTCAGCCTCTGTTAAGAAGAATAAACGTCAGGTCTAACCTTAAAAATATATTGGAATTTGAAGGTGTATTCATAGACCCTATCGGCGCTATCATCGCAATTTTTGTGTTTGAAGTTGTCCTTCGTATAGACCAGTCATTGTTTACGATTGTAAACCTGGTTTTTCTAAGGTTTGGAGTAGGGCTGATTATAGGTTTGATCGGCGGGTATCTGATAAGTTATTTAATCAACAAGTTTGCGATACAGCTTGACGAAAACCAGGACTTTTTTGTACTTGCATTTGCACTTGGGATATACGCCCTTGCCGAGTCACTTCTTCCTGAATCAGGATTAATGGCAGCAGTGGCATCAGGTGTGGTTGTAGGCAATTTACATATACCGAATGAACAAAACCTTAAAAAGTTTAAGGGTAAAATATCCATACTTTTTATCTCACTTTTATTTGTCCTCCTGGCCGCGAGTCTTGAACTGGATTATGTGTATGCACTTGGTTTCAAAGGAGTGCTGATAGTGCTTGCTCTTATTTTTATTGTAAGGCCGCTAACGGTATTTGTATCGTCGGTTAATTCTGAACTTAGTTTCCGGGAGAAGGCCTTTATTTCTTATATTTCTCCGAGGGGTATTGTTGCAGCATCGATTGCTTCCTTAATTGGCATTGAACTCAAGAAAAGAGGTATCCCGGGCGGTGAATCAATACAGGGCCTTGTATTTCTTACTATTGCCATTACTGTCATTTTCCAGGGCCTGACTGCTAATGCCGTTTCAAAATTTTTAAAGGTTACCGTTGATACCCAAAGGGTCGTGATTGTCGGTGCAAATCAATTTGGCAGGTTAATTGGCAAATTACTTTTAAGGGAGAAAATGGAAGTATGCCTAATTGATACAAATGACAGGCTGATTCAGGATGCATGGCAGGAGGGGCTTGCCGCCGTTGAAGGTAACAGCCTTGATATAAATCAGCTCGAAAAAACAGAGATCGATAATGCAGAAAGCATTATAGCAGTAACTACAAGTGATAAGGTAAACCTTTTTGTAAGCAGGCTGGCAATGATAGATTTTGGCCTCAAAAATGTACTTCCCGTTATAAACCAGTCAAAAGTGGGTATTGATTATGATGCAATTAGTAAGCTGAATCTTGACATTGCGCTTGGAAAACCACTTAATATTTTTGAAATTAATTCCAAAATATCGCATAAAAATTATGTTGTGATCTCTTTAAAAATATTAAATTCCCTTGAGGTCGAAGAAATTGAGAATCTGCTCATGAGAGAACACATTGTCCCGGTTATATATAAAAGAGATGCGAAAAGTAAGGCCATGATATATAAAAAAGGGATAAAACTTCTAAAAGGCAGCGAAATTACCCTGATAGACTTTAACCCTACATCAACAAACCTCGAATTTATCGGTGACAATGAAAAAGAGATAATAGATATTTAACGGTTTTGTATTGTTTAATAATTTGTGAATATATACAATATGGGTTGATATGGAAAAATTTGAAGATAAATTAGAAAAATTAAACAATATTGTGGAGAAACTTGAATCGGGAAATATCTCGCTTGATGAATCCTTAAAACAGTTTGAAAATGGTACAAAACTACTTGGAGAATGCTTTAAATCACTTGATAAATATAATAAGAAAATTCAAATCCTAACCGAAAAAAAAGACGGCGAAACTGAACTTAGTGATTTTGAACCGGAAACTGATTAAATGAACTTTAAGATTGAAGAATATATAAGTTCTAAAAGACAGTTAGTAGATAAAAGATTAGAAAAAATATTCCAGGCCGGAAATAAGAAACAATCAAAACTTAAAGAATCGATACGTTACAGCCTTCTTGCAAGCGGAAAAAGGCTAAGACCTGTTCTATGCCTTGCCTCATGTGAAACTTTTGGTGGCCGTACTTCCCAGGCACTTCCGGTTGCCTGTGCAATAGAGATGATACATACCTATTCGCTTATACATGACGATCTGCCGTCTATGGATAACGATAATCTCAGGAGGGGAGTGCCCACGAATCATAAGGTCTTTGGTGAATCTGCAGCCATACTTGCCGGAGACGCTTTACTTACAGATTCATTTAACCTGATAATAAAAGAAGGAATAAAGAAAGAAATATCCTCTGATAAAATATGTGAATTAATTGCTACATTATCAAATGCAGCAGGTTCAGCCGGTATGGTGGAAGGGCAGGCTATAGACCTGGAATTTGGTTCGAAAAAGAATGTTTCCCCTGATGACCTGAAGAAGCTGCATTCACTTAAAACAGGTGCATTAATAAGTGCTTCGGCAGTTTCTGGTGCAGTTGTGGCAGGTGCAAAAAAAGATGAGATAAAACACTTGAAAAAATTCTCAGACTCTATTGGACTGGCTTTCCAGATTAAAGATGATCTGATAGATGATACGGGGGCTGGCAAAACCGGGAAATCAGGCGGTTCAGATAAAAAAAACAAAAAGTCGACTTACCTGACCGTGCTTGGCGAAGAAAAGTCACTAAAATTAATTGATAATTTAACCACTAAATCAAACGGCTACCTGGACAGGATAGACCGGGACACATCAATACTCAAAGAACTGGCCAACTACCTTGGTAAAAGAAACCGCTAAAAAAATAAGGATTGATAAATTAATCCATGAAAGGGGGCTTGCTGAAAGCAGATCACAGGCGCAGGCCATAATTATGTCGGGTTCTGTATTTATCAATAATCAAAGGGTAGACAAACCAGGGACTGCAGTAAAAGCAGACTCTGAGATTGAGATTAAAAACAATAAGATCAGGTATGTGGGCCGGGGAGGGCTGAAACTTGAAAAAGCCCTAGATCATTTTAATGTTGAAGTAAGTAATTTAACTGCCCTTGATATCGGTGCCTCTACAGGTGGGTTTACTGACTGCCTTTTGCAAAAAGGTGCATTAAAAGTATATGCATTTGATGTTGGTCACGGACAGTTTGACTGGAAACTAAGAAACAACGAAAAGGTAGTGGTAAAGGAGAAAATTAACTGCAGGTATCTTGAATACTCTGATGTAGGCGAACTTGTGGACCTTGTTGTTGTTGATGTATCTTTTATTTCATTAAAGCTAATTGTGAGTCCTGCGGTAAAGTTGCTGAAAGAGGGCGGGGTTCTGATAGCACTTATAAAACCGCAATTTGAAGCCGGTAAAGGCGAAGTTGGTAAGGGTGGAGTAATAAAAGACGAAACCAAACACATGGAAATAACTGAAATGATTCATTCACACTTCAAAACTCTAAATCTTAATGTCATGGGGGTAATACCTTCACCAATTGAAGGTGCTGACGGGAATAGAGAGTTTCTAATCTGTGCAGTTAAATAATATTTTTACTTTTTACCCCAGTCCGCAAGAAATCTTTCGAGCCCTATATCTGATAAAGGATGATTATAGAGCTGTTTAAATATCTTATAAGGCATTGTGGCAACATCAGCGCCAAGCAGAGCTGACTCTGCTATATGCATGGGGTGTCTGATACTGGCAACAAGCACTTCGGTCCTAAAATCATAATTTTCATAGATCTGGACAATCTCTTCAATTAGCTGCATGCCCGAAGTTGAAACATCATCGAGCCTTCCCACAAAAGGGCTGACATAAGCTGCACCGGCCTTAGCTGCAAGAAGTGCCTGTGAGGAAGAAAAAACAAGAGTAAGGTTAACATTGATACCCTTGTCAGATACATGTTTGGTAGCCCTGATACCGTCCTCAGTCATTGGCATTTTAACCACAATATGTTTATGTATCTTAGCAAGGACTTCGGCCTCTTTGACCATTTTTTTATATTCAGTACTTAGTACCTCTGCACTCACCGGACCCTGTACGATTTCGCAAATTTCTTTTACAAGTTCATGAAAACCTTTTTGTTCACCCTGCTGTGATACAAGTGAGGGATTAGTTGTTATTCCATCTAGTAAGCCGGTTGAAGCTATTTCTTTGATTTCATCCAAATTTGCAGAGTCGAGGAAAAATTTCATAAAAGGTCTCCTGGTGAATTTTTAAATACTATGATAAATGAAAAAACAGGGAAATAAACAGTCAGTTGCCATATTTTAATGATAGTAGTCCAACGTATTGTAATGCTTCATCAATATTTTTGAAATTACCCGGGTATTTCTTTAATAACATTGCTGCTGTTTTTTCATTACTGGATCTTTTTTTAAACATATTCAAAATATCAAGTTCCCGCAGGCCCCATGAATTTAAAGATGTTTTGTAGCCTGGAGCTTTCTTTATAAACTCATCAGGTGATATCAGTTTGTTTAAAAAAGTGGACTGTTTAAATTCTGCGAATGGGACTTTTGAGTATTTCTTGAAAACTTTTGTTTTCCAAGACCATATGTAGCTGTCTATATTTAATGAGGCCGAAATTTCAATTTCTATTCTGGTCCCGTTAGTTAGTTTTACCGGCCGGGAAAATGGAAAAAATCCCCTTCCATAAACCTTTGAGCCCTTTACTTCAGGAGAGTTTAATAATCTGGTATCTT
This sequence comes from Deltaproteobacteria bacterium, assembly GCA_029262335.1. Taxonomy (GTDB): domain Bacteria; phylum Desulfobacterota_D; class UBA1144; order Nemesobacterales; family JAJCZQ01; genus JAJCZQ01. The sequence goes on from JAJCZQ010000001.1 coordinate 24,969, forward strand.
TCGTGAGGTTACTGTTAAACCATAATACAATGCCGTGTGCAGTACCTGTTTTAAGTGACTTTAACGATAATTTCTGTTTAAAACTGTTTTTTTTAAGTCTGTAATAATCTATCTCAAGCCACTTTTTTGATTCGGTGAGAATATTTATTCTATTTTTACCTAAAGGGTATATACCATTTGTGCATATGGCCCGGCCGTCACTTAGATCAAGCCCGCTAACGCCCTGCTCCCAAATTTGCGTAATATCCCTGTAGAGTCCCTGCGCTCCGGCAACGGAGCAGATAATCTGGTCTTTACCTGGAATTAAAACTCCACTTTTTTTAAGAAACCTGTCCCTGGCATCCATAATTACTTCCAGATTATTCCCATATAAGGGAAGCATCCCTCTTATGTCTGAAATAAGAATGTCTGCTTTTTCCGGCAGTGTTACATCGGTCGAAGATTTGTTGATGAACGTTATTTTATCTTCATACCCGTTCTTTTTGGCTGATTTTACCCCGAGGTTTAATGCATGATTTGGTTCGATTGCATATACTTTTTTAGCACCGAGTTTGCATGCAAGAAGTGAAAATATCCCCGTACCGGCACCCAGGTCTACCACTATTGAATTTTCTTTTACGGAATTCTTCAGTGCAGATACATACGCATCCATTCGCCATTTATCATTAATCATTTTTCCATAATCAGAAGTTGTATAGGCCATGTTATTTTCTAATTTAAACAGTTTTTAATAACGAGTTTATATGCTTTCTCAAGGGCTCCTTCGTCATGTGAATAGTTTAATTTATAAAGTTCTAAATTATTGATCAAATCAGTAAGGAACCTGAAATCATATTCATTTTTCTTCCTGTCCTCAAAGTCAAACCTGTAAAGGTTTTTTATTAGAAATGAAAATGATTCTGATTGAGATATTTCTTCAACGGATGTTGATTCTGCTCTGTTTAATATATAGATTGCACTTAGAGCCGTTGGCCTGCTTTCAGTTTTGATTAATCCGTTAGTGCATTTAACTACCTTTTTTTCATTATACTGGGACACATCACTCAGATCATGCTGGTTATCAAATAGCATCTCCACAGATGAAGGCCAGAGTCTTATACCTGGATAGCTGGGCACTGCCAGGTAGCTGTCTTTTCCTTTTTTTACCAGTATAGAATCATCTGAGATCAATCGTTGATTCTTAAGGGCGAAATATGCTGCAAGAGTGGACTTGCCTGACCCACTAGGGGCTATGAACGAAACTGCCAGGTCACCAATCTTTACGGTACTTGAATGAAAAACCATATTATCAGAGAGTGTTAGAATATTGGGTATTACATGATCGGCAATTAGATGAGTAATGGTGTTAGAAGTAGCACCCGGTTTTAAGAAGGTGTATATGATCTCTTCATCCCTGTCTATTGTAAAGTCTGCAAACTTATGGAACCTCATGGCAAGTGTTTTGCCATTTCTTAAAAACGATGCCCAGGGCCTGCCCTCGAATTTAATCTGGTGATAAACCTCAAAACCTTTGTCTATAGGGGATTTGTTCAGGGTCTTAATGCTGTAGTCTTCAACGGTACTGTCAGAACTGGGAATGTTATTAAGTTCTATTTCGGATTTGATATTTTTATCAAAAATTTTATAAATGTTCATAATTTATCAGAGAAAAAGGTTTTCCTGAAAGTGAATTAAAAATAAAAAGATTAAAATGCAGAATATTTTTCCAGTGGATTATCCTGGCCGTTTAGAACAATACCTTCTTTTTCAACCCAGGCATGTGCACTAAATCTATTTTCACTGTTTTCTACCCCGATTTTTAACTCACTCTTTATGCCGTTTATACCGAGAATAAAATAGGTAAAAAGAGATTTTTCCAGGCACGTTGAATTAAATAAAGTATTTCCAAGTGCTAGATTAATTATTTTAGAAAGATTATCTGCTTCTGATAAACTCTTGTCTTTATTAGATCCGGTCCGGCGACTGATTATGTATTCAACAAGATTTCTCGCTTTTTTATACCCGGCCGTCCTGAATAAAAGAAGATAAAGATTGTAAAAGAATGAATATTTTATAAAACTCCATTTCTCAATATTTGATAGAGTAGTAAACCTGCCGATCTTTGATTTAACTGAGTGTAATAATTCCATTGCTTTTGAGTTCTTCTAAGAGAATGTCTAAATCTTTCTTTAGTTTAGTGGGTGTTACATCAAATATTTCAAGTAAATTATCATATGCGGTTTTTATATCGGCTGTATTAGTTAACTCTTTCCAGAAAATTGTACCCGCACTATCCAGCCCATAGTAAGTCTCGTTGTCCAGGTTAAGAAAGACAATTTCGCCATTTGAAAGTTCCTGAAACATAATATCGTCCGGGACTTTTAGTGTTTTATTGAATATAGTTGTCATAATATTTAGCTGAGTACCTCTAGTATATATACTGATTTCGGTTTAATAAATATAATTTGACAAATGACCTAAAGATGTCAATATTAATGCTCTAATTTTTAATTGTAGGAGTATCAATGGCTTTAAGAATAAAATCAGCTAAGAAAAAACACAGGCAAAGTCTTAAAAAAAGGGAAAGAAATAATTACGTAAGAACCACCCTTAAAACAAAAACAAAGCTTTTTAATGCCGCTATTGAAGAAAAAGACGTTGAAAAGGCCAATGAAAGACTTAAAGAAATAGTTTCTGCATATGATAAAGCCGCTACAAAAGGTGTTATTCATGCAAGGAACGCATCAAGGCATATTTCAAGGTTTTCCAAGAAAGTACACAATCTTTCTTCAAATGCTGATGCCTGACGGGTGTTAGTTTTCGCATATCTTTATTATAAACCTGCTTATTAAGTTGTACTTATCCTGGCTATACGACTTTATTTCTCTATCCAGTTTGGCAAGTCCGCTCATTGCAGATGATATTTTTTGATAACTGAAGTTTCCAGCCTGTTTTTTTAAATAGTACAAAGCCCCGGAAGATATTTTTAGTTTTTTTATTATCTCGCTATCGTTCATCCCGGATTTTGATATTTCCTTGAGGTGCCATATCTGTCTGATCCTCCAGCTTAAAGTTGAAACTATTGAAACCGGATCATAATTAATACTCCTGAGTTCATTTAAAACTTTTACAGCGGATTTTTTGTCTTTTCCTGCAATGGAATTTAAAAGCTGAAAAATATCGTCATGACTTCTCTTTGTAATAAAACCGAGTATGTCCTTATCGCTGATAATTTCTTTACCCCCAAAGTACTGAGCAATTTTTAAAAGTTCATTGTTTATTACTTTAAGGTCATCCCCCAAAAGCTTTTGTAGTTCATGTGCTGCTTTGGGTGTGAGTTTTAGTCCTATTAGCCTGGCTTCCTGAATTACCTTCTGTTCGATCTTGTCACCTGATTTGAAGATTTGTGATTCAAGATTATTATGCTTTTTAATTTTTGGCTTATTTGTTTCATTTGAGAAAAGGACAATAAAACAGTCCTTAGCAGCGGAATCTATATATTTTTCAATGGCTGAAATATCGTCTTTTTTCAGTTTTTCACAGTTTTTTACGACTATTAATTTGGTCTCCTGAAAAATAGAGTAATTATTAGCATTACCTATTATTTCCTCAATAGAGTCGGATTCGGTATGATATGTAAATTGCTGGTATCCGGGAAAGTTAATTTCTATGGTAGTTCTCAGTTCATCTATATATCTTTCGATAAGCAGTGCCTGGGGCCCGGCAAGAAGGTATACAGGTTTTAAGTTGGTTGACTGAGACATAGTAATTTTTAATAATATTTATTACAAGAAGCATATTTAAGAGATAAAAAAATGCCAGTTAAAAGATCAATATTTTATAAGTTCCTTGGCCATGTCCCTTATTCAAATGCGCTGCAAATTCAGGAACAACTTCATAAATCTGTTCTTTCAGGAGCATTGGGCATGGACGGGTGCATTTTGTTTCTGTCACATGAACCTGTAATAACATTTGGGAAATACAGCTCTGAAACCAACCTCCTTGTTGATGAAAATAAGTTGTCCGAACTAGGAGTAAATGTTTACAGGTCATCCCGCGGGGGTGATATTACCTGCCATGAACCGGGGCAGTTGGTTATATATCCGATACTGAATTTAAAGAAGATGCACCTTGGTGTTAAAGAATATGTCGGGATGCTTGAGCTTACTATTATAAATTTTTTGAGTGAGTTTGGGATTTCCGGTGAGACGGTAAAAGGGCGTCCGGGAGTGTGGGTTGAAAATAAAAAGATTGCTTCAGTTGGAATCAATATTTCGAAATATGTTACAACACATGGATTGGCAATAAACATATATAACAGTTTGGAGAGTTTTAGTTATGTGAATCCATGCGGTTTTTCTGATATTGGCATGACATCCGTTAAACTTCTTAACGGGGAATGCGGTGACCTCGATAGTGCCGGCACAATATTCTTAAAACATTTTGAAAATATATTTAAGGTCTCAGGGGTTAAATACCAAAGTATTAAGGAAGCTGCCGGAAATCTAATTTAAAAAATTTCACCTTTGTAATAATAAATTATTTTCTGATACTCAAGTACTATTTCTTTCCAGTGGTTTTTATTCTTATTCAGATTGTTCGGGTCAAAACTGTCATATTTGCTGGGCCTGATTGTTATATCTATACCGGAGTTCTTGAAGATTCTTTTAAATATTAATGCTGACCTTTTTGAATGGCTTTTAGATGTTGTAACAATTATTGATTTGTAATCATTCTGTAAAGCTATCTTTTTGATTGCTTCGGCTTCTTCCCTTGTGCTGTAGACCCTTCCCGGTAATAGAATAATTTCTTTATCGTTAACACCAAGTTTATTTGCAACAAACTTGTTAAGGTCAGCTTCTTCCGGGAAATCTATATCTTTGGAATTTAGGTATTCCAGCCCTTCTGGTTTTCCTCCCCTCGAAATGATTAACTTTGAGGCATGGCCATTGTTTATAATGTCTATTGCTTCTAATACCCTCGATGGAGAACTGCCGCCAAGTACTGCAACAGCATCGGATTTTTTAATCTGCTGATCCACAACAAGGCCCGTTGCAAGCAGTTTTAGTATGGGAGCGGAAAAAATAAATAATAAGGAACAGACAGAAAATATTAAAATTATTAATATTAATAAAAATCTGCCTGCTCTCATTTTATCTAACCAAATATTTGTAAGGAGTTGAAAAAATAGTTTAGTTCATAATCAGCCGATTCCTGTGAATCCGAACCGTGAACTATGTTATGTTCTATGTTATCTGCAAAATCTTTCCTGATAGTCCCTTCTTCTGCTTCATCAGGGTTAGTTGCACCCATAATACCTCTTACTTTTGCAATTGCACCTTCACCCTGTAGGGCCATTACAACACATGGTCCGGATGACATAAATTCCGTGAGACTTCCAAAAAAAGGCCTTTCCCTGTGAACGTAGTAGAATCCCTCAGCCTGACTGATAGACATATGAATCATTCTAAGGCCTACGACTTTGATACCATTTTTTTCGAACCTTCCAATAACTTCGCCGATGACATTTTTTGAAGTCCCGTCAGGTTTTACGATAGATAGTGTAGTTTCCAATTAAATTACCTCCGTTATATTTTGAGAACTTAAATCTTTCATTTTAAATTGATGATGTCAATATTGTTAATTATAAATTAAAATAGCATTCAGATTTAATTTACAAAAAACAGTTCATCATGAGCGGAATATTATTCCAGATTAACCACAACGGTTCACCCATAGACAGAAAAAACTTTCTTAATATGTTTTCCCGGATTGAACACAGGGGAGGGGACGGCAGTAACCATGTCTTTATGGAAAATGCTGCAATGGGATGCCATTATTTCTGGACAACACCAGAGGATGTTGGTGAGATTCAGCCTGCTATTTCAAAAGAAAGGGACATATACCTCCTGCTTGACGGCAGGATAGACAACAGGCCGGAACTGATATCGGACCTTGATATAGATCAAAAAGAAGCGAGCTCACTGCCTGATGCCGGATTGGTCCTTAAAGCCTATCAAAAGTGGCAGGAGCGGATTTTTGCAAAACTTGTCGGATCATTTGCCGCCATTCTCTATTTGCCTGCAGTTAAAAAAATTCTTGCAGTCAGGGACCAGGTTGGTGACAGGACACTGTTTTATTATAATGACAATAGTAAATTTATTATCTCCTCTGAGCCATACTCCATTCTTGCAAACAGTGAGGTCCCTCAAAAACTCAACAAAAACAAGGTGGCTGAATACCTTGCGATTAAGCATCAAACTGACAACTCAACTTATTTTCAGGGTATTTACGAATTACTTCCCGGCCATTACATGCTTTGTAGAGAAAAAAAGACTGCGTTAAAGAAATACTGGAATTTTAATTTTTCGGAAAAAGTCAGGTACCGCAATCATAATGAGTATGCCGAGCATCTTCTTGAAATTCTGGATAAAAGTATTTCCAGCAAAATGAGGTCGGTAAAACCACCCGGGATTATGATGAGCGGCGGACTAGACTCTACTGCTATTGCAGCTATCGCTGCTAAATATGCAAAGGGAAGGCTTAAAGCATTCTCCTACGTTTTTAATAAATATAAGGATTGTGATGAGAGCGGGTATATAGATGAATTTTGTAATATGTATGATACTGACAGCTTTAGGCTGAACGGCGACGATTATCTGCCTTTAGTAGATATAAAGAATCCCTGTGTGAGCCCGAACTTTCCAAACCAGGATTCGTATCAGACGCTTAAGAATGAACTCTACAGGCAGGTCAAGAAGTCCGGCAGTAATATTTTGCTTACTGGCTGGTATGCAGACCAGTTATTTGCAGGGGAAGAACACTGGTTAAAAGAAAGTGTAAGGGATATTCAAATTTCCATATTATTTAGAAACCTAAAATCACTGGTTTCCAGGAGAGGGCTTCTGGGCCTTCGAAATGAAAGTTCAGTAAGGACAGCACTAAGGCCCTTTCGTAATATTAAGAACTTTATTTTAGGACCCCCGCCCACATATGATAAATATTCCTATATGACGCCTTACGCAAAATCTTTGCTTTTTAATGGCAATGGGTGGAACAGTAATCCTGAAGGAACAGGACGTACCGGCCAGATTTTAAATGTACTTGGCCTTCGGACTGCTTATGATGCCTCTGCATGTTCTCACTGTACGACGGGGGTGAATATTGATTTCAGGTATCCATACAGAGACATCAGACTGATAGAATATTTTCTTAAGCTGCCGGCATATCAGCTGCATGACAACTCGGATTATAAAAATAAGTATATTCTTAGAAATGCAATGAAGGGGCTTTTGCCCGCTGAAATACTGGAACGAAAAAAGATTACCCTTTTTATCGAACTGCTTGACCAGAGTTATAATACAAATAAAAAGGATATGAACAGATTGATAAAAATGCATAATGATGAATTAGGTGAATATATTGAAAATAATATTCTTAATGTTATTCTTAATAAGAATTACAAAGATTTTGAAGGTTTAGAATCAAATCTGTTCTGGAGTACGTATACTTACCTGGAATGGAAATCAAGAATATTTAAGTGACCATTATGAAAAAGAGTACAAAAGATAAAGCCAATAAAATTAAATATACAAAACCCAAACTACAATCATTTGGTAAGCTTGCAAAGCTTACTCTGGGTTTTTCTATGCCGGATGGTGAATCCGGAATGACCAATACACAAATGGCTAGTCCTTAGGTTGGAAGCTTAATTTTTATAGTGCATATTTGTGCCACCTGAATTCCAAATAGAAAATAGATTTATTATTAACTCGCTCGAAAATACACTTTCGGGTAAACCTATCGATCCAGCTTCATTTGATAACGGACCTCTAAACTGGGACTACATTATTGCTACTTCAGAGTTAAATGGCGTAATCCCTCTTGTTTACAAATCACTTAACCTCTTTGATAAAGACCTTGTCCCCGTGGATGTGGCTGAAACATTTTCCGAACTCAACCGCGAATCGGCTGTTAGCAACCTTATAAAATTAACAGAACTTTTTAATATTAATAAAAAATTTAAGGAAAGTGGTATAGATTCACTCGTCCTAAAAGGGGCGGGTCTCGGCTGTGATGTATATGGGGATATTTCCCTAAGGCCGTTTGGTGACCTCGACATATTGATCCGGGAAGAAAAATTGATTTCAGCCGTAAATATTTTAACTGACTGCGGGTATGAACATATTTTTGTATATACAGATAAACAGGCCGCACTTTATAAGCAGTCTGCTTTTTATTTAAAAGACCAGGAGCTGCATTATTCTTTTTATAACCCGATAAAAAAAATATATTTAGAACTTCACTGGGCACTGATGCCCATTAAATATTCGTTTTCTCAGGATGTTGAGGAAATTTTTGAAAATGCTGTTTCAGTCTCAGCCGGGCAGGGAGAAATTTTTGTTCCGTGTATAGAAGACCTGATAATATACCTGTCGCTTCACGGCTCTAAACATTACTGGTCAAGGCTGATCTGGGTATTTGATATTGCAGTTTTTATAAAAGAAAAGAAAAATGTTAACTGGGAACTCGTTATTGCTAAATCTGAGGAGCTTAATTGTAAACGTATGTTATTACTGTCCGTTTATTTAGCAAAAAATTTGTTTTCATGTGATATTCCCAAAATATTATTAAATTACCTGAAGGCTGACAATTCGGTCTCAGTGATGGGTGAAATTGTAATTAGTAATTTTAAAAACGGTCTCAGCTATGAGGAAATTGAAGCAGAAAATAAAACATTTTTTCTAAGATCAATGGATAGTAATATTGATAAATTATGGTTTGTATCAAAAATAATTTTCAAACCAACAATTTATGAACTTGAGGCAGTGTCTCTTCCCAATAAATTGTCTTTTTTATATTACCTTATACGTCCTCTAAGGCTTTTAAAAAAGTATTTATTAAGGCTCTTTTCTTACAACTAAATTCGGCCCTATATCGTCCCTTCCGTCAAATCCGGAAAATATAATACCGATTAAAAGGGCAAAATATATTGCATTTGCGGGTATGTGAAGGTTGAAGTCCACGAGACTGTGAATAAGAATTGCAATTATTCCGCAAAAAGCACC
>JAJCZQ010000002.1 GCA_029262335.1 Deltaproteobacteria bacterium
AGTGACTGCATGTAACCCGTACCGGAAAATCCTCCCTGGATTGTTCTAAGTTCCCAGTTCTTTGAACCACGGCTTACAATATCGTCATAGTTCTCTGCTTCCATTACTACCTGGCCGCCTTCTTCTATAAATGGCCCGGTATTTCCGGGTGGCGGTGGATCATTATTTACAAGCTTATATAATCCACCGTTACCGCTAAATGGATTATCAAGAATATATATTTCTCCATTCTCATCTTCACCGAAGGAGGCAATATTAATTGATGTGTCAATTAAAAGTATTGATGACCAGTTTCCGGGAGAATTCTCAGTGGCGCGCCATATTCTGCCGGTACAAAAATCCCCGTAAAGATAGTCATTAACTAGAAGAGGAATATCACTTGCCTGGTATCTGAATCCCCCTGTAACAGAGCAGTTTCCGGAACTTTGGGTATAAAAGGTTATAGGAGGAGTATGCGTTATTGCAGAACAGGTATTATCAAAAACATTGTTTCCCTCAAAACACTGCCAGCCGTAATTTTCGCCACCGGCACTTGTCACAGGCTGATAATCTATCTCTTCAATAGTGCCCTGACCTACATCACCGATAAACATATTGCCTGTATCATCAAAACTGAATCTCCAGGGATTTCTTAGTCCGAGTACCCAGATTTCATTTCCAAAAGGATTAGAACCCGGAATACAGTAATTTTCGCCAATTTCATTTGGACAGCTGTCATTATCTACACCTATTCGTAGAATTTTGCCTAAAAGATTAGTTGTCTCCTGTGCCCTGTTACCGGGGCTTCCTCCACCATCACCTGATGAAATATAGAGCATATCATCTGATCCAAAGGCAAGATATCCGCCGTTGTGGTTACCCGCCGGCTGGTTAAAACTTATTACAATCTCTCCTGAGTTTGCAACTACACTGTTACCGTCTGCAGAGACTGTATATCTTTCAACCACAGTCTGGCTGCTGGATGTAGTGTAATTAACATAAAAAAACTTCTTGTCAGGATTTGAAGCAAATTCGGGATGGAATGCAAGCCCGAGAAGTCCTTCTTCGCTGCCCGCATCATCCACTATTGTATTTATATCAAGGAAAGGAGTTGGCAGGATCTGGTTACCATCAAATATCAGTATCCTTCCGTCCTGCTCTGTAATAAAAAGTCTTCCCGTTCCGTCACCGGCATTAGCAATGCTTGTAGGATTACTAAGATTAGTAATTAAAGGCTGAACTGAAACATTTTGTGCATTAGAGGTTAAAGCAGCTGTTATTGCGAACAACGATCCCGCAAAAAAACCAATAAGATTATGTGTCAACATTTTCCACTCCCCAGTAGTTAGTATTAATATAAGTATAAGGAAGAAATTAAAGTTTCTAACAACTTTTTTTGAATCCTAAAGGTTTGTGGCGACAACTAAATATGCATATAGACAAATGATACTTAACTGTGTCTATCCTCTAAACTCCTCCATAAGAAAAAAAGCCCGGCTTACGCCGGGTTTTTTTATAGCTATGACTAAATACTTCAAATGCTTTGATAGTTTTTGTAAATCTATATTTAGGAAGTATTCCCCACTTTGAGATAAACTCTTAACTGTTGCAAATTAAAAATAATACTGATGTACTTGTTTTAAATTTATATTTAGGACAATTGACCCACTTTGAGATAGATTCAAACTGTAGCAAAACAGCAAAAATGCTAATTTACTTAATTCTAATTTTTATTTAAAATAAGAGATAAATCTAGCAAACAACTTAGGATTAGGGACAATCTTGAAGAAATTAATGTTCCCAAATGAGATTAAAAATTCTAAAGGTTAATAAAGAAAATAGTAATTTTATATTATTGGAGTTTTTAACCCTTTGACGCTTTTACTGCCCTGTCGGATGCCCATCTTTCAAGCTTCGAAATTTCTTCTCTCATTGTAGTGGAAAGAGGTATTATTGAGGATGTAGCAATTACAAGAGATGTGTTGTCTATCTCTTTTTCCTTTGAAAAAGAGTCAAACATTGCCGAGATTACGGCCTGTTCAATTTCTGCTCCGCTAAGCCCTTCGGAATTTTTGGCAAGTGAGCTCAGGTCAAACAAAGTTGGGTCCTTTCCCCTGTCGCGCAGATGGATCTGGAAAATCTGGTTTCTTTCATCCTGATTAGGAAGTGTTACAAAAAATATTTCATCAAACCTGCCCTTACGAAGTATTTCGGGAGGCAGCAGGTCTATCTGGTTTGCTGTTGCCGCTATGAATACAGGTGCATCTTTTTCCTGCATCCAGGTCAGAAAATAACCAAAGATTCTGGCCGCTGGTGAATCAGACGATTTCTCCCCACTTCTTGTAATACCAGCCTCTATTTCATCAATCCAAAGAACACATGGGGCAGTAGCTTCAACAGTTTTTATTGATCTTCTAAATACATCTTCCGGGCTTCCCATAAGTCCGCTGTAAACCTCATTCAAATCAAGCCGTAAAAGAGGAAGGTTCCATCCGGTTGCTATAGCCTTTGCACAAAGACTTTTACCGCATCCGCTTATACCCATCACGAGCATACCTTTTGGAATATCCAGTCCAAAATCCCTTGCTTTGGTAGAAAATGCCTTGGCCCTTGTATCAAGCCATTCCTTAATATTTTCAAGACCGCCTATCTGGTCAAGATTGATCCTTGATCTTATAAAATCGAGGGTCCCGGATTTACGTACGATCTGAGCTTTTTCTTCAAGTAGTTCATCAACAAAAGCCTCGTCAACTGTCTTTTTGCCAACCATTGACCTCTTAAGTGCAAGTTCCATCTCTGCCGCTCCAAGGCCAAGTAACCCTTGTATACACTTATCGGCAAGTTCCGGGGTTATTTGGGAAGAAAGCTCTGAATACTTATCATCAGCAATAATAGCTTTAAAAATTTCATCGGTTTCATTAAAATCAGGAAGCGGTATATCGACAACGGTGATCTCTTTCTCAATATCCGGCGGTAAGTATAATGAAGTTGAAATAATAACAATGTGCTTCCCGGGCTTACCAATTCTTGAGTTATAAAAATCTTTCAGCTTTCGTATAACCCTGGGATCATCAATATAAAAATTGAGGTCCTTAACAAATAGAAAACCGGTTTCAAATGAGTTTATTGCTTTTTCAAGTGAGTCGGATGAGTTTGAGCCTGTTTCAATACTTTCAGCAGACCAGATGTTAAAATTAAAGTTTTCTCCCAGCAGCTTCTGGCCTAAACTAATAACAGCTTTTTCAACATAGTTTTCATCGAATGATACCAGGTAGATAATCGGGTAACCCGAGGCCACCAGATTTGAAATATCATTATTAGGAAAAGCCATATGTGTCAGATTCCTTTAGCATTTGAGACCTTGGGGTGTTCCCTTCTCCAGCGTAGCTTATTAAGTGCATTAAGAAATGCTTTCGCACTTGCAACTACAATGTCAGTATCCGAGCCGTGCCCCTGGGAAACAATTTCATTTTCAGAAACTCTTACAGAGACTTCACCCTGGGCATCAGTACCGCCTGTAATTGAAGATACAGAATAATTTTCAAGGTTGGGATTTTCACCGGTCGCTTTCTTTATTGCTTTATATATTGCATCAACCGGCCCGCCGCCGCTTTCTGAATCTGTTATTTCTTTGCCATCTATTTCAAGCTTGATTGTAGCATTGGGGGACATTCCGGTACCGCCGGCAAAATTAACAGTTAAGAGTTTATAATAGTCAGAAGAACGAAGAAACTCTTCATTAATCAGGGCTTCAATATCTTCATCAAACACGTATTTTTTCTTATCAGCAAGGTCTTTAAACTTTTTAAATGCAATCTCTATATTTTCATCGGTGAGGAAATAACCATACTCTTCAAGCCTGTTTTTAAATGCATGCCTTCCCGAATGTTTGCCAAGTACAATCTTGTTTGACGGAATGCCCACAGACTCAGGATCCATTATTTCATATGTAATTTTTTCTTTTAGAACACCGTCCTGGTGTATACCTGCTTCATGTGCAAAAGCATTCGCTCCTACAATTGCCTTATTTGGCTGGACATTTACACCTGTTACCTGGGTCACTATCCTGCTTGTAGGGTATATGTTTTCGGTATTAATACCTGTTTGAAAAGGCAGCAGGTCATTCCTTGTTTTAAGAGCCATGACAATCTCTTCAAGTGATGCATTTCCGGCCCTTTCGCCAAGGCCGTTAATAGTGCATTCAACCTGCCTGGCCCCTTCTTTTATAGCTGCAAGAGAGTTTGCAACAGCAAGTCCCAGGTCGTTATGGCAATGTACACTTAGAATTATTTCTTCAAGGCCCGGGACATTTTTTTTCAGTTTTCTTATTATATGCCCAAACTCATCAGGTGCTGTGTAACCTACTGTGTCCGGAATATTAATTGTTGTAGCTCCTGCCTGAACCGCTATTTCAACGGCTTTGCAAAGGTACTCAAGATCAGTCCTTGTGGCATCTTCACATGAAAACTCTACGTTGTCGGTATAGTTTTTTGCATGCTTTACGGCGCCGCTTATCATCTCGAGGACTTCTTCTCTCGATTTTTTCAGTTTATATTTAAGATGAATGTCAGATGTTGCAACAAAGGTATGTATCCTTGGCCTTTCTGCATGTTTTACAGCTTCCCAGCCGCGGTCTATGTCTTTTTGACTTGCACGGCAAAGGCCTGCAATCTGGCAGTTCTTTATTTTTTCCGCAATAGTTTTTACTGAGAGAAAATCTTCCTCGGATGAAATCGGGAATCCGGCTTCTATAATATCAACACCTAATTTTTCGAGCTGGTAGGCAACCCGGAGTTTTTCCTCAGCCGTCATACCGCAGCCAGGGGCCTGTTCCCCGTCTCTTAGTGTTGTATCAAATATATTAATATAATCCGTACTCAACTTTCTTCTCCGCAAAAAGATTTAAGGATATTGCTTTTTCAAATAGTCGTCAATATCCGGTTTTAATATATTAATATCAATTTTTTTGATTTAAAGGTTATTTAAAAATTTAAAGCCCGGTAGGTAAATCTATAAATACTGAGTTTGTTTTCATTCGTTTATCTACTACTTTTTGTAAAGCACTTAGTCCTATTGTCTCTGTTGCATGATGTCCGGCAAATATTACATTCATCCCGGCATCTTTTGCTGTATAGTAAATCTCAATTGCATCGCCCGTTATATAAAGGTCAACACCCATGTTAAGGGCTTCATAAAATCCTCCGTAACCGCCCCCTCCGCTGCATACTGCAACTGTTTCTATTTTTTTGGGGCCAAATGACAGTACCGTTGGATCTGAATTTAGTTCTTTTTCAAATATTTTGCTAATTTTGTCTATATCTGTGCTTTTTTTTAATCTGCCTGTCCAGCCAATATTTTTTCCGGACTGAAACAAAAACTCGTCTTCAACTTTCCCGCCAATCAGTTTTATAATCTGGGCATTGTTTCCAACTAATTTATGACGGTCTAGTGGTAAATGGCTGGCATAAAGGGAAATATTGTTGTCATGAAGTATATCAAGCCTTTTTTTACCCCAACCGGTATAAGAGGGGTTATAGTTAGTCCAAAAATGGCCATGATGAACTACAATCATTTCACATTTAAGTGAAGCAGCTTTTAAAAAGGTTTCTATCCCGGCATCAACAGCGTATGCAATCCGTGTCACATCTTCTTTGCCTTCGTACTGAAGTCCATTCCAGCAGCTGTCCTTTACAGAGTCAATTTCTAAATATTTGTCCAAAAAACTAACTATTTTTTGCAATTTTGGCATTATTTTTGGTTATTTTCCATAATTTTGTCTTTTTTGGCACTTAATTTGCATGAATAACTATTACATATTGAATAAGGATTGCCTCCTTAAATAAAAGCCAACTATGATTTACCCTGGTGAAGTAAGTTATAGTTGGCTTTTTCTTATTCTACATAAAAATTATAAATCTATAAGATGCCTAATTAATAAACATTATTTATTAAAATAATGGCATAAATGCTGAATTTTTATCTTGTTGGCCCGATTGCATCTTTTAATTCAATTGTTAATCCGTCTACACCAAAATTAAGGGCCGCACCCTGCTGGGTTGAGCTGAGCCTGATGTAAACCTTGTTTTGGTTTTCAAGGACTGAACCCCCGACCCCACCTGCAATTGCAATACCGGCCTGGCCTGCTACATATGTACCTGAGAACTTGGCAAGGTTAGTCATATTGTAGACATTTCCGACAGCAGATACTTTGGCAACACCAATTGCTCCAACTTTTAACCCTTTAATTTTAAATTCGTAGTCAACACCCTTATATGAAAGGACTCCTTTACCCCAGCTGCCTCCAACAATAAAACTAACCTGAGTATCATCTATTGTAATTTTACCAACCGGCTGCATCTCTTTCGCGTCAACCTGGCCAATTGCTAAAAAAACTGAACAAAGAAGTATCAAAAATGGTGTTAAAACATAAAATCTAGTGATGTTATTCATATAATTTTCTCCAGAATAAAAATTTAAGGAACTATGAGTTCCTGTCCTACATAAATTGTATTACCTGTAAGTCCGTTAATAGCTTTTAGGTTTTCCACGGTTGTTCCGTATTTCCTTGATATTTCATATAAGTTATCGCCGGTTGAAACTCTGTAAGTTTTGGACCCTTCCATAGTGGATCCGGCTTTACCTATAGCATCCTTTAGCTCAATAGTTAATCCGTCAACCCCTACATTAAGTGAAGCACCTTTCTGGGTAGAAGTGAGCTTGATATGTACTTTATTTTGGTTTTGAAGAACTGTACCTCCAACTCCGCCTGCTATTGCTATACCCGCCTGGCCTGCAATATAAGTACCTGAGAACTGGGACAGTTCAGTCATATTATATACATCTCCAACAGCAGAAACTTTGGAAATGCCGATTGTACCCAGCTTTAGTCCTTTTATTTTAAATTCGTAATCAACACCGTTATATGAAAGTACGCCTTTACCCCAGCTGCCCCCTACTATAAAACCAAGCTGGGTATCACTAATTGTTACTTTACCTACGGGCTGTGGGTCTTTAGCCTCTGACACTGTAGATAGTCCAAATACTAATAGTAATGCTGCTGCCATAAAAAACATTTTAATTCTATACATTTATTACCTCCGGTATTTAGTTCTGAATTTTGTTACTGACAAGGTATGTTTGGCGGGGCATCCCATCCCATGACAGATGTACATCTTTCCAAATCTGCACAGGAAATATGGAATTCTTTATTTTCCGGGTCTATCGCCGCAAGTTTTTCAACACCTACAGGGATCTTATTACAGACACTTGCATCAAAATTATCCTGCGTTGAAGACTGGCCGGCACATGAAGAAAGAATAAGTATAAATAAAGGGACAACTACAAGGATTTGCTTCATTTTGTACCTCCTAAAATTTTTCTGGAATTTTAATTTATAATATAGTCTATGTTCTATTAAATAGAAAGGATTTTGCCGTTAGAGTAAATGTGAGATTTTTTAAATTTTAATGATGAAAATAATAATAAAAAGAGTCTATGAAAAACCTTCGGCAGATGATGGATGTAGAATACTTGTCGACCGGCTATGGCCAAGGGGCGTAAAAAAAGAAAAAGCAAATATCGATCTATGGCTTAAAGAAATTGCACCGTCAAATGAATTAAGAAAATGGTTTGGGCATGAACCCGGGAAGTGGGATGAATTTAAAAATAAGTATTTTGAAGAAATAACATTAAACTCTGAAGCTCTTACAAAATTAGAAAAATATCTGAGCAGGGAAACTATTACGTTTGTTTATTCGGCAAAAGAAGAAAGGTATAACAACGCTGCTGCATTAAAGGAGTATATGGAAAATTATATTTCACCTGAGAGATAGATCTTGCCTGTTGGCAACGGAACACCGCCTGCAGGTTCGAGGCTTACTGCAAACTGTTTTATCTCACCAAGGTCATTTAGTGATTTAAGCATCAGAACATTTTTTCCAAAGTCATTTACATTAAATATCCCGGCACTTTTGGGGTCTCCTCCGCCAATAGCCCAGAGCTGGTAAATTTTCCCTTCGGGTGGCTGGGGCAGGTTAATACCGCAAAACATAGCCTGGTCGTCCCTTGTATTCCAAAGCACTCTGCCAACAGCAGTCAAATCCGGCTGTGTATTTACAAGGTTTATGATTACCACGTTAGGGTCTTCAAGGAAAGCTATCATCTGCTTATTCAGCATTGATTCCATACCCAGGTTGTCAATTTCAGTCTGCTTAGCTGCGATCTGGTTCTGAAGATTGGAAAGAGCTGCCTGCTTTGTTTCAAGCTTTTTTGTTAAAATAAAATTGTAGGAAAGGAGGGAAACTATAACAATTGCGGCTGCTGCAGTGCCAAGTTTAAGCCAAAGTGGCTGCACCTTTTCCCAAAAGGAAAGATGCTCCTTATTATAGACATCAGCTTCGCTCCGGATTTCAGTCATCAGTTTTTTCTTAAGACTTGGTCCGGGCATATTACCCTCAACAGCATAAGAAAGCCTTGAAAATTCAGCTTCGTTTTCTCTAAGCATTTCCTCAAACTGCGCGGGATTATTGCGTTTAAATTCTTCAAGTGCATTTAAATCATCGCCTTCAAGTACACCAAGAGAATAGGCTGATATAAGCTCCTGAATCCTTTCATCTACGGTCATAATTTATCTCAGTTTATATAGTACAACCTGATACAACAAAGTAAAATTATTGATATAATACTATTAAACATTAATTGTATACGTTGGTTTCAGCGGTTTCGCTCACATTAAATTGTAAAAATTATTTAATCGTTAACTAGGTAGTAACATTTTATTAATATAAAATAATATTTGTAGTAAATTTCTATCCAATTTAAATTAATTGCATAAAATAAAGATTACATATGTCTCCTAACCCTATAAACGAATCCAGGAAAAATGCAGAAAGAGATATTAGATGGAAAAATCTTTTATCCCTGGTTGCCAGGGGCGATGAAAAAGCTTTAAGTATTCTGTATGACGAATCTGTAAAACTTACCTACAGCCTTGCAATACAAATATTGTCCAATGTCTCAGAAGCTGAAGAAGTCGCACTTGATGTATATAAATACGTATGGAGGAATGCATCGAATTATGATCCTGAACGTAGCAACCCTGCCACCTGGCTCGTTATGCTGACCCGCTCAAGGGCGATAGATAAGTTCAGGGCAAAAAGCAACCCCATAAAACTTTCTAAATCATTCGAAGAAGAATTAGCCAAAACCGAAGTTAATCCCGAAGATACCGCAATTGGTCTTGAACAGCGAAAATTTGTGCAGGAAGCACTCCTCGAATTAAACCCAAAGCAGAGGAAGGTAATAGAGCTTGTCTACTTTTATCAGTTCAGGCAGAGCGAAATTGCCAATATGCTCGATATGCCAATCGGTTCGGTAAAAAGTACCATACGGCTTGCCAAGGAAAAATTAGGTACTTCACTAAGATTACTAAAATCTGATCCCTAAAAATTTTTGTGCTCCTCTCTTAGAATAGCCTCGTATAAATGGATACATATAAAATCCAAGGAGGTTATTAGTATGTATCTTTCAAAATACAGACTTATATATACGTTACTTTTAGTTTTTAGTTTTTCATTAACTTCAGTATTTTTCTCAGTCAATGTATTCAGTGCCGACCATGTTGAGGCGCCGCTTACAATAGACAATCCTGACCTTGATATAACGGACGTCTATGCATTTCTTGATCCGCAGGATGAATCACAAATTGTTGCAGCTCTTGCTGTAAACCCTTTCCTTGCCCCTGAAGATGATATTACAGGTTTTTCTCCCGATGTCCTTTATCAGCTTAAGTTTGATAATACTGGAGACGGAGTGGAAGACTATGTGGTCCAGTTTCAGTTTACAGGCACAGGATTCGATCAGACGGTACAGGTATTTGCAGCAAATGTTAATTCATCTGTAAATACCCCTCTTGGCGGAACTCCTGTAGCAACGGGAAATACCCAGGAAGTGATTACAAGCGGCAGTTTCAGAGTATTTGCCGGAGTTAGTGATGATGCATTTGTTTTCGATTTTGGCCAGTTTACATCAATTCTTAATGGCAGTCAGGATATGTTCAGGGGTTTTACTTCTCCCATACTAGGTGAACTGCAGGGACGTAATGCCGGAAGCCAGGTGGATCTTTTTGCAGGGGTAAATGCTTCTCACATGGTTGTCTCATTTCCAAAAAGCATTGTTGATAATGACAGCGGATTTTTTGGCGGACTCGCTGGAACAAACGTAGTAGGTATATGGGCAACAACAAGCCGAAACGGTGTTCAGCTCGAACGGATGGGCCAGCAGGTATTTAATACCGTTTTTGTCCCAAGTGGTATGAAAGACGATTTCAATACCGCTACACCAGCTGATGATGTTGCAATGTTTTCAGGGCTTATCCCTGATGCACTTACTCAGAATGATACGGACGGTACAGGCAATACAATTGACGGGCGTATCGCAGTACTTCAGCTTTCAGGACTTGCAGGACTTCCCAACGGCGCGCCTTTACTTTTACCTGAAGGATTTGAACATCCTCTTGAATTAGGCAAAGACCTTCTTCGGGTTGCGCTACTCCCCGATGTACTCAGACTTGACATGAACAGGGACGCTGATGATCAGTCAATCGGCCTTTTTGGACTTCAAAACGGAAGGCGTGCGCAGGATGATATTATCGATATTGCCCTTCAGTTACTTCGCCAGCTCGCCGATGTTAAATTCCCCGACGGAGCAATGGTACCGGTAGGTGATGATACCATAGCTGTTCCGGGAAGTGGCCCTCTTGGAGACAGGGCAGCTCTTGACTGCGGTAATGCTGAATTTCCACAGTGCAGTGACAGAAGGGTACTTGTAGTTCTTCAGGGAACGGATTTTACGACACCTGATAGTCAGATTAGCGGTCTGGATTATACAACAAGTGGAAATGACAGGGGATTTGCAGCAGGATCTTTAATCTCCAGGTTTATACCCGAATCCAGTTCACCTGATTTTATTGACTCTGTTTTTCCATTCATGGCAGTTGCTCAGGAAGCCCCTGCTGAAAATGGTGGAAGCAGTGACAGTGGCTGTTCACTAGCTGCTTCCGGGTCTGCTTCCGGATCAATAGCGGCATTATTAATACCTGCCTTAATGTTAGTCTTTGCATTTGGCAGACGTTTAAGAAGAGATAATTAAATTTAATTAAAAGGGAGGGGCATATTGTCCCTCCTTTTTTTAATATAGATGAGGACGAATGATATGAAAAATAAAAAAATTTTAATAATAATGTTTTTCTTATTTCTGATCGCTGCATGCAATAATAAAGAAGTTAAAGAAAATGATATTAATCTAACAGATGCCAAGATAAGACTTTTTAAACAAAAAACAGATCAGGACCCAAATAACTACAGAAATTACGATAATCTTGCCTATTACTATTTTCAAAAGGCACGGGAAACAGGCAATTTCGATTTTTATCTAAAGGCAGAAAATGCAATTGGCAAATCCCTTGAGATCAAACCGGACAGTAATACCGGGCTGATACTTTACGCAAAACTAAAACTTGCTAATCATGAATTCAGACAGGCACTTCAATATGCAAAAAAGGCCCAGGCACTAAAACCAAACTCAGACTATACATATGGTATCCTGGGAGATGCTTATCTCGAGCTTCACCAGATCAGTAAAGCAGAAAAAGCCTATAAAAAGATGTTGGATTTAAACCCCTCGCTTGATTCATACGGCCGCATGTCAAACTTAATGCACCATAAACAAAATCACAATAAGGCAATAAAATTCATGGAACTTGCATACGAGGAAGGTTTAAAGAAATCTTCAACTCCCAAAGAGCACCTTGCCTGGACACAGGTTATGCTGGGCGAGATCTATCTTGAAACAGGGAAGAGCAGGCAGGCAAGGAACTATTTTAATAATGCCCTGAATTTATTTGAAGGTTACTACCTGGCAGACAAACATCTTAAAAAAATGAATAAATTAATGTGAAACAAAAACAAAACTTCCAAAGTTTAATATATTGGATTCCCCAAAGCTAAGATGTCTAGGCAATCCCACTCCACTCCAACCTCCTTCCATTTTAGAATGTGGGAATCCACTCTTAATTTATTGCTATTCAACAACACCTAAATATTTATCTCTAAACTGTTTGGTCCTTTCATTTAGTTCATCTTCGACAACCCATCCCATGTTCTTTAAGCCGGATTCTGAAAGCGGTGATAGATCACCAAGAAAAAGGGCGTCCATTTCAGAAGCTTCTTCTTTTAAAACATCACTGGTCATTTCAGAAGCTTTTCCTGCAAGTTTTTCTGTCCAGAATAAATAATCCACCGGCAGGAGAAGAATTAACCTGTTCTTAATATCGATGGAATAAGGCGTTTCACCAAAGGATTTAATTTCGGCCAGTTTTTCTTTTTGCCCATCAAACCAGGTCATCAAAATGACAGTTTCCAGATAAAACCTTGCAAAGTCTTCCGTATCTTTTGTTGATGCCAGTTCAATTAATATGTTTCTGTTTTTTACATCTTCAAGCTGAAGAACTGCCTCAATAAGATAAGTCTGCATGCTGGGTGAAAAGGACTGGTTGGCAAGAAATTTTTCTATTGATGCTTCACTGATTCCAAGCTCGGTCAACTTTTCAACATTTTGCTCAAGAAGTTCCTTGTAACTGAGGTTCCAGATTGCATCATTTGCAAGATTTACATATTTTGAACCCGGAATTCTTGGTATTGGGGCAAACCTTACTGCAAAACTTCCGGCACGGTCTATTTTTGCTACTTCACGAAGGGCATTCTGTAATAATTCATTTTTCGTATATGGGTCAACTCCCAGTTTTTTTGCCCATTTCCTTTGGCCTGCGGAAACCCCAAAATACCAGTCTGCAGCCTTACCTGTTGTTTCTACTGCTGCATCTCCAAGGTCTTTATCATCTTTATCTCCCCCGGTGTCATCCTCATTGCCTGTAACCGTGCCTACGGCCTCACCGGCCACATTTTTGCTACCTTCATAAACTGCTCCTGCTGTGTCTTTTGTCCTGTTAAAAAGTCTGCTTACTCCACCGGGTATCCCTTTAACAGTTTGTACGGGGTTGGTTGCTACATGAAACATTGACTCTATCGAGCCGGTTGCTGAATTTGCAGCAGCTTCAATAAATACTTTTGATTTTGAAAGATGTTGAAGTTCGTTAAGTGCGTAAAGCTCACGTATAACTATTAACAAACTCAGATTCCCGGTTACCTGGTAATCACCAAATTCACTTTTTATTGAGTAGATATTGAGAAATCCATTGCTCTTAACAACCGTGTCAATCTGGTAATACTCGGTCTTTATTATTTTTGCTGGAACCTGGGTGTTTACTTTCAGGTCATGAATTTTCTCATATTTTTCTGCTGCATACAGGTTTATGGGAAGAATTAAAATCAGAAATAAAATATATTTATTCAATTGTCCACTCCTTAAAATTTTCAGGTTAACTAAAAACAATTATGTTACACTATGAAAATAATATTTCCGCAAATCACGGCTAAAATTTATGAAAATATTTGATTCACATTTTCACATTATCGATAAGAATTTCCCTTTAATAAAGCTAAATAATTACCTGCCACCAAAGTTTACAGTTGATAATTACATAGACCGCACCCGGGATTTAAATATCAAAGCAGGGGCACTGGTAGCAGGTTCATTCCAGGGTTTTGAAAAAGATTACATGCTGTCCGCGCTAAAACAGCTTGGTTCCGGTTTCGTCGGGACCATACAGATACCGGCAACTGAGCCTGATGAAAATATACTGGAGCTTGATAAGGAAGGGATACGTGGGGTGAGGTTTAATATTAATGCAGGCGGTTCTGAAAAACTCGACAATATTGAAAAACTTGCAAACAGGGTTTATGAACTTTGCGGGTGGCATGTGGAGCTGCATATAAATTCCTCGGAGATTGTGAATTTATACAGCCTGCTCTCTGGACTGCCCTCACTATCCATAGATCACCTTGGTTATACAAAATCTGGTTTTGATACGCTGTTAAAACTTGTTGAAAAAGGTGTTAAGGTCAAGGCAAGCGGTTTTGGGAGGGTGGAATTTGATGTTGCGGCGGCATTAAAAGAAATATACAGTGTGGACAAAAATGCACTCATGTTCGGTACTGACCTGCCTTCAACTAGGGCGCCAAGACCGTTTATGGACTCGGATATTGATTTAATCAGGGAAACTTTCGATGATAAGAATTGTAATCAAATATTATATGAAAATGCAGCAGCTTTTTATAAATTAAAATAGTTTTATCTTGGACAGGTTTCCAAAATACGCATCCACCCTGAACCTGATTGCATAGTTTGTATCAAAATCGTTTTCTTCTTTCCATACAAGACCAGGTGCTACTTCAAAGAACAGCCACTTCCATCCTACATTTCTACGGATTCTTAATCTCACCCTTGTTTCCTGGATAAACTCGTTAATATTGGTCTGGGCAAGTGTCCTCCACTCGGGTGCTACACCGGTTTTTTCATTAATTTTATGAAACAGTGTAAATCGCTGCTCAAGATAATATCCCGGTTTTCTCTCAAACCACCTGCCCTTTGTAGTTGCCCTGAAAAATGATTTACCTTCGATTACGACCCTTTCAATATCAAACTGCGTAACATTTGTAAATTTCCTGTTTGTATACCACCTGAATTTATTAGTTAGTCGGAGGCCCCATTCATCTAGCTGAAAATAACTCCTCGACCTCAACCCCCCAAACCATTCAACACCAAATGACCTGAACCTCAGGCCTGTATCAGTGGCAAGTCTGGCGTATTTTGTATTAAGGAAATAGTATCTTAGAAAAAATGATCCGTTGTCTTCGTTGTTGTTTATATCTGATTCTACTGCATCATCATCACCCTCATCACCGTTTATGAACAGCCGCAGTTTTTTTTGTGTTCCGGGAAGGGATATATTGGCAAAAACATTTGGGCTAAGGTCATAACTCTCGTCCTGTTCAAAATCGAGGCCTAGGCGAAGCCTAATCCTTGTCTTGTTAGTATCGGTAATTGCCCTGTTGTCACCGAAAAAACCATCGACCCTGTCAGCAGCTCCCAGTACACCGTGAGATACATACTTATGTATAAATCCTACAGTATTATCACCGTGTTCCTCATTATCATTTTTTCCCTGGCTCTCAGACTTATTATCATTAATATCAGATGAAACTACTGTTGAATCCGTTTCCTGTGCAATAAGAACAGAAGTCAAAATAAGTAAACATATGATAAAGAGGAATGAAATATAAATTACTTTTGTGTAAAGGCCGTCGGATATTATTGATAAAATCATATTAGATAAAATTATTCTAGTTAAAGTTATGGACTTGATTAATATAACTAATTATTATTAAGTCTATTAAATCTCGGGGTGAAATTTGATTACTGTTTTTAAAAACTTTTTATTATTAATGTTATTAGCACTTGCTGTTCCAACTTCCTTTTCAAATGCACAGACACAAAATCTGTTTAACCTGCTCGGGGAAGCCGAGAATTTTGAGATAAATGTAAGGGTTGTCGGCAAACAGGAAATATATGACAAACTGGCTATAACTAAAATAGACCTCAAGAACAATATGATTACACACCTGAAGAACAAGGGTATGAGGATTGAAAACAGAAGTTCCAATATGATTCTCCTGACCCTGACCATTCTTGAGGCCAAGGAGTGTTACACATTTGATATTGAGATTAATGTGCTCGAAACAGTATTATCTGCTAAAAGCTATGACCCCGGAAGGGCCGCCGTATATTCAACAGGCTCTGTCGGTTATATATGTAACCTCCCTGATACAAGGGCTACGATAAATAACAATGTAAATGTGTTCCTTGATGATCTTGTAAAAGATTATATTGATGCCCAAAAAGCTGGAAAACCAAAAAAACCTCAGTAAACTGCAACTCTAATGCTTTTCAATAGTTTAATATATAAAATGAATTTATAAGGAGATTTAATATGAAATACTTTGTAATAGTTTTAAGTTTTTTATTTGTATCAATAGCAGGTGCCGCTCATGTTGATACAAAAAACAGTGAATTCGACTGGTACGGTTCAAAAGTGACCGGCGACCACTACGGAAAGATAATGCTCAAAGACTCCACGCTTGAGGAAAAAGACGGCAAAGTCGTAGGCGGTGAGTTCATTATGGATATGACAACATTTACGGTTGAAAATATCGATTCACCCAAATATGAAAAGAAGTTCATCGACCATATGAAAAGCGGGGATTTCTTTGATGTTGAAAAATACCCGACTGCAACTTTAAAGATCAATAAGATTGATGGGGACAATGTTGAAGGTGACCTTACAATAAAAGGAAAAACAAACCCAATTAATTTCACAATGGAGCAAAAAGGTGATGTTGTTTCGGGGAAAATGAAATTTGACCGTACAAAATACGATATGGTTTATAACTCTGGAAATTTCTTCAAAGACCTCGGTGACAAGGTCATTCACGACGAGGTAGTTCTTACTTTTAAAGTTAAGGTTATAGAATCTTAAAATAGAAATAAAAAAAATGGGAGTAATGATTAACCATTACTCCCTTATAGAAACTTATAATATTTTTATAGGTTTTTGGATTAATTTGAAAAAAATTCATTTTGTGCAGCAAACATTGCATCCATACTTCCTCGCCCATTTCCATTGTTTAAACCAATAAAGCCTAGCAATTCGGGAGTTTCACCACTAGGATTAGTTTCTTCTGATAATTCTTTTAATTTTACAAAACCTTCAGAAATATTATTTCCGGGACAAAGTAGTTCCCCACCTTTCGAATGTGGTATTACATCATTTATACCGTATTCAAAACTTGCAACGCTAGCTGATCCATTTCCAAAATCTGCAACTTCTTCCAATAATGCTTCAAGTAATGGATTATCCTGGTCTACGCAGGAAAAAATAACGTTTCTACAGGAAAATGGGTTTTCATTTAGGTCAAAAATATCCACATCAACTAATATCCAGTTATCAAGAACATTTGTTATTTCAACCTCGGCTGCCTGGAAATTTTGTGAATATGTAATAAGAACTATGTCTGAAAATGTAATACCACCCTCATTATTGAAATTAAAAACAGCTGGACCATCTAATCTTTCTGAACCAACACTTGTCGGGGGAGTTACTATATATTGAACTCCCAAAAGATTCGTTCTGTATTCATAACCATTATTGTCTTCGATTCTCATGTTTCCTATAATTTTAACCTGCTCAAAAAATACCTGATTATTATTTTGAACAACATTAACTACAATAATTCCATAAGCATTTGAAGGTAAAACTACACCAGAATCATTTCCGTCATTTGTAACAATGTCTCTTAAATTATATACATGTGTATCATTTGGCGTGTACAGGTCAAAAAAATCATTTTCATTACAGTTATCATCAACGTTAAATACCTGTATGTGAAGATTTTGACTTGTTGCACCGTCTGTATTGGTAATCTGTATAAATGTTTCCCTGTCTCTCAGGTCAAAGTAACCAAATAAAAGACTGTCAACTGTGTCTGAGTTGGCAACATTAAATGCATTACTCGCCTTTGCCTGATATGAAAATGAAACTAAAAGAAACGAAACTAATAAAACTATTTTGATTTTGCCCAATTGATTTACCCTCCTTTAAAGTAAAATACCAATAATTTTATACTTTTATGCTGTTTATTTCCAGTTTAAATAAAAAAAGGGAGTAATGATTAACCATTACTCCCTTAATATTTTTATATTAAAATAGATATTGTAGGTTAAAAAGAAAAGAAAGAAGAACCTTGATTAAACATTGCGTCCATACTTCCTCTTCCATTTCCGTTATTTAATCCAACAAAACCAATAAGCTCAAGTCCTTCACCCTCATGACTAATTCCAGTTAATTGAGCAAATCCTTCTGGAATATTATTTCCCGGGCATAGAAGTTCTCCACCTTTAGTATGAGGTATTGCATCATTAATACCATATTCAAAGCTGGCAACACTTGCACCTGAACCAGATTGGTTAGCAACCTCCTCCAATAGTGATTCCAATAATGGATTATCCTGGTCAACACAAGAAAAAATGATGTTCCTGCAGGAAAATGGATTTTCAATCAGGTCAAATATATCAACGTCAATCAAAAACCAGTTATCAAGAATATTAGAAATTTCAACTTCTGAGTTTTGACTATCTGAACTATATGCAATTAATATAATATCAGAGAACGTTACCCCACCTTCATTGTTAAAATTAAAAGTTGCTGGCTCACTTGTTCTAAGTGATCCTATAGCATCAAGTCCGAATATATAGTCAACACCAATTAGATTAGTCCTGTATTCATATCCATTATTGTCCTCTATTCTCATATTTCCAATAAATTTTACAACTTCAGAAGGTGCAAGTGCTCCCTCCACAACAAAAACAACGACTATACCGTAAGCATCTGAAGGTAATACAACTCCGGAATCGTTACCATCATTTGTAATGATATCTCTCAAATTATAAACATGAGTATCATTAGGTGTGTATAAATCAAAAAAGTCATTTTCATTACAGTTATCAGCAACATTAAATATCTGAATATGGACGTTCTGACTATTTACGCCATCTGTATTTGTAACCTGAATAAATGACTCCCTGTCCCTAAGATCAAAAAAGCCAAATAACAGCCTGTCTACTGTATCAGTACTGGATACATTAAATGGATTACTTGCTTTTACATGAGATGAAAATGAAACTAAAAGAAATAATACTAATAAAACTATTTTTATTCTGCCCAATTGATTTACCCTCCTAATAAGTAAAATCCCTATAATTCTATACTTTTACGCTGTTTATTTCCAGTTTAAATAAGAAAAGGGAGTAATGATTAATCATTACTCCCTTTTAGAAACTTAATAATTTTTTATATTTTGGTGTGAAATTTACGAAGGGTTTAATCCAAGTTGAGCAAACATAGAATCCATGCTACCTCTTCCATTGCCATTATTAAGTCCAACAAATCCTACAAGCTCAAGAGATCCTCTATGATTTAATTCTGTCAATCTTACAATACCTTCAGAAATATTATTACCCGGACAAAGTAGTTCCCCACCTTTACTGTGAGGTATTGAATCATTTATCCCGTATTCAAAACTTGCAACGCTAGCTGATCCATCTCCTTCATCTGCAATGTTTTCCAACAATGATTCAAGTAATGGATTATCCTGATCTACACATGAAAATATGACATTTCTGCAGGAAAATGGATTTTCATTCAGGTCATATATATCAACGTCAATCAAAAACCACGCATCTGATAGTTCAGAAATAGAAACTTCATCAGTTGCAAAATTATTTTCATTAAAACTGATTAATACTATATCAGAGAATGTTACACCAAACTCTTTGTTAAAATTAAATGTAGCAGGTTGATCATTTGTTCTTATATCACCTATATCATCTGGTCCTACTATATATTCAGTACCAATTAGATTTGTCCGGTACTCATAACCTGTATTATCTTCAATTCTCATATTTCCTATAAACTGCACCTCGTCCACCTGGCCTGAACTACCAACATTAACAACAAATACTCCATATGCATCCTGAGGAAGAACAACTCCTGATTGGTTACCATCATTTGTTAAAATATCTCTCAGGTTATATACATGGGTATCATTTGGTGTATATACATCAAAAAAGTCATTTTCATTGCAGTTGTCAGCTACATTAAATATCTGTATATGGACTGTTTGATTATTTAATCCATCAGTATTTGTAACCTGTATATATGATTCCCTGTCTCTTAGATCAAAAAATCCAAACAGTAAAGCATCTTTTGTATCTGTATTTCCAACATTAAAAGGGTCGCTTGCAAGTACATGTGAAGCCGAAATTAAAACAAAACTTATAGCTATTAATAAAAATTTGATTTTGCCCACTTAGATTTATCCTCCGTAAATTTAATTGCCAGTAAACTTAACCATTTTATATTAATTTCCCATTAATACTGGCAAATTACGTCATTTATAGTTATTAATAAAATTACTATGGACATAAATGATTATATTGAGCAAACAATAAGTACAATTAAAGGATATGCATATGACAACAAAATTACACGTGAAGATTTAATGGCAGTCCTCTATCTTTCAAGAGATTTTAATGCAAGGGATATGTTCAAATTAATTAAAGAACATGAATTAATAGAACTTATTAAAGGCGAGCCACGTTTTCCTGATAAAGAAGATGAATTTAAGATAACAGATAAAGGATTTGAGTTAATAGGGGATAAATAAAATGAAATTCAGCCTTGCGCCCGTACAGTCACAAAACAGGTTTGATAAATTAAAACGCCAGGCAATCCTTGCAGAGCAGCTTGGCTATGAGGCCCTTTGGGCACATGAACATCATTCAGAAGGGATGATGTACCCAAGCCCGCTTATGGTCCTGTCAATCCTGGCCTCAAAAACTAAGACAATTAAACTAGGCACAAATATGCTCCTCCTCTCACTTCACCATCCTGTAAGGGTGGCAGAAGAAGGAGCAATGGTTGATAACCTGTCTAACGGCAGATTAAGACTTGGCGTAAGTGTGGGTTATTCGGAAGTAGATTTAAATGCCTTTAATGTAGACCCTAAAAACCGGGGAAAGAAGATGGAAGAAGGTTTAAGTATTATAAGGAAGCTCTGGAGTGAGGACCATATTGATATGGATGATGAGTTTACACATCTCCATGATTTTTCAGTGTTCCCGCCCACAGTTCAGAAACCCCGCCCGCCAATTTATGTCGGCGCAACGGTAAATAAGGCGATTCAGCGTGCTGCAAGGCTTGGGGACGAATTCCTGATAAGTGCAACGCAGCGTAAAAGTGATATCACGAGAATTCTTGATGTTTATAAAGCCGAACTGGATGATCTTGGAAAAAACTACACGGATAAAACCACAACTATTAACAGACTGGTACATGTTGTTGAAAACAACGACCAGAAAAAGTGGGCAAGAGAATTCTTTGGAAA
>JAJCZQ010000003.1 GCA_029262335.1 Deltaproteobacteria bacterium
ATGACCATCCCGTGGCGTGAGAGATTAATTGTATATCCCCTGTGCTGGGATTTTTTATTTCCGTACTTTATGAGCTTCCTGAATGGAAGCCTGTGAGATCTTCTTTTATTATGTGAGTTTAATTCAGACAAAGTAATTAAAATTATATAGATAAATTAGAATGAATACAATCAGTAGGAAACGTTTTCATACTCATTCTCAATGTCTTTACATTGAGTTAGAAACTCAATTCCCATTGTGCTTGTGTTTGATATACCCCTTGTGGCCCATACAACTTTTCCAATAAAAGTGATCTGGCTTGTGTTTGAATCTGAAAATGAAAGCCGGTCAAGTATCTCTATGACCAGTGGAGTACCCGGGTTAAAAACCTTGGAAGATTCAATCTGGATACCAAATTTTGAAAAATTCATGGTATGCCCGATATGATCGGCAGTTTTCGGTCCGAATTTAACCCTTTTTCTGAAAGGGAATCTTTTAGAACGTCTAAGTTTTTTTGGGTCCATAATACTATAACTCTATAAAATTATAGTATTTTTTTCATATTTATCTATCAGTCATTTGTTAAATTGGTAACTGTCCTTTTATCCAGTTTCTTAATTACCTTTACTACAAGGTCAATAGTATCATCAATGTCTACACGTTTTAATATGGAATTATGGCTGTGAATGTGCCTTGTGGGTACTCCAATTACAACAGTAGGCACCCCATGTTTATGCAGGTGTATTATAGATCCATCAGTAGCGCCACCTTCCATAGTGGTAAACTGAAGTGGTATTTTTTCTTTCTTTGCGGTATCTATTACGAGGTCCCTAAGCTTGAGGTTAGGGATCATCCTTGCATCGTACATGAGAAGGGACGGCCCTTCGCCCATCTTCGTGGAAGATTCATCCGGTCTTATACCGGGTACGTCACCTGCAATATCTGATTCAAGAATAATGGCTACATCCGGGTCAACCATTTCAACACTTGTTGTCGCTCCCCTTACACCTACTTCTTCCTGTACGGTAGTTGCACCGTAAACACTGTTTGGTGTTTTGGTATTTTTTATTTTTTCCATTACAGACACAAGTACTGCACATCCAATCCTGTCATCAAAGGCTTTTGACATATAGGTGTTTGGTATAGATAGCTCTGTGAATTCACTTACAGGAATTATCGGGTCACCTATCCTGATACCCGCTTTTTCTATTTCTTTGTCTGACTTGGCCCCAATGTCTATATACATATTCTTTTTATTAACGGTTTTTGACCTTTCTTCCTGGGGTATGAGGTGAGGGGGCTTTGCACCAATGACGCCGATAATATCTCCCTTTTTTGTTTTTATTCTTACCCTCTGGGTCAGCAGCACCTGGTCCCACCATCCGCCAAGCGGAGTAAATCTTATAAATCCATCAGTACTAATGTGCTTTACCATGAAACCAACTTCATCCATATGGCTTGCAAGCATAATTTTAGGGCTGTTTACAGAGCTGACACTTTTGCAAATAAGGCTTCCCATCTTGTCACGGCTGACTTTGCCGAGTCTTTTTAAATGTGCATCAAGGACTTTTCTGATTTCACTTTCATAACCTGGTACTCCATCTGCTTCTGTCAGTTCTTTTAGAAGTTTTTCTAGTTTATCCATCTGATCTCCTTCGCTGGTTTTTTCAAATTATAATACGGGCACAGCAGAAATGACTTCGATACTTTTTCCTGTCATGTTTACTGAACCACCACCAATCGGATAACCCGATTTCAGGTATTCACCTGTGCTGTTGGGTGGCAGTGTTATTTTTAGTACCGCCTGTTCAAAACTTACAGTATTACCGTATGTGCTTGGACTTGTAGAGCCATAATTTACCTTAATTTTTATATCTTTGTAGGGGATAGATGCATTATTCTTAATTTTTAGGTGATGAACAATAGCAACTCTCGCAGCAACGTAGAAACCCCATTTTTCAATTTCGATATATCGCTGCGGGTTTTTTTTCATATCCTGAATGTTTGCTTCCTGTGAACTAACACCCGTTGGAAAAATGAACAACAATGAAATTAATAATACAAAAAAACATGTCGGTTTTATTTTGTTTTGAGTCATCATAATCAATATTATACTGACAAAATCATTATTACTTGTAAATGATTTGAGTTGGAGTAGTTTTACTCCCGCTATGTGTGAAGTGATCTACAATGAGGGTATTCAGCTCAAAGGTACAGACCTTTGGTTTGATGCTAAAAAGAAAGTAAATCTCTCCTTCATATCAAATGCAAATATCCAGGCACTCCCCCCTCACGATAGGATAATAGCAACTCCCGAAACACTAAAACTTATTGAAACTAAAACATCAGACTCTATTGCACTTTCGTGTCCTTACAACAGGCCATTTGCCCTGGGAAATGCAAAGATCGAACTTATTCCGTCAGGATATTCTCTGGGTGCTTCTCAGATAGTGGTGGATATAAATAACAAAAGGATTGTTTATACGGGTGATCTGAAAATAGGAGATTCACCAACTTCAAAGTTTATTGAAATCAGAAGATGCGATGTTCTGATTATGAAATGCAGGTACGGAGATCCGGAATTTAATTTTCCGCCCCGTGAAGATGTTTGCAGGCAGTTATTTGAATTTGCAAAAGAGTCGCTTTATTTTAACTATACACCTGTAATTTTTATCGATATTTTTGGTAAATCCATGGACCTTATTCAATACCTTGGTAATAAAAATCTGAAACTCGGGATACATAAATCCATATACAGGTATTTGCAGTTGTATGAAGAACTGGGATTTGAATTTAATAATGCAGAGAGGCTAAAGACAAAAAATATTAGAAAAAAAGTGCTTCTTTTGCCTCTTCATGCAAGGACTGCTAAACAGTTAGAGCTGCTAAATAAGAAAAGAACATGTGTAGTTACAGGCCTTGCAAAGGGTAATGAAAAAATTGTAAAATCAAGTTTTAATGTGGATTTGGCATATGCTATGAGCAATCATGCGGGTTACGACGAGCTTATACAGTATGTTGAAATTGTGAAGCCAAAAGAGATTTACCTCCTGGAAGGACAAAGTGTAGAGTTTGCAAAAAGTCTCAAAAGCCGTGGATATAACGCAAAACCTATTGAAAACCAGATCCAGTTAAAGCTACTATAAATTATATGCCTGTAGAAACTAAGTATTTTGAAATTAATACCGAGGGTAACTGTGATGTGCTTGATATCACAGACTATATATCTGATGCACTTGATGAATCCGAGATAAGTAATGGTACCATTACAGTATTTGTACCGGGTTCGACGGCCGGGGTAACTACTATTGAGTATGAAAGCGGAGCAGTTCGTGACCTCAAAGAGGTCTTTTCAAGGCTGGTCCCGGAAAATGAGTATTATGCTCATAATGCGAGATGGGGTGACGGGAATGGCCATTCACACATCAGGGCCTCAATACTAGGGCCATCTCTTTCAATACCATTTAGTTCCTCAAGA
The DNA here is from genome assembly GCA_029262335.1 of Deltaproteobacteria bacterium. Lineage (GTDB taxonomy): Bacteria > Desulfobacterota_D > UBA1144 > Nemesobacterales > JAJCZQ01 > JAJCZQ01. Next base: position 3,458 of record JAJCZQ010000003.1, read on the forward strand.
CTAATCCTTGGAACCTGGCAGCAGGTAATTTTAGTGGATTTTGATAACAGGCAAAGAAAAAGAGAAATTATCCTCCAGATCATTGGAGAATAATTTCCCTGTAAGTTTTACACAAATTTTACTGAAAAATGGTTCTTAAGCCTAACATTCAGACTTACAATCAGTGGTGTGATAGCTTCAATCATTGGTGATACAGAAAGTGGTCCTGCATCAAGGACTCTAAGGTTCTTCATCTCTTCTGTAAGGTTTTTTACTACTTCCTTTGAATCTTCATCATCGCCGCAAATAACCACATCGTAATCCATATCCTCATGAATCAGAGCAAGCTCTTTTGCAGGAAGGTTGTGATATGCGGACACAAGTTTTGCTGTCTCCGGAAGTACCTGTCTTATTTCTTCAGCAGAAGATCCCTGTGATGGCGGGTCATAAAGAAAAGTCTTACCCTCTTTTTTCATGGAAACCACTGGGGTTACAACAATCTGGTCTGTTATGCTGTCTGCACATCCTTCGATTGTAGAAGCAGCATATTCAGGTGGGATACTAATAATAATTACTTCAGAATGTTTTGCCGCATCGGCATTGGCCATGCCGTGGATTTTTGGCTCAATGCCAAGTTCCTTTAATTTTTCGATATATTCAGCAGCTATACCTTCTGCTTTTTCCTGGCTTCTTGATCCGATAAAAATTTCATGTCCTTTCTGGGACCATCTAAGAACAAGGCCCTCTGCAATATCACCGGTTCCGCCTAAAAGTGAGATTCTCATATTATTCCTCCTAATTTAAGGTCAGATTATTTTAACAAATGTTTTAAGTGAGTAAAGGCAGAATGGAGGAATAAATAAAATCGTTTAAATTCCGCAAAAAGATAAATCTGTAAATTTAGGTGTTTATTTAGAACTTCTGCTTGAAGTAAAGCAGCACGGAAACACTTTTTTGAAACAGCCCTTTGTCTTCTGTGCTCGCATCAATATTGGACCTTATAGGAATCATTGGAAGAACTCCGCCTACAAGGATTGTGTTTCTTGGTTTGTAATTTGGTTTATTTCCCGTTGAGTAAAAATCAATACTCGTAAGGTCAAGCTCTGTGGATTTAAAAGGGTTTTCTTCCCTGAGAAACATACCCGTATCTTTATTTCTCATTGTTACCATTATAGGCTCACCAGGGTCGGAAACCTCCTGGGACACTCTATAGTCAGTGTTATCAGTGTTCTCCTCAGCCATTAAGCCCTGAGTAAACAGTAAAATAAATGCCAAAATTGCTAAAATCTTCATTTTTCAGTCGTCTAGTATATTTTGATTAAACCAAAAATCAATAGGTAATCATAAATAGCTATAAATATTATAAAATATTTAGGAAATTTATCACGGATTTATTAAACTCATCTGGTTTTTCCAGCATAACAAAATGTCCTGCACCTTTTATAATCTCCATTCTTGAATTATCTATCAAATTCTTTAGACGTAAAGAATTCTTAATGGGTGCAAGTTTTTCTTCTTCTCCGGTGATTATGTAGGTAGGGACTTTTATTTTCAATAAAATATCGGTTGTATCAAATTCATTACATGCTGCAAGGTCATTAGCCGCAGTTTCCGGATTGGATTTCAATAGCAACTCTTTAAATTCAGCTTTTAATTCCAAAGGTGATGACTTTGAAAAAGAGTTTTCCGCTGCCATATCTGCAAAATCCTTAAAACTCTTTCTTGCAAGTTCTATCGCATGCCTTGTAACCCTAATTCTTGGCCCTGTGCCTACAAGTACCGAACCGATTACATTCTGAGGGTAATCAACAAGACTTACCTGCGTGATTCTGCCGCCCATTGAATGTCCTACGAGTACATATTCTTTTATCTCCATCTTCTTTATAAAAGAGTGAATAAAATCTGAATACTCTTTTATTGTTTTAAATCCTGTACTATCCGATTTCCCATGCCCCGGCAGGTCAATAAATATAAAATTATAATTGTCTAATTTTTCGGATAATCTGAACTGGTACTTCCAGCAGTGAGAACTTTGCCCTGCGCCGTGTATAAAAATCACAACAGGCAAATCTTTTTCTAATGTGCCGAATAAATGGAAATGAGTTTTTATTCCATCAATAATTTCAAAAGGCATTTCTATTAAAAGAAGTTATTTGCCAGATTGACAAATAGTGTGTTTAGGAATCCCCTTAAAAGAAAGATTAGTAAGAGGACTATTATAGGCGATATATCAAGCGTACCGCCAATTGGGGGAATAATTCTCCTTGCCACACTCATTACCGGTTCGGTTGCGGTATAGAGAAACCTGACAATTGGATTATATGGATCGGGATTTACCCATGAAATAATTGCGCGTCCAATAATCAAGTATGTATAGACATTTAACAATAGGTCAAGAACACCTGCAACGGCCTGTAGTAATGGCATTTTTATTCATCCTCCGATGATAGTTCCCTGGATTTTAATGTCGCTGATTCAACAGCGGCTATTGATGCATTTCTGAAACCATGTTTCTCAAGTTCGTGAATTCCTGCAATCGTCGTCCCGCCTGGTGATGAGACCATGTTTTTTATATCCGATGGGTTCATTCCTGTCTCTAAAATCAGTTTTGCAGTTCCGAGCATTGTCTGCGCAGATAGCTTTATTGCAGTTTCCCTGCTGAGCCCCATCTTTACCCCTCCGTCTGCAAGGGCTTCTGCAAATACTGCGGCAAAGGCAGGCCCGCTTCCGCTAAGCCCCGTTACAGCATCGATCAGTTTTTCGTCATGTACAATTTCTACAATTCCAAGGTTACTAAATAATTTTACAATTGATTCTCTTTCTTCCGGTGTATTTAAGGTGTTGAAATATATTCCAAATGCACCTTCCTGAACCACGGCCGGTTTGTTTGGCATAATCCTGGTTATTTTAAGTTCTTTATTAAGAGTTTTTTGAATAAATGATGTTTTTATTCCTGCCGCTATGGAAACGTAAAGTTTTTTTCTACTGGTAATATTTTTTATTTCCTTCAGAACATGTTCAATGTGGCCGGGTTTGACTGCAAAAATTATAAGATTGCAGGATTCAGCAAGTTCTTTGTTATCAGAAGTTATATCAATACCGTATTTTTTCTTAATATTTTGAAGTTTCCCCGGATCAACATCACTTACGGTAATCTCTTTTTTTCTGTAAATACCGGCATTTAAAACACCTTTTACCAATGCTTCTGCCATTTTTCCTGCGCCGATTATTCCAAGCTTATCCATATTTAATAGTCCTTCTTCTGTCTTTCTCCGAATATTGCAGTCCCGACCCTCACAATAGTAGCCCCTTCTTCAACTGCAATTTCAAAATCCCCGCTCATGCCCATGGAAAGCTCTTTTGCCTGCGGGTGTTTGTTTAGGATTTTATCCCTGTATTCTTTTAACTTTCTGAAATAAGGCCGTGCTTTTTCAGTATCTTCAAAATACGGGGCCATTGTCATAAAACCATTAATATTTAAGTTCTCAAACTCTTTTGCTTTTTCAAGCAGTTTATCTGATTCTTCAAAAGTCATACCGGTTTTCGATTCTTCACCTGATGTGTTGATTTCTAATAGCATATTTACTGATATTCCAAGTATACCGGCTCTTTTGTTCATCTCTTCAGCAAGACTTATGCTGTTTAATGAATGAAATAGGGCAGTTTTACCAATAACATATTTAATCTTATTCTTTTGTAGGTGTCCAATAAAATGCCAAATTATTTCATTACAATCCGGGTTTAGTATTTCGTATTTATCCCTGAAGTCCTGGGCATAGTTTTCCCCCAGGTTTAATAACCCTGCCCTGACTCCCTCAATAATTAAATCGTTGCTGATTCTTTTTGATACGCCGACAAGTGTGATTTCATCCGGATTTCTTCCTGATTTCTCAGAGGAAGCTGCAATTTTGGCTTTTACATGTTCAATGTTTTTTTGTATTCCCATTATTTATCAAAAAGGTTTATGACATTTAATTTTTGAAGATTGTTTACAACCCTTGCAACAGGCAGCCCCACAACATTGGTATATGACCCGCTAATACTGTGAATCATGAAAGAGCCTATACCCTGGATTGCATATGCCCCGGCCTTGTCAAATGGTTCTCCGGTACTTATATATCCTTCTATTTCACTCTGGTTGAGTTTCTTAAATTTTACAAGTGTAGTGATAGCATCTGAATAAAATACCTTTTGGTCCTGGCTTGTTATTGCATAACCGGTGATTACCTTGTGAATCTGCCCTGATAGTAGTTTTAGCATTTTTTGCGCATCATACTGGTCGACAGGTTTGCCAAGTACTGAATCATTAATAACTACAATTGTATCGGCAGACAGAATAAATTCATTTTCATTGGCCTGGCTTATGACAGAATTTGCCTTGATTTTAGCATTCCTTTTTACAAAAATGTCCGGTTTTACATCACCACGGTATTCTTGTTCACCGGTAGGTTCAATAACTCTGAATTTAACACCAATATTCTCAAGTAAATGTTTTCTTCGCGGAGATGCGGAAGCAAGAATTAATTTATTTTTCATATTTATTTTTAAATTAGCTTCACAGCTTTAAAAACCAGTCCGTAACGGATAAACTCTACACTTTTTGCGGATACAGGAAAAATGGAATTAAGAGAATTATATATAAGGGGAAAAAAACTTCTATCGTATGCGGATATTGAATCTGCAGATATAGAAGCTTCGTCTCTTCTTGCCGGATCAGTTGGGGTTGATAAAATGTCGATCTTTACCGAGCCTCATAAAGAGGTAAATGACTCGCTTATCGAAAAGTATAATGATTTTCTTAACAGAAGGATAAACGGGGAACCTTACGCTTATATTACAGGGACCAGGGAGTTTTATTCCCTTGAGTTTAATGTTAATAATGAAGTGCTTATACCAAGGCCGGAAACTGAGCTCATAATTGAAACCGTGCTGGATAAAATCCCTGAGGATATTGAGACTACATTGTATGATGCCGGGACCGGAAGCGGCTGTATCGCGGTTACGCTTGCAACATTAAGGGATAATTTAACAATAGTAGGGACAGATATTTCAAATGGTGCTATAAAAGTAGCAGACGGCAACAGCAAATTAAACGGCACTGAAAAAACCTGCAATTTTGTTAATGGTGATTTTCTTACTGTTTTTAAGGCTGGTTCTGCTGATATAATTGTCTCTAATCCGCCTTATATAAAAGATAATGATTATGATGATCTTCAGACAGAAGTCAGAGATCATGAGCCGGTAATTGCACTGCTTGGCGGAGAAGACGGTCTTGACCATATAAGACGATTGACACTCTCTGCAAGAGAGCTGCTTAAATGTGAAGGCTGGCTTATATTTGAATTTGGAATTGGGCAGTCTGAAGAAATATTACAAATTTTATCATCAAACGGATTTAGCAGTATCGAAATAAAAAAAGACCTAAATGGTATAGACAGGGTTATAAGCGGACAATGGAAATAATATTAATTGAAGGCGGAAAAGGCCTAAAAGGCGAAATTAGGGTAAGCGGCGCTAAAAATGCGGTGCTACCCCTGATGGCGGCCTGCATATTAAACAGCGGTGTAAACAGTTTTACCAATGTTCCCGATCTGGCAGATGTAAGGACAATGGTAGAGCTTCTAGAAATAATTGGTGCAAAGATTGAGTTTGAAAACGGTGATATGACCATCGACTCAACAAACATCAACAAATGGGAAGCACCTTATGATCTTGTAAAGACTATGAGAGCTTCTGTACTTGTACTCGGGCCATTAATTGCCAGACTGGGAAAGGCGAGGGTGTCACTACCGGGCGGATGTGCGATAGGTGAGCGTCCTATTGACCAGCATATGAAGGGGCTTTCCATACTTGGTTCAAAAATTGATCTCGAAGAAGGTTATGTTGAAGCTACTGCCAAAGAACTCAGGGGAGGAATTATCCCATTCGATGTTTCAACAGTAACCGGCACTGAAAATATTATGCTGTCCGCAGTTATTGCAAAAGGCGAAACACTGATTCTCAATGCGGCATGTGAACCGGAGATTGTAGAGCTTGCCAACTTCTTAAACAACATGGGAGCAAAGGTCGAAGGAGCCGGCACTGATATTATAACTATTAACGGAGTTGATGAATTAAAACCGGTTGTAAATCATGAAGTTATGCCCGACAGGATAGAAGCAGGGACTTTTATGGTAGCAGCGGCACTTAACCAGGGTGACTTAACAATAACCAACTGCAAATTTGAACATCTCGGAGCACTTAGCGGTAAGCTTATACAGACCGGTGCAGAAGTTATCAAAACTGAAAGTGGTATCAGGGTTGTTGGAGTTGACAGACCAAAGAGTATTGATTTTACTACTCTTCCTTATCCGGGTTTTCCTACGGATATGCAGGCACAGATGATGACGCTTATGTGTTTATCAAATGGATTGAGTATTATCACTGAAACTATTTTTCCACAAAGATTTATGCATACGGGTGAACTTAGAAGGATGGGTGCCCAGATTAAATTAGTAGGTAACAGTGCGGTTGTTAGAGGTGTCTCTGAGATATCGGCCGCTCCTATTATGGCAAGTGACCTCAGGGCAAGTGCATCATTAATTCTTGCCGGAATTGCAGCAAAAGGAAAAACAGAGGTCTCCCGGGTTTATCACCTGGACAGAGGCTATGATGGTATGGACAAAAAACTTGAACAGGTAGGTGCGAGGATTTGGAGGGAAAAAATTTGATTACGATTGCAATGTCACGTGGAAGGCTTCTCACGGAAGCTGTAGAACTTTTTGCTAAAGCAGGAATAGATATTCAGGCAGTAACCAAGGACTCAAGAAAGCTTATTTTTGATTTTGAAGACCTGGGGCTCAAGATCCTTATTACAAGGCCGACTGATGTGCCGTCCTATGTAGAATACGGGGCAGCGGATTGCGGGATTGTGGGTAAAGACACATTACTGGAATCAAGTTCAAACCTTTATGAACCTCTTGATCTTAAAATTGGCAAATGCAGGCTTGTAGTTGCTGCTCCAAACGGGTTTAGCATGGAGAACAGGACCAGCCTTAGGATCGGGACTAAGTATCCAAAGGTTTCAAGTGAGTTTTTTGTTGCAAAGGGAATAAGTGCTGAAATTGTGAAGCTAAACGGATCCGTGGAGCTTGCTCCGCTTGCCGGGCTTTCAGATGTAATTGTGGATCTCACAGCTTCAGGTGAAACTTTAAAAACAAACAATCTGTTTGAAATAGAATCAATTGCTGAGATTACAGCGAGAGTTGTTGTTAACAAAGTAGCCCTCAAAGTTAAGTCCAAAGAGATACGCACTTTAATCGAAAAGTTGAAAAAACAAAGAATGCGCTAACTGCTGCATTGTCCTGCTGAATCTTTTTCATTTACAAATGATAAAAGTATCATTCCTGCAATAAAGAAAATAATTATTGAGAGAATGCTGTATCTGCTGCTTCCCGTCATAGTGCCAACAAGTGCAAATATTAACGGGCCAAAAATGCCTGCAAATTTTGAACTCATTCCGTAAAAACCGAAAAATTCTGCTGATTTTTCCTTAGGTACCATTGAACAGAAATATGACCTGCTTAGAGCCTGGGTGCCGCCCTGCACAGTCCCCACCATTAATGCAAGTATCCAGAAGTGAAGAGCAGTTGTTATGAAAAAAGCTGTTATGGAAATAAGTGTGTAAACAATAAGTCCAATAAAAATAGAGTTCTTAGTCCCTATTCTGTGGGCAAGCCGGCCGAAAAGCAGTGTAAAAGGAATTCCGATTAATTGCGTCGCAAGTAGTGCCCCAAGCAGTGAAGTCGAGCTAATTCCAAGCTCTGCACCATAGATCAGAGCTAGTTTGATTATTGTACCAATCCCATCGTTGTATACCCAGAATGCAAGTAAAAAGAAAAATACCTGGCGATATTTCCTTATTTCCCTAAAAGTATTTATTGTCCTTGAGAAACCTACTTTTATATAGTTTATATTTCCGGGGCCGGAATTTGTATTAGGCTCTTTTACATATCTTAAAATGGGAATACTGAAAAATGCCCACCAGATTGATACAGAAATAAAACAGAGTTTTGCAGCAAACTGTGAGTCCTTTATAAATAGAAACATTAAAAGGTTAATGCCGAGAAGAAGTCCGCCCCCAAGATAACCGATGGCATATCCTATTGTAGATACATGGTCTATATCGTCTGACCTTGCAATAAATTTTAACAATGAATTATAAAATATTTCTGCGAGTGCAAAGCCAACGTTGGCCAGTATGAAAATGAATGACGCATAAACCCAGTCACCGGAATTAACAAAATAGAGGAGTGCTGTGAATAATATGCCTATTGCGGCAAATATCTTGAGGAAAGTTTTCTTATTGTTTGAATAATCTGAAATTGCTCCAATTACGGGGGCGAGAAAAGCAATAATAACCAGTGCTATTGTGAGTGTATAACTCCAGTATATAGTTGCAGTGTTTGGGTCAAGGCTCGATGCCGCTACCCTGCTGTAATATATTGGCAGAATCCCGGCAAGGATGCTGGTGGCAAATGCCGAGTTTGCCCAATCGTACATTGCCCAGCTGTAAATCTGTTTTTTATAGCCTTTTTCATTTATATTCGGCATTGAGGTTAATTAAACCTGAGTTTTTGAATAAATTGTACCCCCATCCTAACCTTCCCCCTTTTTTAGGGGAAAGGAATTTTTTACATTTTCATTATTACTTTCCTCCTCCCCATTGCAGGGGGAGGATCAAGGTGGGGACCTCATATTTATTAATTGAATTTCTCCCTGACAAACCATAGAACTTGGGAAAAAATACCAAAATATAAATTTAAACAAGCTTCATATACATTATTTATAGATTGCCGTAGTTAATCTCGAAATGACAACTATTCTGTCATCTCGAACGCATATGAGAGATCTTGTTTTAAATTTATAATGAAAAACTAAAAAATATGAGAACTAAAATAGTTTCTCCTGCTTATCCTCAGGGTTCCTGAAATGCTTTGTTGAGAGTAATAATTTTTTGTTTGTTAAACCATTTCGTTTGCATGCAAGTTTAAACATATCTTTAACCTGCTCTGCAAAAATCCCGTCGCCAACCATGCGGTTGCCAAATTCTGCGCTGTTAAGTTTGCCTTTCCTTAGGGATTTAATTCTGTTTAAGATTTTGTTTTTTCTGTTTGGATAGTGTGTTTCTATCCACTCAACAAACAGATCAGATACCGAGTATGGAAGCCTGAGCATTACATAGGCGGCCCTTTTGGCCCCTGCATTAACAGCGGCTTCAATAATTTTTGGCATTTCATGGTCTGTTAAACCCGGAATTACCGGGGCAACCAGTGCCATTACAGGTATTCCGGCATTTGTTAGTTCTTCTATGGCTTTTAACCTGAGAAATGGCCTGGATGTCCTGGGTTCCATAAGTCCTGCGAGTTTTTCGTCAAGAGTAGTCACCGAGATAACTGCAAGCACAGCATTAAATGATGCAAATTCTTTGAGCAATTCTATATCGCGTGTTATCAGGTGGTTTTTTGTAATTAGCCCGACCGGGTTTCTGTAATCGAGCAATACTTCAAGACATTTCCTGGTTATTTTGAAATGTTTTTCTGCAGGCTGGTAACAGTCAGTGTTTCCGCTGATAGCAACTGTCTGTGGTTTCCATTTCTTTTTACCCAGTTCATTTCGTAATAGTTCAGGGGCATTTTGTTTTACAAAAATCTGAGTTTCAAAATCAATTCCTGCCGATAATCCTAAGAATTCGTGCGTTGGACGGGCATAGCAGTATACACATCCATGCTCACACCCCCTGTATGGATTAATCCCTGCATCAAATCCGGTATCGGGACTGTCATTGTAAGTGATTATGGATTTTGATGTGTCATTGTAAAAGAGGGTTTTAGGTTTTTTCTCATTTCCTAATTCTTCCTCTGCAATCTCAAATTCGAGTTTCTCAAACCGGTTTAACGGGTTTGAGCCTGCCCCCCTTCCTTTGAGTTTCTTTCCGGTTTTTTTCATCGTACTGAATTATAAATTAACACCAAATTAATTTTATACATTTAGATTTTTATTGACACTTTTATTCCAGCAATTTATATTAAACCTTATGGTTAAATATAATGAGGCACAGCTTGATAGCTTGTTCGGAGCATTGTCGGACGGCACAAGACGAAAAATTATACAGAAACTTTCAAAAGAGGACTTAATTGTGACAGAGATCGCTTCTGATTTTGATATGTCGCTTCCGGCCGTATCAAAACACATAAAAGTTCTGGAAAGAGCGGGACTTGTTAACAGGAAAAGGGACGGAAAAATCCACAAGATAAGTTATGAAAAGGAAGCTGTAAAAACTGCATGGTCCTGGATCAACCAGTACAGGGAGTTTTGGGAAAACAGTTTTGATTCACTTGAAGAATATCTCGATAAAAAATCATCAGGGGAGAAAAAAAATGTCTAATACAGTGCATGCTCAATCATCAGAAAGCAGTCTTTGGTTTTTGAATTTAAACAGGGTCATTAATCACCCGGTGGAAGATGTATTTAATGCCTGGACAGACCCGAAGCTGTTAATAAAATGGTTTTGTAATAACGGGCAGGCCGAGTTTGATATTGTAAAAGGAGGTATGTTCCATGTCTTTTTACAGTGTGATTCAAACGATATTGCAGAGCTTAAGGGTGAATACCTTGAAATTATTAAAAATGAAAAACTTGTTTTCACATGGGTATGGCAAAATGAACCATACTCACATGCCGGAGAGACAGTTGTTACAGTAGAGTTTGTAGATCTTGATGGTAAAACAGAAATAAAACTGCTGCATGAAGGATTTTCAAACGAAGAGTTCAGCTGCAGGCATACAGAGGGCTGGACCGAAGCATTAGACAGGTGTGAAAGGGTTATATAATTGAAATACAGGAATAATTAATGCCGGATTCAAAAGTAATTACATGGTTTGATATACCAGCTAGTGATATCCATCGTGCTGTGGGTTTCTATAATTCAGTGCTTGGTGTTTCCCTCGAAGTGGTAGAGAAAGGCGGGCATACAATTGCTCTATTTTCTGAAAACCCAAATGTTACCGGCGGTTCAATTCCGCTATCGGAAACTAACATCCCGGCAAACGGTGGAACTGTAATATATTTCTTTGTTGATGACCTTGATGGGGTTTTGTCCAGGGTTGAACCGGCCGGAGGTAAAATTGTTCAGCCAAAAGCGGAAATTATGGATGAACATGGTTATTTTGGAATAATAAATGACACAGAGGGTAATAGAATCGGTCTTCATGGGGATTTCTAAGGGGAAATAAATCTTCATTTTCTTTATCTTGATATAAAACTATGGGAAAGCAGTAAGTACAATTAATGAAGTGAATTTAAATTTTTATTTAAAAGAAAGTAATGCACCGAGATTATTGAAACTAAACATAAATATAGATTAAAACTAGCTATAATGCACGTTGAGTTTTTTTATCGTAGCTATAGGCTAGGCAATGAATTGAACTAAAAAAACAATTTAAAATCTAAAACGTATAATCCCGCCGCTACCCCTATACGTTTCTTTACGATTTTATATTATTTTTTCTTTACGTTCTTCATTGCAGGCCATTTTACAAATAAATATGTGTAAGGTTTTGGAGTAAATTACTATGGTATCAGATAATAATTTTAAAGGATTTTCAAAGAAAACAATTTCTTTTTTCAGAGGCCTTGAAAAAAACAACTCAAAAGAATGGTTTGATGAGAACAGGGAAATATACGATGAACACGTTATGAAAACCTCAGCTGAGTTTGTTGTTGAAATGGGACAAAAATTAAAAACAATTGCACCCGGGATTGTAGCTGACCCACGAAGAGACAAATCCATATTTCGCCTGAACAGGGATGTCAGATTTGGTGCAAATAAAGAACCATATAAAACACACCTTGGAATATATTTCTGGGAGGGGCAGGGTAAAAAGCTTGAAAACCCTGGATTCTATTTTCAGCTGGATAAATCAAAAATAATGTTTGGTGTAGGTATGCATGTTTTTCCAAAAGAAATGCTAAACCCTTACCGTGATGCTGTAACTGACCCGGTCATGGGAGGTGAGCTTAAAAAAATTATTACCAAAATTTCTAAAAATAAAGACTATAAGCTCGGCTGGACCAAATATAAAAAAATCCCAAAAGGATACGATCCTGAGCATCCCAACAGCGAATACCTGCTTTACGGTGGTATTGGTTATATGTTTGAAGAAAAAATTCCAGCCACTCTTTTTGGCCCGGAATTTTTGGATTACTCATTCAGTGTATTTAACGAGATGTCTCCCATCTTTAAGTGGGTCAGGAATATTAATAACCTTTAATATTCTTTATCTATCTATTAACTTTTTATTAATTTTATCTATAAAGGGTTAAGACTGTTTACGGAAGGGCTTGGTTTCCATATTCCAAAGGGATATATCTATTTTGCAATGGCGTTCTCTGTTGGAGTGGAGATGATTAATATTAAGCTGCGGTCAAGGATCAATAAACCAGTTAAATTGCACAAACAGTTGTGATATAATAAAATCTATTATGCTTAAAATAATAAAATCACTTATAGTACTTTTAATAATTATTATTGTCCTGTTTTTAGTAATTGGTATTTTTCTTCCAAAGGAGTACACAGTTTCAAGATCGGTAGTTATTGATGCTAATCCGCAGCAAATACATCCTTACTTAAATGACCTTAATAACTGGCCCCAATGGTCTCCGTGGACAGAGAATGATCCAACTATGAAAATTACTTTAGGTGATATTACTTCAGGTGTGGGTGCTTCGCAGTCCTGGGTTGGTAAAGACGGGGATGGTTCCCTTTTATTTACACAAAGCAGTATTCAGGATGGCATTGATTATGATGTGGAATTTAATCAGGGCCAGTTTAAGTGTAAGAGTGCCTTTGAGTATTTACCCGAAGGCCAGCAGACAGATGTTATATGGGAAATGAAAGGCAAAGTGGATACTCCGGTCCTTGGAGGCTATTTTGCTGCCAAGATGGATTCCTGGGTCGGCCCTGAGTTTGAAAAAGGACTTCAAAACTTAAAAAAAGTGGTCGAGAGTAATTAACTGGCCCTATTGTATTTAAATAATTCTTAAAATAACAAAACCAATAAACCCTGCTTCGTCGTAAGTTTAGATAAATTTGGAATTTATAGTAATTCCTGATTTATAAATTTAATTGATGAAGGAGGCTGAATTATGTTTAAGAAACAAATTTTTGGGTTTTTTATGATTTTAGGGACAGTGGGATTGTTAATTACTCTTGGTGCTTGTGATAGTGATAGCAGCACAACAGCGCAGGACCTTGATACCGCAACAGTTCGTGTACAGAACCTTACTGCAGGACAACCGTTTGGATCGACAGTAGTTATTGTGCATAACTCTAATTTCAGGTTATTTGAAAATGGTCAGGCAGCATCCGATGGACTTAGGCAATTAGCTGAAGATGCATTTACAGATCCTATAATGATTGAAGCAGAGGCTAATCCGGATGTTTTACAGGTATTTGTCGGGTCAAGTGTTCCCCCTCTTCAATCTGACCAGGTCGAAATAGAGTTTACACCGGAATTTAACCAGGTAAGTGTTGCACAAATGCTTGTAAACACCAATGACGCATTCTATGCAGCAAGGAATATTAATATCCCTGCCACTGGATCCACTCTTGCAAGGGTACCTGCATATGATGCCGGGACTGAAGTAGACGATGAAAACTGTCTGAATGTTCCGGGACCTGCATGCGTTGGTGGTAACAGGGGGCAGAATCCACAGAGTGGAGTTGTTTATATAAGTAACGGTGTGTTTGGAGAAGTAAACGGCATTACTACGGATCTGGATAATCAAAGTCTGTATGACTAACCCGGTTGCGGACGTTTCAGTCTCAAGATAAATAAATTATATTGGGTGAGGTAATCTCTCACCCAATTTTTTTTATTAGCTTCCCGTATTCCCTAATTACAGTATCTTCAAATTTGAGAGCAATGGATTTTTTACTTCTGTCCATATAACTGACACTTACTACGGTCCTTGAAGGACGTTCTTCAATTTCTCTATATAAGGTTCCCTTTGGGCTGTTTGTCAGAGCGGTCATCAGTGGGATTATAGACACTCCAACATCTGAAGATACGCAGTTTGTAATTGTGCTGAGGTTCCAGGTTTTACATACAATGTCCGGGTTAATGGAAGTCTGATAGCAAAAACTTTTTACCTGTTCTCCAAAGCAGTGTTCTTCGTCCAGTGCAATAAAAGGGAGGTCATCGAGGTCTTTTAACCTGATTTTTCGTGATTTACTTAGTTTGTGACTTTTGGGCATTGTCAGAACAAGTTTATCATTAAATAGTTCTCTACTGCTAAGCAGTTTGTTATTAATTGGCAGGCTCATTATTCCAATATCAATCTGGAAATTTATAAGCATTTCGATCAGTCTGTCTGTCAGGTTTTCCTGCACCTTAATAACTGCGTCGGGGTTTTCTTTTTTAAACGATTTAAGTGTGCCGGGAAGAATATAAGGGGCTATTGTGGGTATGATTCCTACAGAGAGAGTACCCAAATTGCCTGACCTTTCTTCTGACATTCTAAGTTTGATCTCTTTTGATTCATTTAAAATTCTTTTTGCACCAGGAAGAAGGGTATTCCCGGCTTCAGTAAGGACGACTTTTTTTCCGAGTCGGTCAAACAGTTTTGTACCAATTTCTTTTTCCAGTTTGATAATCTGCTGGCTAAGAGAAGGCTGGGCGACGAAGCACCTCTTGGCTGCTTTGCTGAAGCTGCCGGTTTCAACTACTGCAATAAAATATTTTAACTGGTGAAGTTCCATCTTCTTTGTTTGGATATAGTTAAAAACTATAGTTCATATTTGTAATATATATTTGATTTCTATCCTTTAATATACAATTATATAAGTAGTATTAAAAGAGATATAACAGGAGACTAAAAAATGGCAGATAAAAATAGTAATACAGAGGCAAAGTGCCCGTTTTCGGGTGGTGTACCCACTCAAAGTGCAGGTGGAGGGACTAAGAACAGAGACTGGTGGCCAAATCAGCTGCCGCTTAATATACTCCGTCAGCATTCATCACTGGCAGACCCAATGGGTGATAAATTTAACTATGCTGAAGAGTTTAAGACCCTGGACCTTAAAGCTGTAAAGAATGATTTATATGATCTTATGACTGATTCCCAGGACTGGTGGCCGGCAGATTATGGCCATTACGGCCCACTCTTTATCAGGATGGCATGGCACAGTGCAGGAACTTACAGGATTTCAGACGGACGCGGCGGAGGCGGTACCGGTAACCAACGATTTGCACCTATTAACAGCTGGCCGGATAATGGGAACCTTGATAAGGCGCGTTTACTGCTCTGGCCTGTTAAACAGAAATACGGAAAAAAGATTTCATGGGCTGACCTGATGATTCTTGCTGGAAACTGTGCACTTGAGTCCATGGGATTTAAAACATTTGGATTTGCAGGAGGAAGAGCTGATATATGGCAGCCGGAAGAAGACATTTACTGGGGCGCCGAAACTGAATGGTTAGGTGATAAACGCTACACTGGTGAACGCGACCTTGAAAACCCTTTAGGTGCAGTACAGATGGGCCTCATTTACGTAAACCCGGAGGGCCCAAACGGCGATCCTGACCCGCTTAAATCCGCAATTGATATTCGCGAAACATTTGGACGAATGGCTATGAATGACGAAGAGACCGTCGCGCTTGTAGCAGGAGGGCACACCTTTGGAAAGGCCCACGGGGCGGCTGATCCGGAGAAATATGTAGGAAGAGAACCCGAAGGTTCCGCTATTGAAGAGCAAAGTCTTGGTTGGAAGAGTACATATGAAAGCGGCCATGGTGATCATACAATTACTAGCGGTATTGAAGGCCCCTGGACGCCCCATCCGACTAAATGGGACAATGAGTATTTTGACGTATTATTCGGCTACGAATGGGAACTTACAAAAAGCCCTGCCGGTGCTAATCAGTGGACACCAACTGCTGGTTCAAATGCGGAAACTGCCCCGGCAGCGCATGACTCATCCGGAACGCAGGCACTAATGATGACAACTGCTGATATGGCAATGAAGATGGACCCTGATTACGAAAAGATCTCAAGGCGTTTTCACGAGAACCCCGACGAATTTGCAGATGCATTTGCAAGGGCATGGTTTAAATTAACACACCGTGATATGGGACCCCGTGCGAGGTACCTTGGCCCGGAAGTTCCGGCCGAGGATCTGATCTGGCAGGACCCGGTACCGGCCCCCACAGGCGAAACTATCAATGACAATGACATAGTAAAATTAAAAAACAAGGTCCTTTCCTCGGGACTAACAGTATCCGAGCTTGTATCGACAGCATGGGCATCAGCATCAACTTTCCGGGGGTCTGATATGCGGGGCGGCGCTAATGGTGCACGTATTCGCCTGGCACCTCAAAAAGACTGGCAGGTTAATAACCCGGAGGGCCTAAATAAAGTGCTTGAGACACTTGAAGGAATACAAAAAGATTTTAACGACGGTTCCAGTGCGGTATCACTCGCAGATCTTATAGTTCTCGGAGGTTGTGCAGGTGTTGAAAAAGCCGCAGCTGATGCCGGCCATGATCTCTCGGTCCCATTTACACCGGGACGGGGTGATGCATCACAGGAACAAACTGATGTTGAGTCCTTTTCAATCCTGGAGCCTGCTGCAGACGGGTTCCGTAACTATCAGAAAAAACAGTACGCAGTTTCCGGAGAAGAAATGCTCGTAGACAGGGCCCAGCTAATGACACTTACCGCTCCCGAGATGACGGTTCTTATCGGCGGAATGCGTGTGCTGGGTACAAACTACGGTAATTCCAAGAACGGTCTTTTTACAAATCGTCCCGAATCTCTTACAAATGATTTTTTTGTTAACCTGCTTGATTTAAACATAAAGTGGGAGGCAACTTCCGAGGCAGAAGAAGAGTTTGAAGGACGTGACCGTAAAACCGGAGAAGTAAAATGGACAGGCAGCAGGGTTGACCTTATATTCGGATCAAATTCGGAACTACGGGCAATTGCAGAAGTTTACGGATGCGAAGATTCTGAAAAACTTTTTGTAAATGACTTTGCAGCCGCGTGGAACAAGGTTATGAATCTTGACCGCTTTGACCTTGCCTGATCAGATTTATAAATAAAAACAATAAAAATTGAAGAGGTGGCTAATTTAATTAGTTACCTCTTTTTTATTTTGGTTATATTATTGCTGGGTTAAAAATATGAATAAAGAAAATGATGATTTTATAGATATATCAGAGAAGGGAAGGGCAAAAGACGGCACAGTCCTTTCTAGTGATAACAGGCTGTTTTTCCAGTTTTTGGCATTCAGGGGCAGTTCTGATGAAAGTGAGCTGATAACCTCTTTAAGAAATTTCGGGCTTGATGGTGCATTGTATGCGGATATTAATGACCCTAATGGTTTCGGCCTTGTCGTTATGTCGCAAGACCCTGACTACTTCGTAACAGAGCTTAGAAGTTTCCTTGTTAACACCCCATTTGATAAATACAGGCAGAAAGATGAGCTAACAATGTTTGGCCGTACTTATTCCTTTGGCTATGAAAGTGACCTTGATCAGACATTAATACACGGGCCAAGAAAAAAAATACTGGACGATCTTCTAAAATGGGTAATCTGGTATCCTCTCAGGAGGTCAAAGGAGTTTGAAACTCTCTCCCCTGATGAACAAAGGTCTATTCTTGGTGAGCATGGCAAGATAGGATTTAAATTTGGAAAATCCGGGTTTGCCACTGATATAAGACTTGCATGCCACGGCCTTGATAAAAACGACAATGATTTTGTAATAGGGATCCTTGGCAAAGAGCTTTATCCTTTGTCAGCGGTAATACAGACGATGCGCAAAACAAGGCAGACTTCGCTCCATCTTGAAAGCCTTGGGCCATTTTTTATTGGCAAAAAGATATGGCAGTCTGATTTATAAACAATCTGTCTGGAATGTTATTGAAAACATCCCTTCAAAAAGTATATTAATCATCTCATGAACAGCTTATTAAACACAATCAACAGTTATCCCGCGGTATATGCAGATATATTTGTAGTTTTTGTATTGGCATTAATACTGTATTTATTAACTCTTTTTATCTCGAAAATCTTATCCGGCAAAGATGCCGAAACTGTAGAAACTGAACCAGATAAACAGATCAGTGCAACAGACCTCGAAGAAATAAAGACTGAAGTACCTCCACCGCCGGTTGAGGCCGATGATATTCAGGATGCATTTAAATCATCCGGGCCCGTGGTCCGGGAAACAGTTGTAACAGAAGAAATACTAACTGAAGAACCAATTGCCGAGATTCCTCCGGAACCCGAACAAGTAGTTGAGGAAGTTGTTGAAGAACCCGCACCTGCTCCCGCTGAACCTGAAACAGTAATTTCAAGATTAAGAAAAGGGCTCTCTAAAACCCAGACCGGACTGTTTGGCAAACTTGACGGCATATTCTCGAGGAGTGAGATTGACCAGGAGACCTGGGATGAGTTTGAAGAATCTTTAATTTCATCCGATATAGGTGTTAATACAACAATGAAACTCAGGGAAGTTATTTCAGGCAGTAACCTCAATGACCCCTCTGAGATTAAGGATGCTTTAAAAGAAGAAATACTGAAAATATTAAAAAATGCTGAAGGCGGCATTTCGGAATTTAAGGCAAAACCAACGGTGATGATGGTTGCAGGTGTAAACGGTGTGGGTAAAACAACCACAATTGGCAAACTTGCCAACAAGTTTATTAAAGATGGCAACAAAGTAATGGTTGCTGCAGCTGATACCTTCAGGGCCGCAGCAATTGAACAGCTTGAGGTATGGTCACAAAGGGTAGGAAGCGATTTTATAAAGGGCAGTCCAGGTGCAGACCCGTCTGCTGTAGCTTTTGATGCTGTTCAGGCATCGCAGGCAAGGGGTATAGACCTCTTAATTGTTGATACTGCCGGAAGACTTCATACAAAAACCAACCTCATGGACGAGCTTAAGAAAATTAAACGTATACTTGGAAGAGAAATCAGTGATTCCCCACATGAAGTACTGATAGTGCTTGATGCTACTACAGGGCAGAACGCAGTACAGCAGGCAAAGTCTTTTAACGAAGCTATAGATATAAGTGGTATAGTCCTTACTAAACTGGATGGTACTGCAAAAGGCGGCGTTATTATTGCAATAGCAGATGAACTAAATATCCCGGTAAAATATATTGGAATAGGCGAAGCACTCGAAGACCTGAGGGAGTTTAATGCAGAAGAGTTTGTTGAAGCACTCTTTGCAGAGGGTGATTCGACTGTTCATTAATCAAAACCGGCTTACTTTCAGATTTGCATACTCAAACTATTAAAAAAACAGTATGGATCAAAACTCAAAAATAAAATTTATGGAGCTTGCATTAAAACTTGCCAAAAAAGGTGAGGGGATGACAAGCCCAAACCCGCTTGTTGGTGCTGTCCTGGTCAAAAACGGCAGGATAATCGGTATGGGGTTTCATAAAAAGGCGGGGCTTCCTCATGCCGAGATTGAAGCATTTGAAGATGCGGTTAAAAGAGGAAATAAAATTGCAGGGTCTGACCTTTTTGTAAATCTCGAACCATGCTGCCATACAGGTAAGAGGACCCCTCCATGCACGGATGCTGTCATTCGTGAAAAAATATCCAGGGTTTTCGTAGGAATGACTGACCCAAACCCAAGGGTAAGCGGGCTTGGAATAAAGAAGCTAAAAAAAGCCGGGATAAAAGTTGAAAGCGGATTGCTTGAAGAAAAATCAAAGAAACTAAACAAAGTATTTATCAAACATATTACGACAGGGTTTCCATATGTTGTTTTAAAGATGGCTGTAACACTTGACGGCAATATTGCCACTAAATCAGGGGATTCAAAATGGATTGGAAGTGAGACCCAGAGGAAATATGCCCATGAATTAAGGAATAAACTGGACTCGGTACTGGTTGGCATTAATACAGTATTAAGTGATAACCCGAGTCTTAATGTGAGAATTAATAAAAAGAATATTTCCCAGCCGGTCCCCCTTGTACTAGATAGTAAATTAAGAACACCGGCAGGTTCCAATATTATTAAGATTCATGAGAAGGCAATAATAGCCTGTAGTAAAGAGGTCAAACAGGTGAAGGTAAACAAACTTGAAAATGCAGGGGCAATAGTACTTCCAACGGCCACGGACAAGAACGGGCATATAAGGATTAAGCCTTTTTTTAAAAAACTTGTTAAGATGGATATCACAAGTGTTCTTCTCGAAGGAGGAAGTAAAGTTGCATCATCTGCTATCAGTGAAGGGCTTGTTGATGAGCTTAATATTTTTTATTCCCCAAAAATTGTTGGCGGTGACGGAATAAATATGATTGCCGGTCTGGGCATTGATAAAATGTCTAAAGCTATACCTGTAAACAATATAAATATAAAAAAAATAGGCCAGGAATTTATGGTTGAAGGATATATTAATAACAAATAGCTATGGGTGCTAAATTAAAGGTGGGATTATTTGGGGGCAGTTTTAACCCCCTGCATATCGGACATCTAAGAGCTGCTGATGAGGTCAGGGAAATTCTGGATCTTGATAAAGTTGTTTTTATTCCGTCCTCTATTCATCCAATTAAAAATAAAAAAAATATTGTAGATGCCAGGTACAGGCTCAAAATGCTTGAATTAGCAACCAGTGATACAGGGGAATTTGAGGTATCCGATGTTGAAATGAAACGTCCCGGCCCTTCATATACAATTGACACATTAAAACATTTTAAGAAC
This sequence comes from Deltaproteobacteria bacterium, assembly GCA_029262335.1. Lineage (GTDB taxonomy): Bacteria > Desulfobacterota_D > UBA1144 > Nemesobacterales > JAJCZQ01 > JAJCZQ01. The sequence continues at coordinate 24,199 of JAJCZQ010000003.1, forward strand.
AAGTTTAAGAATTACAGGCTGTTTTTTATTCTCGGTACTGAGAACCTTGCAAAGATTGATACATGGAAGGACTGCAGAGAGCTTTTTAACTATGCAGATTTTGCTGTAATAAGCAGGCCGGGCTTTAATTTTAAAAATATAAGGGATATAATTCCCCGCGGCCTGGCAAAAGAGTTTACTTTCTTGGAAAATAAGGAAGGTAAAACTGTTTATAAACATACCAGTGGTAATAAACTGATATTTTTTAAGATCAGTGGAATAAGAATTTCTTCAACAACATTAAGAAATTCTGTAAAAAACGGTAACTCAATTAAATATTTTGTACCGGATAGCGTAAATAAGTATATTCTAAAAAATAAGCTGTATTTGGGAGAATAAGATCGAAGCAATAGATAAAGCCTTAATGATAGCAGAAGCGGCAATGGATAAAAAAGCAGAAGAGCCGGTAATAATTGATGTCTCAGAGCAAAGTGATGTTACGGACTATTTTGTAATATGCGGTGCAAATTCTGACAGAGGGGTAAAAACAATTGCTGACAATATAGAGGATGTCCTCAAAAAGGAAAAGGTGCAGATACTTGGTATAGAGGGGACACAGAAAATGAACTGGATTTTAATTGATGCGGCAAACGTTGTAATACATATTCTGTACAGTCCATTAAGGGAGTTCTATGACCTTGAAGGCCTGTATATCGACTCTCCAAGAATAGCTCTCCCTCAGAACTAAAAAATTATTCAATAATTTTAATTTTCAAACTTATAAAAAACTGTCCGGTAAATAATGCTGAGTTTTACTTAACTCCGCGTCTTCTTATAAATGCCGGAATTTCAAACTCATCTTCTTCATCAAGATCAGATGGGACAGTTGTGACAATGTTTTCAACTCTTTCCTGCATACCACTGTCGATACCTGTAGCAATAACCGTAATTCTTACAGTATCCTGGGTGTTCTGATCAAAGACCAGTCCAAATATGAGGTTTACATCGTCATGTGCCCTTTCCCTGATATAGTTGCAGGCATCATTTAACTCTTCAATGCCAAAATCAGGTGAGGCAGTTACGTTAAGTAATATGCCTTTTGCACCATCAATAGAGATATCTTCAAGCAGTGGGCTGGTAATTGCCATCTCTGCTGCTTCTATACCCCTTGTTGATCCCTGAGCAAAACCGGCACCCATAAGGGCCTTACCGCCATTTTCACTCATTATATTTTTAACATCGGCAAAATCGACGTTAATATAACCAGTGCCTGTGATAATATCCGAGATGCCCCTTACGGCCTGATACAATACTTCATCGGCCTTTTGGAAAGCATCAAGGATGCTGATTTTGTGAACTGCAGCAAGCCTGTCGTTTGGTACGACAATCAGGGTATCGACCTGCTTCTCAAGCTCCCTTATACCTTCAAGAGCCTGCTTGTTCCTTTTGGGTCCTTCAAAACCAAAAGGTTTTGTTACTACGCCCACTGTAAGTGCGCCAATTTCACGGGATGTCTGTGCTATAATCGGGGATGAACCTGTGCCGGTCCCTCCTCCCATGCCCGCGGTTACAAAGACCATGTCTGAACCTTCAAGTGCTTCTGCAATCTTGGATTGATCTTCAAGTGCAGCTTCTCTTCCAACGGAAGGGTCGCCTCCTGAACCTAATCCTTTTGTAACTCTCCCACCAAGCTGGATCTTGGTAGGTGCTGCAGATTTCTTTAGATCCTGTGAATCGGTATTGGCTGCTATGAATTCGACTCCGTTTAACCCTTTGTCGATCATTGCATTGATAGCGTTTCCGCCTGCACCGCCTGTACCGATAACCTTGATCTTGGCCTTATTTTCAACTGAAGGAAATTCAATTTCAAAGTTTGCCATATTTTATACTCCTCCTGGATAAAAACATTTTAACTTAAAAAAACTCTTGAAACCAGTTTTTCATTGAATCAAAAACTTTTTTAAATATATTTTCATCTCTTATTCTTATTTTCCTGACACTGTTATCAGGATTTGATGCACCATACTGCACCAGTCCGACACCCGTTGAGTAGATAGGATTGGCAATAATGTCCTTAAGACCGCCAACTTCCATTGGAATTCCAAGCCTTACCGGCATCCCGAGGATCCTTTCCACAAGATCAACACTTCCTTCCATTATGACAGAGCCGCCCGTAATAACGGCACCTGCAGGAAGTAAGTTCTGATGGCCTGATTTGATTATTTCTCTTTTTACAAGGCTGAAAATTTCTTCCATCCGTGGTTCAATGATCATTGAAAGCTCTTTTCTTGAAATTTGCCTCTGCCTTCTTCCCCCAACGCTGTCTATCTGAATTGTTTCTTCACTCGATACAAGCTCGGATAAAGCAACGCCGTATCTTTCCTTGAGTTTTCTGGCTTCCGAAAGAGATACGGACAGCCCGAGGGCTATATCCTTATCAAGGTGGTCGCCGCCAAGTGTGAGGTTTTCTGTATACCTTATGCTGCTGCCGGAAAAGATTGCTATATCTGTGGTCCCGCCACCACAATCAATTATTACTACGCCTATTTCTTTTTCATCATGAGTAAGTACCGCCTTGCTGGAAGCAATCTGCTCAAGTACAACATCAGATACGTCCATTCCTGCAAGATGTATACATTTTATAAGGTTTTGTGCGGCAGTCACCTGGCCGGTCACTATATGAACATTGGTTTCAAGTTTAATTCCGCATATACCTACAGGGTCTTTAATACCGGTTTCACCATCTACTGTATATTCCTGGGGTATTACATGGATTATTTCCCTGTCCGCCGGAATCATCAGTGCATTTGCCGATTCAATGACTCTTTCAATGTCCCTTTTTGTAACTTCCCTGTTTCTAAGGGTTATCATCCCGTGCCCGGTAATGCCTTTTATATGTCCGCCGGCAATTCCTACGTGGACACTCTGAATCTCGCAGCCTGCCATTCTCTCTGCTTCTTCAACAGCTACTTTGATCGAATCAACTGTTTCATCGATATTTACAACAACACCCCTTTTTAAACCATGAGAAGGGTGTATGCCAACGCCAACAATCTCAAGCTCGTTGTTGTTAAATTCTCCAACAATAGCACAGATTTTTGTTGTTCCGAGGTCAAGGCCTACAAATACATTTTGATTATCAGACATAATTATATTTTAAAATCTACAATCCCCATATTTTCTGAACTTATGTTTATATACTCTTCCGTCAGGTTTATTTCCCTGGAACGGCCGATAATTTTTTCGACTTTATACCATTTGCTTATCAGGTTTCCGGTTCCAAAATCTATATACCTTTGATCATTTGTAAGAAGCCTTATTCCAAATCTGTTCGAAATTTTAACTTCCGAGATTTCTTCCCAGGATAAAATACTGCTTGTTTTAGAAAGTTTTAATAATTGAATTGCTTCGCCGATAAGTGACTCATCATGCCTTCCATCCATTGTGATTACAGGGTAATCAAGGCCTTCTCTGTGGTTTATTTCTCCCAATTTCTTGCCGGTTTCACTCAAATACAGATAAATTCCTTCTTCAAATGCAGCGATACAGAACGGTTCATATTCATCAATGCTAATTACTACTTTGCTTGGGTATTCCTTAACTATTGTTACTTCTTTGATCCAGGGATTTTTTAAGAGTGAATCCTTTGCACTATTTTCATGGAAGAAAACTGTACTCATCCCTGCCCTAATTCCGGATCTCTTTATAATTTCAGCATTGGTAATTCTGTTTGTGCCCTTTATTACTATCTCGTCTACGAGAAATGATGCAGAACTAAACAAGTATATGCAAAAAGAAATTGATACAACTATTATACCGAGAATTATCAATGCCCGAAAGGCTTTATGATTATTTTTTTCCTTCATGATTGCTCTATAATTTTGACCTCGGTCTCAAGAGTTATTCCTCTTTGTTCGAGGGCCATTTTTTGTGCTTTTTTTATTAATTCAATTACATCCGATGCGTGTGCATTGCCGCCGTTTACTATAAAATTTGCATGAAGCTCGGAAAAACGTGCACCGCCTATCTCCGAACCTTTTAGTCCAAGCTCTTCAAGGAGCCTGCCAGCCGCTATATTTTCAGGGTTTTTAAATATTGAACCTGTATTTGCCAGGTTAACAGGCTGTGTGATGTTTCTGTACTCGAGATATTCTTTTATGTTTTTCTCACTTTGCTCTTTATTGCCAACTTTGAGACTGAAAGTAGCATTTGTAATAATTGATCCCTCGGGAAGGTGGCATTTTCTGTATTCAAAGCTTAGTTCATTACGGTGAAGTTTCCGGACTTTGCCGCCATGCCAGATTGTTACTTCTTCAACCACATCCTTGATTTCGCCTTTGTTTGCGCCTGCGTTCATAAATATTCCGCCGCCGACAGTACCTGGTATTCCGGCTGCAAACTCAAACCCTTTGAGGTTTTCCTTCACGGTATTTTTCATAATGGTTGATAGCATTGCTCCGCACTCGGCATGTACAAAGTTGCCGGATATTGTGAAATTCCGCAGTTTTTTTGTGCTTATTATCACACCATTAAATCCGGCATCCTGAATTATGGTGTTTGAACCGGCGCCCAGGATAAGGAAATTAACACCTGACTCATAAACGTTATTTAGAATATTTGTGAATTCGATTATACTTCTGGGGTACACTACGGCTTCAGCATTTCCACCAACTTTCAGAGTTATATACCTGTTCATTGGAAATTGCTTTTCAATTTCACAGTCATTGCTGCTTAATTTGGTTAAAAGCTCACTCATTGAAGTTCTTTTAATAACTCTTCTCCGTGTTTCCAGACATTTCCCGCACCTGAGGTAAGGATTATGTCCCCTGAATTAACGTTCTTTTTTATATGTTGAAAAAGTTTATCAATGTCACTTATATAATAAGCGCTGTTTGACCCTGAACGGTTTATTTCCTCTACTAACAGCTCGGAATTTATTCCCTCAATTGGTTTTTCTCCTGCTGGGTATATGTCAAGTACGTAAAGTTTTGCTATGTCACTGAGCACGGTAACAAAATCATTAAACAGCATCTGTGTTCTCGTATATCTGTGAGGCTGGAATATAACAACGGGTTTTTTCTGAAAAGCTTCTTCAATTGATCTGAGTGTGGTTTTTATTTCTACAGGGTGGTGGCCATAATCATCAATTATCAGTATGTCGTTTACTTCGCCTTTTAGCTGAAGCCTTCTTTCTATACCGTTGAATTCACTTAATCCGGTTTTAATGTCATCAAAACTTATTCCAAGCTCTAACCCCACACCAATTGCTGCCAGAGCATTTAGTGCGTTGTGTTTGCCCGGTATCCCAAGTTCTACCAAACCGAGGTTTTTGTTTTTGTATCTAACCTCGAAAGTTGTTTTAAATCCCTCGGCTACAAAGTTGTCAAAATAAAGGTCTGCTTCATCCGTAAAACCATATGTAAGGGCCCGCTTTTCGTAATGATTTGCTATCTCTTTTACTTTTGGGCAATCAATGCAAAGGACGGCAAGCCCGTAAAACGGGATTTTATCTATAAAACTACGGAACGAATTAATAAGGTTTTCCATAGAACCGTAATGGTCGAGGTGTTCTTCATCAATGTTGGTAAGTACCGAAATAACAGGAGAAAGCATCTGGAAAGACCCGTCACTCTCATCTGCTTCAACTACCATAAAATCACCCTTGCCAAGATGAGCATTTGTACCAAGAGACCTGACTCTTCCGCCCACAACTATTGTAGGGTCAAGATGTCCTGCCCGAAGAACAGCAGATACAATTGATGTAGTAGTTGTCTTTCCGTGGCTTCCCATTATTGCTATGCCGTATTTCAGCCTCATTAGTTCAGCAAGCATTTCTGCCCTTGCAATTACAGGGATATTCTCTTCATGGGCTTTTACAAGTTCCGGGTTGGTTTTACCAATAGCAGATGAAATGACTACAACATCAGTATCATTAATATTTGAAGCATTGTGGCCCAGATATATCTTTATTCCGAGTTTCTGGAGTCTTCTTGTGGCAATGGAATCATTGATATCAGAGCCTGAGATCTCATATCCCATATTTACAAGGACTTCGGCGATACCACTCATGCCGATTCCGCCAATTCCCACAAAGTGAATTCTTCTTATTTTTCCGTACATTATTATTTACCTACAAGGGAGTATAACTGCTCCACAATTTCCTTTGCTGCATCTGGTTTTGCAAGTTTTTTTGAAGCTTCAGACATTAAAGTAAGCCTGTTTTCTATTAATATTTCATCAATTTTTTTCAATAAGTAATCTTCTGTTAAAACTTCTTCTTCAATTACAACGGAAGCGCCCGCATTTTCCATAAACCTGGCATTAAGAGACTGGTGGTTGTGTGCCGCATAGGGGTAGGGTACGAGGATGGACGCTTTTCCAAAAGCTGTAATCTCGGAGATAGCACCTGCACCGGACCTGGATATTATAAGGTCAGATTTTCTGTAATATTCGGCAATATCATTGATAAAGGTATGTACATCTGCGTCAATTCCGCGTTTTTTATAGCTCTTTTTGACGGATTCCACGTCGTTCTTACCTGTTTGATGTACAACCTTAAGGTTTTTAATTTCCGAGTTCCCAAGTGCACCGGGAATAACTGTATTCAGGTTTGCCGCACCCTGGCTCCCACCCATAATAAATATATTAAACCCCTTACTGCTTTCATCACGGATTAAGGCTTTTTCCAGCAAACCGCTTCTAAGAGGGTTTCCGGTAATTACTACTTTGCTTTCAGGAAAATAGTTGATACTGTCCCTGAAAGTTACAAATATTTTTTTTGTAACTTTTGAAAGGATCCTGTTCGTAACTCCGGGTACGGTGTTTTGCTCACAAATAGCTGTTGGAATAAAATTAAGATAAGCCGAAAGCACTGTTGGGCCGGAGACATATCCTCCAACACCCAGTACAATATCGGGTTTAAAGCTCCTAAGAATTCTGATTGAAGCAAAGATGCCGCTCAGCGCTGATATCATTGACTTTATTTTATACATTAAACCTTTTCCGATAATCCCTCTTGAATTAATTAACTTTAAGTTAAAACCCAGAGCGGGGACCAGGTCTTTTTCCATTCCGTGATTTGTACCCACGAACAGTATTTCATTGTCATCGGACCGCCTCATAAACTCTTGTGCTATTGAGATGGCAGGGAATATATGTCCACCCGTGCCTCCTCCGGCAATTACAATCTTCATTTTACCTCTGCTTTTGAAACGCTTAGTACTATGCCCATTGCTGTAAGACAGCATACCAGAGAGCTTCCGCCATAACTTATAAACGGCAGTGTCAGCCCCTTTGTAGGGAATAGCCCCACTGATACGGCCATGTTCAAGACTGCCTGCACTGCAATTAATAGGGTGAATCCGCAAACTAGGTAGCAGCCAAAAAGATCAGGGGCTTTTACCCCGATTCTGATACTCCTGTATAAAATGAATAAAAAGAGTGCTATTACAAGTGCAACGCCTATAAAACCAAGTTCTTCCCCAATAATTGAAAAAATAAAGTCTGTATGTGCCTGGGGGAGAAAAAACAGCTTTTGTGTACTGTCTCCAAGTCCCATACCGTAAATACCGCCTACACCAAAAGCAATAAATGACTGGACGGCCTGGTATCCGGACCCAAGGGGGTCTTTCCAGGGGTCAAGAAAGGAAAGAAACCTGTCCATTCTGTATCCCCTTGTGGCAATCGCCACAGCGGCAAAAGCCCCGGTAAATAGTACCAGAGGCAAAATGTACCTGATTCTTACATTGCCAATAAACATCATAAAAATGAGCATTATAAGCAGAATTGCTGAAGTACCAAAATCCGGTTCAATAAAAATCAGGCCAATTAATAGTCCTGATACAAGAAGGTGGGAAAGAAACCCAACTGAAAAACTTTCTATTTTATCTCTTTTTTTATCAAGTGAATGCGCGAGGTAAAGGAGAACTACAAACTTGGCAATTTCGGACGGCTGAAAAGTAACAGGCCCGAATGTAAGCCACCTGTATGCACCGCTTACCTTCTTTCCTATGCCGGGAATCAGCACTATTATCAGCAGTATAAGGCAGATTATGTATGCCGGGTAAACAAATTTTCTTAGAATCCTGTAATCAATATTCATAAAAAGTATCATGGAGCTGATACCAATCATTAGATACACCATGTGTAGTTTTAGAAACCTTGAGGGGTCGCCGTATTTTTCCATAGCATAAACGGAGCTTGTACTGTAAACCATCAGCAGTCCGAAGCATGAAATAAGTATTACTGCGGTAAGTAAAAGAAAATCGGGGCTGTTTTCACGGGAGTTAAAAATTTTGAACAATTTTTTTAAACACCTCCCCTCTTTCTTCGTAAGATGAAAACATATCGAAGCTTGAACATGCAGGTGATAAAAGGATTGAATCATCTTCATCTGAATTTGAAAAAGCTTTTTCTACAGCTTCTTCGAGGCTGTCTGCCATAGTTGTATCCACTGATGTTCCAAGCTGCTGATTCATTATTTTTTTTGCTTCACCAAACAAGACAAGATGTTTTACTTTATTATGTAACGGCGCGGTAAGGATTTTGTAGTCAGTGCCTTTGTCTTTCCCGCCGGCAAGTAAGATTATTGGCGGTGAAATACTGTCGAGGGCCTTAATTGTGGCTCCAGGGCTTGTGGACTTGGAATCATTGTAAACATTAACCCCGCGATGTTTCCCAATGAACTCAATTCTGTGGGGAAGGGGGGTGAAATCAAGTATAGTCTTTTCTATAACTTCTTTCCTGCAGCCCGCTATTACCGTAGCAGCTATTGCACACATTGCATTATCCAGGTTGTGGCCGCCTATTAATTTAATTGAGCTCAAATCATATTCTTCATCTCTGAACTCAACAGTATTACCCTTAAGCTTTATGTCCTCATGTTCGGTGGCTATGCCGAAACTTACTATTTTGGAACTAATATTTTCCGAATATTCTTTTATCTTTTCATCACCTGAATTAATTATGGCCCAGTCACTTTTTGTCTGGTTTTTAAAAATATTGGTTTTGGATTGAAAATATTCATCAAAATCAATATGGTGGTCAAGATGATTTGGAGTAATGTTCAGAAATATTGATATATAGGGCCTGAATTTTTCAGTTGCCTGCAGCTGGAAACTGCTGGTCTCCAGCACTATAAAGTTGTATTCATCTGCTTTTTCCAAAGCTGTAATCAGGGGAGTTCCAATATTGCCGCCTGTAAATATGTTAAATCCGCTATTTGTAAGTATTTCCGATATAAGGGTTGTGGTAGTTGTTTTTCCGTTTGACCCTGTAATTGCTATAATTGGAGTATTAATGAATGTAGTAGCAAACTCTATTTCACTAACTATTTTCTTTTCAAGTTCTTTTGCCCTGAGAAGGTAAGGTGTATTTACGCTTACTCCCGGACTTATAACCAGGATGTCGGCCCACTCAAGATAACTTTGCGAATGGGAACCAAACTCTATCTCAATTCCCAAGGCAGATATGCTGTCTATTTCTATATTATTAAATTTACTTTTTGGGGAACTGTCTGTTCCGCGGACGTTGAATCCCCGCTGCCCCAGGAACTTAATGGTTTCTATTCCTGTTTTGCCAAGTCCGACAACCAGATAGTTTTTATTTTCAATTTCCATTGTTATCTCAGTTTAAGGGTCGATAGAGCTATTATCGACAGTACTATTGATATGATCCAAAACCTTACAACTACTTTTGACTCCGACCATCCCTTAAGTTCAAAATGATGGTGTAGCGGGGCCATCCTGAAAATTCTTTTGCCGGTCATTTTATACGAACATACCTGTAGGATTACGGATAGTGCTTCCATAAGAAAAAGCCCGCCTACTATAATTAAAAGAAGTTCCTGTTTGATTATAAGGGCAGAAAAACCAATGGCTGCACCAAGCGAGAGTGAGCCAACATCCCCCATGAAAATTTGTGCGGGATGGGAATTGTACCAAAGAAATCCCAGGCATGCACCCCCAATTGCAGAGAGGAAAACGGCCAGCTCCCCGCCGGAGGGAATATAAGGTATCTGTAGATAACTTGAAAATTCAGTGTTCCCGGATAGGTATGCAAAAATAATATAAGTCGAAGCGGCAACTGCAATTGCCCCTATCGCAAGACCGTCCAGTCCGTCTGTAAGGTTTACGGCATTTGATGATCCGACCACAACAAGCAGTGCAAACGGCAGATAAAGAAGCCCAAGGTTTATAATTGCTTTCTTAAATACGGGAAATACCACTGTTGAAAATGAATATAGCTGCGATTCATCGAGCCTTAGTGACATAGTAAACCCGCTTTTCTGGTCGATCATAAGCAGGATTATAAAAAACGCGCCCACAACTATCTGAAGCAGAAATTTCACCTTTGCCCTCATCCCACTGCCTTTACTGAGTTTTAGCCAGTCGTCCGTAAACCCGATGATGGCATAACTAATCATAAAAAACATCGCTATTATTATTGTTGTATTGCTGAGGTTAACCCATAGTACTGTAGAAAATATTATTGCCAGAACTATAAATGTACCGCCCATTGTGGGGGTGCCTTCCTTTGCAATATGACTTGCCGGGCCGTCAGATCTGATATTTTCCCTGAACTGTTTGTCCTTTAGAAAATTGATAAACCTTTCCCCCAGAAAAAGGCATATTAGAAATGCCGTTACCCCGGCGCCAAAGGAGCGGAATGTAATGTACTTGAATACATTAAATAAAATAAACTCGTCTTTTAGATAAAATAAAAAATAAAGCATAACTTAGTATAAAAACTTAATAGTATTCTCCATTTGCATGCCCCTTGAACCCTTGAGCAGTACTATGTCATTTGTACCCGCACTTTCTATCAAAAGCTTTGCGGCCTCCTCATGAGTTTCAACATGCAGATTTTTTATGTTGCTGTTCAGGCTTTTATTTATATTCTTTGAAAGCTCGCCATATGTAATCACCATATCAATTTCCAGGTTCTTTATATACTCGCCAATATTTTTATGCTCCAGTGAACTGTTTTCGCCAAGTTCGAGCATATCCCCAAGGACGGCAATTGTCTTATTGTTATCTTTAAGGGATGACAGCTCTTTAAGTGCGCTGGACATTGAGTCAGGGTTGGCATTATATGAATCATTAATAATCTTAAATCCCTGCGGTGTTTCAATTACCTCCAGCCGCATATTTACGGGTTTGTAGTTTTCAAAACCGGCTTTTATCTCCTCCAGGGTATAATCTAGTGAATAAGCAATGCCTGATGCACAAAGTGCATTCATCACATTATGTTTTCCAATCCCTTTTAAAATGATTGGTATCGATTTACCCTTAATCACAAGATCAAACTTAATTGATTCCAGTTCATCACTGTTTATATTTTCTGCATGAATATCAGCATCGGTGTTATTAAGGCTGTAGCTGAGCTGTTTGCAATTAATACTGCCGGCTAGTGCTGCAAGATGCTTATCATCCATGTTAACTATAAATGTATTTTCCCGGCCAAAATCCTTAACCAGCTCACCCTTGGCTTTTGCCACGCCTTCTACTGTAATAAGTTTTTCGAGATGGGCCCTTCCGATATTTGTAATTGCACCAATGTCCGGCTCGGCTATCCCTTTTAGGTAATCGATCTCGCCAAAATCATTCATCCCGATTTCAGACACACAGAGTTTGTGCTGCTTATCCAGCTTTAAAAGGGTTAGCGGAAGTCCAATCTGGTTGTTAAGATTGCCTGTATTTTTAAGGGTTTTGTTCCTGACTGAAAGGAGGTTGTATGTCATTTCCTTGGTGGTTGTTTTGCCGTTTGAGCCCGTAATGCAGATTACTTTTAGCTTAGGAAAACTTTTTCTCCATGCATTTGCGATTTTGCCGAGTGCAACAGTTGTAGAACTTACCTTAATAATATTTTTATTATTAAAGTCTTCTGAATTATTTGTGGTTTTATCAATAACTGCTCCGGCGGCACCATTGTCAAAGGCTTCATTTATAAATTCATGGCCATCGTGGTTTTCGCCTTTAATAGCAATAAACAGATCATCTTTCTTAACCCTTCGGCTGTCTATGGATATACCCTGGAACTCCGTGTCGCTGCTTCCGGATATGAGGTGACCGCCAGTAGATTTTAAGATAAATTCTGTATTAATCATTGTAACTTTCTTTTATTACTCAAATAGTTTTTTGCTTCTATCCTGTCATCAAAATCTATTTTATCTTTACCAATAATTTGATAATCTTCATGCCCTTTTCCTGCCAGAAGTACGATGTCACCGGAGTCAGCATTTTTTAGTGCCAACTCAATAGCCTCTTTCCGGTCAGATATTTTTATATATTTTGCAACATCAATATTGTTGCCGGTAAGTCCTTCTTCAATTTCATCTAAAATTGTTTCCGGGTCTTCGGTCCTGGGATTGTCAGAAGTAATTATTACAAAATCAGAAAATCTTTCTGCAATAATAGCCATTTTAGGCCTCTTGCCCCTGTCCCTGTCACCGCCGCATCCAAACAATGTAATAATCCTTCCTTTTTTAATAGGAGTTAATGCTTTTAATACATTCTCAAGTGCATCAGGTGTATGTGCATAATCAACCAGGACATCTATGCCGTGATCATTTTCGACTCTTTCAAGCCTTCCCGGCACATTTATAAGCCCGGAAAGTGCTTCCTGTATTATCTCAATTGGAGTGTTTAGTTCAAGTGCAATCCCAATTGCTGATAACATGTTGTAAAGATTATGTTCACCAATGAGGTTTGAATTTATATTAATCTTCCCGCCAGGGGTGACAATCTCTGCCTTTATTCCACCTGAAGAAATTTCATATTCAGATGGGTATATATCTCCAAAGCCGGATTTAAGTGAATATGTAACTGTTTTGCAATCTATTTCACCTGCAAGTCTTGAACCAAATTCATCATCTGTGTTTATAACTGCAACTTTTCCTTTTTTTTCACTTTTAGTTAGCAGTTCTGTGAACAGTTTTTTTTTAGAATTGTAATAGTTCTCAAGATTGCCGTGATAATCCAGGTGGTCCTGAGTCAGGTTTGTGAATATTGCTCCGTCAAAATGACAGCCGTCAACCCTGTTTCGGTCAAGAGCATGAGACGATACTTCCATAGTTACCGTATCTACATTACTCTCACTCATTTCACTCAAAATCCTGGTTAGTTCAATTGAATCGGGTGTTGTCATAGAAGAGCTTTTTTTCTCTCCATTATATGAAATTTCAATAGTCCCTATAATTCCTGAATTCAGACTGTTTTTTTTCCAGATGCTGTCAAGTATATAGGATGTTGTGGTTTTACCGTTGGTCCCGGTAATACCAATCAGTTTAATGTTCCTGGTGGGATTGCTGTAGTAGTTTGCGGCAACAAGCGGGGTTGCCTGCATTGAATTCTCAACTTCGATACATGTAACATTTTTCGAAATATTTTCAGGAATATTTTCAACCAAAAGTGAGTTTGCCCCATTTGAGACAGCGGATTCTATATAGTTATGCCCGTCGGTGTTGTCTCCCCTGACGGCGCAGAATAAATATCCTTCTCCAGCATGGTTTGAGTTTGATGTGATGCCTCTTATTTCTATGTCGGGGTTCCCGGTCATTTTCCTGATATTAATATTATTAATTATTTCGCTGAGTTTCATATGTCCTGTGTAAGTTCAAATGAACAAATTGTATCCTCTTTTATTTCCTCTCCGGCGATAGGAGTCTGCGTATCGGAAAAACCGCTTCCGTTAAACTTTACTTCGACTCCGTTTTCATCAGCCCATCTTAGTATGTCCCTTGTACTTTTGCCCTTAAAATTAGGCATTAGTTTTGTGCCTGTAAACCCGCTTCTTGTAGGAGTGTTAAGATAAAAAAGTACTTTTTCAGTGATTGCTTTGAATATAGGGGCCGATACTGAACCTCCGTATATACTTTTCCTTGGGTTTTCAACAACCACTATGAGTGTAATTTTAGGATCATCTACGGGCGCGAATCCTACAAAAGATGCCATATACTTTTCTTTATAATATCCGCCGGTGTTGGGGTTGGGTATTTGTGCGGTACCTGTCTTTCCGGCAACGCTGTAACCTGATATCTGTGCATTCTTGCCGGTACCGTTGTCTACAACACCTTCCATTATTGATGCAACCTGTTTTGCAGTGTCGTAAGATACGACCCTCTTTATTATTTCCGGTTTATTGTTTGTAACTATTTCCCCATTAGGGGTCGAAATTTTCTTTACTATGTATGGTTTCATCAGGTATCCGCCGTTTGCTATTGATGACAAAGCGGAAGCAAGCTGAAGAGCGGTTACGGAAATACCCTGGCCAAATGAAATGGTGGCTAGTTCCACAGGACCCCATTTCTTTGTTTTCTGCAATAATCCGCCGGGTTCACCCGGGAGGTCAATTCCAAGTTTTTCTCCAAAACCGAAATCTGTTAAATATTTATATAAACTTTTTTTACCTAATGTCTCTCCCATTTTTGATGCACATATATTACTGGATACTTCTATTACTTCAGCAACAGTCAATATGCCGTGCGGATGAGTATCTTTTATGACTTTTGGGCCAACTTTTCTTTTGCCGTTTTCACAGTCGTATTTTGTATTTGAATTTGCAAGCTTTTCTTCAATAGCTGCAGCAGCCAGGAATATCTTTAGGGTCGAACCCGGCTCAAATGTATACCATACAGGAAGGTTTCTCCTCGTTTTATTTGGAAATTCACTAAATCTGTTTGGATTGAAAAACGGGTAAGAAGCCATTGCCAGAATTTCTCCGGTATTTGGTTCCATAAGAAGGGCCATGCCTGCATCTCCGCCCATCTTTTCGACTCCGTCACGGAGTTCTTTTTCTACAATGTGCTGGACCTGTGAATCTATTGTGAGTTCTACATCAAAACCCCTCGTTTTTTCTTCTATATCAACGGGGCTGTACATTATCTGTTTACCCCTGGCATCTCTTTTAAGATTTATTTTCTGAGGTTTACCGGCAAGTACACCATCAAGATTGTACTCTATTCCCTCAATCCCTTTTGAATCGATGTTGGTAAATCCAAGTACCTGCCCTATAAGATAATCATTGGGGTAAATTCTCTTGGGTTCCTGTACAAAGCCGATGCCATCCACGTCCATTTCTTTTAATTTTTTTACTGTGTCAGGATTGGCAAGCCTGTCCAGCCAGATAAAAGACTTGTTTGAGACTGCATCAGACAGCAGCTCTTTGTAACCAAACTTTGTATTGTCAGAAACTACTGTGGCAAATTTCTTAGGGTCTTTAATAAGTCTGGGATTTACATAGATAGAAGTTGTATCAACACTTGTGGCCAGATATGTGCCTTTTGTATCGAGGATATTTCCTCTTTTTGGAAGAAGTGTTAGGGAACTTGAGTGCTGCCTTTTTGCTATCTTAAAGGATTTGTCCCTGTCCAGTACCTGAAGACTAAGTGCTTTGTAACTGACTGATATAAAAAGAAGGAAAACAATTAAGGTCGCAAAATATATTCTCCACTTGGGTTTAGTGGAATCTCTGTTGTACTGTAGGTGAAGTTTATTTTGTTTTTTAACCCGTTTCATTTTTTCTGGCCGACTATTGTTGCTTTCTCAATATAAAAAATGTCGTTTTGAGTCGGGTATTTAAACCCTAGTTTGTCAGCTATAAGTTCTAACCTCTCCGGGGATTTGAGTTTCATGAATTTGGCTCTTAGATCCTGTCTTTCCTGAATAAGGGACTTTTCCAGTTTGTTGTTTCTGGAAATTTCGTAACCTATTCTTACATGCTCTACTTTAATACGCACGTACAGGATCGAAATTACTGAAATAATCACCAACAATATTATTGATTTAACCGGAGTTTTTTTATTCATTGCTCTATCCGTCAGATTCTTTCCACAACCCTCATTTTTGAACTCCTGGCTCGGGGATTTTCCAAAATTTCTTCTTCCCCGGGTTTTATAGGAGATCTTGTTATTATTTTTACGGTACTTTCCTTTTCACACCTGCAAACCGGTAAGTCGGTCGGGCAAATGCAGCTTGAGTGAAGGTCTTTGAAATAATTTTTCACTATCCGGTCTTCAAGTGAATGAAAAGATATAATTACCAGTCTGCCGCCGACTTTTAAAAGTTTTACAGCTTTTTCAATAAATGTTTTTAGATTTTCAAGTTCATTGTTTACTGCAATTCTAAGTGCCTGAAAAGTTTTCGTCGCAGGATGAATTCTCTTTGGATGAAATTTTCTGGGTATTGAATTGGAAATAAGTGCCGCAAGTTCCTTTGAAGTCTGAAGGGGTTTTTGCTCTCTCGATTTAATTATTGATTTTGCAATTTTCCTGGAAAAGCTTTCTTCTCCATAGTCCCTGAAAAGGTTGCTTAGTTCTTCAACGCTCATTTCATTAACAAGGTCATAGGCTGTAAACTGCAGTTTTGCATCCATCCTCATATCAAGGGGCTCATTTTTCATAAAACTAAAACCCCTTTTGCTGTGCTCAAGCTGAAAGGAAGACATGCCCAGATCGGCGATAATGCCATCTACTTCAGTCAGATTAAGTTCCGAGGATATACAGTCAATTTCATAAAAATTCTTATTCATAAAATGTATATTGTCTCTGAACCCGGAAAGTCTGTCCCTCGCTATTTTGATGGATTCTTCATCTACATCAAATCCAATTACCCTTGAGTTGAGATTTGTAGATTCAAGCAGGTGCCTCGTATGACTGCCGAGACCTAAAGTGGCGTCAATATAAACCCCATCCTCTATAGGGCGTAAATATTCAATCGCTTCCTTTAGTAAAACGGACTTATGTGTAATATTCTCAACTTCATGAGCAACTTTATTCATTTATAATCCGTGTTCTGCTAAGATTTCCCTGCTCTTTTTAAACTGTTCATAAGAACTTATGGACTCTTCCTTGTCCCATGTTTCTTTTGACCAGATCTCTATTTTTTTTAACATCCCTATCATTACAACTTCTTTTTGTATATTTGCATGAGTTCTCAGGGACTGCGTAATAAGAACTCTTCCCTGGCTGTCAATTGGACAGTCAACCGCCCCGCCCATCAGGTAGCGCATAAATGCTGATACATCCTGACGGAACTGCGGGAGTTCCGAAATCTTGTTTTCGATTTCGTTCCACTCCTTTAATGGATACGCAACCAGGCACTTGTCAAAGTTGGTAATGACAAATGTTTCTTCACCGTATTTGTCCCTGCAAACCTCGCGAAATTTCGAAGGAATGCTGACTCTTCCGGTGTTGGTTACGGTGTGATCATATCGTCCTCTAAACATAGTTAACCAAATTATACCACTTTATGCCAATTTATATAGCTTTTATGCCATTTGATAACTATATAAAAATTAGGTTAGAATGTCAATGTAAGTTAAAGGAAATATTAAGTTTTTTGTAATAGACTTAAATTTTTAGCAAATGTATAGTCATTTAGGTAACTTAAAAGAGTAAATCATGCCATCATTTTATATAAAACTCAGGCATAAAAGCCAAAATATCCTTTTGCAGTCCCTTCTTGGCACATATTCACACTTAATGTGGGTACGCACCGAAGACCCTAAAGAAAATATAGTAAGAATTGCTACAACAGATGATCTGCTTGAAGAAGCAAAGAATGTTCTGGATTCAATAGCAGATGATGTAGAGTTTGACTATCTCCCTGAAAATGTATGAGTACAGATAAAAAGATTGCAAAAAACTGGGGCCTGGTCGGGCTATTAACTTTTATCAGCAGGCTCATTGGTTACCTGAGGGACGTGGTTGTTGCATACTTTTTTGGCGCATCTTACCAGACAGACGCATTTTATGTTGCCTTCAGGATCCCAAATCTTTTAAGACGGCTTTTTGCTGAAGGCTCAATTACTGTAGCCTTCGTCCCAATATTTACCGAGTATCTGAATGAAGGTTATGAGGAAGCCAAAAAAGCATTAAACTCAATTTTTACGGTACTTTTTTTTGTAATATGTATTGTGTCCGTGCTGGGTATTATCTTTTCTCCTCTTATCGTAAAACTCTTTGCATACGGTTTTGATGAAAAAACCTTTAACCTTGCTGTTGAACTCAACCGGATTATGTTTCCCTATATTGTCTTTATATCGCTCGCAGCACTTTCAATGGGGATACTCAATACACTCAAACATTTTTTTGCCCCTGCTTTTTCCCCGGTCCTTTTTAATGTCGCAATAATAGTAAGCATAGCGGCACTGTATAATGTGTTTGACACCCCGATAAAGGCACTTGCGGTGGGGGTTTTAATTGGTGGAGTAATTCAGCTTGCAATAAATATCCCGTTTCTTTTAAAGCATAATTTTTTGTTCAGTGTGTCAAGAAACCTAAGGCATCCTGCAGTAAAGGGCCTTATCATACTTGTGACTCCCCAGCTCTTTGGCCTGGCTGTATACAACTTTAATATCCTTGTTAATACACAGTACGCCTCTTTTATGCCTGACGGAACTATTACCTATCTTTATTTCTCTGAACGTTTGATTGAATTTCCCCTTGGTGTGATAGCTGTGTCAATTGCCACAGTAATGCTTCCAAAACTTTCTGCCGAGGCGGCGAATAAGAATTTTGATGTATTCAGAAAGGATTACCTTTTTTCACTACAGATGATGCTTTATATACTTATCCCTTCACTTATGGGGCTGATTGCACTCAGGGTACCTCTTTGTACTGTACTCTTTCAAAGGGGTGAATTTTCTGATGCAGCAGTATTAAATACCGCCCAGGCAGTACTCGGTTATGCAATAGGGCTTTGGGCAATAGGGGGGCTTAGAATTACAGTCCCTGCATTTTATGCATTAAAGGACACTAAAACACCTGTGATGATTGCGTTTATTGCATTCATAGTGAATATCATTTTTGGTTATGTCCTTGGGATCTATTTTTCCATGCACCAGCTGGGACTTGCAATCGCGAGTTCTATATCCGCGACAATAAATTTTATCCTCCTTTTCTATATCCTGAACTCGAGGACTAAGAAGCTATTTACCAAACCATTCATCAATTTCTTAACCCGTATTATCCCTGTTGCATTTCTCATGGGGATCACCACATGGTTTCTTGCCCGTTATATTCAGTGGAACGACAACGAATCCCTTACTAATTTTGCCGCACTTGCGGGGATAATCATGGTTTCGTTTGTTATCTATTTTGGTATTACAAAATTAATGAAGGTAAGAGAAGCAGACCATTTAATAAACATTCTAAGAAGAAAAGATATTAATCCATGATGGTTTTCAAACTCATTTACTGATAAAATCATCTTTATTGATATGAGTAAGAGTGAATATTTAGAGAGCCTTGAAAAAAAGTACAATAGCCAGCTTCAAAACGACCCTGCATCCAACTGCTTTGTTTTGCTGGCAGAAGTATTAATTAAACTCAGGAAATCTGATAATGCACTGAAGGTGCTTGTAAACGGGTTAAGGCATAATAAGCACAATATCACGGCCAGGTTTTTACTGGGTAAAATATATTTTGATAGATGGTTAATTGACGGGGCAAAGAAGGAGTTTGAGAAAGTTATAAAACTTGCCCCTGATAATATTGCCGTATCAAAAATACTGCTCCAGATTTATACATCTGAGGGAAATGAAGAAAGAGTAGGGGAAATATCAAAGAATATACTTTTTTTTCACCCCGATAATCAGGAACTGATGAATTTCCTGGACGATGTTAAGTCCGGCAGTAATGTAGTCGAGTTAAAAGACATAGTTGATGAGTATTCGGATTTTAAGTCGGGAGTATCAAATGTCAGTGAGATGATGAGGTCTGGTAATGAAGAGGAAATTGTCTCAAGTACTCTTGCCGAGCTGTATTACGAGCAGGGACATTACAAGGATTCGCTTGAACTATATAATAAGCTGCTTTTAAATAATCCTGCAGATCAAAGTATAATAGAAAGAATTGAAAAAATAAAAAGTCTGAGTGTAAGGTCAGACGGGTAAGGAAATATATATGAACATATTAATTATAAACGGGCCTAACCTGAATTTTCTTGGAAAAAGAGAACCGGAAATATACGGCAGCAATACACTTGAAGACATTAACAAACTGCTTGAGAAAGAGTCTGCACTCCTAAGTAAAGACCTAAACCTTGAATTCTTCCAGTCTAATTCCGAGGGAGAGCTTGTAAGCAAAATTCAGGAAGCGTTCGGGAAATACGACGGGATTATTATAAACCCCGCTGCATATACACATACCAGCGTTGCAATAAGAGATGCTTTGCTGTCAACCGGGATCCCAACTGTAGAAGTTCACTTATCCAATATATTTAAAAGAGAAGAATTCAGGCACAAGTCATACGTGTCCGGTGTTTCTGTTGGGGTTGTGTCAGGTTTTGGGATAAACAGTTATGTGCTTGGCCTAAGAGGAATCTTCGAAACAATTAAGAGTCTTTAACAATTATGAAACCAAACTGGGTACTTGCCGCTCAAAACAATAAACTCAGCAATATGATTTCCGGCAGCCTAAGTATCAATCCAATAACAGCCCAGGTGTTGATTAACAGGGGCGTGAAAAACGAATTAGAAGCCGAAGCATTTCTTAACCCAAAACTCTTTGACCTTCCTTCACCCAACTTAATGAAAGATATGGATAAGGCCGTTGAGCGTCTGGATGCGGCCCTAAAAGGGAATCAAAAAGTTGCAATATATGGTGATTACGATGTAGACGGCGTGACTTCAACTTCTCTTTTTTATAAATTCCTAACCGGACTTGGTATGGAAGTGGTTACATATAATCCCGACAGAATAGATGAAGGTTACGGTATCAATACAGGTGCCATAGACAAACTCCACAAACTAAAAACTGAGCTGATAATATCATGCGACTGCGGAATTACGGCATATGATGAAGTTGAATATGCAAAGACGCTTGGTATTGATTTTATTATTACCGACCATCATCTTCCGCCTTTGAAAGTGCCACTGGCGGTTGCAGTATTAAATCCCAATCAGAAAGGCTGCAGCTATCCGGACAAGGATATCACTGGTGTTGGAGTCATATTTAATTTTGCTATCGCGTTTAGAAGATATCTCCGTGACAATGAATATTTTAAGGATGACGAGCCCAACCTGGGGGAATTTCTTGACCTTGTCGCCCTTGGGACGGTTGCTGACTGTGCCTCGGTAAAAAATACAAACAGGATATTTATTAAAGAAGGAATAAAAAGAATGCAGCAGCCCAAAAGGGTAGGTGTGAGGGCATTAAAGGAAGTAAGCGGTATAAAAGGCACTGTTAGTTCATTTGATATAGGTTTTAAACTTGGCCCCAGAATAAATGCAGCCGGACGGCTTGATGACCCGGGCGTAGCTGTTGAACTCCTTATTGCAGATGATCTGAAAAAAGCAGGGCAAATTGCAGAAAAACTTAATAACGAAAATATAAAACGGCAAAATATAGAAAAAGATATTCTTAACGAGGCCGCAGCTATTGTGGACGGTTCTTCAGAATTTCAAAAGTTGAGTGCAATTGTCCTCGGCTCTTCCGGCTGGCACCAGGGGGTAATAGGCATTGTTGCATCGCGGTTGTGTGAAATGTACGGGAAACCCACCTTTCTTATTGCTATAGATAAGGACGGCACGGGTAAAGGGTCGGGCAGAAGTATAGATGGTGTGGACCTGCACAGGATACTTACGGACAATAAAGATTTATTTGAGGCATTTGGAGGCCATAAGATGGCGGCAGGCATAACAATAAAAGAGGAAAAGATTGATCTTTTTCGTGATGTTCTTTCCGAGCAGGTTTCTAAACTTAACTTGAAAAATACAGGTAAAAAAATTGAAATTGATATAAAAGTGGATTTTGATGACATTAACTTTGAACTTGTAAATGAAATTGAGCAGTTGTCACCGTATGGTATTGGAAATAATGAACCTGTTTTTTTAATACAAACTGCAAATATTAAATCTCAAAAAGTGTTTAAAAATAAACATTTGGGTATAACCTTTAGTAAAGACGGCAATACATACAGCGGTATGTGGTTTAATTTGAGAGAGATTGTAAGTTTGCCCGAAGTTGTTGATATTGTTTTCAGCCTTCAGATAAACGAATGGCAGGGAAAAAAAGAAATAAGATTTAATATAAAGGATGTTTACTGGCAATAGTTTTGCTTCGCATATTCTCAAACTACTAATGATCAACTTCCCGGAGGAATAATAAATTGTATCCCACACTCATAAAATTTGGATCGGTATCAATCTCTTCATTTTCTGTAATGGTCCTGATCTCTTTTTTTGCAGCTTATTTTCTTTGTGAAAGAGACCTTATAAAAAAAGGTGAAGACAGGCTGCTTGCTGATGTTTTAATGATAGGCAGCGTAATAGGTGGCCTAGGTGGTGCCAAGATTCTTTTTATTCTTCAGAATGCAACTTTTTCTGAAGTCTTCAATGATCCAATGCGTTACCTTTCCTCCGGATATACATTTCTGGGCGGTTTTATTGGTGCATTGATCTGTATTTACATTATATCTATTTATAAAAAAATCAGCTTCTGGCATCTTACGGATTTGTGTTCTGCCCCGCTTATTATCGCATACGCAATAGGCAGGATCGGATGCTTTCTCGTGGGTGATGATTACGGCGTGCCGACGGACCTTCCATGGGCTGTTTCATTTCCTAATGGTTCACCTCCCACTATACAGGAAGTACATCCAACACAGATCTATGACTCTATTTTTATGTTTATTTTCTTTTTTGTATTATGGAAACTCAAGGACAAAAACAAGCCTGTTGGGTGGCTCACATCTATAACAATTATTGTGCTTGGAGCGGAAAGGTTTGTTGTAGAGTTTATCAGGGATACAACACCAAGTTTTATTGAAGGGCTTTCACAGGCTCAGTTAATCTCACTGGGACTTGTATTTATTGGTATAATAAAACTGATTTATATCTATTCCAGGCAGAATAAGGTTAATTCTTAGGCAGGGATAATATGAGAATAGTAATTATTGGAGCCGGACAGGTCGGATCTTTTTTGGCAAGAGAGTTGTCAAATGACCATGATGTTGTAGTTATTGAAAACAACAAGGAAAGGTCTGAGAAGATCAGGGACAGCCTTGATGTATTATCGATACACGGTGAAGGCGATGACCCTGAAATACTAAAGCAGGCCGGACTGGACCAATCGCAGATATTACTTGCCGTATCCGGTGATGACAGGACAAATATTTTATCCACCCTTTATGCAAATAATCTTAATCTGGACAACATTATATGCAGGGTAAGAAACTCTACTTATGTTGAATACCCGGGCCTTCTTAAAAATGAGAATATTTCCCTTGTAAGCCCAAGTGAAATTATTTCTGAAAAACTCTCAATACTTATCAGTGCGCCTTTTGCATGGAAGGCAGAAACCTTTGCGGACGGAAAGGTTGAACTATTTAAACTTCGAGTGGAAGAAGGAACAGAAATTGTTGATAAACAGCTAAAAGACCTTGAACCTGCAAGTTCATGGATTTTTGTTGGGATTGCCCGCGGCGGCAGTATTCAGATACCATCGGGTGAAACCATGATAAGGGCAGGGGACTATGTATATGCACTTGGAGACCCTGCTGTACTTAAAAGACTGAAGAAACTGTTTAACCTTAAAATAGAAAAAATTAATTCAGCCATTATTGTTGGCGGCGGCAGGCTGGGGAGGAGAGTAGCCAGGACCCTCCTTGATCTTGGTATTTCCGTTAAGTTAATTGAGAATGACCCGGAGAGGGCAGAACTTGTTGCTGAAGATATACCGGAAATTACGGTTTTCAGGGGTGATGCCACAGATGCCGAGACGCTGAAAGAAGCCGGAGTGGAATCTGCAGACTACCTTGCAGCCCTTACAGGTGATGATGAAGAAAATGTACTAAGTGCTCTGCTTGCAAAAAACCTTGGAGTAAAAAGGTCCACTGTCCTATATACAAACCCGGACTATATTGATGTGCTTGAAGCAATTGGTGTTGACCGTGCTATTAGTGTTCGTCTTGCCGTTGCAAACGAGATACTTAGTATGCTTCATATTGGGGGCGTTGCTAATATCGCACTTGTTGAAGAAGGCAGGGGGGAAGTACTGGAATTTGACCTTGAAGAGAGTTCAAATTTAATAGGCAAAAAACTTATGGATGTGCATATGCCGCATGAAGCAATAGTTGGAATCTGCCTTCGCAACGGAGAAATCATCATTCCACGCGGAGATTTTGTTCCACAGGTTAATGACCGCATAATTATCTTTACTTTGCCAACTGCTGTTAAAATGGTTGAAAAAATTATTGGCTAAAAAACAGGAATTTATGAATGAAATTCAGGTCTGTTTCATTAGTGAAAATTATTTATTTATTCTTGCTAACTTGCCATAGAATGATATCTTAATATTTCGAATTTCAATTTTTAAATACAACTGTTTGTAAATCTAATATTCCCTCAAATTTAAAATGGAAGTAATTGTCGATCCACAAAAACCTGTAGATTTTTCAACATCAGCGGCTATCGGAAATTTTGACGGTGTCCATCTGGGACATAAAGAGATAATCAGCCTGATAAACAGTATTGCAAAGCAAAAATCTGCCAAATCATGCTTATTGACCTTTGATCCGCATCCCCAGAAAGTGCTTGCAGGAAAGGATGTGTCATTAATTGTGCCTGTAAAAGAAAAATTAACACTGCTCGAGCAGGCCGGGGTTGATTGTGCAGTCTCACTAAAATTTACCAAAGAGCTTTCACAGCTAAGTGCCGAAGAGTTTGTAGAGAAGGTACTGATAAAAATCCTTAACATAAAAGACATTGTAGTAGGCCCGGACTTTATGTTTGGCAAAAACCGCTCAGGAAATGCTGCTCTGCTTAAGGAAATGGGTGAAAAATACGGTTTTGAAACCCATGTGATAAACCCCAGAAAATTAGGTGAAGAAGTAATAAGCAGCAGTCTTATCAGGCAAAAAATATCAGACGGTGAAATTACAAAGTTAAACAATCTCCTTGGTTATAACTATTTCCTCAAGGGGACAATAATAGAAGGTGAAAAAAGAGGCAGGCAGATAGGATTTCCTACAACTAATATAGATACCCAGTGGGAGCTTTTGCCAAAACCCGGAGTATATGCAACGATGGCGGTACTTAAGGGATCGCGTTATAAGAGTATCACCAATATTGGCTACAGGCCTACATTCGGCCATAATAAACTTTTGATAGAAACTCATTTGTTTGATTTTTCAGAATCTGTGTACGGAGAGGAAATAAAGGTCGAGTTTTACCAAAGGTTAAGAGACGAAAAGAAATTTGAAAGTGTTGATGAATTAATAGCACGTATAAAAATTGATGTTGAAGAAGTGAAAAATATTTTAACAAATAGCGAATAAAGACCTTATTGTTATACAGGAATTAATTATGGAAGTTAAATCAACAACCAGTTTATACGGCATTTTCGGACATCCCGTGGATCACAGTTTATCTCCTGTTATGCATAATAACGGGTTTAGCGAACTTGAACTTGACTGCGTCTATGTTGCTTTTGATATTTTACCGACGAATATCGGGGAAGCCGTGAACGCTATAAGGGCACTTGGCATTTCAGGTGTAAATGTAACTATCCCCCATAAACAAAGGATTATGGCTTACCTCGATGAGATTTCATCTGATGCAATGCTTGTAGGTGCTGTGAATACAGTAAGTAATGTTGATAAGAGACTGGTTGGATTTAATACAGATGTTGGCGGACTATTAAGGGCATTAAAATCCGACCTCGATTTTACTCCCGAGGGGACAAAGGTGTTTTTGATTGGGGCCGGCGGCGCTTCACGGGCTGTAATAGTAGGACTTGGAAGGAACTATGTTTCGGAAGTGGTTATTGCAAACCGAACACTTTCTAAAGCCGAAGACCTTGCAAAGGAGTTTGGTGACCATTTTCCAAAAGTAGAATTTACGGCAGTAATGCTAAGTGACGAAGAAAGAATTAAGAAAAGTATTGTTGGCAGTGATATTGTTATTAATTCTTCATCAGCCGGTATGAAAAGAGAAAACCCTCTTGACCTCCCCCTTTACCTCCTGCCGAAACATGCAGGGGTTTATGACCTGGTCTATGACCCAACTGATACGCCTCTTGTAAAAGATGCCAAGAAACTTGGCTTGAAGGCACATTCGGGCCATAGCATGCTCCTCTATCAGGGAGTAGAAGCTTTTGAGATCTGGACCGGTCTGAATGCTCCTGTAGAAACCATGAAAAAAGCACTGGATCTTTACAAGTTAATTAATCATTAACTTTCAATTCCCAACTATTTATTTACAATTATCTTTAATTAAACCATACCAGGGGTGGCTAATATGAAAGTAGTAAGTCCTGCAGGAGATTTTGAAATAACCGTAAATGAATCCACAGTGGAAGATGACATGATCGTAATTAAAGGACAGATGGGTGTGTGGGATTCCAAAATTTATATGAGCCCTACGGATGTGCTTCAGTTTGGGAAAATATTTTTGAATCCAAGTGTTATTTTATACCTGATCAAAGCACCGTTTAAATCATTATTCTAAATTACCATGTATCCAAAGTTTGTTAGTGACTGTTCTGCGTAGTTAATTCTCTCAGTAAGTAAATAAAATACTTCCGTGTATTCTGGTTCGACTGCTCCCCTGTTCTCCGGTATTCCCCTGTAAACCGGGTAGCCGGGATCAATGTTGTAGCCGATGCTTTCAAGAGTCCCAATATTCATATCAACGACCATACTGTTATATAGCTCTCCTATATATTCCCCTGAAATTTTATAAACGTGTGTTTCCCTGACCTGGCCAATAGGCTGGCCTGAAAGTGAGTGGATAAAACTGACTTCTATAAAAGCTACGCCGTTTCCGCGGCTGTCATAGATAAAACCGGACATAGTTATTTCCCCAAATGAATTATGAATCTAATATAATTTTACAACCGGTTTTAGAATAATTGAAAACATTATATTAAAGATTCTGCAGGGATATTTAACTCCTGATTCAATGATTTAATCATTTTAACGGTAAGGTTTCTTTTACGGTTAAGAATTTCACTTACTCTGTTTCTCCCGCCGAGAATTGGTATAAGATCAGAATTGTTTAGTCCCATCTGCTCCATTCTGAATTTTATGGCTTCAACCGGATCGGGCGGGACTATCTTATAATTATTTTCTTCATAGGCTTCAACCAGTGTGGTCAGTACATCTAGTTCGTCGCCTTCCGGTGTGTTCTTTTTTGCACTCCATAAATCATCAATTCTTTTAAGTGCATCTTCATAATTTTTTTTGTTTTTAATTGGTTTGATATTCATTTAAATATCCCCGGCATTAATATTGTCATATTGTTTATGTGTGCCAATAAACCTAATATAAACAATTTGAAACTCATATTTTATAGCTACTACTAATCTGTAATCGTTACCTTTTATGTTAAATACAACACGGTTCTTTGCAAGAAAACTGGCATTTTTGTATTTGCTCTTTATATCACTGGGTTTTTTCCAGGTTGCTTTTTTAACCTCAGAGTACCAAGCCCTAAGAGGTTGCTCTGAATTTCTGTAGTTAGGATTATTCCAAAAATCCCTGAGCTTTTTTATGGCAATGATTCTCATAAATCATGTTATTCCCATAATGGGAATATGTCAATATGATTTTAATTAATTATTTTTCGCCAAACGGGTCTTCAAGGTCCGGGTGCCATAGTTTAAAATGGTTCTTATGTGATTCGGTATATGCACCCGGCGGATAGTACTTATCGTAAAAATCCAGATCGAGATGATGCGCCTGTACCATAAATCTAAGAAACATAGGGTCTGAAAAAGCTGGGAACCTTCCATATGTATCATATACGTAGTTGCAGATATCTTTTACAATTTGCACCTCTTCTTTGGAAGGACGTTCTATTTCCGCGGTTACTGCCTCGGGGTTCTTATAAGGCATTGGGTGTTTGGACCAGTTGCTCCACTTCATATCGTTAAAGGCTTCTACAGCTTCACCCATATCCTTGTAGTATGGCGGACAAAAAGCATGAAAAAGGTCATCTCTGCCTACTGCAACGGGATTTGGATTTCCCGTGTCCCCTTTTGTTTCAGGTGTGATAAACCTGAATCCAAGTCCCTTATTAAAAGGTGTGCCTCCAAGCATAAACATGCTGGCAAATCCGCTAAAAAGCCATCCCCCAAGCCCAAGCGTCTGGAGGGTAAGTACCATATTCTGGCCCATAAAGGCCTGCTCGGCAATATAGCCGTTGGCAAACCTTAGTTCTGCTTCCACAAGAGGCATTCTCTTGCCTTCATCAATAAAACCTTTTTTTACCCATTCCGAAGTACCTGGATGTCTTAATCCATGAAGCTCATCTACAAAATTAAACCTGTGGTCTGCTCGCATATAGAAGAAATAGAGGTTAATAATACAGGCAGAAAGGTCAGTTACGGGCATAAACAGTGTTGTTCCCGGTTTATTTACGTTCCACAAATTATGTGCTGCAATCCCGGGAGGCTGGGAAGGAAGGTCAGCCCGTCCGTCCTGGAGTTTTATTCTTGATTTTCTAAACATCTCAAGGATCGCATCCACGCGCTGGGTCCTTGTCATCTTCTCAAGTCCCTGAAACTCTTCTGCTACCTGGTCGTGCATCTTGACCATGTAGAGGCCGTCATCGTTTGTATAAAACAGTTCAGTCCTGTGGACATCTCCGAGTGCCGGGATTGTTTTACTTGTAAACTGCATTTCAAGGTCAAGCCCTACATGAGGGGGAAAATCAGAAAGGTTAATGTTTTTTATGCCAAGTCCGTTCCAGACAAGAATTGCTTCTTCAAGTTCTGAAAGGGGTACTGGTTTGTGTTTTGATTTATACTGCAGAGGCCCTTTGTCAATTTCCATTCCCAGGCCAAATCTTCTGGAACGCCTCTGGTAAACTGCATCAAAAAATTTATGGTCTATCGCTGCATCAAGTCCGGGTGGGTATTTGCTCATTGAGTTATCCTTTGATTAGATTGAATAATAATTTTAGCTAATTAACGTTCATTCTCAAAATTATAGGTTACATATTTACTTTTTTTGGGGGACTATTGCCACAATCCTTAGTGGTGCGCCGCTTCCGTCTTTTATTTTCATCGGAAGGGCTATTACATAAGCACCTTTTGGTGGAAGTTTGTCGAGATTGGCAACATTTTCAAATGCCGGGATATTTTGTTCAAAAAGTATCTGATGGCTTTTAAAGTATTGCGACTGTCCGTAATCAATACTCGGCGTATCAAGCCCTATGGCATTAATATTCCTGTTCTCAACAAGCCATTTTGCTGCATCCGGGCCAAGTCCGGGGAAATGGAGTTTTGCTACTGCGTCTGCGCCCCTTTCGGCTGTGCCCATATACTTCTTTCTGTTCGGCCAGAACTGTGCAAAACCAGTATTTAGTAGTACAATCGAGCCATCTTTTATTCTTCCGTGCTTTGTTTCCCAGGATTTAAAATCGTCTATACTAACCTCGTAGTCCCTGTCCTTTAATGCCTTTTCCGAAACATCTATTACAACGGCTTCCCCTGTAAGCTGACTAAGGGGTATTTCATCTACCGTCTTTCTTTCATATGCAAAGTGGTTTGGGGCATCAATGTGAGTGCCGCCGTGCTCGGAGGCCATGTAGTTATTGGAAAAGTAAAAAAATCCTTTTTCTGTCGGCCCTTTGAATACAGTTGTAAGTTTAAACCCTTCTGCAGTGGGCCAGTATATAGTCTCTGATGAAAGGTCATGAGTAAGGTCTATCCAGTTGCCGTCTGGAAAACTGTTTTTCTGGCAGGAACTTAAAGCAAATAATAAAAAGAAAATAAAAATAAGTGATAAATTCTTATTCATCTTCCTGTTCCTCAAAAAGCTTCATATATTCCTTATCGGTAATTATGTCCATACTGCTCTCAAGACGGTCGAGAAAGACTATTCCTTCCAGGTGGTCAAACTCGTGCTGGAATACCCTTGCAAGGAAATCATTTAGTATTTCCTTTTTATTATTGCCGAATCTGTCCATATATTTTACTTCGATTTCAATGTGCCTTGGGACTATCCCCCTTATCCCGGGGATACTAAGGCATCCTTCCCAGTCTTCTTCCATCTCTTCTGATACCGATATTATTTCAGGATTAATTACTTCATATGGGTCTATTTCCGGGGCGTCAGGGTATCTGGGGTTTGGGTATGAAGCCATCACAAATATTCTTAGTGAATGATCTACCTGAGGTGCAGCGAGGCCCACGCCGTTTGCTTCAGTGACAGTAATCAGCATATCGTCTATAAGCTTCTGTACTTCGTCGTCTGCAACGTCGTTTACTTCTTTTGCAACTTCACGCAGAATTGGGTTTCCAAGCTCTGTTAGTTCAAGTATTTCAGACATGGAATATGATTTTACACGAGAAATAAGAGCAAATGAATTACAAGATAAAATATTTGCCTGCCTTGCCATTTTTTATAGATATTATATAATTAAATATAGAAACACTAAAATAGGAGATTCCTATTAGTAACCCCGTAAGCCAGATATTTAAGAAAATAATATTCAATCTTGAAGACGAGAACGTCGAGGGTAGTAAATGGCAGCATGTAGAAAACGGGGACTCTCTAATTATTGTCAACCTTAGCAGGGTGAACTACATAAAGTATGACCATAACAAACTGAGTTTTCATTTCGGAAATAACCACAAAATTACTATTTCAGATGAAGTCGTATTAAAAGACGAAATTACATAAAAGTTATTAAGAATTATGATAAATATTATTTTCACGGAGGAAAGAGAGATGACAGGTAACAAAAACTTTGAAATAAGGGACGTGAGAGAAGGGACAGGAATTTACCAGCCTGCTTTTATAGATGTTCTTATAGGCAATGTACTTGTAAAAGGGATTGAAGTATACCTCGATGATAATGAAAATCCCCGTATAAAATTTCCAGTCCATGAAATTAAAACAAGGTACGGCATATCTGAGATTGAAATTGTCACAATTTCTAAGGAACTAAGGGAAAGTATAGTATCCGAACTTATGGATAATTTTGAAGAACAAATATGCCCAAAGTTAACTAATGGTATAAAACCCATAGAGAAGAATGGTTACCACGAATTTTTACCAAGATAATTTACACTTAATATATTTATTTCTTCTATTTACAAGAGCCTAACCGTAATTATTATAGAATTATATGATATAATTCTTTGTTCAGAGTTCTATTATGGCAAATAACGGTAAAGGACAAAACATTAGATACGGCCCGGATATGAAGGTGCTGATAATAGGTGCCGGAGTAGCGGGACTTACACTTGCCGGTCTTCTTGAGAGAAGGGGGTTTACTCCAAGAGTTGTGGAGAGGGCACCTGCCTTTGGTAAGGTCGGTTATGTAATTGTAATCTGGCCCTCCGGGAGCAGGGTACTTAAAGGCCTCGGTGCTTATGAAAAACTGCTCGAAGAAGGCTGCCAGTTTACAAACTACTATATATCAAATTATAAGGGTGAGGTTATTAAGACCTATACAATTGACCCTGTTGCAGAGAAATACGGCCCGATTATAAGTATTTACCGTCCGGAACTAATAGATACCCTGATAGATGCTGTAAATCCCGAATTTATTAATATGAATATGACTGTTGATAAGATCGACCAGGGCCCTGATACGGCCGAGGTGCATTTTAGTGACGGTTCAACCGAACAGTATGATCTGGTAATCGGCTGTGATGGAGTAAGGTCTAAAACAAGGGAGCAGATATTCGGCCATATTCCACTTACCTACAGCGGTATGTCTGGATGGGGTTTCTGGATTGACCCCGATCTTTCAAAACCCGACGGTATCGTAGAGTACTGGGGTAAGGGCAAATTCATTGGTGTCTGGCCTACAAAGGGAAGGCTCTCGGTATTTACAAGTGTAAAGATGGAAGAAAAAACCGTAGATCCCGTTGACACCCGGATTGACCGGATTAAAGAATGTTTTAAAGAGTTTGGCGGTGTTGTTCCCGATATGCTGGATCAGTTAAATGACCCAAATGAAATATACTATGATACATATAACGATATGCAGATAGACAGCTGGTCAAAGGGTAGGGTTGTGCTTGTTGGAGATTCTGCACATGCGATATTACCGAATGCCGGTGCCGGGGTCTCGATGGCAATGGAATCAGCAGCGGTTATAGCCGAAGAGCTTTGCAGGGCGGATTCAAAGTATGTTGAGCATGCTCTTAAACAGTATGAATCCAGAAGAAGGCCCAGGGTCAAAAAAGTACAGAACCAGTCTCGAATGATGGGTAAACTCGTATACTCCAACAGCAGTATTCTTTCCACTGCAAGGGACTATTTCCTTAAAGTGTATTCAAATGACCTGGTTTATAAATACTGGGACAGTATGTTAAAAGACCCTATTTGAAACATTTTCGAAATCCTGATGTTAAATAATTTAGTGGTTCAGATTAAAAGATTTACTAAATTGAAATACCAGACGAATCTTGTTCAATTATCAAAACATATACAAGGAGTATAAAAAGGTGCAAAGTCTTATTTTACGCTCATTTATTCTGTTTTTTGCAGTTTCTTCGGTACTGGCTATAGGCAGTGTTGATTCCCATTCACAGGTCAATGATCCCAAGTATTTATCAAGGCTTGTAAAGAGCCTTAGCCCTTCGGTTGTTAATATAAGTACTACAAGTGTTACTAAAAGCAGGGGTTTCGGATTTAACAGCCCCAATAACGATCCAAATGACCCTTTTGAGCAGTTCTTTGACAGGTTCTTTGGTGAAAACAGCCAGCAAAGAGAGTTTAGGAGAAGGGGGCTCGGCTCGGGATTTATTATCAGTAAGGATGGATACATAATTACAAATAATCATGTTGTAAGAAAAGCAGATGAGATAAAGGTAATACTTGAAAATGAAGATGAGTATTCCGCAGTAATAATCGGGACCGACCCCAAAACAGACCTGGCACTTCTTAAAATAAAACCAAAAACCTCACTTGTACCAGTAAAAATAGGTAATTCCTCTGCACTTGATATAGGTGACTGGGTAGTTGCAATTGGTAATCCATTTGGACTTGGCAATACCGTTACGGCAGGGATTGTGAGTGCTAAGGGCAGGTCACTTGGCCTGGGGGCTTACGATGATTTTATTCAGACCGATGCGGCAATTAATCCCGGCAACAGCGGGGGGCCTTTATTTAATTTTAAGGGTGAAGTAATAGGAGTAAACACAGCTATCATAGCAGGCGGACAGGGTATAGGGTTTGCAATCCCAATGAATATGGCCAACCGGATTGTTAATCAGCTTCAGGCAAGTGGTAAAGTGGTAAGAGGCTGGCTCGGGGTCCATGTACAGCAGATAACTCCTGAAATCGAACAGGGCCTTAATCTGCCAAATGATAATGGTGCACTTATTTCTGATATAGCTCCGGACAGCCCGGCAGAAAAAGGCGGCTTAAAAAGAGGGGATGTGATAGTTGCAGTTAACAGTATGCAGATAATGGATGAAGACGATCTGCCAAAGTATGTAGCTAATCTTGCCCCGGGAACTAAGGCAGATATTAAAATTATAAGAGACAATAAATATAAAACACTTGGCGTAAAACTCAGTGAATTTCCCGAACAGCAAAGCGTTAGTGCCGCTAAAAAATCTACAAATAAAACTGATACCGCTATAGGGCTTATTGTGGATGAGATTACACCACAGATACAAAGAAGTTATAAATTAAAAGACAATAATGGTGTAATAGTAGTTAAGGTACTCCAGGGAAGTGCAGCACAGCAGGCCGGAATAAAAGCCGGGGACATTATACTTGAAGCCAACAGGAAAAAGATCAGGAATGTACAGGATATTGAAAACGAATTTTCCAAACTTACCAAAGGGACTTCAGTGCTTCTTTTAATAAACAGGGCGAACCAGACAATATATGTAGGTTTAAAATACAGTTAGAAGGTGAACATTGAATATAGAAGATAAATTAAAAGAACTAGATATTTTACTGCCTGAAATTGCAACGCCGCTCGGATCATACAGGCCATGCGTTGTATCCGGCAACCACATATATGTATCAGGGCAGCTGCCTTTAAAAGAAGGGGAGTTATTATCTAAAGGCATAGTTGGAGATGATGTATCTCTCGAAGAAGCTGTGGAAGCAGCAAGACTATGTGCAATTAATTCACTTGCCGTACTTAAAAATGAGACCGGGGATTTAAACAAAATTAAAAAGATTGTAAAGGTAACCGGCTATGTCGCAAGCTCCGGGAATTTTTATAAACAGGCTGATGTTATTAACGGCGCTTCAAATCTTTATTTTGATGTTTTTGGGGAAAAGGGAGCTCATGCAAGGGCCGCAGTTGGTGTATACAAACTTCCCATAAATGCGCCCGTAGAAGTAGATTTAATTGCAGAAATTGCTACATAAGAAATAATTATCCAATGATAAATATATACATTTATCAGGACGAGCCGTCCAAGTCCGTTGATATCGACCGGATATCACAATTCCTTAATACTTTTAAATTTGAAACTGAAATAAGAGACAACCTCATTGATCCCGCTGATAAAGATTTTTCAGATTATCTGGGTTCAATAAAAATCAAAGATATTGAAGTACCTTTAGACAAAAGACATAATGCAGAGACATTAATTATGCCTTCACAAAATTCAGGCGAAGTAAGAGAAAACTTTTATGACGGA
Organism: Deltaproteobacteria bacterium; assembly: GCA_029262335.1. Taxonomy (GTDB): domain Bacteria; phylum Desulfobacterota_D; class UBA1144; order Nemesobacterales; family JAJCZQ01; genus JAJCZQ01. Next base: position 58,748 of record JAJCZQ010000003.1, read on the forward strand.
TTCTGGCTACAGCGAAAGCTTGCTTCATATTTATATTTAAATTATCCTGACGAAAAAACTGACGACTGTCTTCATATAGTGCTTACCGGGAAACTATTCGGGACTTTTGGTACAAGAAGATATCACGCAAGAGTGCTTCTTGCCGGAGAGCCATGCCTGCTTTCAACTTCGGGGATTGTGGAAGCACCTGCAAGACCGAGGGAGTACTATTTTGCCAAAGCAAAATTCCTGGCCGAAGGCATGGATTTGTCAGAGCTGGATGATGTATTTAAGGGAAGTTTCGTGGAGTATGACAGTCCTCTTATCACTGATATCCTATGCTCGTATATTCTTCAGCTCGTAAGATACAGGTATACAGGGGAACCATTCTGCTCAAGTGATAAATGCTGCATGTATAACTCTCACTGGCAGAAAGATGTCCTGGATTTACAGTATAAAAAAGATATGTGTGTTGAATGCTCTAAAATTCTGAAGATTTAGTCCATATCTTCAAGAATATTTATAGCAACTTCGGCTGCTCTTTTTCCTGAAAGAAGCATTCCGCCAAATGTTGGCCCCATTCTTGGCAGTCCGAATGTAGTGTTTACTGACATTCCGCATGCGATCAGTCCGGGATGTACTTCCTGTGTGTATTCAACAAGTGCTTCTTCCGATTTTTCTACCCACATTGAACCGTGTCCGGGAAGTTTTTTATAAAGTCCCTGCTGTGAAAGTCTTGATACGCAGTAAGCGTCATGACCTGTCGCATCAATTACAAGCTTGGATTCAATAGCAATTGGGTCAAGGCAAGTAATTTCTTTTGGCATGTTTGCAATCGGGGTCCAGTTAATTACGATCCCTGCAACACGTCCGTTTTCCCTGATTACAAGGTCATCAAACATTGTCATATTTCTGATTACTGCCCCTGATTCACATGCAGTTGCAATAAGTTTGGAACATGCATAAGGGCCGTCTGATACAAAAAGGCCGTCTGATACTTCTTCATATGGTACTTCAATCTCGTCAAGTACAGTCTGACCCGGGGCCCTGACTGTTACCTTATTCATTAAATAACCACCTATCCAGAAACCGCCGCCCAGGTAGTTCATTCTTTCTACAAGTAGTACTTTATATTTTTTCTTTGCAATATCTTTTGCCGCTACAAGTCCGCTTGGTCCGGCACCTACAATTATTACATCACTATCAATATATTCGGTAAACTCTTTGGAGAATCCTTCAACAATCGCACGTGTTACCTCTTTTTCTCCTACTGGGGCAAATTCTATTTTTTTATTATCAGGCATCTGATTTTTTCCTCCGAATTTTTAAAAGCTCTTTACTTTATCACACAGCAGTTATACGTCAATATTATTAGGTTGTTTGATATTGAAAATTAAAAAAAATGCTGGAAAAATTTTAATAAATCAGTAATTTTAGAATTACTGGCTTAAAAATAATACCAAAGGAATATTATCTTCATGAATAAATTATCATTAATATTTATCCAGATTTTTCTGGCATTAATACTTTTCACAGGGACTTCATACTCAGGAATTGTTATGGAACAGATGAGATATGAATTAAAATCACCGGATAAAAAAGACAAGGGTGTTCTCCTGATTCAGGACAACAAAATGCTTTTTAAAGATACTACTAACAATGTTTCTACTTTGTTTGATTTTGACCGTGACCAGATGATAGTGCTTGACCACAACAACCAGACATTTACCGTGATTGATCCGCAGGAATTTGTAAAAGCGGTTGAAGAATACACAAAAAAAGCAGAAGAAATGCGCAAAAAACATCTAGAGAGCCTTCCTCCCGAACAGCGCGAAATGGTTGAAAAGCTCATAAAGGAACGGGAACAGGAATCCGGTAAAAACACAACCGGGAAAATTGTAATCAGCATAAAAAATTCAGAGGTATCGGAAGACATATCAGGTTACAAGGCAAGTAAGTACGAAGTTTTTCATAATGATAAGTTAAATGAAGAACTCTGGCTTACAAATGACCTTGATATACAGAAGGAACTTGACCTTGAAAAGATGTCCAACCTCATGACAGAGTTCAAAAAAGTAAACAAGAGGCTTGGGGATGATACGGTAGTAAATGAGGACGCATTTATTAACCTGTTTGCAAACGGCGGCTTCCCGCTTAAGACTGTAGACCGGTCTTTTGGAGAGACGGTATATATTGAAGAGGTTGTGGATATTAAAAAAGAGGATATTCCTAAAGAAAACTTTAAACTTCCATCAGGATACAAGGAAAAATCAGTTAATGAACTGTTAAAGGGTGCTTTTTAACAGTCCATTAAGATTATTCTTCTTCTTTAACAACATCAAGTTTGATGTTGGCTGTGACTTCTGGGTGAAGCTTTACAGGAATGTCATAATTTCCAAGAGTCTTAATTGCTTCGGACAGTAAAATTGTTTTCCTGTCTACTTCATAACCCTTTTCTTTAAGAGCGTCTGATATGTTCTGGGTTGTAACGGAACCAAAAAGTTTATCTTCCTCGCCAGCTTTTACCGCGATAGAAATTTCAACTGTGTTTAAAGTGTCTGCAATTGCCTGTGCATCTTCGACAATCTTGGCATCTTTCAGCTTAAGGGAGTTTAACCTGCTTTCCCAGGCTTTAATGTTATGATCTGTTGCCCTTAGAGCAAGTTTCTTGGGTAAAAGGAAATTCCTGGCAAGCCCGTTTTTAACTTCTTTTACATCACCGCGCTTTCCTATGTTTTCTATGTTGTCCAGTAAGAGTACTTTCATTGTTTTAACCTCTTTTTATGATACTAGTGCAATACTGTGTATGGAAGCAATGCCATAAAACGTGCTCTTTTAACTGCTACAGCAACCTTGGCCTGCTCTTTCGAATTCAGTCCGGTACTTCTGCGGGGCTGAATTTTTTTCCTTTCAGTTATAAACTGAGACATTAATTCAACATCTTTATAATCTATTTTTTTGCCTTCTTTTGCAAGATTACGGGCCCTTCTTTTTTTAACAAAAAACTTTTTCCCTGATCTTTCCATTTTTATTTTTCGCCTCCACTTTCTTTATCATCTGTGCTGCTTAGTGGTGGAGCAGCTGTAAAACCTGAAGAACTGTCTGATGCTGAATTATCTTCTTCAGGAGCACTCTCCGGCGGTGTCTCCGTTTTTGGAGTACTTTCGGGAGCAGGTGCACTTTCTTTAGCCGGTGTATCTGCAGGTGCTGCACTTGGAGCCTCCGGTGTACTTTCTGCTTTAGGGCTGGCTGCAGCAGGAGCACTTGGTGGGGTGCTTGGTGCAGGTGCGCTCGGAGCAGCGGGCGTACTTTCCTTTGGAGTTGCTTTAGGAGCAGCAGGTGCGGGAGTATCAGCAGCTTTTGCCGATGGTTCCTCTATACTTACCGTCATAAATCTTAAAACATCTACGTTATGAAATGCAAGATGCTTTTCAATGTTGGCAATTACATTAGGTAATGCCTTGAATTCAACTATGTAGTAAGTTCCCCTGGTGTAATCGTCTATGGGGTAAGCAAGGTCTCTTTCAGCCCATTTCTCGTCTCTGGTTATTTCACCTTCACCCGAGTTTATAGCTTTGGTTACCTTGTCCTGAATTATTGTAAGATCATCCGAATTTATGTCGGGCCTTACCAAATATAAAGTTTCGTAATAATTTGGCTGTATCGCCATTTTTACCTCCTGCCTTGGACTTTTGACCCTGGGCCTATCCCAGAGTGACAAATCGATAAATAAAGGACTAGTATATTAACACAACTATTTGATTTTAAAACAATATTTAATAATGCAGGATAAGGCCTCACACCTTATCCCGCAGATTGTTATTTTTGACTATAAAAGAAGTGGTGCGATTACAAGTGACACAATGGACATAAGTTTAATAAGAATGTTCATTGCCGGCCCTGATGTATCTTTAAACGGATCACCAACTGTATCTCCAACCACTGCTGCTTTATGTGCCTCTGAACCTTTTCCGCCCAGGTTACCTTCTTCAATATACTTCTTAGCATTATCCCATGCACCACCGGCATTTGCCATCATAAGTGCAAGCATAACGCCTGATACAACTGCCCCGGCGAGGAAACCACCAAGAGCTTCTGCACCAAGTATAAATCCAATTAGAAGAGGTGCAACTACGGCTATTACTCCGGGAACAATCATTTCCCTGATTGAAGCGTCAGTACTGATTGCAACACATTTTGCATAATCAGGCTTTGCATCACCTTCAAGCAGTCCTTTGATTTCCCTGAACTGTCTTCTTACTTCTTCAACCATCTTCTGTGCTGATCTTCCGACTGCACCCATTGTCAATGCACCGATTAGAAAAGGAATTGTACCGCCGATTAACATACCGGCTACAACCTTACTTTTTGTAATGTCTATTAAATCAAGTCCGACTGCATTTGTGTAAGCTGCAAAAAGAGCCAGTGCTGAAAGAGCAGCTGATCCGATTGCAAAACCTTTACCAATAGCAGCTGTTGTATTTCCAAGTGAATCGAGTTTATCAGTAATTGTTCTGACCTCTGGTCCAAGTTCAGCCATTTCAGCGATACCGCCTGCGTTATCTGCTACAGGGCCGTATGCATCGACTGACATTGTGATACCGATAGTTGCAAGCATACTTACAGCAGCAATACCAATACCGTAAAGTCCTGCAAACATATGGGAGAAACCGATTGCAACTGCGATTGTAATAACAGGGCCTGTGGTACTTATCATACCAACTGCCATACCCTCAATGATGTTTGTAGCTACACCGGTCTGAGAAGCGTCAGCAATCTTTTTAACTGGAGCACCTGAAGTATAGTATTCTGTAATCCTTCCAATAAGTATTCCGCATGCAAGTCCAAGAACTGATGCACCAAAAATACCCATAATCTGTTTTCCACCGATTCCGTCAACAAGACCGGTAACAAGCAGAATGACAAGTGAAAGTACCACGTATGATACTCCGGCAAACATAGTTGCTTTTCTTAGTACCAGATGAGGCTCGAGATTTTTATACCATTCAACTGTTTTAGCGCCCACAAGTGATGCCAGGCTGCCGGTAGCAATCAATATTACAGGAATAGCCATAAGGGCCACCTGGTTTTCTTCCATACTTGCAGCAATTACGATTGTTGCGATTACGGCACCTACATAGGATTCAAAAAGGTCTGCACCCATACCGGCCACGTCACCTACGTTGTCACCAACGTTATCTGCGATTGTGGCAGGGTTTCTGGGGTCATCTTCCGGAATACCGGCTTCGACTTTACCAACAAGGTCAGCACCAACATCAGCAGCCTTTGTAAAAATACCGCCGCCGATTCTTGCAAAAAGAGCAACTGTACTGGCACCCATGGCAAATCCGCCGATTATTCCGCCAAAATCAAGCAGGAATGTTTTTAGTACATCCGGATCACCTGGAATCTCAGCAGTTGTGATTCCGATGAAGAATGCAACAGCAAGTCCAAGAAGTCCAAGTCCCGCTACGGAAAGTCCCATAACGTTTCCGCCTTTAAAGGCTACTTCCAGAGCTTTTCCCTGACCGTCTGTAGCGGCAGCGTGGGCTGTCCTTACGTTGGCATGAGTTGCTGCTTTCATACCAAAGAAACCTGCTAGGATTGAACATGCAGCACCGCCCAGGTAGGCAAATGCGGTTGCAAAGTTGATAGATATTCCAAGTAAAATAAATACTATTGCAACGAATATTAAAATTATCTGATACTCTCTTTTGAGAAATACCATTGCGCCTTCTTGTATTGCCGCAGCAATTTCACGCATTTTATCGTTTCCTTCCGGAAGACTTTTCAAACTCCTGTAAACCAGAAAAGCATAGGCTAATACTATTACACCTATGATTATCGCTATATGACCTGCAAATACCTGACTCATGTCAAGGTTCCTCCTTGTGAACTAAAATAGTTTTTTAGATCTTAATTTAAATAATTATTGGGATATTATTGAATCAACACCCTTTATTGCCTTTTCAATTAAATTGTCCAGACCCTTAAATTCTTCTTCACTGAATGTGGAAAGTACATGGTCTACAACCTGGGTTTTATATTCAGGTTTGCCAATCCCTATTCTAATTCTGTGAAAATCTTTATCACCTGTTTTTTCTACAATGGATTTTAGTCCATTATGTCCAGCTGTTCCTCCTCCAAACTTGGATCTTATATCTCCAAGCTGGAGATCCAGCTCATCATGTATTACTATGATCTGATCTGCCGGTATCTTGTAAAAATTCTTTATTTCCTTTAAAGCCTCACCGCTTTTGTTCATAAATGTTAAAGGTTTAAACAGATAAACAGTGTTATCCAGATACTCACCTTTTCCAAGTATGCCCTTGTGTGCTGACTTTGATATTTCTATTCCTGCTTTATCAGCCAGGTTGTCAAGCACTATAAAGCCAATGTTATGCCTTGTTAACTCATATTCTTTTCCAGGATTGCCAAGGCCGACAACTAGGAAATCCATTTGTTAGCCTTCACTGTCACTGCCTTCTGCTTTTTCACCTGGATCACTTTCGGTACCTTCTGCGCCTTCTTCACCTTCAGCGCCCTCTTCACCTTCAGCAGCAGTAGGTGCCTCAATTACCATTGCTCTTGGTACGTGGACCATCGCAACTGTATCGTCAGGGTTTCCAATAGCTTCAACGCCATCAGGAAGAGCAAGGTCCTTAATCTGTACACCCATTTCAAGTCCAAGTTCAGTAACATCATGTTCAATATTGTCAGGAATATCAGCCGGAACACACTCAACGCTGATTTCTCTTATCATCTCTTCAAGTATTCCGCCTTCCTTTACACCCTTTGCACGGCCGGTAAAGACAAGTGGAACTTTTACTTCAATTTTTTCATTTAAATCCAATTCAAGAAAATCGAGATGAAGTGCTGTATTTGTTAAGTAATCAATCTGCATATCACGCAGTATTGATAGTTTGTGTTCTTTATTGTCATCGCCTTCAATTTCTATATCCAGAAGAGTGTTTCTTCCTGCATCGGTGGCAAATGCTTTTTTAACGTCCTTTGGGTTAAGCTCAAGTGCAACTGCATCATTACCATTACTATATATAACTGCAGGTATATTCCCGTTTCTTCTCAGGGCTTTAGTACTTCTTTTACCAAGTGTTGATCTTCTTTTAGCTTTTAATATGCTTTTAGCCATTTTATTACTCCTTTAATTTTCCTAATTAAATAAAGAACTTATTGATTCTCCGGAAGAAATTCTTTTTATTGATTCACCAAGCATATTTGCAAGGCTAAGAACCTTGATCTTATCACATGACTTGATGTTTTCATTCTGGGGAATTGAATCGGTAATTATAACCTCTTTAAAATCAGAGTTGTTAATCCTTTCGATAGCAGGGCCTGAGAGAACACCATGAGTACAGCAAAGTGACACGCTTTTTGCACCTTCTGCCATTAATATCTTTGCAGCAAGGGTTGCTGTGCCGGCGGTATCGACAATGTCGTCGACAATTATTGCTGTTTTATCCTTTACATCACCAATTACATAGGATATTTCGGCAACATTTGGAGCGGTTCTTCTTTTATCTGCCATAGCCAGTTCGGCACCCAGAAAGTTTGCATATTTTCTTGCTCTTTCCATACCGCCTGCGTCCGGAGAAACAATTACCAGGTCTTCATTTTTATATTTATCTTTTAAGTATTCGTTCATTACGGGAGCGCCGTAGAGATGATCAACAGGAACGCTGAAAAATCCCTGAATCTGCCCTGCATGAAGGTCAACCGTGACTACCCTGTCTATACCTGCTATCACGAGTATGTCTGCTATAAGTTTAGAGGTGATTGGAGCTCTTGGAAGTACCTTCCTGTCCTGTCTTGCATATCCATAATAGGGGATTACAGCAGAAATAGATCCAGCTGAAGCTCTTTTGAGAGCATCAATAATAATCAGTAGTTCCATTAGATTGTCATTTACGGGTGGACAAGTCGGCTGAATGACAAATGTGTCTTTCTTTCTTACGCTTTCGTCAATCTCGGCGAACATCTCCCCGTCACTGAAACGTCTTGTTTCCAGTTTGCCGGGAGTTACGTTTAAATATTCGCATACCGCTTCTGCCAGTGGTTTGTTGGCAGTTCCACTAAATATTTTTGTGTTTTCCATAATATTATGAATCTAATGAAAATTTAATAGCAAAGGCATTATTATAGTAGAAGCTGTTAAGAATTCAAGGGGTGAAATTGAATAATCATTTTATAAAAAAAATGAGTTATTTTTGATGGTTAGATGTTGGTCTTTTAGTGGGTTAGCGCAGCGTTAAATAAGTTTAATAAATATTTCGGCATTACAAAAAATACGTATAACTATGGCAAATAATTAATATTGCTTCATAAATAAAATAAAATTTATATTTAGGAATAGTTGCCCACATAGGGTAATCGTAAAAAATTAATTATTTTAGCGTTAAGAATGGCTTTAGGGTTGGGGTGGAATTAAAGACATTTAGTTAAAATATTTACTTTTTAGTATCTTTTTAGACGTGATTTTTGGTATAGCTACGAGAATGTAGAAATATAAGTGTAAAGACTTTATTCAAGTCTATATTTAGGTTAAGTAACAACAATCTCAGACTTAATTTTGTATTTAGACAAAGAACTTATAGAAATAAACAAAGTGAAGTAATTGGCAAAACTTCATTTTCTTTATCTTGATATAAAGAAAACGAAGCAAAAGAAAGATCAAGGCTGGCAATTTCATACACTAAAAATTCAATTTGAAATCTAAAACGTAAAATCCCACCACCAACCCCTTTACGTTTCTTAACGATTTAAAATCAAATTTTCTTAACGCTATTTATTGCAGGCCGATAAAAAAATACAGTTCTAGTTCTTCCGGAATTTAGAAAATTCAGGCGGTCTTTTCTCCAAAAAGGCATCAATCCCTTCATGTGCTTCATCTGTAGTATGAAAAAGCTCAAGAGAGCTGAGACCCATCCTTGAAATCCCAAAGATATTGTCTGAATCTGAATTAAATGAATATTTAAGAACTTTTATGGCAGTTGGACTCTTCTCAAGGATCTCCCCGCACCATTTATCAACTTCATCCATTAGCTCCTCAGTAGGTACAACAGCATTTACAAGTCCCATATCAAGAGCTTCCTGGGCAGAATACTTTCTGCATAGATACCATATCTCCCGGGCTTTCTTTTCTCCTACTATTCTGGAAAGGTATGCAGTACCAAACCCTGCATCAATGCTCCCTACCTTTGGCCCGACCTGTCCGAATATTGCGTTTTCAGCAGCAATGGTCATATCGCATACTACCTGGAGGACATTTCCACCGCCTATTGCATAACCCTTTACCGCAGCAATTACCGGGACAGGTATATTCCTCAGTAAATAATGCAGCTGGGCTACATATTGGCCAACGGGGAGATATTTATCGTCTTCTTTACTTTTATTTTTCTTGGCTTTCTGGTCTCCGCCCGTACAAAATGCCCTGTCGCCGGCACCTGTTAATATAAGTACTCCTGTTTTCCTGTCTTTCCATACATCTGTAATGGCATCTATCATTTCATATAGCGTCTTTGCCCTGAAAGCATTTAGAACTTCAGGCCGATTAATGGTGATTATAGCCTTGCCCCTATTTTTTTCGTATATTATGTCATCGTAGTTCATAGTGTTTTCCCGGAAGTTTTTTAATTAATCATAAATTGCCGGAATTTTTTAGTCAAAGTGTATTGAATGATTAATTTTAAAATATGATATTATAGATTCTCACTTATGAATCAACTCTTTAATAAGCTTTTTACACCAGGAAAGGAAATACAGTTTTGCTTGATGCAATAGTTGTAGGTGCTGGGGTGTCCGGACTTCATGCTGCATGGAAGCTAGAAAAAGCCGGAAAAGAGGTTTTGGTACTCGAAGCACGCAGCAGGGTAGGCGGCCGTCTTCTTTCAGTAAATATTAATGGCAGTGATGACAAGCTTGATATAGGTGCAACCTGGATCTGGCCGGGAGAAGTACGTGTTGACTCACTAATAACCGAACTTGGCCTTGAGACTTTCCCGCAATACGTAAATGGGGCTCTGCTTTATGATACTCATGGCGGCCCTCAATCAGTACCAACGGATAGTAATGGAATTCTTTCATTGAGAGTAAAGGGTGGTATGACTTCTATTACTGATTCTATTGCAGGACGGCTCAAAGACGGAACAATCCAATTAAACTCCGTAGTAAATGAAGTAAGATATGAAAAAGACGGGGAAATAAAAGTAATTCTTGCAGGTGATAAAACTTTTACTGCTAAGAATGTATTAATTGCAGTCCCGCCTGCATTGGCAGTAAGGCATATAAAATTCTCACCAGAGCTTTCCGAGAACCTTATCCGTATAGCCAGAGTTACGCCCGTGTGGATGGGAATAATTATTAAGACGGTAATTGTATATGAAACTCCCTTTTGGAGGGATGCAGGTTTTTCCGGGACTGTGATGTCAGCGCTAGGCCCTCTCCAGGAAATTCATGATATGTGCGGCCCTGATGGAAAACCAGCGGCACTGTTTGGTTTTACTGCTATGCAGTCTCCAAATCAGAAAGCTCCAACAAGAGAAGAAGTTATTGAGCAGTTTGTAAGGCTTTATGGACAGCCGGCAGAAAATCCAATTGAAGTTGTTATCCAGGACTGGAGTAGTGAAATCTATACATCTCCGCAAGATGTATTTCGCCTGCAAAACTATAATCTATTTGGTGAAAGAATATACGAGGGAACATTTCTAAGCGGAAGGCTTCATTTTTGTTCATGTGAGACAAGCGGAAGGAATGGGCATATAGAAGATGCATTGGCGGCATCGGAGCGGGCAGTAAAAGCTGTATTGTAAAGTTAAAAGTAAGTTTTATTCACTTTATGATATTCTTTTTATAAATAAATTTGTTTAGGACCAGTAAATGAAACGAAATATTCTTTTACCATTATTTATTATTACAATTTTATTATCTTCCTGTGCCGGAATTGGCCAGAGCCTCATTAAGGCCCCGGGCCTAAACATTACCAATGTAAGAGTTTCCAATCTGTCATTAACAAACCAAAATATAGTATTCACTCTTGGGATAGATAATCCCAATCCAATTCCGATACCTTTAAAAGGGCTTAGTTATAAGCTTGATCTTAATGGAGTAGAGTTTGCCAATGGCTTTAATGAAAGTGATCTCAGCATACCTGCTGGGGGCAACAGCGTGATGGACCTCAATATAGAGGGGGATTTGATTTCGTTTATCAGGGAGTTTGGCGGTATTAATCAGGGTGGGCTGGATTATAATCTTTCAGGAGACATTGCACTTCTAAGCAGTTCGCTAAGGTTTCCATACAACCAGGAAGGCAGGTTAACCCTCGGGACACTCTTTAATGTGTTTAAATAATTTATATTATTTTTTTTATAAATTTTAGAAAAATGATTACCAATCCCATATTTTAGAATGATAATTTCACACAAACATAAATTTATATTTATTAAGACACTTAAGACTGCCGGTACCAGTATTGAAGTGTTTTTGTCAAAACATTGTGGTGAGGATGATATTGTGACACCAATAAATCCTATGATTGAAGGTCACAATCCCTGCAATTATAAAGGCTTATGGAATCCTATTAATGAATTAATTCAGCATAATGCTATTCATTTTAAAACAACATTTAATGACCTTAAACATAGAAGAAAATTTTATAATCATATTTCAGCCAGCAAAGTGATGTGCAGGGTATCAAATGAAATCTGGAACAGCTATTTCAAGTTTTGTGTTGAAAGGAATCCCTGGGACAAAACATTATCTCACTATCATATGCTAAATACCAGGTGGGCGGGTGGAGACCTTACTTTTGATCAGTGTATTGAAAGAAAAATGTTACCAATAAATTATCGCAATTATACAGATAAAAACGATAAGATTTTAGTTGATGAAGTCTTAAAATATGAGTTCCTTAATGAAGGACTATCAGGAATATTTAAAGAATTAAATATTCCCTTTGAAGGTGATTTGGGAATAAGGGCTAAATCTGAATACAGGAAGGACCGCAGGCCTTATCAGGAAGTTTATACCAGGAAGCAAAAAGAGTTTATTGAGAAAGCTTTCTCAAAAGAGATTGAGATGCATGGTTACAGCTTCTGATTAAGCTGCCAGAATCCCAACCAGTACTATAAATATTATTGCAGCAGCTATCATGCCGAGAATTACATAAATATATTGTTTCATAGTATATATTCTCCCTCATACGCTTTTTCATATAATAATATAATTCTAATATATAATTTTTCTCAATATTGGATTAGAATTAATTCAAATAGTATTTAATAACTAAAATGGCAAAAGCAAAACTAAAAACAACTCAAAACAAAAAATCTGTTAAGGATTTTATTGCGTCGGTTGAAAATGAACAAAGACGCAATGATGCGAAGACTTTACTCAAACTGTTTAACCGTGTGACGGGAATGAAGCCCAAAATGTGGGGGGCCAGTATCATCGGTTATGGCCGTTATGAATATAAATATGCAAGCGGCCGTGAGGGCGAGTTTATGATGACGGGTTTTAGTCCACGAAAAACCAGTTCTACAATCTACATAATGCCAGGTTACCAGGACCTTTCTGGAATGCTGGACCGTCTTGGAAAACATAAAACAGGGAAATCCTGTCTTTATATTAACAAACTCAGTGATGTAGACCCTGGAGTACTGGAAGAGATTATTAACTTGGGGCTGGACTATATGCGTAATAAATACAAAACCTCTGATGAATAAAATTACTACGTGAAGAAACGATTATTAATACTCATTATTCTGGTTGTTGGTTTTGGATTACCAAATCTTCTCTGGTTAACAAATTCTACATTAAAGTTTAGTAATAAGAGTGATAAAATACTAAGTTCCATCATAGTCTATGTTGATGAAAAGGAAGTAAAACCGGATGATCTAAAACCAGGTGAAAGCAGGTTTGTTTTTCTGCCTAAGTCGGGTGAATCTACGGTTATGATTTCTTATATCTCAGGCGGTAAATCCGAAACTATCTGCCATGAATATGTAGAGGATGGAATGTATCACGTTGAAGCTAAAGTATCAGTACCAAATAAAAACTGTAAAGTCTCACTTCCTATCTTCTCAGAACTATTATTATTAAAACTTTTCTGAAAATCATATCATTCACAGCCAACAGTTTTTAAACCCATCTCATTATATCTGATCATCCCGTTCAAAATGTTATTAAAACATGCTTTGTATTGGCTCTGGTTAATCATTTCAGTCTCTGCGCCCCTTGAGCACATACACATGCTGCCATCTCCCATGCATTCAAGAGTAATTGTCGGTGCACTGTCAGGAAGCAGTGCTATTCCAAACACAGTTGTTGCACACTCAACGGATGTTGAGGCATCACCTATCCCTACTATGTCATTCTGATTAAAACAAGGGCATCCCTCAGTAGCTTCTTCCTCTAAATTCGGGACAGCTTCCTGGGCTTCACTGTCCGGGACAAGCATATTGCCGTCCGAATCACATGATGTAAATACAAATAAAAATAATAAAGGTAGTACCAGAAAAACAGTTTTAATTTTTTTTATAGAAAAATTCATTATTATCTCCATAGTAATTCTTAATTTATGACTTAATATTATAACCCAATTTATATCTGAAAGGTTTCGGATGAAGTAGTTTTTTTTAATAAAAGTTATATTCAAGGTTCTTATATAAAAACCTTACTAACAAATTTTATCTAATGAAATTACTGATTAATTATGCAAATAATAAATATAAAAGCAGCCAGAAACTAAATTCGAAAAGCGGATTAGAGGTAGGTGCTTTTGATAAAGTAATATCTTATTCTCCAAAAGATATTGATACTGACTTTTTTCAACAAAATAAAAGTATCTTAAGTCAGAAAGAAGGTAATGGCGTCTGGTTGTGGAAACCATATTTTATAAAGAAATCACTGGAAACATTAAACAATAATGACTTCTTATTTTATAGTGACTCAGGCGCATATTTTATTGATTCGATTGACCCTCTAATAAATATCAGCCTGGAATACGGGCAGGACATTATACCGTTCGAATTATTTCCACATTTAGAAAGAGAATGGACCAAGAGGGACACTTTTATATTAATGGATTGTGACACCCGGAGTTTTACTGATACAAGGCAAAGGCTCTCTGGTTTTATTCTCTGGAAAAAATCAGAATTTACCATGAATTTTATAAATGAATATTTGCAATATGCCAAAGATGAAAAAATTATAACAGAACTTGAAAATCAATGCGGTTATCCAAACTATCCTGATTTCAGGGCGCACAGACACGACCAGTCTTTATTCAGTCTTTTATCCAAAAAATATCAATTAAATGCATACAGGGACCCAACCCAATGGGGTAATGGGTTAATGGAAGAATATCCTACATCGAACTATAACCAGATAATTGAATCAACAAGGAGAAAAGGGTTTTTCTGGGTATTTTAAAAGCAAAACTACTTTTTATTAGTATCTTTTGACATAAATTAAGATTTATACTATTATCAACAATAATAAGGGGGACTTACCGAATGAAACTATTTAAAAATACCATATTAATTATGGTCTTAGCATTATCAGCATTTTTTACTATTTCCACTGAATTAATTGCCGGCAACTCTGCGACTGGAACTCTTACTGTAGATGGGGATAAAACCGTAATAAAACATGCATATGCAGAAGAGTATGATGGTGATATAACTATCGGCCTGTTTGACAATGAAGTACCTGATGGAATGTTTCCTGACGGGGTTTATAACCTTGGAGAGCAGGGCAAACTAAAGGGAATTGTCTTTGTAGTTTCATCTGACAAAAAGGAGCTGATGAGCGGAGGGTTATATAACCTTATGAATGCCATACATTCATATCCCAAATGGAACAAACTCGGGACAATAGGTAATGGCCAACTGACAGCTAAAATGTCCGAGGGGGATTTATTTTCGGGAACGATTAAGACCCCTTCTGAAAATGATATTGATGGCCATAAATTTACATATGAAATAAAATTTTCCGTAAATTTAAAAAAAGAGCCGATCAAACTTACAATGACCGGGAAATCTGATGAACCGTCCAAGGCTTTTGGTGCATGGGGCGCAGCCCTTTTTGCCGGAGATATTGAAGAGTACAAAAAGCACAGTTCCAGTCAGGTACTTGAGATGATGCCCGATGACCCGGCTGAACTAAAGGAAGGAATTGAATTTCAACAGCTGGTTTTCCCAAACAATATTGAGATCGTCAGCAGCAGTATTGAAGGGGATAAAGCGGTCTTAAAAGCAAAGGGTACCAAGGGCACAGAAGTTTCAATTGGCAATGTGACAATGGTAAAAGAAGATGGTCTTTGGAAGGTCGGCGAACAATCATGGGAATCAGGAACTAATTAGTACTATTGTATACTGATTATATAATAGTATTACATAATAATTTGGAGGGGATTTATGAACTGGTACATTGAGGTATTAAAAAAATATACAGAATTTAGCGGAAGATCGAGAAGGAAAGAATACTGGTATTTTGTCCTTTTCAATTTTATTGTTTCAATTGTACTGATTGGTGTTGATAGTATGGTCGGCACTTTGAATTCTGAAGGAGGTTATGGAGTATTCAGCACAATATATTCCATTGCAGTATTATTGCCAACAATTGGTGTTGGTATACGAAGACTCCATGATATCGGAAGAACCGGCTGGTGGCTTTTAATCGGGTTATTACCGTTAATAGGCTTCATTGTCTTAATTATCTTTTTTGTTAAGGACAGTCAGCCTGGAGAAAATCAGTACGGGCCAAATCCAAAGGGTGCATAAATCTTAATTTTGTTGGTGTATGTCCTCTAAAATAAAAATTAATTATATTGAGTTTCAGGTTAAAGATATTGAGACCGCAAAATCTTTTTATGGAAATACCTTTGGCTGGACATTTCAGGACTATGGGCCTGACTACTGTGCATTTAATGACGGGGATATAGATGGCGGATTCTTTACCTCAGCTTTTAGTTCCAGTACTTCAAACGGGGCGGTACTTGTGGTCCTTTATACTCACAAGATAGAAGTTGTATATGATCTGATAATAAAAAACGGCGGTAAAATTGTAAAAGAAATTTTTTCTTTTCCCGGCGGAAGGCGATTTCACTTTACAGACCCTGCCGGGAATGAACTTGCTGTGTGGACCGATAAACAGTAATTTGAGTCAGGGATGAAAATCTATATTTTACATATATCTTTAAAATGGAGTATCTAAATGTTAAGTGAAGAACAAAAGGCAGTTGTAATTAATGCCGTAAAAAAAGCAAGCCAGGAATGGCAAACTGCTTTCAATTCGGGTGATGTAGAGGGATGTGTTGCACAGTATGAACCAAATGCTGTAATGAATGTAAACCCTTTCGGCCAGTTTGCAGGTACTGAAAGAATAAGGGCATTTTGGCAAAAGCTCATTGATGACGGATTCTCAGGGGTAGAATATATCGATCCTGAAATAGAAGTTATTAATGAAAGCAGGGCTGAATTAAAAGCAGGGTGGAAGATGAATAAAGCACACGGTGTTATTCACAGGGAGCTTTGGGTACTGCAGCAAGATGGATCTGCCAAACTCCGTGAAGATAATTTTGAAGCACTAGCCTGATAAATCTTTACTAATACTTATGTATTAGTACTTACTTCTTTATATATTCCAATTTTCAAAAAGTGAGGGTTAGTGTAATAAACCAACTGCAGTAACTGATAGTAAATATCAAACCATATAAAATGAAACCTAAAATAAAAATCAATGTAGAGTGTTTATGGTTTCCAAGCAGAGAAGAAGAAATTAAAGAATTTACTCTATATAAAATTCTATCAAAAAAATATGCTTTGGAAATAACAAATAACCCGGACTTCCTTATTTACGGGGAGTCAGGGAAGGAATTCTTAAAATATAACTGTGTAAGAATCTTCTATACCGGCGAAAGCAGAAGGCCAAATTTCAATGAATGTGATTATTCCTTTTGCTTCGATTATCCGGTAACCGAAAGAAATTACAGACTGCCACTTTACAAATTATATACAGATGAATTTAATATTGTTAAAAATGAAAACCGCGATGTAGATTCCATTATGCAGGAAGAGCGGAAGTTCTGTAATTTTTTGTATTCCAAAAAAAGAGCCAAAGTAAGGATCGAATTTTTTCATAAATTAAACCAATATAAAGAAATAGACTCAGGCGGTAAAGTATTGAACAATTTGGGTTATCTCGTAGGTGATAAAATGGAATTTTTAAAAAATTATAAATTTACCATTGCCTTTGAAAATTCATCATACCCTGGTTATACAACAGAAAAAATCCTACATGCGTTTGCTGCAGACACTATACCAATCTACTGGGGTAATCCCCTGGTTGAAAGGGATTTTAATACAAAATCCTTTATAAACTGTCACGAATATAGAAGTTTTGATGATGTAATCAAGAAAGTTATTGAAATTGATAATAACGATGAATTATACAGACAGTATTTAAGCGAACCCGCATTTACCAATAATGTGGAAAATGAATTTGTAAATGAAGAAAATATACTAAATAGATTTGAAGAAATATTTAATAATCAGGACTTAGTAAAAGTAGCGAAAAGAACTGATATTATTAAGTATTATTTTCATATACTAAGATTTAATATTCATAAAATTCACAGGTCACTAAAGAGTTTGGCCAAATGAATAAAATCTTAAGAAATTTAGAATTCTTAACTAATGATTTCTATAAAAAATAACTTTTTATTTGTCCATATTCCAAAGACTGCTGGAAATTCCGTTCAATTAATTTTGAAAGAATATTCAGAAGATGAAGTTTTTGAATCGACAGAACCAGATGGTTATAACCGTTTTGGTTTACGTTCTAATAATTATAAACTTCGTAAACATTCAAAATTAAAAGAGTACAAATACGAATTAGAAAACGAACTTTATAAAAAACTCTTCAAATTTACTATTGTACGAAACCCCTGGGATAGAATGATTTCATATTATTTTTCACCTCATAGGGGCCATATTAAGTGGGATAGGAATGAATTCATTAAATTTGTAAAAAAAACACCATCTGTAAATAGTTTTCTTTCTTTAGGATTTTTAAATAATTTTGGATCAAGACCATTCAAGAATATTGACTTTTTTCTTCGTTTTGAAAATCTGGATCAGGATTTTATTAAATTATGTGATGAGCTGGGTATTAAAGGAACAAAACTATCGCACAGAAATATTTCTGATCATAAACATTACTCGTATTATTATGATAAAAAACTGGTGGAATTAGTATCAAACCGTTTTAGTTCAGAGATTAAATATTTTGGTTATAACTATATACAAGAATAATATTTCAAATAAGTAATATTTACCTCTTAATTACAAAAAAAGAATTAGAGAATTTTTATAGAGCATACTATAAATTTGAATCTTCATGTATTGCAATAAATCCAAATAATTAATAAATACTCACAATAAAATTTAGATATAATAATATCAATTGTTTAATGAGGTGGATGTTTGGACCCAATTATTTCTGTAAATGACCTTAACAAAACTTATTCCTCCGGCTTTAATGCCCTGAAAAATGTCGACCTCTCAATCAGACAGGGGGAAATCTTTGCATTACTCGGGCCAAACGGTGCCGGTAAGACTACACTTATTAGTATTGTATGCGGGATTGTTTCACCCAGCAGCGGCAGGGTGCTTGTAGATGGCCATGATATTATATCCGATTACCGTCTTGCCAGGTCCAAAATAGGGCTTGTACCACAGGAACTTACAACTGATGTGTTTGAAACAGTCTGGGCTACAATGAAATTCAGCCGGGGACTATTCGGCAAATCACCCGACGAAGGCTACCTTGAAAAAGTACTTAAAGACCTGTCTCTATGGGATAAAAAGGACTCAAAGATAATTGCGTTATCCGGGGGCATGAAAAGAAGGGTATTGATTGCCAAGGCCTTATCACATGAACCTTCAATTCTTTTTCTTGATGAGCCAACAGCCGGGGTAGATGTAGAACTTAGAAGGGATATGTGGGAGATGGTAAGGGGCCTTAGGGAAAAAGGTGTGACTATAATTCTTACTACTCACTATATAGACGAGGCTGAGGAAATGGCAGACAGGATTGGGGTAATTAATAAAGGTGAAATCATTCTTGTAGAGGATAAGAGTATTCTTATGGAAAAACTTGGCAAAAAGCAGCTTACCCTCGGGCTACAGTCCCCTCTTGATCAGTTGCCGGATGAACTTAACGGATATAACCTTGAATTAATCAATATGGGTAACGAACTTGTGTTCACATTTGATTCCAGGGACGAAAATACCGGGATTTCCGGTCTCATAAAAAAGCTGAATGAAAAAGGGATAGAATTTAAGGATATTAATTCCAGCCAGAGTTCGCTTGAAGAAATATTTGTAAACCTGGTGAGTGATAAACAATGAACTTTTATGCCGTCCGCGCAATATATTATTTTGAAATGGCCCGTGCACTCAGAACACTGATGCAAAGCATTGCTTCGCCAATACTTTCTACTTCACTTTACTTTGTAGTGTTTGGTGCTGCCATTGGATCGCAGATTGGAGATATGGAAGGGGTAAGTTACGGTGCTTTTATAATCCCCGGGCTCGTTATGCTTTCAATTCTGACTGAGAGTATTTCGAATGCCTCTTTTGGAATCTATATGCCGAGGTTTGCCGGGACCATTTATGAAGTACTTTCAGCACCCGTATCCTATGTAGAAATTCTGCTGGGTTATGTAGGGGCTGCGGCTACCAAGTCTATTGTGCTGGGGCTTCTTATACTGCTTACGGCAAGGCTGTTTGTTCCCTATGAAATACTACACCCCTTATGGATGTTGGGATTTTTGGTACTGACTGCGGTTACTTTTAGTCTGTTCGGGTTTATAATCGGCGTTTGGGCGGACGGGTTTGAAAAACTACAGATTGTGCCTCTTATGATTGTCACGCCGCTTACATTTCTTGGAGGAAGTTTTTATTCAATAAATATGCTGCCTCCAATCTGGCAGAAAATAACCTTGTTAAATCCTGTTGTTTATCTGGTGAGCGGTTTCCGGTGGAGTTTTTACGGAGTAGCAGATGTGAATTTATATGTTTGTCTTGGTATGACTGTGCTGTTCCTTTTTATCTGTATTGCGATTGTAGCATGGATTTTTAAAACGGGATACAGGCTTAAAAACTGACAAAAATAAGTAGTATGAATTTGATAAATTATAAGAAATTTAAAATATCTTCTTTCCTAATACTAATTCCTATAACATTGTTATTTATTTCCTGTTCAGGTGTAAAGAGTACTGAAACCAATCAATTTACATTCAGCCGTCAGTTCTTACAGGGTTCGGAACTGGCCCCCAGAGGCGGAACAACAATGGGGCCTGATGTTACGTTGGCTAAAAACCAGTCAAACGAATGGATAAAACTCCGGGAAAATGGAATTCCCAAACATGAGAAAGACAGAAGGGCAATACTTGCAATGGCAGGGGATTACCGGGCATCTTTTGAATTTATTGAAACAGTACCGTTTCTAAATGAATACGTGATGGACAGGCCATACCAGTCATGGGCGACTGAAAGAATATATGTAATTGCAGAGGAAGAGAATTTTGTAAGCCTTCAGCATATTCTTGTGATGTTTTTTCTTGAGGACGGCAAAGTCGAAGGGCCGCTGGTTGTTAAACACTGGAGGCAGGACTGGACTTATGAACCTGAAAAGTATTTTGAATATGCGGGTAACAATAAATGGGTATTAAAGAACGTATCTAAGCAGGAAGCAGGAGGCAACTGGCTTCAGGAAGTATTTCACGTTGATGATTCCCCTAGATATTCCTCAGTTGGGGATTGGGTCCATACCAAGAATTTCTCCGAGTGGCAGGGAAATGCTACTTACAGGCCGCTTCCAAGGCGTGAGTTCAGTGTCCGCTCCGACTACAACGTTCTGGATGCTGAAAACAGGCATATAGTTCTTCCCACAGGCTGGGTACATGAACAGGAAAACCTTAAACTTATTCTTGGAGATAATGACCAAAAGCAATATCTTGCCAAAGAAATAGGACTTAACCGTTATGACAGAATATCTGATTTTGATTTCTCAGGTGGTGATGAATACTGGGAAAATACTCAGGACTACTGGAAAGCTGTCAGAGCTGTCTGGGCGGGGATTTATGATAAGAATACAGAGTTTGTATTTATTCCCAAACTTGAAGACCGGAGCCTTATTTCCAAACAGTTTGAATTTGCTGAAAGTTACCGCGGTGATATGTCTCAGCAGCAGTTAATTAAGCATGCTGAAGTTTTGATAAGCCCTCACATAAAAAAATAAATCTGAATTTGTTGTACATTTTTCGTAAGCCTGTTTATATTGAGATGTTACGGTGTTAATATGAAAAATATGCAAGATAGTAATATGGAACTTTTTCCGCTTCCCCCAAGAAAGACAATGTATAAGGCCCTTGTTAACAGGGACAGTTCTTTTGAAGGAATATTTTTTAGCGGCATCCGCACAACAGGGATATTTTGCAGGCCAACCTGTACCGCAAAAAAACCAAAAGAAGAAAATGTTGAATATTTTTCTTCTACTAAGCTTGCCATAGATTCAGGTTACAGGCCCTGCAAGGTCTGCAGGCCAATGGAGAAATCGGGGGAGACACCCGAATGGATAAAAAGCCTTCTAACCGACTTAAACGATAATCCCGGAATAAGGATAAAAGATTTCGAATTAACAGAGCGCGGACTTGATCCTTCACGTGTAAGGAGGTGGTTCCTTAAAAATCATGGTATGACATTCCAGGCCTACCTTAGGTCCTCAAGGATCAACCATGCTTTTAAGCAGATTAAGGGAAGTAAGGATGTGGCAAGGTCTGCTTTTGATAATGGTTATGAATCACTTAGCGGATTTAACGAAGCATTTAAAAAAACTACGGGATTTAAACCATCGGAAAGTAAAACCAATAAAGTTATTACAGTTAAAAGAATACTCTCCCCTCTCGGGCCTATTTTTGTAGGAGCAACTGATAAAGGCGTATGTCTTGTAGAGTTTACAGACAGGAGAATGATAGAAACCCAGATAAACAGGCTGCGGCAATCAATGAAAGCAGAGTTTGTACAGGGTGAACATAGAATCCTTGATAAGCTTGAAACTCAGCTTGAAGAATACTTCAAAGGGAAAAGAACCAGTTTTGATCTGCCGTTGGTATTAACCGGGTCTGATTTTCAGAAGAAGGCATGGGACGCACTTGCAAAGATTCCGTATGGTGAAACAAGAAGTTACCAGGAGCAGGCTATTAAAGTTGGGGATATAAATGCGGTACGGGCAGTTGCCAGGGCAAATGGAGACAATAAAATTTCCATAATTGTTCCATGTCACAGGGTAATAGCCAAGAACGGCAAACTTGCCGGTTATGGCGGCGGGCTATGGAGAAAAAAATTCCTGCTGGATCTGGAAAAGAAAAACATTTAATTATGCAAAAAATAACAAGACTGGTCTCCCTTTCTAAAGATATCTGGTACACGGAAAGTAAATTAAACTGGTATTTCCTAACATTCGGAATAAGGATGGTTGTAGTTAAACTGCCGGGAGGTGGGTTATGGCTGCATTCTCCCATACAGATTGATGACGGACTTTATGAAGAAATAGTAAACCTGGGAAATGTTGAACATATAGTTGCTCCGAGCTGCTTACATCACATGTATGCGCAAGATGCAAAAAACAGGTTTCCGGGAGCAACACTCTGGGCTGCCCCGGGGCTTGAAAAAAAGAGAAGTGATATAAAATTTGATGCAACATTTAATAAAGAAGAACCCTCCTGGCGCGATTCAATCGATTTTGAATATATCGGCGGAATGCCCAGAATAAATGAAGTTGTTTTTTTACATAAACCAACCCGGACACTCATTTGCAGTGACTTTGTTTTTAACATTAAAGAGGAAGACAGCATGATTATGAAAATAATCTGGAAGCTCTCGGGTACTTATAAAAAATTAGGCCAGAGCAGGGAATGGAGGTTTATGGTTTCCAATGTTTTTGATAATGTTGACTCCGTAAACAGGGTTTTAAAATGGGAGTTTGACCGTATTGTTATGGCTCATGGTGACATTGCCGACTGCAGTGCATCTGAACTATTCTCGGTGCTGAATAAGGGGAAAACAAATTTTTATACTGAATCCTGATATCCACTCCTGAATTTTTATTCTGTTAAATGGACGGTGTTTTTCTCATTCATAATGACTAAGAGATATCTTTTTGCTGATAATAGGATATGTTTCTTAGGTTCTATTGAAGAACAGGAGATTATTAGAAAGAAACTATATGATCAATAATGAAAAGTTTTCAGACCTGGGACTATCGGATCAAGTCCTGGCCGCTATAAACAAAAAAGGTTTTGAAGAACCTACCGCAATCCAAATAAAAACTATTCCCGTAATGCTAAGAGATGATACAAATATCATTGCTCAGGCACAGACAGGTACGGGTAAAACAGCAGCATTCGGGCTTCCTTTAATTGAACTTATTGATACAAATTTAAAGGCAGTTCAGGCACTGATTCTTGTACCTACGAGAGAACTGGCAATTCAGGTATCAGAAGAGATAAATTCACTTAAGGGACAAAGAGATCTAAGGATAGTCCCTATTTACGGTGGTCAATCTATAGACCAGCAGCTTCGAAGACTGAAAAAAGGCGTACATATTGTTGTTGGCACACCTGGAAGAGTAATTGACCATTTAAACAGAAAGACACTTAAGATTGGCGAAATTGAGCACCTTATACTTGATGAAGCAGATGAAATGCTCAACATGGGTTTTATCGATGATATGGAAGAGATAATGGAACATACCAATCCCGGTAAAAGAACATTGCTTTTTTCGGCAACAATGCCAAAAAAGATCAAAGATCTTGCCCATAAATACATGGATGGATATGAACTTCTGGCTGTAGAGAAAAAGCAGCTTACTACTAATCTTACTGAACAAATATATTTTGAAGTAAAAGCCTCGGAAAAGTTTGATGCTCTTTGCAGAATTATTGATTTTGAAGATGATTTTTATGGTTTGATATTCTGCAGAACCAAAAGTGATGTAGATAATGTTGTAAGCCATTTAACAGACAGGGGTTATGATGCAGAGGCCATTCACGGGGATATTTCCCAGTCTCAAAGGGAAAGGACCCTTGAAAAATTTAAAAAACAGACTGTTAACATACTTATAGCAACTGATGTAGCAGCGCGTGGTATTGATGTAAATAACCTTACTCATGTAATAAATTATTCACTTCCCCAAGACCCTGAATCATATGTACACAGAATTGGGCGTACCGGAAGAGCGGGAAATGAGGGAACAGCCATTACTTTTATTACTCCAAGTGAGTATAAAAAACTTATGTTTATTAAGCGCGTGGCCAAGACGGATATAAAAAAATCAAGAATTCCAAATGTAAAAGATATTATTGATGCAAAGAAGAAAAAGATTTATGAGGACCTTTCCGGAATCCTCGAGGAAGAGGTTGATACTACATATTTCAGCTGGGCAAAAAACCTGCTTGAGGAAAAAAATCCTACCGAAATCCTTGCCGCGGTACTAAATTACTGTTTTGAAGATGAACTCAATCCTGAATCTTATGGATCTGTGAAGGAATTTGGGTCTCACAAAGGTGATCACAAAGGTGCCCAGGTTGATAAGAAGGGTAAGGCAAGACTGTTTGTCTCACTTGGAAAGAAAGACAGTCTCAATCCAAAAAAACTTGTAGAGCTTATTACTAGCAAGGTACAGCTCAAGTCCAAGCAGATAAGTGATGTGCAGGTTATGGAAAAATTTTCTTTTGTTACAGTACCATTTAATAAAGCAGAAGAGATAGTTGCCAGCTTTAAGGAAAAGGGCCAGAGGCCTATCATTTCCCACGCTAAAAAATAAATCAAAAACTGTATAAATTTATAATTATCCCTTGTACCACTTAGGCATTGAGTCCCCGGTGTAGATATTTACACACTTGGTCTCAAGGTAGTTTTCAATTCCTTCTCTTCCAAGTTCTTTTCCGATTCCGCTTTGTTTAAACCCCCCGTAAGGTGTCTGGGGAATGATGCCGCCATAAGTGTTTACCCAGAGGTATCCTGCGTTAATGGATTTTGCTACCCTCATGGCTCGGTTTATATCGTTTGTCCAAAGGCCGCCTGCAAGTCCGTAATCGGTATTGTTGGCAATTGAGATTGCTTCCTCTTCGGTACTAAAAGGTATGACTGCTACTACCGGGCCAAATATTTCATCGCATGCAACGGTTGCATTGGGGTCAACATTCTCGAGGACAGTGGGGTTTATAAAATAACCTTTTTTTAGTTTACTAGGCCTGCTGCCGCCTGATACTACTTTAGCTCCTTCTGATTTTCCTTTCGCAATATAGTTAAGTACTGAGTCGTAATGATCTTTTGAGATTACTGCTCCCATTTCAGTACCGGGTTTAGTCGGGTCGCCGATGTTTATTCTTTTTACTTTTTTAACGTACATATCCAAAAACTTTTTATATATTTTTTTATGGAGCATAAGTTTTGTTACAGCTGTGCAGTTCTCACCCTGGTTAAAAAACCCTCCCCTTAAACATGCCTCCACGGCATTTTCAAGATTGGCATCATCAAATATGATGCACGGGGCTTTACCTCCAAGCTCAAGGGACACCCTTTTTACAGAATCGGAGGCTGTTTTCATAACGTGTTTTCCTACCGAAGTGGAACCTGTGAATGCAACTTTATCTATCCCGGGATGTTCGACCAGTGCCTGGCCTGTTATTTCTCCTTTACCCGGCACTATATTCAAAACGCCTTCCGGAAGACCTGCTTTACTGCAAAGCCGAGCGATTTCAAAAATGGTACAGGATGTAAGTTCTGCCGGTTTCAGTACAATTGTGCATCCGGCCACAAGAGCCGGGGCAATTTTCCAGAATGAAAGAAGAAGCGGGAAATTCCAGGGGATAATCTGTGCAACAACCCCGACTGGTTCTTTAAGGGTCATAGAAATCTGGTTCTCATTTACAGGGATTGTTTCCCCGTTTAACTGCGTATGTGCCCCTGCATAGTGCTCAAGAGTTTTTATCGAACCCCCAATTTCCACCAGGCCGCTTTCTCTTACCGGTTTACCGGTCTCAAGAGTATTTAAGTGTGCAAGGCTCTTTTGGTTTTTGCCAAGCACTGCTGCTATTTTTAAAAGTACCTTTGCCCTGTCAGACGGCGTTACTTTTGACCAGGTTGTAAAACTTTTCTTTGCCGCACTAACGGCTTTATCAACATCTTTTTTACTGCTTTCGGCGATTTGTGCAAAATCATTTTCTGTTGCAGGGTTTTCCCTTACAAAATAGTTGCCGCCAGTAGGTTTTACAACTTTCCCGTTTATAAATAGATTGCATTTTCTAAGTGAGGCCATATTTTTCTCCGGTTATAATAATTTCTCTGTGATATTAAAATAAACTATTAGTGTACTATTAGATATATATGAAACAAAAAAAGATTTATCTTGCAAGCCCTCTTGGATTTTCCGAGGCGGGCAGAAAATTCTATTATGAGGAAATAATCCCACTCATTATTAAAAGTGGTATAGATGTAATTGATCCATGGAAACTGACCCCTCCTGCTGAAATAAGGATGATAGAAGCCATGGAGTACGGAAAGGACAAAAAAGAAGCGTGGCAAAAAATGAACCTTATCATGGGTGAAAGAAATGCCCAGGCAATTAGTGCCTCTGACGGGGTGCTTGCCGTCCTTGACGGAGTTGATATTGACAGCGGTACTGCCAGTGAGATTGGTTATGCATTCGGGCTTGGAAAATTGATTGCGGGTTACAGGGGAGATTTTAGATTAAGCTCCGACAACGAAGGAAGTACCGTAAATCTGCAGGTTGAATATTTTATAAGAAGCAGTGGCGGGGAAATAGTCACAAGTATTGAAGAATTTGATAAAATACTTGAATTATTTAACGGGTAAATCAGGTAATTCATACGATTGACAATTACTTAGCTTACTGTAAATTAGATTACTTTATTTTATTCCTGGAGGCACCAAAATTAGTATTATAGAGCAACTTTCGGACAAAATCCTTGATAAAGGGCAGCCTATTGAATTTGAAGAGGCACTTGCATTAACAGAGTTACCAAAAAATGAAGTCGCTGACCTCATATCTCTTGCAAGAAAGGTAACACTTAAATATAAAGGAGACGGTGTATTCCTCAGGTCAATTATCAGTGCACAGACCGGGAATTGCCCTGAAGACTGTTCTTTTTGCTCACAATCAGCTCATTTTAATACCGAAGTCGAAGCTCATCCATTAATGGAAGCAAACAGGATTCTTCTTGCTGCCAAACAGGCAGAAAAAATGGGTGCAATGGACTTTTGTATTGTAATAAGTGCAAAGGGGCCTACTCCAAGAATTTTTAAGAAAGTACTCGAAGCCGTTGATCTACTTGTAGCTGAAACAGGATTAAAAGTAGGGTGTTCACTTGGTGAACTTACACAGGAACAGGCACAGATTTTGGCTGACCACGGCGTATGGAGATACAATCACAATATTGAAACATGCAGGAGCCACTATCCAAAAGTTTGTACAACTCATACTTACGAAGACAGGCTTGAAACCGCAAAATATGTAAAAGAAGCAGGTATGAACCTCTGTACCGGCGGTATTCTCGGTATGGGAGAAAGCGTAAGGCAAAGAGTGGAATTTGCATTTGAAATCAGAGAGCTTGACCCAACTTGGGTACCAATAAACTTTCTAAATCCAAGGCCAGGAACTCCTTTTGAAAAGTTTGAAAAAATATCACCTTTTGATGCAGTTCAGATGATATCCATTTACAGGCTTATACTTCCAGACAAGATCATAATGACTGCCGGGGGCAGGGAAGTAACGCTACGCGACCTTCAGGCCATGGGGCTTATTGCAGGAGCAAATGCAATGATTCTTGGCAACTATCTTACTACACCGGGAAGGTCCCCTGAAGAGGATTTGAAAATGCTTGATGACCTTCAGATGCCTGTAAGAACAGATATCGCAAATTAAGAGTTGTTCCTAATTCAATTCTTTTCTATATAATAGTTCTGATAATGATTGCTTATGTTTAATCCATAGCAAATCAAACTTTATTCAATAATCATTAGATCGCCGCGATTATGCCTGCGATAACAATTGAAAATCATCATGTCTGAGAGAACAAAAAAAATAGGGCAGTACGATAAGGATTTTATCTGGCACCCTTTTACCCAGATGAAGGACTATGAGGAAAAAGAACCGCTGGTCATAGAAGATTCAGATGGTGCTTATCTTATAGATTCTGAGGGAAACAGGTATATCGACGGAGTGTCTTCTCTATGGGTAAATGTCCACGGGCATAAAGTGCCCGAAATAGACAGTGCTATTACCGAGCAGCTAAAGACCCTCGGACACAGCACTTTACTGGGTGTTACCAATCCTCCTGCAGCAGAACTTGCAAAAGAAATTATAGATCTTTGCCCAAAGGGAATGAAAAAAGTATTCTACTCCGGTGATGGTGCTTCGGCTGTTGAGGTAGCTCTTAAAATGGCTTTTCAGTACTGGCAGCATAAAGGTAAACCGGAGAAAACTAAATTTGTTTATCTCGACAACGGATACCATGGCGATACACTGGGCGCAGTCTCAGTCGGCGGAATAGACATATTTCATTCAACATTTAAACCACTTCTTTTTGAATCATTTAAAGCGCCGTCATATTATTGCTACAGGTGCCCGTTAAATAAAACATATCCTTCATGTAATCTGGCATGTGCCGATGAGCTTGGAAATATTCTTCAGGAAAACAGCAGTGAGATTGCAGCCGTAATTATGGAGCCTTATGTACAGGCAGCAGGCGGGATGATAGTTTCACCGGAGGGATACCTTAAAAAAGTAAGGGAATACTGTGATAAGAATGATGTCCTGCTGATAGTAGACGAAGTTGCTACGGGTATGGGAAGGACAGGTAAAATGTTTGCATGTGACCATGAGGATGTAACACCTGATATGCTGGTACTGGGTAAAGGTCTGACAGGCGGATACCTTCCTCTTTCCGCTACAATTACCACGCAGAAAATATATGATGAGTTCCTTGGGAATTATGATGAGTATAAAACATTTTTCCATGGCCACAGCTATGCGGGAAACCCTATTGCATGTGCGGCAGCCAGGGGAAACATAAAAGCATTTGAAAATAACGATACACTTAAAAAACTTGAAGAAAAAATAGAGCTGCTTGAGGACGAACTAAAAGAATTTAATTCACTTAAACATGTGGGAAATGTCAGGAATAAAGGTTTTATGGTTGGGATCGAACTTGTTGCTGATAAAGAGTCCAGGGACGGATACGCTCCGGAATTAAAGATGGGGTGGCAGGTGGCTGACAGGGCACTTGAGGATGGTGTACTTTTAAGGCCTCTTGGAAATGTAGTTGTTTTAATGCCGCCTATTGGTATTCCAACATCTGACTTAAAAAAACTAATTCAGGTTACATATCAGTCAATAAAAGATGTAACTGATAAAAATGAACTTTAACCAATAAAATGGAATGCCTTGAATGGATAAACGATGAACTCAAGCAGGTTCATGATAAAAATCTTTTCAGATACCTTACCGAACTTCAAAGCGGGCAGTCTCCCGAAGTTGTAATAGATGGAAAAGAGTATTTACTGCTCGCTTCAAACAGCTATCTGGGGTTATCTGTTGATCCGAGGGTGGTACAGGCAGCATCTGATGCACTCCGGAAATACGGGACAGGAAGCGGCGGCTCGCGGCTTGTTAGCGGCAGCTCTGATCTTCACCGGGAACTCGAAGAAAAGATCGCCAACTTTAAAAACACGGAATCCGCAATACTTTTCAGCTCGGGTTACCTTGCAAATATAGGAACAATTTCTTCCTTAGTTGGCCCGGAAGATTTTATATACAGCGATGAATTAAACCATGCATCCATTATAGACGGCAGTAGGCTTTCAAAGGCAAAGTTAAGGATTTATCCGCACCTTGACCTTGAAGAGCTTGATTCACTGCTCACCAAAGACAAACAGTCCGGGAAAAAACTTGTAGTTACCGATACGGTATTCAGTATGGACGGCGACCTTGTAGATTTGCAAAAATTAACAAAAATATGTGAAAAACATAATGCGATGCTTATGGTCGATGAAGCACATGCTACTGGGGTACTCGGGGAAAGGGGAAGCGGGGCCACTGAACATTTTAATGTAGAAAACAAAGTGCCGATAGTTATGGGGACCCTCTCAAAGGCCGTAGGTTCACTCGGGGGTTATATAGCAGGCAATAGGGAACTCATTGACTATATAAGAAACAGGGTAAGAAGTTATATATTTGATACATCACTTCCGGCACCGAGTCTTGCCGCCTCAATAAAATCAATAGAAATCATCTCATCGGAAAAAGAACCACGGGAACATTTATGGAAAATGATAGGCATGTTTAAAGAGGGCCTGGAGGATCTTGGATATGACGTTATTGCTTCTGATTCAGCTATTGTTCCGATCCTTACAGGTGATCCGGAACCTACTTTGCGAATGGCCGAGAGACTGAGAGAAGAGGGGGTTTTTACTCCTGCTGTAAGGCCACCATCTGTTGCTCCCGGAAAGTGCAGGATAAGGAGTTCACTTATGTCTTCACATACGGTGCAGCATATAGAAAAAGCATTGAGTGCATTTAAGAATGTCAGGTAAGTCGGCTTAGTAAAACATGCCATTTTTTGCTGTTTTATCCACACATTTAAACTTATACCTTACTCTTTTCGGTTTTCTGTTAAAGTCAAAGTTAAATTCTGTAATTCTATGGATTTTTGTTGATAAAAATACTTCGCCGTCTTCCCCAATTTTTCTGCAGTAAGTTGCGGCTATCCTTTTTGGAATATCCCGTTTTAGTTCCTGTCTTTTATTGCCGCGAATTGTCAGAAGCCACTTAACATCGTAAAACCTTAGTTGATAAAGGTTGTACCTTACCGAGTCGGGAAGAAAGTCTTTGTGATTAAGTTTAATTTTTGAGTCAGACCCGGCTGGTATGAACAGTACCTCTTTCTCAATTTTAAAGTTAAACCTGCTTATCCAGTCAAAAAGCTGGTAGTTTTGCATTACACCGCCCACCCATAATATTTTTGTAGGAATATCGGCAATAACCCTTACATACGGAATATGACGAGTTGTAGATGTTATAACAAGAACAAAAAATATTAGTGCAAATATTGCCGAATAGTTCAATTTTCTGACTTTTTCGAGTGCAGAGCCTTTTGCTATATATTTATGGATAAAATCCATCAGTTCTTCTCTGAAAAAGAGTATGGCAGAACCCAGCATAGCTATATTTGCAAACGGTATCCGGAGAGTAGCAACAATAAAAACATGGAAAGATACCATCAGTAAAAGCCCGAAATATTTGAGCCATGACCCTTTCTTCATCAGTAGAAAGAAAGGCAGAATGACTTCTACAAGCAGTGAGGAATATGTTGCAACCCTGATTATTTCAAGGTGTTCGGGTTTTATATATTCGGAAACCCTTGAGATTGGTATTAATAATATTGGGTAGAGTGCAAAACCGGTGTACCACATCTCACTAAAGACTTTTTCCATGCCGGCATAAAAATAGATCCAGCAGATATTAAGAAGAAAAAGTTTAATTCCAATGTCGGGTATTTTTTTATTTGCCCATTGTGTCCAGGAGTTGCTGCCATTTTTTAAATATTCAATTATGTTGAGCGTACTTCCTGATGGTAGCAGAATCAGCCAGAATAAAACAAGGTGCATTGCAACATCGTCGACATATATGACAGAAAAATTCCATTTCTGGACTGTAGAGGCAGTGAGAAACAGCAGTAATGATACGAATCTTGGGTATATTCCAAATACAAGAAGAAATGATAAAAGAGTTGCTGATCCAAGCAATATTTTGAAATACAGATCAGATGGGCCTGCCGGTATGAGGTTTATTTTAAGATACCACCAGTGCTTTAGGAAATAGTCGTGGTTTATCAGGCCGTTTTGACTGCTAAAGTCGGGTATGTCCTGAAAGAGTGAATAAAAATAAGTGATACACAGGACGCCAAAAACGACCCTGAATATATCAAGGGGTAGTGCCCATGTTTCGGTATAAAACCAGGATTTTATTTTGCTGTATTTGCTCACCGGGTAATTCCTGATGCCATCTTAGAATTAAGAGGTTAAATTATTTCTTTTTGATTTCAATAGCTTAATCTTAATTGTTAACGGGTTTTGGTGATTTTAACTGAATTGACTTTTAACCTGTCTTACTTAGAATTGTCATTTTAATAAAAATTGCGAGGTGAAAAATATGGACTGGGGCTTAAAGAACAGATTATCAAAGATTATACAACCTGATACCGGAAGGGCAGTTATGCTTGCATTTGACCACGGATATTTTCTCGGACCGACACACAGGCTTGAAGAACCCGAAAAGACAATAACTCCGCTTATTCCATATGCCGATACGATAATGCTTACAAGAGGGGTGCTGAGAACATCTGTGGACCCCAATGCTGATACAAATGTGGTACTTAGAGTCTCCGGGGGAACAAGTATAGTGGGGCCTCACCTTGAGAATGAAGGTATTACAACTTCATTTGAAGAGGCATTAAGGCTTAATGTGGCGGGTGTTGGTATATCTGTATTTATAGGAAGCGAGCATGAGCGCCAGACATTGCTAAATCTTTCTGAACTTGTAAACCAGGGTGAAAGATACGGCATGCCTGTACTTGGAATTACCGCTGTTGGTAAGGAGCTTGAAAAAAGAGACGCAAGGTACTTATCACTTTGCTGCAGAATATGCGCTGAGCTTGGTACACATATTGTAAAGACATATTACTGTGATGAATTTGAAAAAGTTACTTCAAGCTGCCCGGTACCTATTGTGATTGCCGGTGGGCCCAAACTTGAAACAGAAATGGACGTTTTTAATATGACCCATAGTGCTATTCAGCAGGGCGCAATTGGCGTGGATATGGGACGTAACATCTGGCAAAATGATAACCCTGTTGCGGTAATAAGGGCAATAAGGGCCATTGTTCACGAAAACGAGTCAGCCGAGCAGGCATTTAAACTGTTTGAAGCAGTAAAGAACGGAGAGGTGTAAACTCTTTGAAAGCAGCAATGTATTATAACAACAGTGATATCAGGGTAGAAGAAATTCCCGTTCCTGATATTGGCAGCGGCGAAATCCTGATGAAAGTCGAATCAAGCGGCCTGTGCGGAAGTGACCTTATGGAATGGTACAGACTTCCAAAAGCACCACTTGTCCTCGGACATGAAGTAGCCGGTGAAATTATTAAAACGGGTGATGGGGTAAAAGATTTTAAAGCAGGTGACAGGATTATTACTACACATCATGTTCCCTGTAACAGCTGTTTCTACTGCCTTTCGGACAGGCATACAGTGTGTCCTTCCATTAAATCAACCCATTTTGACCCTGGGGGGTTTTCGGAATATCTCAGAATTCCTGCTGTAAATGTGGAAAGAGGGACATTCATACTCGATGATACCGTTTCATATGATGAAGGATCCTTTGCCGAACCACTTGGATGTGTTGTAAGAGGCCAGCGTGTGGCAGGGTTTGAACCTGGGATGAGCGTAGGAGTAATTGGCAGTGGTATCACAGGCATATTAAATCTTCAGTATGCAATTTCACAGGGGGCATCTTATACCTGTGCAATTGATATTAATGAATACAAATTAAGTTCTGCTCTGAAATTTGGTGCAGATGACGCATTTTATTCCAATGATTCTGAATTAGTTGAAAAAATAAAGCAAAGCAACAAAAGACTTATAGATTTTGTGATTGTATGTGCAGGTGTTGATCCTGCAATAAAACAGGCCTTAAATCTTGTAGAGAAAGGGGGCACAATACTCTATTTTGCACCCGCAGAGCCTAAATATGAATTTAAAACCAATTTTAATGAGCTATGGTGGTCTGGTGTGAAAATTACAAGTTCTTATGCAGCAGCCCCGGCAGATCTTCAAATGGCACTAAATTTGATACAATATAAAAGAGTGGATGTTTCGGATATGATTACTCATAAACTACCCCTCTCTGAAATTGGGAAAGGGTTTAAAATGGTCGGAGAGTCAGCAGATAGTTTAAAAATAATAATTAATCCCGGCATGTAATTATGTTAATATAAGGGAAACTACTATGCCAAAAATACTGGTTGTTGATGACGACGAAAATCTAAGAATCGTATATAAAAAGAATCTTGAAAACAGGGGATATACGGTTGATACTGCAGTTCATGGTAAAGATGCCCTTTTAAAAATCCCAGAATGGAAACCTGATATTGTCATACTGGATATTATGATGCCCGAACTTGATGGAGTAAGGGTACTTGAAAATTTAAATAAAAATTCAATGCTGGACCAATTAGCAGTAATTATGCTCACAGGTGTTTCAGAAATAAACTTAATGAAAAAGTGCCTTGATCTTGGGGCGAAGGGTTACATTCTGAAAGGAGCGTCAATGGAGGAGATAGACAAAAGGCTTAAAATGCTTGCAACCTGAATTTACTTTTTTACAACAAAGTTTAATATCTCGTGACCTAATTCTTCTTTTGCCATAAGAGGCAAATCAATCTTTTTCCCATTTTTGCTAATTATACTTACAATATTTGTATCGGACCCGAATCCTGCCCCTTTCTTTTTTATATTATTTGCTACGATAAGGTCGAGGTTTTTGATTTTTAATTTCTTTTTTGAATTTTCAGATATTTTTTCTGATTCGGCTGCAAAACCTACTAAGAATGTACCATTCTTAATATCGCCAATTTCCTTAAGTATGTCTTTTGTTTTTGTCAGCTCAAGGGTGAGTGATTTTTCGGATTTTTTTATTTTATTTGTTTTTTTATCTGTTGTTTTATAATCACTTACAGCAGCAGCTTTAATAATCACATCCTGATCCTTCATGTTAGCCATAACGGCTTTGTACATTTCTTCAGCATTCTCTGCTTTTATGGTATTTACGCCATATGGAGCAGGTATCTCAGCAAAACCTGTGATTAAGGTAACGTCACCCCCTCTCATCCATGCCGCCCTGGCTATTGAATATCCCATTTTGCCGCTTGATGGATTTGAAATAAATCTGACAGGGTCTATAAATTCCCTGGTTGCGCCGGCTGTGATTAATACTTTTTTCCCGGCAAAGTCCTTTGGGGAAAGTTCTCTTTCTACTTCAATGGAAATATCTTCAATATCTGCAAGTCTTCCTTTCCCTTCCCAGCCGCAGGCCAGATCACCTTCGTATGGCTCTACTATCCTGTAACCGGCATTTTTTAACTTCCGGATATTTTCTGATACAAGTGGGTTGCTGTACATGTTTACATTCATTGCGGGGCAGATTACAACTTTTGCTTTTGAAGCAATAATTACAGTGGTCAAAAGATTGTCTGTAATCCCGTTTGCCAGTTTGCCGATAAAGGAAGTTGAGGCGGGAGCAACTACTATTAAGTCCGAACTGTCAGCAAGGTGTATATGTCCAATTTTAGATTCCCATTCAAGATCAAAAGCATCTGCTGCAACTCTTTTGCCGGAAAGGGTCTGGAGCGTTAGAGGAGTTATAAAATTTGAAGCATTCCTGGTCATTACGACCTGTACCTCTGCTTCTTTTTTTATGAAATTTCTTACAAGCTCACAGGATTTATAAGCCGCAATACTTCCGGTAACTCCCACAATAATATTTTTATTCTTTAAAATGGACATTATAAAATTATTATAGACCTGTTTGATGATTAGGCAACTAATCTATTGCCAGTTCATTCCAGAGCTGGGTACTGGAACTGGACCTTACAGAAAAATTCTGTGGAGGGGAGTTCCTGTAATAAGGTTTTTTAGATTTGCTGATAACTACCGGGATTCCTTCTTTCTCTTCAACTGCTTTTTTCAGGGCATCCATATCAACGTGCTGGATCAAATTTGATTTTTTAAGTTTATTTAATGCTATTTTGTGCATATTCTCTTTTCTTTTATATATATCTTCATGTACTTCAACGAAAATATTACCGCCGTGTGAGCCAATTTTTACGGGCTCATAAATAATTTCTCCCTGCATACCAACATCAACCGAATAAAACAACTTTTTAGCATCTTTAGAGTTTAGCCTCATGCATCCATGGCTCCTGGGCTGCCCAATGGAATATGGCTTGTTGGTGCTGTGAATTCCTATGTGCGGGATACTAAGGCCAATCCAGTATTTCCCAAGCGGGTTATTAGGGCCCGGCGGTACTATTTTTCTCTTGTACTTATTTTTGTATTTTTTCTGCATCTGAGGCGGTACTCTCCATGTAGGATCGAGTGCCTTGTTGTCTATAAAAAACCTTCCGCTGGGCGTTTTCCAGCTGGTCTTTCCAATTGCAATAGGATAAGTGTCGAGAAGAACACCATTTTTAAAGTGATAGAGCTGGTATTCAGGCAGATTGATAATAAGTCCGTTGTATGTTTTCTTGGGTATTAATTTTTGTGTTGATATTCTTAGGGACTGGCCGGGTTGTATCACATTTGGGTTCTTAAGCTTATTAGCTTTTAATAGTTCCTCCGGAGTAATACCATACCTTGAGGAAATATTTTTTACGGTATCTCCCCTCTTAACAACGTAACGATTTTCTGTACCAATCAGGTCTTCCGAATATACATCAAGCCCAATTAGCGCAAAAATCATGCTAACAAGTACAATTTTCTTATACATTCAATAATTATTTATGGTGCCAATTAAATATTGGATACCACCCATCCTCAATTAATTCAGCTAAGTATAATAATAGTGTAAAACAGCTCAAAATTAAAGACAATTTTTATAATTATTCCATTATTTTCAAACTATTCTTTTTTAACATACGTAGGTTTAAAGCGACGGGAGGAATTAAATCTATTTTCATAAGGAGTGAAATATGGATCCCAACTGGTCGTTAATATCAGAAATCCTGATAACTATGCGTATTTATGATAAAAAATACGTAGTTAATCCGGAAAACTTTCCCGAGTATTGCAGTGAAGAACTGCAGGACCACCTCTGTTTTTTAAAAGAGATCGGGTTAGTTGATACAACCAGCAATTACTCAAATAAGAAGTGCGAGATACCACATTTCTTAACAAATGAAGGTGAAAAGATCACAGAGAAGTTGATGGATGATTACTACGCACAGCTTTCTTAGAAATTAATTATTATCTGTGACTGCACCCTCAGAAGCTGAAGAGACCAGTTTGGCGTATTTCGCAAGTACGCCTCTGGTTTCTTTTGGTTTAGGCTGTTTCCAGTTTTTTAATCTCGTTTTAAGTTCTTTTGCTGAAATCCCAAGTTTAATCTCTTTTCTCTTAGCATCAATCGTTATCTCATCACCGTTCTTAACGACTGCTATTGCTCCGCCTTCAAATGCTTCAGGGGTTATATGGCCTACAACAAATCCATGTGTACCGCCGGAGAATCTGCCGTCAGTAATAAGTGCAACATCATTGCCGAGGCCTTTTCCCATTACAGCAGAAGTAGGACTCAGCATTTCTCTCATTCCCGGGCCGCCCTTGGGGCCTTCATAACGGATTACAATTACATGGCCCTTTTTAACTTTTCCGCCAAGGATTGCTTTTAGTGATTCTTCTTCTGAGTTGAATACAATAGCTTTACCTTTAAACGTTGTCCCTTCCTTGCCGGATATTTTTGCTACAGCTCCCTCAGTTGCCAGGTTGCCTCTCAGGATTTCAATGTGGCTGTCTTTTTTTATTGGGTTTTTTACCGGGTAAACAATGTCCTGCCCTTTTGGATACGCTTTAACACTCCTTAGATTTTGAGCAACAGTTTTACCAGTTACTGTAAGGCAGTCTCCGTGAAGAAGTCCTGCATTTAAAAGCATTTTAAGAAGTGGTGTTAAGCCGCCAATCTTACAAAAATCAGACATCATGTATTTACCGCTTGGTTTAAGATCTGCAACTACAGGTGTTTTTTTACCAATCCTTGTAAAGTCATCAATTGTGAGCTTTACTCCAATTGCGTTTGCCATGGCAATGAGATGGAGTACTGCGTTAGTGGAACCCCCAAGTGCTATCACAACTGTTATGGCATTTTCAAAAGCTTTTTTGGTCATTATATCTTTTGGAGTTATTCCTTTTTTAATAAGTTCGAGGACTGCCATTCCTGCATTGGTGCAGTCGTTTCTTTTCTCGGTTGATATGGCTGCCTGTGCGGAGCTGTTGGGAAGGCTCATTCCAAGGGCTTCAATGGCTGAAGCCATCGTGTTTGCCGTGTACATACCACCGCATGATCCCGGGCCGGGGATTGCACAGGACTCAATTATTTTAAGCTGTGCGTCACTAATATCATTATTTGCATGTGCGCCTACTGCTTCAAATACTGAAAC
>JAJCZQ010000004.1 GCA_029262335.1 Deltaproteobacteria bacterium
ACCATAAAAACCGGTGAAGGCCTGAACCGCGGAGAATATGAAATTGAAATACAACGCGGACAGTTTGAATTATTATGGCCGCTTACAGAAAGCAAAAGAATTGAGAAGACAAGGTACGAAATAGTATATAACAATTCATTAATTGAACTCGATATATATAAAGATAGCCTCGATGGACTCGTTACAGCCGAAGTCGAGTTTCATTCAGAAAAAGATAGTACTATGTTTATACCTCCTGACTGGTTTGGAAAAGATGTAACTAATGACAAGAGGTATAAAAACAAAAATCTCGCTTTAGATGGATGTCCCTGAATCTAAAAATCCTCGAGCAATTTCTCTTCTATTATTCCGGTCTGTAAAAGCGGACTTAAAAAATCAACAACATTATAAGCCTCTGATATTTTGCCGTTAGTTATTTTTCCAATAAAACAGGCATTAAAGTCCACCTCTTTACCCGTATTATTATGAATCCCCCTGCATTTTACAAGCGATGCAACATCATTGCCGGATGAAATAGTATTTAGTACCTCAATTCTGAAATTCGAGTAACTTTCGAATATTTGTCTTTGAAACTCCTTAAAATGCTGGCAGGAATTTATCTCCTCGGAAATAAGACCCGTAACAGTACAATTATCATCCAGCAGCCGGTCGATCGTGTCTTCTCTCCCTTCGTTCCATACTTCCTGGAACCATGTATTAACAATTTCTACATTGGATAATTCGTTCATACAAGCTCCCCCTAAACAGGAAAATTTATTTTAGTTTACCTGTAATTATACTGTCTAACGCCCATCTTCCGCCACCCTGTACCAACACGACTAATGAAAGGCCAATTACAAGAAGGTGATACTCAAATCCTTCTCCCTGCTGGTTTCCAAACCAGTTCATAAAAAAACCATGCTGAAGATGTCCCATAAATATTGCTCCAAGCATAATAATAAAAATTCCTGCTGCAGAAATTCTGCTTAAAAATCCAAATATTAGAAATACTGCCCCAATCGATTCACCCACTATAATTAAAAATCCTATTGGCATTGGTATACCCATTGAACCCGAAAAAAAATCCAGTGTGGCAGAAAAGCCATATCCTCCAAAAAGTCCTAATAGCTTTTGAAGTCCGTGGGGCAAAATAACAATTCCAAGAAATAATCTTGCTATAAGTGCACCATTATCACCACATCCTGTATTTAATAATGTCTTAATCATAAAAAATCTCCTTGAATCTTATTGGTTGCATATGCAACTATAATATATGTTACAACAATATGGTTGCAATTGCAACATTAATGTTTATAATAAAATTATGGCTAACTTAAAACTTACACCAGACGAGACAAAAGCATGGATGGGACTTATTAAAGCCCAACAACACCTTACAGATAAGGTGGAAGACGAGCTGAAAAAAAACGGCCTTCCTCCATACTCCTGGTACGACGTGCTCCTGGAGCTTGATAAAGCACCTGATGGCAGTCTCAGGCTGAATGATCTTGGTAAAAAAGTTTTGTTAAATAAATATAACGTTACAAGGCTTATCGACCGCCTTGAAAAAGAAGGGCTTGTTAGCAGGGACGCATGCCCGGTAGACGGCAGGGGCAAAGTGGCATGTATTACTCCAAAAGGGAGGATGCTGAGGCAAAAAATGTGGCCGGTATATTACAGCGTAATAAAAGAACATTTTCTTTCCCAGTTCAGCACAGGCCAGTTAGGCCAGTTTATTGAATGTATAGACAGAATAAATTCCCAGTTTAAAAATTAATCCAGACAATCATCTTATTCATACACTCCTTTAAGGCCCGGCATGTCCGGGCTTTTTTATTAAAATTCCTTCCTAACTAACTATTTATTAGTATTCTTAATAATATTAAGAACAGGAGGGGTTAATTATGTATTCAAAGAAACTATATTTTTATATCGCTGCTTTATTTTTACTTTCTTCTTTTGCAATAACTTCATTACACGCAGAAGAAAAGATGGATGATCAGATGATGAAGGCCTGGGCCGAGTATGCAACACCGGGTGAACATCATAAGGTACTTGATTATTTTGTAGGTGACTGGGACTACACCCTCGGGTGGAAAATGTCAGCAAAAGATAAAGCTACCAAGTCCTCAGGAACAACTACAGCAAAATGGATTCTGGGCGGAAGGTATATAAAAATGCATGCACAGGGTACATCCATGGGTCAGCCCTTTGAGGGTTTTGGCCACATGGGATACGATAATGCAACAAAAAAATATACCGGTCTCTGGATCGATAATATGAGTACAGGAATGCTCAAAAGCTGGGGTTACTACTACCCTTCGTCAAAGAAGTTTGTTGAATGGGGAAAGTTTCATGACCCGATATTGGGCAAACAGGCATTCAGGGCCGTAACGAATATTAAAAAAGAAAACACGTTTACTTATGAGATGTATATAACAGGTGAAGACGGTAAAGAGTTCCAGATGATGAAAATTAAATACACCAGGAAAAAATAGTTTAAATTTACAGGTTGCAATAAAAAGCCCGGTATAGCCGGGCTTTTTTATTTTAGTTTGGAAACTGGGAAGACATCTTTGAACAGCTTACTACACCGCCCTCTTTTCTGCACTGGTATGTATCTCCAAGGCATAGCCCGGTCCATGTCATATCACCGTTGGCAAGTTCCTGGTGCTCGACAATCTCAATCCTTGAAGGATCACACGACATTTGTGTTGCAGATTCTTCCTGAAGTACTGATATAATTTTTGGGTTTGCACAGCTCAGCACGAACAGACTGCAAATAAACAAAGTACTTAAGATTTTCATCACTGCCCCCTTTTTTAATAAGTAAGTGGTTTTTACAGTATATAAAGTATATTTTAACAAGCTTTTTTCAACTTCTATAAACAAAAGGAATATTTTTTGCAGCTCGAACAGAACCTGAGATTAGGAATTATCTTTGGATTATCCTCCGCATTCATTTTTGCATTAATGAGTCAGCTTGTAAAAATCCTTGGCCCTGATGTACCGGTCTCGATGCTGCTTTTCTTTAGATTTCTTATAAGCCTTGTTGCCCTGGTCCCGTTTCTGATAAGAGATAAAGACTTTAAATTTAACCTGATCCCTCCTTACCCGAAGATGTACCTGATAAGAATTCTATGCCCGATGCTTGCACTCGCCATTATTTTCTATTCAATTAACAGGTTTGAAATTGTAAATGTCCTTTTGCTTCAGAATTCAGCGCCTCTTTTTGTCCCGATTCTTGCGTGGCTTATCACAGGTGCCAACACGCCGCACAGGGTAAAACTTGGCATACTATTGGGTTTTATAGGGATTGCAATAATTCTAAACCCGACAACCAATATTTTTAATGACATTTACTCAATGCTTCCCCTGTTTGCAGGGTTTATGATAGCACTTGCTATCATTTATGTAAGGCTTATAGGAAAGGTAAACACCCCGAACCAGATGTTTTTTTACTACTTTTATATAACAACTGTTATAAGTGGAATATTTGCAGTAATCCAGTGGAAAACCCCGGATACTATGGATCAGTGGCTGCTTATTCTGGCTATTGGTATTTGCGGGCTTTTTTACCAGGTACTGGCAACTTACTCGTATTTGAAAGCCCCGGTCAGGCTTATGTCACCACTTGTCTTTATGCAGACAGTTTTTGGCGGAATACTCGACTGGATTATTTGGAACAACATTCCCGGAATATCAACAATAGTGGGTGCAGTCCTGGTAATAACAGGTGGAGTAATAACAGTCTATTTCGGTATGCACCTTGTTAAGAAAGACTAATTGAGGCCCTTATCCTGGTAGTATTTTGTACCCTTACCTGTAAGTTCAAGGGCAAGCCCGTCTTCTGTCATCTGGTAAAGCCAAACACCTGGTTTAACGGAAATCGCTCCCTGAAATGAACCGCCTTCATCATCAAGTTTGGCAGCTGCTGTGCCCTGGCCGCCAAGTTCCCATCCGGAATTAATAAAATGATTAAAGTCCGATATATTTTCAAAAACCCAGACCTGCCTGAATTTTTTTACTCCAATCCCAAGACCTGCCTGAACTTCGACCATCTTCATATATGTGTTCTTTTTTGTGCCATTATTAATCGCTACACCGCTGCCCTTACCGCCACCGGCCAGGAATATTTTCAAACCAAAATTACTGAACACCGCGTAACCCCTGGCATTTTGTACGTGCTTCCTTGCTTTTGGCTCCTTTTTGTAAAGTTCATTAAGTGTCTCGGTTTTCATCTTCTGTATATCAGCTCTTTTCTCTTCGGCATTTTCAGAATAAGCCGGTAAAACCGTTAGAATAAATAATAAAAGAAAAATAGTTGTTTTAAAAAGATAATTAATTCTCATATTGTCCGCCCCTTTTTTAATTTATTTATAGACTACCGCATATTCTTTTTAGTTGGAACCATAAAATATGCAACAGCCGAACTTATAAAACAAAGCACTGCAGAAATATAAAGTATCATATTAAATCCATGAAGGAATGAATTGTTGATTGCATATCTTAAATGCTTTCCCATCTCAACATCAATTGTGTGCGGCAGTTCCGCAGCAGCAAGTCTGATCCTCTGGTCCCTGAGAATTTCCTTTACGTAGTCCTGGAAGCTCATGGTTTCAATATGGAGGTCGAGCCTGGAATTAAAAAATGTAAAAACCAGGATACCAAATACCGCAATGGACACGAGGGCAGCAGTCCTTGTAACCGCATTATTTACGCCTGATGCAACACCTACATTATTTTCCGATACCGCGGTCATTACGGATGTGGACAGGGGAGCGACGCAAAGTGCTTTCCCCAGTCCGAGAACAACTATGGCAGGGAAGAAATTACTCCAGTATTCACCGTCATGCCCCGCCAGGCTAAACAGAAGGTAACCGCATCCCGATATCAGCGAACCCGCAATTAGCGGGACCCTCGCCCCGTATTTATCAACCAGAATTCCCATCGGCCTGGATAGAAAAAACATCAGCAGGATAAAAGGTAAAAAAGCCATTCCGGCTTTTGTGGCCGAATATTTGTGTACCTGAATAAAATCAAACGGGATAAAAAACAGTGCACCTCCGAGGGCCGAATAAATCAGGAATGTAATAATATTTGCTCCCGCAAACTGCCTCGATTTAAATAGAGAAAGAGGCATCATTGGGTTATCTATGGTCTTTTCTATATAAATAAAAAGGGAAAAGAATATTACACCGATTGCCAGTGAAGCAATAACCGCGATATTATAAAAACCGTAAATGGACGATTCAATCAGTCCGAATACAAGTCCCCCAAGTCCGAGGGTAATTGCCGCTGCACCGTAATAATCAAGAGCCGGGTATTTTTCGTCCCTGCTCTCTGGGACCCTGAAAAGCAATACGGCCAGTACCAGGAAAGCAATTGGTATATTTATAAAGAATATCCATCTCCAGGAATGGTTCTCAATCAGCCAGCCGCCAAGTACGGGGCCGAGTGCGGCAGTAATTGTTGCAAACCCCGCCCAGGTCCCGATTGCCCTGCCCCGCTCTTCAACACTAAAGAAAGAGCTTATTATTGAAAGGCTCCCGGGGACAAGCAATGCTGCACCTATGCCCTGAATGGCCCTTGCTATTATAAGTTGGTTTACATCCTGAGAAAAACCGCAAAAAGCAGATGCAATTGTAAAAATTACGATACCGATTTTATATATTAATTTCCTTCCAAACTTATCTCCGAGTGATCCGCCTACAAGTATCAGGGCTGCAAGAAAAAGTGCGTATGATTCAACGACCCACTGCACATCGACCACAGTGGCATTTAGCTCGCTCTGGAGCACTGGAAGGGCCACGTTGACTGCAGTTCCGTCAATAAATGCCATTCCTGAGCCAAGAATTGTAACAAACAGGACCCAGAATGATGTCCTTTTGGAACATTCCTGATAAACTGACTTACCCTGTATAACACCGGCATTACCCGGACATTTAAACATATTTCCCATAATCTTTCCTGATCTTATTAAAAAATATTTTGAAAAAACAAAGGTATTAATTCAGAATGAAAAAATAAAATACGTGAAGTGAACAGTAAAATTAAAAAAACCTGATAAATAGAAGGTAATTATAATTGAGCAAAAAACAAGGAAAGAACTTGATTACTGGGAACTTAAGATAAAATAGTTTCCAATTCCAACTATAATACTCAATATCAGTATTATCCACCAGATTCCGGGTATCTGGGCAACGCTTTCTATTTTTTCCACTCCCCACTTTTTCTTCATTGCTCTCGGATCAATTGGAAAAAGCAGAAAACCAATTCCCATAATCATAAATGCGGGAAAAAGCATACTTGCGTTTATATA
The DNA here is from genome assembly GCA_029262335.1 of Deltaproteobacteria bacterium. Classification (GTDB taxonomy): domain Bacteria; phylum Desulfobacterota_D; class UBA1144; order Nemesobacterales; family JAJCZQ01; genus JAJCZQ01. Next base: position 6,302 of record JAJCZQ010000004.1, read on the forward strand.
AATATATCCATCTGACATACCTCTTAACCAAAACCATGCCGTCAGTGACAGGCCCAGTATAAAAAGAACCAGTCCAAAGATTCTTTGCTTTGTCAGTGATCTGACTTTAATTTCTGCCATATTAGTGCTCATAAATGTTAATAAATTGTAATATTTTAGTTATTTATGATGCAATTCTGGTGCCAAAACTCAATAAAACACCCGAATTAAAAGACTTTTTTTATTAATAGTGCAAGTACAATCAATAATGAGGACCAGAGAAAAAGTGCAAATTTGGTAGATTTGCGCGCCTTGTTTGCTTCCCACCAGTTAAGGGGCTGAACACCCTGGAAAAGAAAAGTAGCAACGGCAGAAAGATTTACGCATATCACGTTAACTACGAGCAGAAGCAGTGCTCCAAGGGCCAAAGATATATGACCGGAGCCAATCAGCATACCAAAGGTTACTGCAGGCGGCAGCAATGCAACTGCAACCATTACACCAATTATTGCACTCGGTAAACCCATGGTAAAGGAGAGTGCTCCGGCACTTCCGGATGCCAGGGCAAGTACTATATCGCCAAGATCAACCCTTGTCCTTGAATTCAGTTCTGAAATTGAAGGGTCAATATGGGAAAATGCACCGATTAACACGGAAATTACCAGTGAAACAGTTAGACCGGTAAGCATTGCATATATTGACCTTCTGAAAAGTACACTGTCACCCAGTGTTGTGGAAAAAGCCCATGCGACATTCGGGCCGATAAGGGGTGCAATGACCATTGCACCTATAATTACAGCTACGTTATTTTTCAAAATACCAATGGATGCTACGAGGGTAGAAAGTATAACAAGGAAAACAAAAAAACCTGTAATTTGTACATTTGATGAGATGTCATTATACAGCTCTTCCCGGCTCAGGCCTTTGCCAATTCTAAACTCACGTTTTTTATCTTTCGGTTCTTCGTCTGGTTTTACTTTCTTGGGTTCTATCCTTGGGAGCGTTGCTTCAACAGGAAGTAAAACAATTCTGAAACCCTTAACATTTGAAAACCTTTTTTCCAGGTAATCAAGTATCTCTCCCGTGTCACCCGAATCTGCCATAATCCTGAGCTGACTCCTGGTCTCTGTGTTATTGTCTTCCCATATGGCAAGAACGGAAAATTCCGCCAGCTGTTCCTTAAGTTTTGAAATATCCTGCGTAGCAGGAAGGTATAGTTCGATTAACCTGAGAGCCATATTTTTGTCTAACCCACAACTACTAAAGTATCAAAAATTTTATCATGCCATGCCTGTCTTTCCGAATCAAATGCTGCCCATATATATCCAATACCCAGTATTAAACCGCTTATCCAGTAACCAAATGTTCCCCGAAGACCGGCCCTTAGAAAACCTACGGGGGTCCCGTCTTTTCTTGTAATCTTTATATTAAAAATACTCATACCAACCGTTGTTCCGTAAAATGACCAGAGAATTCCAAAGTAAAAAAATTCGAGCAAAACAAGAGTAATTGCTAATACTCCGGTTGCAGTACTTGAAACAACGGAAAGGTGATCATTTGAAAGAGATAAATCAATATCTGCTAACAAGATAACTATAAAAGATATAATGGAGGAAATAATTGAAAGCGTAAACCCATCAATTATGAAGGCGATCAGGCGTGCAATAAGACCGGCTTTTCTCATTACTTAATGATTTTACATTCATTATAGACTTTGTTGTCAGCCAACTCAAGCATGGCATTATCACCTTTAGACCAGAAGGTATTAATTCCATCTGTGTATTTAGAACCTGAAGCAGAAGGGGTTATATCAAGTACATAAAGCTGGCCCCCGGTCTTTACAATCACCTGGTCAGCACCCTGGCTCGTATGAATTTCAGATACGAACTCAAAACCATTTTCACACTGGTATTTCGTTTTTACTGCATCATCTTTAAATCTTTTATGTGCACAGCTAACTGAAAATACTAAAAGTAATAAGAGTAAACATGGAAAAACAAATTTATTAATTCTCAACGATATATCTCCTTAATATTGGTTTTAATAATAATACATGTTAATTAAAAAGTGGTGTATTAATAGTTGCCGGAAATAATTAAATCATACTGAACTGTTTGCCGCTATTTCTTATACCTTATAAATTCATCTCTACTATTTTTTCAATCTGTAAATAATCAATTTCCTGTTTTATAAACGTTTTTTGATCAGCAAGGTATTCAAGCTCAAAGATATTTCCGTTTGCATGGATTTTATACCTGCCCCCACATACGTTACACAAAACAAGGTCCCCATCATTTTTATTTAAATTAATGGCTATAACAGGGCCACAATTCTTACAATTGGCCATATGCCTGGAATGGCTGCTATGGCCTATTATTGAATTTATTTCACCCTTTTCAACTAAATCAACAAGTAGTGTAATTATTTTATTATCAAATCTTTTTTCTCTTTGTCCGTTTAAAAGGTAAATGGCTTTTTCACTTTGTATATTTTCCTTATAAGGCCTGACACTTGTAATGGCATCAAAGGTGTCTGCAATGGAAACAATCCGGGTTATAAAATCTATTCTGTCACCTTCAAGCTGGTCCGGGTATCCCATACCGTCTATTCTTTCATGATGGTGAACAACTGCATCTTTAACCAAACCTGAAAGTGGATGTGCCCTGATAATTTCCCCTCCAACCGTTGTGTGGGTTTTTATCAGTTCAAACTCTTCTTTTGATAAAGATGTAGTTTTATTGAGTATGTTGTCGGGAATGGCGATCTTGCCTATATCGTGAAGGTACCCACTAATATAAGCTTTTAAAATATCATCTTTGGACAAACCCGCTTTATGCGCAAGAAGTTTGCTGTATTCCGCCACTCTCCATACATGACCGCCAGTGAACGGATCACGCGCTTCAATAATTGTGCCCAGGATCAGAAGTGATCTGAGTAAATTTGGATTAACTTTCATGCCCATCTTAAAATTTTAATACACTTGTTAAGATAGGCATATAAAAATTTTATCTATTACATTGATATTACTTCTTTTTTGTAACCTGCAGGTGGTTTAAAATCCGATTGTGTCGCATTCACTATCTTGGATGATTCAAATATCGACTCACTGTCTATTTTATCGTTATCACCATAATCAATAGTCTTTATAGGAAAACCATCCATCTCTTTCAACTGATGAAAAACATTTTTTTCAAATTTTACCTGTGAGTTGTTTGAGAAAGACTTAGTCATCTCTTCCATAAATTCTGTCATATTTATCATTGCAGCTGCAATCTGGTCACCGCCCTCGATATTTTTCCACTTAGTAACACAACTTTTCCTGTAAAGCTTATTCCCTTTATAAATATCGTAATTAGTACATGAATAACCTTTCACGGTTTCATTTCCCGACATCTTTATTACAGGTTTAACATATTCAGTATTTCCCATACCGGGCATTTTGTCTTTCATCATTTTTTTCATCTGTTCCCTTTGAGCAGGAGGCATTTCCTTGAGGGCCTCATCAAGCTGGGCCATTGCCTGACTCATCTGGTCTGAAATTTTCTGCATATCTTTTTTATTCAGCGAAAAATACTTTTTTTCCTGATGGTCTACAAATATCATTTCATCAGTATTTCCCAGGAATATCATTGTACTATCAAGTTTTTTTCCATCTTCCATGTGTTCCATTTTGACTAATTTGCCATCAACCAAAATATTTGTTATTGCAGTAGACTCGGGATTAAATTCCTTATGTGCCATCTCAAACAGTACTGCTGAATCGGAAATAACTGCAAAATTGAAGACTAAAAATAAAGTTACTAATAATTTTTTATACATATAAATCCTCCAAAATTTTGTAAAATAACATATCCCTTAAATAATATCCTGCCTGTTTAATAATACTCTATCTTATTTATCCAATATGAAATTAACAATTTTTTATAGTTATATTTTTTCTTTAACATTTTTTGATATATTTCCTCAAGGGTTTCTTTATTTAATGTTTTAAAATCATCATAACTATCTAAAAATAGTATTGGCAGATCATCTAAGTATTCATGAAAAACAGCTTCTTTTACCACAATAGGAATAGCGCCTAAATACAGGCTGTCCCAAAGCCTGAAAGTATCTATCCCATTACCTCTGGGACAAATGACAAATTTGCTTTTGCTCATTTTTTCATAAAAATCTTTACGGCCTATACTGTAATTTAAAAATTTACCCATATGCTCAAATTCAATGAAATCAGAATTTTTTATAGAATCGTAGAGCTGTTCTCTAATTTTATGAGTACTTAGGGAAAAGTTGCAATAACATAAGCTATCCTTTGTAAAACTTGGTTTTATTTCATTGAAAAACTCAGATGATCTGAAATCTCTACCAATAGGTAGGTATCTTGTAATTGTTGATTTTGTATTAATATTATTGGCAAATACACAACGTACATTTGGAGGAATATTTGAGGAAAACTTATCTGTTATTTCAAAATCAGACTTACCGAAAACCAAAATATAATTGTAATCTGAATTTTTTATCAACAACTTAAATATTAATTCCAAAATGTTATTTAATGAAATGGTTGCTGTATAATTTAAGAATCCATCATGGTCACCAAAAAAAATTAATTTATCTTCCCTTGGTAATAAATAATTTCCTGTTTTTTTTTCAAAAAATTTATTTAGAAATAAAAGAAGAAACCTGAATTTGTTTGTATTAAAATAGTAAAAGTATTCAGTATTCAGGAAATACCATTTATTAATAAATTCGGTGTTGTTAATAAAATTGAGATTCTCTTCTTCAGGAATTTCTACAACTCCCTTTTGAAAATCTTCAAGTGTACAATCATATTGATGCTCATTTATTAAATTCATCTAAATAAAGAACTCCGGGAAGAAGTAATTAATAAATTTTAGTATTTTTTTTAACTGCAACTATATTCTGCAAGCCATATATTTCAGTATGTAAAATATTAGAATTAAGTTTTACAAGGCCGGCAGGAAGCATTCTATATAGATCGTAGTCTTTTAATATTTGTATAAAATCCCTGAAAAAAGTACGGCTGAAAACATTCATAATATTAAATTCAAATTGAATACAGCCTATTGATTCATTGCCTAGTAAATTGTTTGCACCTTGTAGTACAAGCAAATCATTACCTTCTGTATCGATTTTTAAAAAGTCTATATATTTTATTTTTTCCCGGCTGCAAATTTCATCAAGTGTTGTCATTTCTGCATCATATTCAACTGATTCGGACTTATGTAAATCAGTTATTACTTCCTTGTATATAGAGGAATGCTGTGTGACTTTTGTACTTTTTTTGTCATAAAGTTTAATCTTTGTTTTTTCATTGCCGAGGGCTAAAAGGAATACCTTTATATTTTCATTCTCAACTCTTTTTAATCTTTCAAAACATTTTGGATTTGGTTCAAATGAATATATCCTAGCCCCTTTAATAGATTGATGAAAGAGTAGAGTACTTTTACCAATATACGCACCAACATCGAAAATTACAGGCTCAGAATTATGAATAATGTCAGGCAATAAGTTTGAATAAAAGTACTTTTCGCCGGAATTATGTGAATAAATTCCCAACCCCCTAATACTTAAATCAAAAATGAATTTATTGAAGTTATGAAATAAAGGTCTCGAAAAAATTCTTGAATATAGTAAATGAACTTGTTTTTTTAATAAGGCCATAATTTATAATTAATTTTTATTCAATATCAAAAACTTTGGCAACCTTATTACCATTAAATGTCACTATGATGCATTCATAGTCAAAACCCCAGTCATCTGAACATTCATAAATCCACTGCTGTATATTTTCACCAAGGTCAATTCTATTTATAGCTTTTGAAGGTTTTCCTTTGGCTAAAAGCACATGGTCCTTTGACATACCTACCCTGAGTTGCTTGTTCTTAATATCTTTTTTTAGGCCGGCAATTGCAATATCATCAAGTTTAAGATCGGTATCTTTTATAGTATCTGTAATTTCTACAGGTTCTACCGGGATCTCAATTTGGTTTGCTGACGATTTATCAACAACTATTTCAGAGGCTCCGGGACATTTCCAGACAATTATCGTATCCGTAACTTCTGAAGGCATAAATGTAGATTTGGCATCAATTGATCCAAGTATATCATTTACATATTCGGCCGCCCGTGGCCCGCGAGCAAGAATAAATTTACTTAATCGCTCTTCAGCACAATCACCCCTTGTCCAGTACTGCATTATTGTAGCAGTCTTAATTTCTTTACGCCTTGTCCGTTGTGCCAAAAATCGTGTTTTATTTTCAGGGTTTATCCACTCGACTTTTTTAATTGCCTGTAAATTACTGCTAAGTACCAGTATCGGTTCTTCTCCGGTCAGCTTCTCTACCTGCGCTGACATCCACGCATCTTTTTCAACAGGAGAAGTAGCGGGTTTATCTATTGCAAAAACTTTCACACATCTACCTTCTTCGTTTAATTTTCTTAATCCTAAGAGCAGGTCTACGTAGGAATCCTTGTCCACATAAGGATTAAATTTGAGCTGATTAAATTTCTGCTCACCTTTTAGAGCTTTATCAAGTACATCCTGCTGGTCAGTAGATATTTCAAGTCCGACTTTCAAACAGCCCTTAGAATTGACATATTCTTCAATCGAATTTTTTACAAAAGCTGTAGACTGAAGATCAAAGCCCGTATCACCAACTATGACCACACTGTTTTTTCCAAGATATGAATCGATAGGCGATTCTTTTGCATAAGATTGAAAATAAATACCAAATATTAATAAAGTTGTAATAACTGTAATTAGTTTAAATTGCATTTTTCTCCCACTATAATTATTATCAATTAAGATTAAAACAAAAAATTATATCCAATAATTGTTAATTTAACGTTAATTTGTTAATACAAAATTAAAAAATCATGAAAAATGTTATCGGAATAGATATAGGCGGTACAAACATAAGGGCCGCCGTTGTAAACTCTGATGGGGAGATACTGTCCCGGACTAAAGTTAAATCAAATGCCAGGGATGGTATTAAGTCCTTATTAAAAAATCTTGAAGAAGTTATTTCCGGCTTTTCAGATTTTCATGCAGATTGTACCGGGATCGGAATACCCGGAATAATTGATCAGAAAAATGGTGTTTTAACCCAGGCCCCGAATATTACAGGGGTTAAAAACTTTCCCCTTACAAAAGAGATTAAACAAATTACCTCCCTTAAGAATATTATTGTTGAAAATGATGCAAATGCTGCGGCACTTGGTGAGTTTTGGATGGGCTCCGGATCTGAATCCAGTTCCCTTCTAATGCTGACATTGGGTACAGGGCTTGGTGGCGGAATTGTTTTAAAGGGAGAGCTATGGAGGGGTGAAGACGGGATGGCCGGAGAGATTGGACATATAATTATTGATCCGTCGGGCCCGTTATGTAACTGCGGAAATAATGGATGCTTTGAAAGTTTTGTATCTGCTGAGGCAGTCAGGCGCGTTGTTGGTAATAATAATGAGCTAATAGATTACACAAGTGGTATACATCCCGATGATATACCCGAAAAAATAATGCAGCTTGCAAAAGAAGGTAATGCTGAAGCAGTAAAAATATGGGATGAAATCGGCAGGAACCTCGGCATCGGCATAACAAGCCTTGTAAATCTATTAAATGTTGATTCAATTGTAATAGGCGGAGGTTTGTCTAATGCATGGGAGTTTTTTGAAAATAGCATGTTAGGGGAAATAAAAAAAAGAGCACTAGCAGGGCCCCGGGAAAGATTAACTATATACCCTGCCGGGCTTGGTGATGATGCCGGGATATTGGGCTGTGCCTATCTTGCATTAAAAGAACTAAAAGTCTTTAATTAAATTTACTTCAGGGTTTGATAATCTGATCCTTAGAAAATTCTTTTCCCTTTTATCTACCTTAAACCTGTCATCAATTCTAAATCCGCCAACCCAGATTATACCTTCCTTACATTCCACAATCGGCACTGTTTTCCTTAAGAATCTGGGCACTTTTTCATCAATAAAAAAATCTTTTATCTTCTTAAAACCTTTGGACCCAAGGGGTTTAAATTTGTCTCCGGGTTTAACATTTCTTATATTTAATGGAAAAGAAACCTTTTTCAATGAAAAATGGCCTGTATTTTCATCTAACCACATTGATTGATCAGAACTTTGTTCAAGTAGAAGTTTAAAACCGTTACGGTAGCTGTATTTACCATACTCCTTAACTTCATGATTAAATCCTGATTTGTTAAGTTCATTTCCGGAAATACTGAATACTTTATAGCCTTTACTAAAAAGGAGCTTGCCGGGTAGTAATACTTCGCTGGAAGCCTTCACGGAATTAATCTGATCATCTAAATTAAGTATTTGTACTGTTGAGATTGAAATTAAATCACCTTTTATTTTCTCAATACACATTCTTAGCACACTCAGCCTTATTGCTTTATGAAGGTGGGAATATTTATCGATCTTTGCAATATATCCAAAATGTTTTTTTACAAAAACAGACTTAAAAGCTTTTTGTGTATGATGATTCAGAAAATCAGATTCCAGTCTCAAAAGATTTGATGTCCTTGACAGTACTTCAACAATTTTGGGGTTGTATTTGCTAAGCTCCGGAATAAGTTCGTGACGAATTTTATTTCTTAAAAATATTTTAGAACTGTTAGATGAATCTTCAATCCATTTAATCTTTTGAGATTTGAGATATTTCTTTATTTCACTGCTGGAAATACTAATAAGAGGCCTTACAATATTGCCGTTAACCGGTGGTATTCCCGATAGGCCTGAACTTCCGCTTCCCCTCAGCATTCTCATCAGCACTGTCTCGGCCTGGTCTTCAAGGTTATGTGCGGTTGCAATTTTATCAGCACCTGTAATTTTCAAGGAATTATCAAAAAATCTATACCTAAGGCGCCTCGCCGCATCTTCGGTTGAGAGATTTTCCTGATTTTTGAAACTTTCGGTATCACATCTTTCGCCGATATATTTTAATCCAAACTTTAAAGCGGTCTCTTCAACAAATTTCTCATCCCTGTCGGATTCCCTGTCCCGCAGTCCGTGATTTAAATGAGCAACAATTAGTTTTAGTCTGTATTTTTTTAAAGAATAGAGAAGATGAAGCAGGCAAACAGAATCTGAACCACCGGAAACTCCGACAATAACCTTATCACCGGGATTAAACATTCCGTATTCATCGATAGTCTTACTAATGTCAGTTTGAATCATCAAAATTATTGGTAGCCAGTCCAGCTGAAACAATAAGTCTAAATGCATCCTCAACAGATATATTCAGTTCCGTAACATCCTCTTCAGGAACCATAATATAGTACCCGCTTGTTGGATTAGGGGTTGTTGGTAGAAAAATGCTGTAGAGCTTCTTGTCAGTAGCATTGTGGTGCTCACCGGGTTCCAGAGTACCTGTTATAAATCCAATAGAATGAATTCCCTTCCTGGGGTATTCAAACATTGCTACCCGTTTCAGGTTTTTCATACCCGCGGCAAAAAAGAGGGTTTCAATTATTTGCTTCGTAGCAATATACACCGTACGAGCAAGCGGAATACGGGAAATCAATCCTTCGAAAAAAACTACCATTTTTTTTCCGATGAAGTTCCTTGCAATAGTACCTATTATAAGAACAATAATTATTGTTCCGATAAGGCCAATGGAAAAAGTGGCAATCTGAAAGAGTGGTTCAGGCAGTGCCTCTATGGGTTTAATAAACCTGGCAGGGGCAGCACTTACCCAGTTGATAATCCATCTGCCGAGTTTGAAAAGAATAAATATAGTCAGGCCGAAAGGTACTAATACAACAATACCTGCTAAAATATTCTGCCTGATTGATCCTGTGACGCTTTTCATAAAAAGCTATTTGGAATCCATTGCATCACGAAGAAACCTGCTGGGTTTGAACACAACAGCTTTTCTTGATCCAATTTCTATTGTATCACCAGTCGAAGGGTTTCTTCCCTTCCTTGCTTTCCTTTGCTGCACGCGAAAACTGCCGAATCTTGGAAGTTTTATTCCATTGCCTTCGGTCAGATTTTCTTTTAACAATTCAAAGAAATATTCTACTATTTCGGCTGATTCCCTTTTGGAAAGTCCGATTTTTCTATGAATTTTTTCTGATAGTTCTTTTTTAGTCATAATCCCAACCCCTGTTTATGATCTCAATTCTGCACCTAAAGAATTGTTTAACTCACTTATTGCTTGTTTTTGTACTTTATTTGCATCTTCATCTGTTAATGTTTTCTGGTCGGACCTTAAAAGTATTGAAATACCAACACTCTTTTTATCCTTCCCAAGAGTATCTGACTGAAAGTAGTCAAATATCCAGGCGTCTTCCACTAACTCACTTACACTGTTTACTTTCTTAATCATCTCCCCGGCAGATATATTATTATCCACAATTAAGGAAATGTCCCTTCTGACCGATGGATACCTGGGCAACTGTGTAAATTGGTAGTCCGAACTGTAATGTTTGAGAAGTTTGTCCAGATCGATATCCAGAATATTAACAGTTTTATCAATACCCAGTTTTTCGGAATAATCAGGATGAAGCTCACCAATAAAACCAATCTCGGTATCCTGTATCATTATGCTTGATGATTTACCCGGGTGTAAAAATTTAATCTCAGTAGATTTTGAAAAAGATATATCGCTACTGTGTGTAATTGTTTCTATACATTTTGTAATAATACTTTTTAGGTCAAATAAATTTATATCTTCATTGTCCCAGACTTCCGGCTGGCGTTTTCCGGTTGAAATGGCTGTAAATCTTTTTTCCTCTTTAGGCAGCTGTCCGTCTCTTGTTGGCATAAATACTTTTCCGGCTTCAAATAACCTGACATCGCCAACCTGCCTTGAAAGATTGAGCTGAAGGTCCTTTACCAAACCGGGTAATAATGAAGTCCTCATATCCGAACTTTCGGATGTTAATGGATTAAGAATTTTAATCGTCCCCTCAGAATTAAAAAGCTTAATTAACTCAGGGTCTTCAAAACTATAGTTTACTGCTTCATAAAAACCTGAAGAAATGAATGTCTGTTTAAGCTGATCAGCCATTTTCCTTGAAGGTGCAATTTCATTTGTAGTCATTTCAACATATGGCGTAACTGTGGGGATATTATTGTATCCGACCATTCTGCCTACTTCTTCAATCACGTCTACTTCTCTTGTAATATCAACTCTGAATGTAGGAATTAACAATTTTAATAAGCTGTCATCGGATTCAACGATTTCAATTTCCAGCGATTTTAAGATTTCTACTATTTCTGATGATGTGATATTTATACCTAGAACCCTGTTTATTCTTTCAACTGAGACATTAACCTCAGATGGAAGGATCTCTTTTTTGTAAACATCTACTTCTGATTTTGAAAGTTTTCCGCCCGCAAGTTCCAGGATTAGTGATGCAGCACGGTTTAGTGCATTAACCACATTGTTTGGATCTACTCCTCTTTCAAATCTGTAAGAAGAGTCTGACCTAAGCCCTGTTCTCTTGGAGGTTTTTCTTATTGTAGGAGGGTCAAAATATGCACTTTCCAATAATATGTTCTTAGTGCTTTCAGTAACTTCTGAATTTAAACCGCCCATAATACCGCCAAGTGCTACAGGTTTTTCTTCATCACAAATTAAAATATCATCAGGAGTTAATTTTCTTTCAATGCAGTCAAGCGTAGTAATAACTTCTTCATTTTCAGCATATCTTACAACTATTTCCTTACCCTTAAGAAGATCATTGTTAAATGCATGTAGAGGCTGTCCATATTCAAGCAAAACGTAGTTTGTAATGTCCACGACATTGTTAATTGAACGGATACCGCATGATTCAAGGCGGTTTTTCAGCCAGTCAGGTGATTCGGCTACGCTTACTCCCTCAATATATCGGCAGCTGTATCTCAAACAACCTTCGTCATTATTAATCTTTACATCAATAATAGATGAAATATCTTCTCCTTCTTCCTTTAGGGAATATTCAGGAGCTTTTAAGGTTTTACCCAGGATTGCAGCAACTTCTCTTGCAATTCCAAATATGCTCAGGCAATCGGGCCTGTTGGGTGTAATTGCTATCTCAAACACAGCATCATTCAGTGATAAGGCGTCAATAAGTTTTGTCCCGGGAACTACATCATCTGGGAGAATCATAATACCGTCGGAGCTTTCTGAAAGTCCAAGCTCATTTGAAGCACAAAGCATTCCTTCAGAAACCTCACCCCTGATCTTGGATTTCTTTATTTTCAGGCCATCTGCAAATTTATCTGTTGGTGGGATTAATGTACCAATTGTAGCAAGTGCTACTTTATCATCTGCCTTCATATTTGTGGCGCCGCAAACAACATTATAATCTGTAGTCCCGTCTGTAACTATACAAAGACTCAGCCTGTCAGCATTAGGGTGTTTATCAATTTTTTTGATTTGGGCGACAAGAATATCCTCAAGGCCTTTACCTCTGTAATGCAGGGCTTCAAGCTCCAGTCCCGCCATAGTAAGCATTTCACCCAACTCTTCGGGAGAAACATCAATCTCGACGTATTCTTTCAACCAATTTAAAGGTACTAGCATTTCCTCACCAAATAAAAGTAAAATGATTACACATATTTACGTTGTGGTCAAGAGGTAAATTAACGAAATTATTGAATAATTTCCTTTTTATACAGTTTAGTTAAAATGAAATGAAGATGAGTGATATTGAAAAAACAATTATTAAAGAAATTGCAGATAATGGCCCGATTACATTTGCAGACTTTATGAATATTGCCCTATATGATAAAAATAATGGTTATTACTCCGGCGGGAAAGCCAAAATTGGTAAAGAGGGAGATTTTTACACAAGCCCGCATGTTCATTCCGCTTTTGGTGAAGTAATAGCTAATTTCATCTTAAAAACAAAGAAATTTCTTGGTATAGAAGATCTTACAATAATAGAGATAGGGTCCGGTAAAGGCTACCTGGCTTTGGATATTCTGAATCATATTTCTGCCTGTACCGATGAAATAAAAAATATTAATTATATAATTATAGAAAAATACAGCGACAACCTTGTAGAAGAACTTAATAAATACATAAACAACATTAAAATATATAATAATATCAGTGAGTTAAGTGATTCCGTAAACGGTATAGTTATCTCAAACGAACTGTTTGATTCCTTACCCTTTCATAAAATTATCTATAAAGACAACAATTTACAGGAATATTACCTGGATTACATAGACGGCGAATTTACCGAAGTTATTAAAGATTTATCTCATCCCGGGATATCAGCATATATAGACAGATACGATTTAAACTTTAGCAATTTAAAACATCTGGAAGTTAATTTGCTTGCAGGTAAATATCTGGAAGAAATCTCAAATGTACTTAATTCAGGTTTCATATTTACCGTTGATTACGGATATCTATCCGAAGAACTCTTCAGCAATGAAAAACCCCAGGGAACATACAGGTGCTTTTATTACCACTCGGTAAATAGTAATACTTACCAAAATATAGGAAATCAGGATATTACAGCGGATGTGGATTTTTCAAACCTTATATTAAAAGGTAATGAATTAGGCCTCGAAGAGCTGAAATATACTACTCAGGCACAGTTTCTTATTGACTGGGGCATTTTAGATATTTTTGAAAAAACATTAAAGGCAGACGGTAAAAGTTCCAATGCAATAAAAAACCTGTTTCTTCCGGGAACTATGGGACATTACTTTAAAGTACTAATACAAAAGAAGAATATTAAAGAAATTGAAGGTTTATATCCGGATTCAAAGCTTAAAGTAAGTTTTGGAATTAATTAGGACTATCTTCTGTAGTCTACAGTATCCTGCCATATGGGATCATTGTCGCTGTTTTTATTCTTACTTGTTGTAGTCTTCCTGTCATTATACACGTCATATTCGGCACCAAGTTTTTTACGGTACTCTTTAACATCGACTTTGCTGGTTTCAGCCCTGTCAGAGTCAAAAAGATTATTATCAAGGTTTGAAGAAAAGAAGTTGGGCCCTACAACATATACGGCACCAGCTCCAATGCTAACCGAAAACAGTATTAAAAATAAGAATTTGCCAATTATTTCCATATTTCTCACCCATTAAAAATGGAATTCAATTACTTTAATTGCAATTTCTATACCACAACAGTTAAAAGTTTTATTCAGATTCTTAATCAGTGTAAACTACTGTAATTTATGGATATTTATAAGTATATTTGATTTATTATAATATCAGCATCCATATACAGATGAGAAATTTTTTTCTCACTAGGAAATTTTGTGCAAAAAAGGTACATCAAAAGCACTTAATATGGAATATTGTAATTGTTTCACGTGAAACAGTAACTCATTTAATATTTATATGGTAGATTTAAGTTATGAATAGTGACTACTTGTCGGATGATACAATTGTGGCGATATCCACTGCTGAAGGTGAAGGGGGAATTGCAGTAATTAGAATCTCCGGACAAGATTCAATTCGCATACTAAAGAAAATATTTTCTACAAATATTGATACTACAGAAGAAAGAAAACTTATTTATGGGAAGATAGTAAACCCTGAAAACAAATTACAGATTGATACTGTACTTGTATCTTTCATGAATGCGCCTGATTCTTATACAGGTGAAAATGTAGTAGAGATATATTCACATGGCGGCCATATAATGCCGAAGAAAATATTACAATTAATTAACAATTCCGGAGCAAGGATAGCCGGGCCCGGGGAATTTACAAAACGAGCATTTTTAAATGGGAAAATGGACCTTACACAGGCTGAATCAGTTGTAAATATTATTTCTGCTCAGTCTGATGCAGGCCTTATTCAGGCAGAGCTACAGCTTAGCGGCGTATTATCGGATAAAATCAACTCATATAAGGACAGGATACTCGATCTGTATGCTGAAATTGAAGCCCAGATAGATTTCCCCGAAGAAGACATAGATCCGGTGGTTAAAAAGGATCTAAGGGCTAAGTCTCAGGTCATCCTGGATGAACTAAATAAATTTATTGATACATACGACACCGGAAAAGTTATTAAAAATGGCATTTATACAGCCATCGTGGGTAAACCCAATGTAGGCAAATCAAGCCTGCTCAATCTATTATTAAAAGAAGACCGCGCTATAGTAAGCCCTATACCCGGGACTACCAGGGATTTTATTGAAGAAAGAGTAAATATCAATGGAATTATACTCAGACTGATCGATACAGCCGGCATCAGGAACACCTCTGATAATATTGAACAACTCGGAGTCGATCTTGCTCTTACAAAGATCAGGCAATCTGAGTTTATCATAATGGTCTTTGATGGTTCTCTTGAAATTGATGAAAATGATATAAAGGTTCTTGAGCAATTAAAAGGAAAGAACATAATAGCAGTTATTAATAAAAATGATCTTAATATTAAAATCGATATCAATAAAATCAAAGAATATATAAATGATGAAAAATTTGTATATATATCTGTAAAAAATGGTCAGGGCTACACTGATCTTTGTGATCTTATAACTAACTCTATTATAGGTAAAAATATTACCGCTGAAAGCCCTGAGCTGTATTTAACAGAATTGAGGCACAAAAACTCACTTACCTATGCATATAATCACCTGAATGCTTTCTTATCAGCAATAACTTCTGACGAATCGTTAGAGATTATGTCTATGGAATTAAGATCATCATTGGACTATTTGGGCGAAATTACAGGAGAGGTTACCAATGAAGATCTCCTTGGAAAGATATTCAGTAAATTCTGTATAGGAAAATAGATGTTTCACGTGAAACTATCCACAGACATGTAATATTTCTTAAAATTAAGACCTTCCTTATTTTTAATATTATTCAATAATTTAGGATGCTTAGAAGATTTTAACTAATCTACTTAAAATATTATCCACAATCTATCCACATAAAAATACTTTTTATTTTCAATAAGTTAGGACATATTTTTAAATCTTTTCTTAAAAGAAATACGGAGTTATCCACTTAATTACTGAATATGGATGATTATGAATAAGAAATTATTAAAATGTAGATTATAAGATTGAAGGGATTTACATACCTGTACATATAAAATCAAATTATTTTCAATAATCACGGGTGTTTAGGAAATGTTTAGTTGTTATCTTTTTGAATTATGGCAAATGCGTTGTGACTATGTATGCTTTCAAAATTAACAACTTTTATTTCGTAAGAAGAAAATCTTGTATCACCATCAAGTACTATCGCTATATTCCTTACAACATCTTCAACAAAACAGGGTTTATCATAGGCACTCATGGTTACATGCCTCTCATCTTCCCTCTTTAATATAGGATAAAGTGGTGATGATGCACCGTTTTCAGCAATATCTACAATCTCTTCCAGTGAAATATTAACCTCGCTGCCTTCTTCCAGATTATGAAGTAATGAAATCCACACCTTTGATCTTTGACTGTGTGCGCCGTAATCGCTGATCTCTTTACTGCATGGGCATAGGGTTTTAACAGGCACTTCAACGCTCTGTATTATTTTTATTCCTTCTGTGCCGTGTATACATTCAAATGAACAGCTATAAGACTGGGGTGACTGTATTCCGCTAACAGGTGCAATTTTAGTGAAGAAGTAATCAAAATCTATTTTTGCATAAGCATTCTTTGCAAGCTGCCTCTTCCTGAGGTCCTCAATAAAATTATTGAGACTATTTAAAGAGAGTTCTTTATTGTGGTCCAAAACTGTTTCAAGAAGCCTGCTCATATGAATACCCTTCTTTTCTCCGTCCAGGTCTACACTAAGGGAAAATAGTGCCTGTACATGCTGGGTAGCAGACTGATCTTTTTCACAGCCCTTTAAAATAAGAGGGAATTTAAGGTCGCAGATTCCAACCTTATTTATTGCGACATTTCTGTCGTCCGGTCTGTTTTGAACATCTTCGTGTTTTGATCCGATATTAATTAACTTTTCACTTGTAGCCACTTGCAACTCCGTTTATAAAACCCTTTGTAAAAAAAGGCTAAGATACCACAATGGAATGTTTTTGCAAATATACTCCGCAACCAATAATTTAATAAAATTTTCTATAATCTCAAATGGTTATTATGAAAATACTCTTTTTCTTTTTTGATAACTAACAATTTAATACGATTCAAAATACTTAGTCACTCTTAAGTTTAGGATTTTGTTTATGCCTGTCTTTGTCTCTTGTGTATTTTTTTTCCATATTCCTCTTTATTGCTTCACTAAGGTCAATCCCCGTTTGATTGGCAAGGCACACCAGCACAAAGAACACATCTGACAGTTCATCAGCGAGGTCGTAGTCTTTATCAGATTCCTTGAAACTCTGGTCGCCGTACTCTCTTGAGATAATCCTTGCTACTTCACCAACCTCTTCCATAAGCTCGGCCATGTTGGTAAGCTCAGAATAGTATCTTACACCCACATCTTTTATCCAGTCGTCTACAATTTTTTGATAATCTGCAATAGTAATTTCAGACATACATTTATCCTTTTTATTTAGTTACCTGAACCCCTCTCCAAAAAGCAACATGGTCTATAATTTCTGCGGCTTCAGCCTTGGGGGCAGGGTAATACCAGGCCCCGTCTTTATTAACGTTGTCCCCGACAACAATATCATAGTAACTTGCCTCCCCTTTCCAGGGACAAACAGTCGTGGTACTGCTTTCAACAAGGAACTCATTATTAACAGAAGTAGGAGGAAAATAATGATTGCCTTCAATTACAACAGTTTCTTCGCTCTCCGCAATAACCTCATCTTTCCATATTGCCTTCATAAAACAACTCCTTATAATTTTCTAATAATTTTACAACCATCCTAATTCATTAAAAAGCTGCTGCCTGATACTTAAATAGTTCTTACTGGTCTCTGGCATCATCTGTTTATTTACTTTCTCAATATAAGACATCCCAATTAGTGAATTTGTAAGAAAAGCAAAATCAGAATTTAAGAGGTAAGAAAGGTCAAATTTTCTGGCATTTATTTTAAACCCAAGATTCTCAGCTGTTTGAATCACAATTTCCCTTGTAATGCCCGGTAAAAGCCCTGATTCTGTGGCCGGAGTAAAAAGGTCCTTGCCGCGTACCCAGAACAGATTACTTGAAGTTGCTTCCGTAAGGTCGTCATTTGTATTCAAAAATAGGCCTTCATCATAACCTTTTTCTATAGCTTCCCTTCGGCCAATTATATTTTCCAGATAGTTAAAGGTCTTGTGCCGTATTAAAACTGATTCAGGATTTCGTTTTTGACTTACAACACATATTGAGACGGTATTTTTTGACTGTATGTAGTCCCTTGTCATAACAAGCAGTGAAGACTCATCAGGGGTCTTAAAAAAAATTCTGTCCCCTTTTGAAATCAGAGCAATCTTGATATAGAGGTCTTCCGAATTGGACAAAGATACTGCCTGCTCTATATGTCTTATAATCTCTTCACTTTCGGGAATTGGAATCCTGAGAAGTTCACTCCCATTTTTTAATCTTTCAAGATGTTTACTAAAATACTTTGGTAATTCATTTTTCCATCTGAAAGTTTCAAAAACACCTTCACCAAAAAATAGTGACCTTGTAAGTGGCTCCCTAACAATGTTCCCGTCAACAAGTATTAACTCTTCCATCTCCATTAATTATGATACTTATTATATATAAAAATTACATGTAAAAATGATATTTAGGTCAGGCTTTTACGTATTGCTTTTGATTTTAATATGGTCTCTTCATATTCTTTGGAAGGCTCTGAATCCCAGACGATTCCGCCTCCTACCCAGTAGCATGTATAGTCCTGTTCACAGAGCATAATCCTTATTGCAACACTTAATGTAAAATCCATATCTGGATAAAATATACCAAACGCCCCGCAGTACGGTCCCCTGTAATGAGGCTCCAGTTCATCAATTATCTCAAGTGCTCTGCTTTTTGGTGCCCCTGTTACAGAGCCGGGTGGGAAGGTACTGGATATAATTTCCGGCAGGGTAATACTTTCTTTTAATATTCCCTCTATCTCCGATTCCATCTGGTACAGGGTTTTATATCTGTTTATCCTGAAAAGTTCGTTTACCTTTACCGAGCCCGTTTCGCATATTCTTCCAAGATCATTTCTCATAAGGTCAACGATCATAAGGTTTTCAGCTTTTTCTTTTTGACTTTCAATCAACTCTTTTTTAATTCTATTATCAGCTTTTTTATCTTTACTGCGTTTAGCGGTTCCTTTTATTGGTTTAGAATATACTGAATTTCCTTTTCTTCTTAAAAAAAGCTCCATCGAACCGCTAATAAGAGTGTGGTCTTTAAAATTAAAAAGAGCAGAGAATGGAACGGGCTGCGCCTCGTAAAACTTTAAAAGCGTTAAATAACTGTTTTCCAGTTTGGAAGTACTGAATTTTTGCGAAAGGTTAACCTGGTATATATCGCCGGAACTTATATACTTTTTAGCTTCTTCTAAAATGTTTAAATACTCATCTTTTGTAAAATTAGAAAGATGTGATGACACACTATCAGAAACGGGTCCCTGTTTTAATCCCAGCCGGTTATAAAGTTCTTCATATTCACAGCCTTCAATCTGATCATCTTTATAGAAATGAAAGCACGCATCGTACCTGTTAAAACCTTCTTTGCTTCTTTTAATGGTAAATTTTTTGTTTGTATATCTCGAATATTCATAAGATATATATCCAACGGCTGTATAACCCTGCTCAAGATACTTCTCAAGCTCTTCAATTGGATCACCTTTATAACTTTTTTCTGAATTTTCGGACAGGAATTGAATTGTCCCGTTAGTTGAACTAATGGAAAAAGAAGGTGTTTTGAAAATTTTAGCCTTTGGCTTACCGGAATCTTCCCAACCACAATCAGAATCAATTAATATTGTGGTTGGAGTTTTAGGCATTTAAATAAACTAACCTTTAACTATATTGATGCAATCCCCGTATCTTATGTCTCTTTATATTCAGGACCGCCGCCGCCTTCCGGTGGCAACAGTCTTCCGCCTTTGGAAGTAATGGCTCCGCACTGCACACAGTTGGACGGGTCAGTTCTGATAACCTTTTTACCTTCGTCCTCATCCCATTCATAAACCTGTGCCGGGCACATATTAATCCAGGCTTCACCAAGAGCTTCGGGTACATCTTTTAAAATTCTGATATGATCAGGCTGATTGTCTCTTGTCCTGTTGCCACTTTCATAAACACTTGTCAGCTTATCAAAAGTGAGTTTGCCGTCAGGTTTTGGATATTCAGGATCATCACCAATAAACAACTCTTTTTCATAATCATGATGAGAGCTGAATCTGCCGCCCGGGAAAAGTCCCTTTGTCACAGTCATAAGGCCGGCCATAATAAATCCCTTTAAAAAACCACCCTGAAATGCCTGGCGCATATTCCTTACACTGTAGAGGTCTTTCCATATAAAACTGCTTCTCAATTTTTCGTCATAACTTGCAAGAGCTCCGGCTGCATTTATATCTTTTTTCTCTTTTAGGGCAGCAAATATACTTTCTGCAGCCATTATTCCTGACATCATTGCATAGTGGATACCCTTTAATGCCGGTACATTTACAAGTCCTGCAGAATCTCCTATGATAACCGCACCCGGTACATTGAGGCTTTCGGGTATTGCATAATAACCACCTTCGGGAATTGTTTTAGCTCCCCAGCCATTATCCGCCCTTTTACCGCCTTCAAGTATTTTACTTACAAGAGGATGTGATTTAAGCTGCTGAAGCAGATCATGTACAGAAAGCTTGGAGTCAGCATAATCCAGTCCTACTACCAGTCCAAGTGATACTTTGTTTTCTCCCATTGGATACACAAAACTACCACCAAATTCACCATACTTCTTTGATCCTCTAAGAGGCCATCCCATTGTATGAATTACCTGCTTAAGTGGTTTTGCTACTTCCCATATCTCTTTTACTCCTAATGCATAGATCTGGGGGTTTGCTCTTTCTAAATTGTAATGTTCTATTAATGCCATTGATAAATGGCCAGTGGTTCCTTCGCCGAGTACTGTTGTTTTTGCAAGAATATCTGTACCAGGCTGAAAATTACCCATTGGTTTTAAATCTTTATCAAGGCCTTTATCATCTGTCTTAACACCTTTTACTGCACCATCTTCAATAATAAGCTTATCTCCGGCCATTTCATTAAATATCATAACTCCGGCTTCTTCGGCTTTTTGTCCAAGCCATTCACCAACTTTACTGATTGATGCAACATAGTTGCCCTTATTGTGCATAGTCGGGGGTGTTGGTAATCTGAATGATCCTTTTTTTGTTAGGTAGTAGACAGCTTCACCACTAACTTTTTCGTAGAAAGGAAATTCACTTTCATCCATGTCAGGAAACAGGGTTTTAAATCCCATTGGGTTTACAACTGCTCCGGAAAGTAAATGTGCACCCGGGTATTTTCCTTTTTCGAGTATCGCTATAGGAATTTCACCAAGCGATTCAATTAATTCAGGTTCATTTTCAAGAAGCTGACTTAAACGAATTGCCCCCGCGAGGCTTGCAGGTCCTGCTCCTACGAATAAAACCCCTGCTTCAAGGCGATTGTCAGGATCGTCTCCAACTCCTGTAATAAACTCATCTTTTTCAACCGGTGGCCTGAATTCTGCTGGATTAATCGACATAATATTATCTCCCTATCTGTAAAATAAAGTTAATTGACTGATGAACAGTTAATCTTTTTTTAATAAAAAAGTAAGTCCGTGATTCTATAAAATATCCGGACTCCCAACCTCAACAAAGGCCAAAATAATAACGCAATTTTGACCTATTAATATTAAATGTCATGGAATAAAAGTCAAATTTAAAGGGGGTTTAACACCGTTCTTAATAAAAATAAGGAGTGAAACTCAAATATCAGTTTATTATCAAAGGAGGACTAAGATGAATAATAAAAAAGAGTTTCACTCCATATAAATTATTTTTTAATTGTCCGCTACTTCCCTGGGACTTTCAGCAGGGCCGGCACCGGCCGGTGTATTGCTGCTGGTTGTAAGAAGTATCCTGTCTATACGGCTTCCGTCTTCTCTCATCCACAGGTTTATCTCATTGACATCACTTCCTACTGTTACAGTTGCATCAGGAGCATTGCTCATTCTTGCTCTGGTCCATACAAAACTACTGCAGTTTTTTACTAACTTCATTCTGTTTGCAGTTGTATTTTCCTGCCCGTTTACTCCCACATGGGCAGAATCAT
>JAJCZQ010000005.1 GCA_029262335.1 Deltaproteobacteria bacterium
TCAAAAAACGACCCTATTCTTGAAAACTCAAGAACAATTCAGTTTGTAATAAATTCTACAGAGTTTAGTCAGCCACTTATTGGTTTTACTCGTGTCCTTGTAACGGATAATGGACAGGGCTGTACACTGGCTAATCCTGGAGCAAGAAGTTTCGGAACACTTGCAGTGTTTGCACTTATTCCGGGGCTGGTTCTTCTAAGGATATTCAGAAGGAGAATGAGCAGGAAAGATTAGATCTCTTACTTTGTTCGAGATGACATAAGAAAATAAAGTCATCGCGAGCCGAAGGCGCGGCGATCCCATGAAAACCTGAGATTGCTTCGTCACCAGTCTCTCGCAATGACAGATTGATAAATTAAAGGGCTTGTAGGCTTAACCGCTTGCAGGCCCTTTTCTAATATAAAAACTTTTTTTTAAAGCCTTCTTGACATATTTTTAGGATAGTGCTATTATTTTACCAACTGGTCAACTAAAGGAAAAAAAATGGGCAGAACAAGCGAAGCAAAAGATAAATTAATAAACAGTGCAATAGACCTGATAAGTAACAGAAGCTACTCATCTGTTGGTGTTCAGGAGCTTTGTGACAATGCAGGAGTAAAGAAAGGGAGCTTTTATCACTTCTTTGACTCCAAAAAAGAGCTTACCATTGTTTCTTTAAGGGCCATGTGGGATTTTTACAGAGAAAACTGCATAATTCCCTTAATAGAGTCCGATTTAAGCCTTGAGGACAAGTTTGACTCACTTTTACATAAATCATATGAGATGAGTGTAAATTCCAAGGAATGCAACGGATGTTTGTCAGGATGCCCGTTTGGCAACCTTGCCCTGGAACTAAGCACACAGGAAGAAGAAATAAGATTAGTGATAGAAAATATTTTCAGAGAATGGATAGAATGTTTTGAAAAAATTATAAATAAATCAGTTGAAAGGGGAGAGTTGCCCATAGATACAAACAGTTATGCAACAGCACAAAGCATAATTGCTTATATGGAAGGACTTTCACTGATGGGAAAAACGTTTAATGACCCGGAGATAGTAAAGAACCTGGGGTGTGTAGTAAGAAATTTATCAATATGTAGTTGTAAAGAAGTCTAAAATATATTTTTTGACGTATATATAGATGACTGGTCAAATAACAGGAGGTTTAGTCATGTCAGATAACACAATGAATTGCAGGGAAGTAGTGGATAAAGTAAAAAGAGACGGAATGCTTCATTCTCTCGAACTCAACTACTATAAGTGCCTGAGCGATGAAGAGCTTGTTCAAATGTATGTAAATGATTCCCTTGAGGGAGCATTTAACGAACTGGTAGACAGGCATGGCGACAAGATCTTCAGAACGGCCTACAGAATTACCGGTGATATGACTGCGGCTGAAGAAGTGCTGCAGAACGTATTTATCATCCTGGTACAGAGCCTTAAAAGTTTCAGAAATGATTCTAAGTTCACAACATGGCTGTATAAAGTTGCGATGAACACAAGCTTTATGTACCTGCGCTCAAAGAAGAAAGTAAACGATAATGAAATGAAGATTGAAGACCTGACACGTTTTGATGAATCAGGAAATTTACAGGATGTGTTCTTAAAAGACTGGAGCAATGTGCCTGAAGACAAGATTCTTGGTAAAGAGGCAAATACAAAGCTGCAGGACGCAATTGATGAACTGCCTGAAAAATACAAAACAGTTTTTCAGCTTAAAGATGTGGAAGGGCTTTCAAACCAGGAAGTTGCAGAAGTACTAGATCTTTCACTGCCCGCAGTAAAGTCCAGGGCACTGAGGGCAAGGCTGTTCCTGAGAGAAAGGCTTACTGATTACTACCAGGAATATATTTAAAATAAATATACGGCAATGGCAGTTATTCTGAGGCTGAATTAATCAAAGTCTCAAGCTCGCCATTGTCGTTCATTTCTATACAGATATCACAGCCACCTACAAACTGCCCCTTGATATAGAGCTGAGGTATTGTCGGCCAGTTTGAAAAATCTTTTATTCCCTGCCTTATTTCAGGGTCAAGAAGTACATCAATCGTTTCATACTCTTTGTTATAACTGTTCAGAATTTCAACAACTCTTGCAGAAAAACCACACATGGGCATATCCCTGGAGCCTTTCATAAATAAAAGTACATTATTGCTTTCTATCTGGTTTTTAATTTTTTCACTTACATTATCTGACATGTTAAGCTCCTTTTTGCACAATATTTTCCCACTGACTGGGTGTATAGGTTTTCATTGAAAGTGCGTGGATTGCTTCCTTCATAGCATCACCAAGTGCACTGTAGACAAGTTTATGCCGGTCTATCAGCATTTTATCTTCAAATTCGTTTGATACAATAATAGCTTCGAAATGTGTGCCATCTCCTACAACATTTACAAAGGTTGTGGCCAGGCCATTTTCGATTAAAGATTTAATTTCATCTGTGTTCATATGTGATATTATATATCCACAATTTCTGCTTTCAAGGAAAGTAAGATTTAATGCTCAGGCTTATATTATCTATAATTTTACTTGTTTCAATTTTTATATATGCACTGCTTTATACCAAATCTTCTTTGTTAAAGCGTAATGAAAACAGTGTATCGCTGATAGAAATGGGAAAAACAATGAAAGATCTTAAGAAAAATAATTCAGAAAGAAAGAAAACTATTAAAGAGAATGAAAAAATTCTGGAGGGTATAAATGAAAAAAATTAAAGATATTATGGTTTCATCCGTACATACTGCAAATGAAAATGAAACTCTAAATGAAGTTGCAGTTAAAATGCTCGAAAAGAATGTAGGCTGTCTCCCGGTACTCGATGACGAGGGAAAACTTGTGGGGTTTTTATCAGAAACCGATTTTGCCGGAAAAGAAAAACTGATACCATTTTCAAGGAACCATGCCCCGCAGCTTTTTGGCAAATGGCTGAATGAAGGCGGAATAGAAGAGATGTATAAAAATGCAAAAACAATAAAAGTAAAAGAGATTATGTCTACTCCTCCAATTTCTATAGGACAGGATGAAAAGATTACTGATCTGATAGAAAAAATTATGAAATACAACATTCACAGGATTCCGGTTGTGAATGGTGAAGAGCTCGTTGGAATTGTTTCAAGAAGGGATTTATTAAAACTCCTTATTTCTCAGTAAAAGATCCTACATGGGTAAATTTAATGTTAGTCCGGGAAAGGAAAATGCTCTTCTTAAGAAAATGGACGAACTTGGTGTGTTTGAAAAAGACCTCACTGAAACTTTTGTCAGGTCCGGTGGAAAGGGAGGCCAAAACGTAAATAAAAACAGTACTTGTGTAAACATTAAGCATATACCTACCGGTATTACAGTAAAATACGACAAAGAAAGATCACAGCTTCTAAACAGGTTTTTTGCAAGAAGGGAACTCTTAAACAGAATTGAAGAAGTTAACACAGGTGTTTGTTCAGCTGAGCAAATTAAGAGTGAAAAAATTAGAAAGCAAAAAGCCCGCCGTAAAAGAAAAACCCTTAATAAAATTACTACGACTAAATCTGGTCTCTAAAAATTACAATTATTATTCACTGTAACATTTCTTTCCCAATTGACAATAATTGTAACTCTGCGCAGTTTGATAATCAAAAATTACTAGTTGGCCAATAACTTCATAATTAATAAATATTCAGTAATACAGGATAGTTATGACATTATTGCCTTAAAATCTATATAGTTGGTATGTAATTTGCAATAAATTGTAATATAGATGAATTAGTCTCAAAAGGAGAATACAATGCCAAGGATGCTAGTTATTGAAGATGAAGAACTCTTAAGAAATTTATACAGCGAACTTCTTGAAATGAAGGGTTTCCATGTTGAGACAGCAGTTGATGGTAAAACTGCATTAGAAAATCTGAATGATACAAGAAAACCTGATCTTATACTGCTTGATATAAATATGCCTGAAATGGATGGGATTGAATTTTTAAAGATAATTAAGAGTAATGTCAAATTAAAAAGAATCCCTGTTATTCTCATTACCGGAGTAATACAGGTCGAAAAAATCAGTGCAGGACTTGATCTTGGTGCAGTTGGTTATATTGAGAAAGCTAATTCACCAGTAGAAGTAATGAGTAAGATCGAGATGATTCTGGGTGCAGTCCTCAATATACCAGTTAAAAGAAATGAAATGAATGTAGGCCCAAAAAAAATGGGTGACCTAGAGCTTCAGTCCCTTTAATTAAAGACCACAATTAAAAATTATTAATCGTTGTATGGATCGTTAGGCTGGAAAATAACTTTATAGGTTTTCTGACTTAGTTTCCCAAAATAGTTCCTGGCAGAAACATATAACTCACCTTCAGCATTAAGGAATAGTTCGTCTCTGTCACACTGGTCTCTTAGGTAAATAAGCCTGAAATTGTGTGATGCAAGCCTTTCGGTATCAACATCAGTCCTTTTTAACAAACCCGGAACATTTTTGTTTGAAGACCACTCGCCAGCACCGGAATATACTTTTCTGTCTTCTCTGTCAAGACAAGTATATGTAAGAGCTGTACCGACACTAACGTGTTTTACACCGGACTCTTCGTCAACTGCAGAACCAATTAACTGAATATTTTGTGAAAGTTGCATATTAATTACAATGGGTTCATCCTCAGGTGTTGTTACAGGAACCTGGTTGACAAGTAATACAACCTCTGGAGGTGTAGGGTCTGAATCAGCAGTCAAGTCTACCGTCTTTACGCAGGAAGTTGAAAGTAGAATTGCAATAAATGCTACAAATACAGTAATTTTGTTTTTTGTGCCCATTAATAATCTCCTCTAAAAGGTCTAAATCATGAAAGTATTTAAACTTCCACCCTATTATAAAACTACTATTTTCGATAAATGTCAAGTACCGGATAATGATTATTGATTAAGAATTTTCATGAAATTTATAGACAATGTTAACTATAATTTTGTTTTGATGTTATTTTAATAAAAAATAAAATACAAATATGACTATTAATAGAGAATTACTTTTACCTTTAATTTTACTGATTCTGCTTGGAGCAGCGTGCCTTTATCTTCCGGTTAAGTATTTTGGAGACTACAGGTACTACAGTGAACTCGATAGTTCCGGTATAAAAACTGACGGGACAATAATAAACAGGGGAATATTGCTTGATGGGAAATTTACTTCTACAGACAAAACCGAACCTTCTGACAGGCAACTGTTTAAAATTGAATACTATTCTATAAACACTGAAAAAAGAGTATGTGATCTGTCAGTTTCAAAAAAAGTATTTGATACCCATCCTCTAAACGACAGATTAGAGATTTTATATCTTGAATCTGATAACAAAAAATGTTTTATACCTGAAAATGTGCACAGCATGTACCTCCTGAGTCTGATTTTAAACTGTTTTGGCTTTTTGTTTATTTTAATTTTTATTGCTTTTGCTTTTTTTATTTATAATTCATTTAAGAAAAGAAAGAATCCTGTAAATTTGAGTTCTGAATTTTTATCTCCGGGAGAGAATATCTTATGCCCAGAATGCGGGAATGTAATGGTTGAGGGTTATATTCCGGGAGTTGGCGGAATAAACTGGAGGGAGAGAAACGAACCGGTAGGACTGCCAAACATGATTACAGGACTTCCCGGAACAATTTTTTGGAGAAAAAGGCCAATACTTCATGCATTTAACTGTAAACAATGCGCTGTAGTTACTTTTAAATACAAAAAAAAATAGATCCGCATAAATTTCTTATCCTGCCACATTTGTCTGAATTCTTTAATAATTTTATCAAATTTAATACAAATCCTAAAATATATGTCATTTTTTGTAAGATTTTGTCTATTGTGAATTAATTTGCCCTGTCCTTCTTTAAAATATTGATAATCATTTTTATATTTTGGGCTTAAAATATATATATTAATGAATTTTTTTCATAAATATGCCAATGGTTTATATTCATTCAATTATAATTTTGATGGCATATTAATTGCACTATTTAATTAATAATTATGAAAATGGGTGGAAGGGGACTTTTATTTTTAATTCTAAGGTAAGTCCTGACTAAAAAAGAAATTTTTAAATTTTGATTTAGAAATTAACGGGATTGTGTAAATGAGTAAAAATTTACATGGGTTATTAAAAAAACAGATAAAGCAGTATTTTAAGATCGAAAGTGAAAAAGATCTTCCGGATGATATTGATAAATTCCTTTCGACGGTAAACAGTACATATGTTAATTTTGATAATCAGAACCAAAAACTAAAAGAGTCCAGCACTGAATACCGTATTTCTGTAGAGGATCTTGAGTTAAAAATTCAGGAGCGTACAAAAGAGCTGGAGAAATTAAACCTTGAACTGAAAAAAGAGATTGATGAAAGAAAAAGAATTGAGACAGCACTCACAAAAAATCTTCTAAAGACTTCAAGAATAAGTAAATATGAAGCTATAATAAACTCAGTAACGCAGAGTGTGCACCAATCCCTTAAATTGACAGACGTACTTGAATACGCAGTTGATTCCATTAGTAAAAACATTGATTCGGTTATGCATTCAACAATTTATCTAATTGAAGATGATGAAGCAGTTATGCATGTTCACAGGGGTTTTTCAAAAAATTATATTAAAAGAGCTTCAAGGATACCAAGGGGCAGGGGCCTGATCTGGAAAACCATTAATGAAGCCCGGACCCAATTTGTTCTTGATACAAGTAAGGATGAAGCAATCGGACAGGCCGGTATCAGGATGGGTATTGCAAGTTACATATCCATACCTCTATTTCACGGGCCTGAAACCATCGGGGTACTTGCTGTTACATCTTCAGATATTAATGGTTTTACCGAAGATGATCTCAAAGTAACTGAAATTGTTGCTCAGCAGATACAGACCGCAATAGATAACGCCAGGAAAGCTGAAGCCCTTGTACAGTCAGAGAAAAAAATAAAAGAAAATCTTAAAGAACTGTCTGTTAAAAACAGATATGAATCAATTATCAGCAGTATTGTACAGAGTGTACATAAATCAATACGCCTGGATGATGTACTACAAAACGCAGTCAATTCAATAAAAAAGAATTTAAAACAGTGTTCTCATGTTGCAATTTATCTTGTAGAAGATGACATGGCGGTAATGAGGGCATTCAGGGGTTATGAAAAGCAGGATTATTTTATTTCAGTAGTAAAATCCATTCCCAAACCAAAAGGTTTTACCTGGAACACAATAATAAATAACAGTATTGTGGTATGTGAGGATATAGACAAAGACAAGAACATTGGGCCAGCGGGAAGAAAGGTAGGGTCCAAAAGTTATATATGCTTACCCCTCAGTGTTGAAGGTAAAACTGTTGGGTCCATAAATCTTCATTCCAAAAAGAAAAAAGCCTTTAGTGGTGATGATATTAAATTAATCGAAGATTTATCTTTGCAGGTAGGAGTTGCAATCATAAATGCAAATAAGGCTGAAGAACTAAATATAAGAAATAATCACCTGGAACTTTTAAACAAACTTTCGGAAATAGTACACAAATCTCTAAATATAAATGAAGTATATAATCTTGCCCTTGATGAGATTATTTCCATCGACAATGTGGATATTGCCGGTATTTATCTTGTAGACGGGAAAACGGGTGATGCAGTAATACAGGACCATAGAAATTTTCCAGACGGCTATTTAAAAAAAGCTGCGAGAATTAAACCGGGAGTAGGACTTACCTGGAAAATAATAAGGACCGGGAAAACTCACCACATCGAAAATGTTCAGAAAGATCCCGATCTTGGTCCTGCAGGAAAAAAAATGGGATGGCACTGTGTTCTTGGAATACCTTTACTAATAAATAATCACGTTGAAGGTGTTGTGTGGTTTATAAGCTATGATGTACAAAAATATGCAGATGACCAGATAGAACTGTTTACTGCAATTACTAATCAGATATCAATATCAATATCCAAGGCGCAGCTTTATGAGGATCTGTCAAAGAAGAGTAAGTATGAAAAAATACTTGGTTCTGTGACCCAAAGTGTTCACAGGTCTATCTATCTGGAAGAAATATTCGATTATGCAGTAGAGTCTTTAAGTAAAAATGTGGATGCAGTAAAACATGCTGCTGTGTATATGATTGAAGGTGATAAGGCAGTAATGAAAGCTCACAGGGGATTTACAAAAAAATACAGGGAACGGGCCGAAGTGATACCATACGGAAAAGGGCTTGTCTGGAAAACAATATTTGCAGAGCAGGCACGTTATGTGACCGATACAACTCACGATGACGCTATTGGTGAAGCAGGTATTAAAATGGGTATTAAGAGTTATCTTTCAGTCCCGATTTACAACCAGGACAGTGTGGTTGGTGTACAGGTAATTACCTCTTCAAAGATTGAAGCATTTGATCAGGATGAACTGGTATTGTTTGAAAATATTTCCAAACAGATACAGTCAGCTGTGGACAATGCACAAAAAGCTCAAGCACTTTTTAAGAGTGAAGAATACAACAAACTGCTTATTGGCAACATTAAGGATTATGCAATTTTTATGATAGATAATGACGGCTACGTCGAAAACTGGAACAAAGGTGCAGAAAAACTCATTCAGTATAAGGATTCGGAAATTTTAGGAAAACCGTATTCGACGTTTTATTTTCCTGATGACATTGAAAAAGGTATTCCGTCGGACTGCCTGAAAATTGCCTCTCTTGAAAATGCATATGAACATGATGTATGGATAGTAAAAAAAGATAAGACCAGTTTTTGGGCAAATATTATGATTAATTCTCTCAGGGATATTGATGGGGATTTAATTGGCTACTCGGTGGCTATGCACGATATTACTGAGAAGAAAAAAGCTGCAGAAGATCTTGCTGAGTATGCATCTAAACTTGAGAGAAGTAATGAAGAGCTTGAACAGTTTGCCTATGTAGCTTCTCACGATCTGCAGGAGCCCCTTCGTATGGTTGGCAGTTATTTAGGACTGCTTGAGAGAAGGTATAAAGACAAGATTGATAAGGATGCTTCTGACTTTATATTTTATGCAGTAGACGGTGCAAAAAGAATGCAGATCCTTATTAATGACCTGCTCTCTTATTCAAGGGTCAGTACACGCGGGAATCCATTTGAAATTATAAACTGCAGAGAACTTATAGAAGGTGTTCTGAAAAACCTTGAAATTGCGATAAAAGAAACCGGTGCAACAATCACACTTGGAAGGCTTCCTGACCAGTTTGTTGTTGATAAAACACAGATAAGCCAGTTGATTCAAAATCTAACCGGGAATGCTCTAAAGTTTTGTAAAAATACAAAACCCGAAATTGAAATAAGTGCAGAAGGTGAAGAAAACCGCTGGGTTTTCGCTGTTAAAGACAATGGGATAGGGATAGAACCTGAATACTTTGAAAGAATTTTCATTATTTTTCAAAGACTTCACGGGAAAGCAGAATATGCGGGTACAGGTATTGGACTCGCAATTTGTAAAAAAATTGTGTTAAGGCACGATGGTGATATCTGGGTTACTTCGGAACCGGGTAATGGCAGTACGTTTCATTTCACTATTCCGAAGAGAGGAGGGATTTAGTATTGCTGAAAAACCCAATAAGCAGTCCAATTGAAATCTTACTTGTAGAGGACAACCCGGGTGATGTCAGGTTAACACAGGAAGTTCTAAAGGAAGGTAAAGTTCATAATACTTTAAGTATCGTTGAAAACGGGGTAGAGGCAATTTCGTTTTTAAAAAAAGAGAATGAATACAAAGATGCACCAACACCCGACCTTATACTGCTTGATCTGAATCTTCCCAAGAAAGACGGAAGAGAAGTGTTGCTGGATATAAAGAAAGACAAGGATTTAAAAAAGATTCCTGTTGTTGTACTGACAACATCACAGGCAGAGGAAGATATTTTAAATGTCTATGACCTTAATGCAAACTGCTACGTCAGTAAACCGGTTGATTTGGGCCAGTTTATTGATGTAGTAAAATCTATAGAGGATTTTTGGCTAAGTATTGTAAAATTGCCAACCAGGTAAAAGATATGGATCTAAAAATATTAAAACTACTGTTAGTAGAAGATAATCCCGGGGATGCCAGGCTGCTCCAGGAGACACTTCACGATGTAGAGTCACTTAAATTTGATATTTACACTGTGGATAATCTGGCATCTGCTATTGAGACACTCGGACTTGAAGATTTTGACATTGTACTTCTTGACCTGTCACTGCCGGATAGTCAGGGGCTTGAAACATGCATGAAGCTCAGGGGTGAATTCCCTGAAATTCCGGTGATTGTACTGACCGGACTTGATGATGAAGAACTTGCCCTAAGAGCACTCCACCAGGGAGCGCAGGACTATCTGGTTAAGGGTCAATTTGAAACAAATCTTCTTCTTCGTTCTATGCGTTATGGAATTGAGAGAAAGAAAATTGAGAGGGAAACCCTTCGAAACCAGAAGTTTCAGTCTCTTGAGGCACTTGCCGAGGGAATCGCCCATGATTTTAATAATCTGCTAAGCAGTATTTTGGGTAATTTGTCCCTTGCACGTGTCACACTAAAACCCTCAAATAAAATATTTGGAAATTTAAAGCTTGCAGAAGATGCGGCATTTAAGGCAAAGGACCTTACAAAGCAGTTTCTCAGTCTCACACAGGGCGGTGACCCTGTTAAAAAGACAGTGGCAATTGATGGCCTGTTAAAAGAATTTGCAAGATCTTCACTTGGTGAATCAAATATAATGCTGCAGTTTAATATTGCTGAAGGCCTTTGGCCGGTTGAAGCCGACCAGGCACAGCTGGGGCAGGTAGTTAATAATATTATTGCTGATGCCAAAGAGTTGTTTGTAAAAGGTGGATTAATAAACATTCGTGCTACTAACCTCACAATCGGGAGCGAAGAATCACTGATTCTTACCCCTGGCAGCCAGCATGTTAAAATTGATATACATTGTAAACAGCTTGGAATAAACAAAGAAACAGAGAAAGGAAAAATTGACCCGTTGAATACTGGCGGAGGCGAAGGAAGTGGTATAAGACTTGCGACTTCACACTCTATTATTGAGAGGCACGGCGGATATCTTGAGACAGTGCCGGATACCGGTTCGGGCAAGATAACATCGATTTATATACCGGCTAGTGCCGAAGTCGATACAAAGGTAGAGAAAAAAGTTGAGAAGATAGTTTCAGGAAAAGGTAAAGTCCTAATTATGGAAGATGATGTCCTTGTAAGAGATACGGTAATAGCGATGATTAACAGGCTGGGATATGATGTGGACTATGCAGGCGATGCCGAAGAAACTATTGAAAAATATGAAAAATCCTTTAGCAACGGCAATGCCTTTGATGCTGTACTCATTGACTTAACGGTAAATGGTGAACTGCAGGGTATTGAGGCAATTGAAAAACTAAAACTTATTAATCCGGAAGTAGTTGCTATTTTATCTACTGGTTATCTTAATAATCCGGTCATTAAGGAATATAAGGAGTACGGCTTCAGGGAAATGCTGCATAAACCCTATGATATGAACGAACTTGGCAATGCTCTAAAAAGTTCAATGAATGAATGATTTTTACTGTTAAATAATAAGTTGAAATAATTCGATCAGGGCATAGGAAGGATTTTAGTTCTCTTTAAAGTGCTTTTCAAACTTTCATTATCAATCTCATCATCAATATTGGTGTAAGTATAATTGCCCATATAAATACGCCTGCTTTTTTCATCAAGATCTGATGACCGTTTTTTCTTCGATTTTACAAAATAATTTTTCTTGTCGTCAATCGGTATTTCACTATTGGCAAGACGGGAGACTATATATTCCCAGGAAACATCCCGTACATCATTTGTATTGTAAAAATTATTTAAATCAACTTCAGTTACAGTCCCTGATAAGCTGGTGTCTTTTTTTAATATGGAATTTCCTGAAAAACTAAATCCGAATGTAACAAGCAGTATTAAGAATGCAAGAATAACCGGTGTGGAAGTTTTCAATTTGTAAACATTAAGAAAATTAGAAGTATTTGTTTTAAATTTACTTAGAAGGTTTTTATAGCCAATTAGTTCTGAGGGGTCAAAGAAGAGGCGCGGCTCAAGTGACTTATCAAGATCCTGAAGGA
Organism: Deltaproteobacteria bacterium; assembly: GCA_029262335.1. Lineage (GTDB taxonomy): Bacteria > Desulfobacterota_D > UBA1144 > Nemesobacterales > JAJCZQ01 > JAJCZQ01. The sequence goes on from JAJCZQ010000005.1 coordinate 12,032, forward strand.
GTTCGTCGGTATCCCTGTAACGGTCGACCGGATTTCTGGAAATAGATTTTAAAATCACCTTTCCAAGTTTTCTCGGCAGTTCCGGATTTATAATCCAGGGAGGTACTCTTGGGTTTTCAAGGTGACCCTTCATTATTGCATACTCAGTATTACCCTTAAAAGGGACCTGGCCCGTAACCATCCTGTAAAGGGTTATTCCAAAGGAATAAATATCCGATTCTATACCTACGTCTTCACCAAGAATATGTTCAGGTGACATGTAAGTGTAAGAACCTACAAGTCCGGACTTGGTGTTTTTGTCATCGCCTATAATTTTTGTAATACCAAAATCGGTGACTTTAACTACACCTTCTTTGTTAAACATTATGTTGCTGGGTTTAATATCCCTGTGGGCAAGCCCCTTGGAGTGCATGTAGTTAAGTGCACTTAATATGCCCCTGGATATACTGAGGGCTTCTTCGATGGGTAGTTTATTTCTCCTTGTCAGAAGCTCTTCAAGTGTTTCCCCGTCGATATACTCCATAATAAGGTAGGTCTCATCATCTTCTTCGATAAAATTCATGATGTTTACAACATTGGGATGAAGGAGCTGGGCCTGAATTTTTGCTTCACTAAGGAACTTGCTTTTCATATTCTGGTTTGAGGCAAACTGAGGAGAAAGTACCTTGATAGCTACAAACTGCTCCAGCCTGGTATGGATACCTTTATATACAACACCCATACCGCCAAAGGCAATTTTTTCTATAATTTTGTAAGAACCAACTGTTTTGCTAAGCATATATTAATTATACTAACACTATAGAACTAAAATAAATACTGTTTTTTTAGTATATGAACTGCCTAAAGTTTTATTTTCCCCGTTAAAATATCTTTAAACATTACAATATCTCCCATGATACTGTAGAACGGGTATTTAAAAGTGGCCGGTTTATTCTTCTCAATAAAGTAGTGTCCAATCCAGGCAGGACCGTAACCAAATACAGGTAATAGTATGAGTAGAGCCCATTTTTTTGTGATTATTACAATGACCAGGATTGATAAAGCGCAAAGAAGTCCCACAAAGTGCAGCCTGCGGTTTAACCTGTCTCCGTGCTCCGAGAGATAATACGGGTAAAATTCAGAAAAGCTTTCAAACTCCTTCTCTGTATTGTTTTCCATATATTAATATTTTTATAATGATTTCATGGTTATGTAAAGTAGTTTTTCGGCCCTTATATAACCAGCAAGATTGTTATCAATAAAATTATTTACAACAAAAAGCCGTTTGATGCCATGTTCCTTCATTGTTGATGCAGCCGTCAATGCCGTATCAGATGCGGCAACGGTTATGGGGTCTTTAATCATGCAATCACTTACGGGTGTTTTTGTTGTAGATCCGTTCTCAATTGCCCTGAAAAGGTCGGACCTTGTAATTACACCCTTTAGTTTTTCATCGGATACTATGCAGCAAAAATCCTTTGAAGTATCGTTAAATATTTCCAGAATGTCCTCAAAAGTCTGGCTCCCGTCAATTATAGTCTGTACCGGTTCAAGAAGTTCTGATACTTCTTTCTTTTCAAGAAGGTCGTGGACAATTGGCATTTTCTGCCAAATATTGACCCCTCTCCTTTTTATAGTTTCTTCAAGGAGTTTTCGAAATGGTTTTATTGCGCTTGTTTTTTCAAAGACATGTTTTCCCATGACCAGAACTTCAACGTCAGACCTTGCCTTGATATTTGCAGTATGGGGAGTCCCGCTCAGTAGGGACATTTCGCCAAAAAAATCGTTTTCTCCAAGTACGGCAATAATTTCTTCCTTAGTATCGGGAGGTTTTATTCTTGTAACTTCAACTTCACCTTTTTCAAGAATATAGAAGTTATTGGAATTTTCACCCTGTCTGAATATGTAGTCCCCGGGTTCATAATGTGCTTTGGCGACAGTATCAGTTTGCTGGATTTTTGTGTGTGCCAGGTCCCTGGCAAAGAAAATATCCCATCCCCAGTCAAGACCTACTTTTACTTTTTTAGAAAACTTAGGGAGTTTGGACAGGTAAATCCCCCTCCACATAAACCAGGCAATAAATCCGGAAATCCGGATACCCTTTATTTCTGCAACGGCATTATTACCACCGATTGAGCATAACAGCCCGATTGGTTTAAATATAAATGGTTTGGTTTCCTCTCCCTTCATTACTCTTATTATATTAAGTGCAGTCTGATTTCCCTGTCTTTCTGCAAACTGCCCTGTAGGAGGGCACGGATTATTGTCATAGCTGTTAATTGTCCAGGCACAGTCCCCGATTGCCCATGCATTTGTCTGGCCTTTAATTCTCATATCGGGTTCATTTAGTATTCTTCCCCTTTCCTTTTCAGCATTAAGGCGGTTAATTACCGGCGGCATTGTATTTCCAACTGCACCAACAACAGTGCTGCCTTTAACCATCCTGTTTTCGCCGTAACCAACACCTTTATTTGTAACAAAGCTCGCATTTGTACCAAGTACAAAAGTTACGCCTGCTTTTTCCATTTTCTTCTGTGCAAAATCACGTAGTGAGGGGCTTACTTCGGGCAGTATCTGGTCCTGTCCATGAATAACTGTTACAGTGACATCTTTTTCATCAATGTTCTTATAAAACCTGTTTGACCCTCTGACGAGGTCATTTATCTCGCCGGCAACTTCCACACCGCTGAATCCCCCGCCGATTATTATAAAAGAAAGGAGATGTTTTTTTACAATTGGGTCTTCTTCAACCTCTGCTTTTTCAAGCTGTTCAATTACCTGTACCCTGAGGGCAATTGCATCACCAACAGTTTTAATAGGAAATGCATGGTCCTGCATACCTGGAATAATGCTAAGGTTTACTGCGGAACCGCAGCAGATGACAATATAGTCGTAGTCCAGTTTGTCATAAGTAAAGTTGTTGTTTTCATATGAAACAGTTTGTTTTTCAAGATCAATTGAGTGAACTTCTTCTGTGCGGCACCGGACGTGCGGGAGCATCTGCCTAAGAGGTGTTGTGACAGGGTCCGGGTCAAGTGACCCGCCTACAACTTCTGCAAGAAGTGGATGAAAAACCATATGGTTTTCCTTGTTGAAAAGTATTATTTCATTTTTTTTAAGGTCCAGTTTTTTAGAAAGGGTTTTTGCACATTTTACTCCGGCAAAACCTCCTCCCATTATTACAATTTTAGTTTTTTCTGGAATGTCGGACATTTCTTTCAGGTTATCAGAAGTGATGCATTAATCAATATTATTAATAAAATAATTATAATTCAAAGATATTGGTAATTACCGTTCATTCTGAATTTTCCTGTTCAAACGGATTTTCAATTGGTGTAAAAAGGGTGCAGTCAAGATATGTGCAGTTCTTATCGAGCTGGTACCAGAATTCATCCGAGCAATGGACCTTTATGTCGCAGGTATTGCATTTGTCTCCCTTTGGAATGACTATTTTGCAGGGTTTACTTGCGGAGCAGTCTTCGCAATTTTTCGCAATTCCGGAAAGCGGGATCATAAGAAAAGTAAATGTTAAAAGTATAAATTTAATATTCATGGCGAAAATTTAAATAAATTTTGTTAATATATGTTTAAATAAATAAGGTACTGAAAATGTTTACAAATACTTTCAAAAATTTGTTTTTATTAAAAAAAGGGGCTGAGGATTATGGATATATTAAAAAAACTTAAGAGTAATGACCAGTTTATTTCGGGTATTGACCACGTGGCTATCGTAGTAAAAGATATGGACAGATCCATTAAATTTTATACCGAAATCCTGAATCTGGTGGTTTTATATGACGGCAGGAAAGACGGTGGTGATAAAAAATCATTTCTTGGAAAAAAAGAAAAGTCATTTGTTGCCCTAACGGAAGACAGTCAGAAGAATACTAACGAAAATATTGTGGAATCTGTCTCTCATATTGCGTTCCGTGTGGAAAATGTGGAAGAGGCAAGGGAGATTCTTGAAAACAGGGGTATTGAGTTTGTGGAGATAATAGTAAGTGAAGACGGAACATCCGGGGCGTATCACTTCATTGACCCTGACGGGTTTGAGCTCGAAATATATGGCGGTACGGGCGAAATAATTCCGGCATATTAATTTAATAATATTAGATTTGGGGAGATTTATATGGCAATGCTCAAAAGAGGTTCAAAAGGTAAAGATGTAAAAGAGGTGCAGTCAAGGCTGCTGGATATTGGTTTTTCTCCAGGGAAACCTGACGGTATATTTGGCAGGGTTACTGAAATTGCAGTAATCAACTTTCAAAGGAGCCAGAAACTTTTAACGGACGGTATTGTTGGCCCCAAAACACTTGAGATACTTTTTAAGAGCAGGGATTTGAGAGTTAAACCAAAACCTGTACCAAAAATCATTAAAGTTAATCCAGATGATATTCTTTCAAAAGTTACAGTAATCTTTGTTTCTAAGCTATTTTCCAAATCAGGCAGGGTAAAAAGAAACATTGAGAAGTACTTACCTTCCGTATTGAAAGCGCTAAAAGAACAGGGCTTTACAGACAGGTATATGGTACTTATGGCCCTCGCTACAATTAAAGCAGAATCGGCGGGTTTCGAGCCAATCAGTGAATTTAAGTCCAAATGGAACACTTCGCCTGGTGGAGTACCTTTCGACCTTTATGATTTCAGGACTGACATTGGCAACGGAAAAAAGGGCGACGGTGCGAGATATAAAGGCAGGGGTTTTATACAGCTAACAGGAAAACATAACTACACGGTTTATAGTAAAAAGTTAAAGATGGGGTCGGAGTTGGTAAAAAATCCAGAAAAAGCAAATGACCCGTTGATAGCTGCAAGGGTCCTTGCGCTTTTTTTAAAAGATAAGGAAATGCGTATTAAAGATGCGCTTCTTAGAAAGAGTTATAAAGAAGCAAGAAAAGCTGTAAACGGTGGTACACATGGGATTGAGGTATTCCGGGCTACCATTATTAAAGGGTTGGGTTTGTTGTCTTAAACTATTAACAAATGATTGTTGCAACAAGCCTCCTCGGGCCGCCGTTGTTCCTGTGTTCACAAAGGTAGATACCCTGCCATGTCCCTAAATTAAACCTCCCGTTTTTTACCGGTATAGTTACCGAACTTCCAAGCAATGATGATTTTATATGTGCCGGCATATCATCACTTCCCTCCAGCGTGTGTTTATAATAATCAGCATTTTCAGGGACCATTACGTTAAAATGGCTTTCAAAATCTGAAAGAACATCCGGGGAGACATTCTCATTCAGGGTCAGGGAAGCTGATGTGTGGCAAATAAATATATGGGCAATTCCAACTTCAATTTCATTTAACTCAGGAATGTTCTCAAGTACTTCATCTGTGATTAAGTGAAATCCTCTTTTTCTGGGTGCAAGGCTAAACTCTTTTTGTACTGTGTTCATTTAATTACTCAACTCTTAACAAAATATTTATATTAAATTTATTCCACATTCAAGAAATTGTTTTATAAGATACCTGTAGGAAAAATAATTTACGTGGGTGGTAAAAATGGCTGGCAACATATTTTCATTGAAAAAAGAGGTCCCTAATACTCAGAAGAAGTTTATTGATACAGATGAGTTTTGCAGTATTCTCGATAGTGTCGGGACTATACACATAACAAAAAATTGTTTAAAATATTCCCTTATAGACATGGATTATGTAAATTCAAATTTTTATATAATCAACCAAACGGGAAATACATTGCTGATTGCAAAGTAAAATATTGAATGAGAAGTTCCACACACCTTATACTGCTTATGACAATTATCCTTATTTCTGTTGTAGGCGGTACATTTATATTTAACCAGCCAAGCTGGGCAGGTGTGTTTTTTTATATTCTGATGTTTGTTTCCCTGATGCTGCTTGCAGGACACTGGCTTTTAAAATCCAAACATTAAATGTGAATTCACAATATATTTGATTATATTTTACGTATGAAGATTTTCCTCCCTTTATTACTCATATTACTAACAATTTCATGTTATCAGCATAACGAGATTCTGCATGTAAGGACTTTTTTTATAATGGGTTCTGAATTCGAGTATAAACTCTACTGCAAAAATAAATCAAGATGTGAGAAGGCGGTGAGGGAGTCTCAGGAAAGGCTAAACGAGATTGATTATCTTTTCAGTAACTACAGGGAAGATAGTGTACTTGCAGGGGTAAACAGGAATGCTGCAACGGGCCCGGTTACGGTCCCTACCGAATTTATTTACCTGACCCAACAATCAATTGATTATTCAGAGTTAACAAAAGGTGCATTTGATATATCAGTTGGAAAGCTGTTTGAACTTTGGAAAAAGAGTTCTAAAACAAACCAGGTACCTGAAAAATCTCAGATAGAATCAGCCTTAAAATGCACGGGTTATAAAAAAATCCGGCTTAATAAAGTAAATAATACGGTTTCATTTGATTCAGACTGCCTTGAACTTGATTACGGGGCAATAGGAAAGGGGTATGCGGTGGACGAAGTTGTAAAAATAGTTAAAAGCCACGGTATTAAAAAAGGGCTAATAAATTTTAGCGGGAATATTTATGCACTTGATAAGCAAACCGGAGAAAAGGGATGGGAAGTCGGTATAAATGACCCTTTTAGTAATAGCAGTGTTATTGATTTTATAAATATTGATAATCTGGGTGTAGCCACATCCGGTGATTATGAAAAATATTTTTTAATTAATGGGAAAAGATATTCTCATATCATTGACCCCGGGACCGGATACCCGGTTGAAAACCTTTCTTCTGTAACTGTCCTTGCGGATTCTGCTACTAAAGCTGATGCACTTGCAACAGCATTCAGCGTAATGGGCAGGGAAAAAACTGAGGAATTTGCAGGGATAAATAATGTGCGTGGTGTAATGATAATTGATGGTGACAGGAGTAACTACGAAGTGTATAAATCCCCCGGGTTTAAATCTGTACAGGAAGCCGATTAATCATCCTTACGGAAAAGGTATATAAAAATTATCGCCATCAGAAGAAGAAGTGATACCTGCATTACTATAAATGATCCAAGCTTTAGATAAGCGAATAAAGGGCTTATGTACCTGATCAGCCAGCTGCTTATTATTTCCAGGAATGAAGTGGTGAATGAAGTAAGTATAAGTGTAAGTTTCCACCCTGAACTTAGGCTTGTAAAAAGTATTAAGTGCGTAAGAGTTACAAGCAGTATTGCCATGGAAAAGAAATGAAAATGGGCCTCTTCAAGAAGTCCTATGTAGCTCTTTGGCGGGCGAAAAGTTTCCTCATTACCAAGATAATAGTTCACAATGCCTTCATAGTTGAAGCCAATCTGCATATAAAGCAGAATATTTGTCATCCATAGAAAAAGAAAAAATATAGTAGTGAAGATAATAATTATCTTCAAAAAGTCATTTCGTTTGAGCTCAGACGATATAAAAAATCTCATGTTAACCTAAAAAAATACCTGAATTATTAATTTGTGCCTTCTTTTACTGCTACTTCATATACTGCGAGGACTTTCCTGACTGACTCGGTAAATGCGTGTGATGTGATTGTGGCACCTGTAATATTAGGGATGTCCCTGTCTATTCTTAACTCATCATCAAGTCTTTCTTTTTCAAATAACATAAGCCATTTTTCACTCTGCATATATTCCGAAGGCTCGAAAAATGCCAGTATTTCTGCATTTATTAGCCTTCCATCATTACCTATAACATACATTACAGTTTCAGATTTTGTCCTAAGCAGATGAGTATCAAGCACAGCATAACCCAGGATTTCATTCCCATAAGTAAATTTATAAAATATATAAATTTTGGATTCCAGCCTGACCCTCGACAGTTCTTCAATCCTGTTTACCTGCTCATCGTTGAGAAAAATATCAATTTTTTCAAAAGTATCATCTCCGGGGAAAGCCGTATTAAGTGCTTCATCCCTGGTCATAAAAAGTTCAGCGGAACCTGTAACAGTAAATAGTGCAATAATAGTTATAACAGCAAAAATTGTTTTCATTTCGATTAAACCAAAAAAGGGGCCTGATTAACAAGCCCCTTTTCTAAATAAGGGGATAGGGATTTAAAATACGTATCCTAATCCAAAATTCAGTTGATTATTGTCGTTTCCGGCTTCATTGTCAAGAAACTGGTAATCAATTTTAACAACTACGTTTGGAATAGGTTTATAGTCAAGTCCAAAGGTGTATTCCCTGCGGTCATTTTCGGGATTTCTTTCAAACCCATTGGGTACTGATTTTTGCGTGTCGTAGTCTTCAAATCTGAAAAATGGTGAAAGATTCTGTAAATATCTGCTCTGTAGGTCCATCTCTCCAAGGACATTGTAAGCTGCAACAATGTAGTATCCGAACTGTTTACTTCCAACAGAGTCATCACCTGTAAATCCAAGGTTGGCATTTATTTCATCAACATCATCGAGGAAAGTCCATGTTATAAGGCCTCTGAGGTCAAGTCCTCTCCACCTAAACTGTGCATCTGCTTCATAAATCTGCCAAAACCCTTTGATCCTGTCTCCATCAAATGGTGAGTCTTCATTACTTACTGTTACGTCCTGGCCTGTGTTTCCAAGATATATAGAACCACCAAGTTTCACAGTCGGTATAGGGGAGTATTCTAGCCTGCTTACAAAGGCTACATCGTTAAATCGTGACCTGTTTCCCCTTGTCCTGATTCCCCGGTTGTTTGATGCTTTAAACCCGCGTGAATCGGCACTGTTCATAAGAAACGCTTTATAAGAAAAACTTCCTGCTCTCTCAAAATCTAATCCACCGTGAAGCCCAATACCATTTTCTCGCCAAGTGCTTGGAATAATCTGAGTTTCCACGGATGGTCTGAATACTCCATAGAAAGTTGTAGGTTCATGCTGCACATTGGTCACGCCAACTGGTACAAGAAGGACACCACCGCGAATATTCAGATAGTCTTTCAAAAGGAAATCAAGGTATGCAAACTCAACCGATACCGAACCATCCTGGCCGTCAAGATTGGAGGAAGTAGATGCATGTTCAAACTCTATTTCTGAATTAAAGATTATGTGGTCAGTGAACTTATAACCAAGATACATAACAACCCGCTGGGCATCTACTATGTTATTGCCATCATCAGGAATTTTCCCTATTGCCAGTTCGCCGTAACCACCGATGGAGAGTCCTCTCCCTGCTTTTTGATAAACTTTTGAAGCTCCAGGGGCACCGCCGAATATTTCTTTTAATTCTATATTACTCTCTTCTCCGACTGATTCGGCTTTTACCTGGCTGATTTCGTCTGCAAGTACTGAAATATTTTGTTCTATTCTATCAAGACGTTCATTTTCAGATCCGCCTTCCTCTCTCAATTCTTCCAGCTCCTGTGTCACTTGGTTTAACTTTTGTTCAAGCATTTTTATTCTTTCCTTATCACTCTGGGCAAATGCAGCTGATGAAGAAATTATCAGAAATGATAAAAAAAGAAGCATTATTTGGTTCACCGATTTAACAATTAAATACATATCAGCCTCCTAAGCTTGATTTTTTATGTATATTATGGATATTTAAGGTCCATAATCCCTCACGGCCAATTATCTTAATATCATAGACCTATAATGTCAAGAATAAAATATTAAATAATTACAGGCACTTACATTGTAGTTATTGTTATCTGGAAATAATTACCATCTGATTATTATTTACTGTAAATTCCTTAATTTTAGAATATAATCTTTAGAATGAAGAAAATTATTATATTGGCAGTAATTTTTATTATTGCACTGGGTTCGTACTTCTTCCTCGGTTTTTATAATGTAGCAGCCACAAATCCCCATATGAAGATTACAGAGATGGTGCTTCATTCAGTAAGTGAAAGTTCTATTAAAAGAAACTCTGCCGGTATTAACAATCCATTTGATATTAACGATAAACAGATTTATATGACTGGTTTCAGAGAGTATGATGAGATGTGTGTCCATTGCCACGGGTGGAGCGGGATAGAGATTTCGGCAACAGGTAAAGGTCTGAACCCAAAACCTCCAATATTTCCCGAAGAAGAACTTTATGAATTTACTGTTGAAGAATTATTCTGGGTAATTAAAAACGGGATTAAAATGACAGGTATGCCTGCTTACGGCCCAACTCACGATGATAAAACTATCTGGTCAATAGCAATTTTTCTGGACAGATCAAGGGATTTAACACAGGATGGTTATATAAAGCTTCGAAATCAGAATTCAATAAACCATGACGAACATCATCATGGGGATTAAGGCCGTATATTAATTATTGGAAAATTCCAAAGACTCAGGAAACGGGAACCTGGTAAATTCATCTTTTCCTTCAAGCTCTTCAACTTCATGTGCACCGAATGTCTTTAACCTGTTTATTACTTCCCTTACTACAATCTCAGGGGTTGATGCACCGGAACTTAGTCCTATCACAGGACACTCGTGAAACATTTCTTCATCAAGGTTTTCTGCCCCTTCAATGAGAAAGGCTTTTTCAACTCCGTGGGCCTTTGCGACTTCAACAAGCCTGTTGGAGTTTGAACTTTCGGGAGACCCCATAATAAAAATTACATCAGACAGTTTGGAAAGTTCCTTTACGGCATCCTGCCTGTTCTGGGTTGCATAGCAAATATCAAGCTTTGAAGGGCTAAGTATCTTTGGAAATCTTTGCTTTAGTGCTTCAAGAATATCCTTTGTGTCATCTACACTTAATGTTGTCTGGGTTACATAGGCGACTTTTTCCGGGTCCTGGATTTTCAGTTTTTGTGCTTCTTCCACCGACTCTACTATTACTACCCTGTCTGGTGCTTCGCCACTTGTTCCTATCACCTCGACGTGGTTCCTGTGGCCAATTAGAATAATTGTGTATCCAAGGTCCGCATAGTGTCTAACTTCATTATGTACTTTTGTTACCAGAGGGCATACGGCATCTACTACCTGTAAATTTTTAAAGCTTGCCTCTTCGAATACCGCGGGGCTGACGCCATGGGCGCTGAAGATTACACGCGCGTTTTTATCTTCAATTTCGTCCAGTGCTTCAACAAATACCACACCTTTATCTTTAAGTGAATCAACGACCCTCTTGTTATGCACAATGGCATGCCTTACATAGATAGGCGGGCCGTACTGGTCCAGTGCTTTTTCTACAATATCTATAGCCCGATCCACACCGGCACAGAATCCTCTGGGTTTTGCCACTATTACTCTCATGTTTTCTCCTTCAGGGATTCTAACAAAGGGAGGGTTAACTTCAAGTGAAATTTCAAAATCGTATTAATACACCAACTCCTGCCCCGTACTGATTGTGCCATTTTGCAATCAGTGAATAATTTTTGTGGAGGAAAAAAGTCCCTCCAACTTCAGCTTCCCATTTTGACTCGGTATCAAACTGAAGTTCCCCAAAAGCTGTAATGTATCTTGTAAGCTGCATCTCTTTATCAAATATAAATCTAAAATCTCCATCAGTATCCACCCAGATTGTACTGTCAATTAGAAAGGGGAGGAGGTAGTAAATACCAAATATTCCCCTTGTCCCCTGGTCTTCATTTGTGATTTCAACCCCGGCAAACGGGCTGATAAACCTGTTTATATAACGGGCATAAGTAAGGTCTACCCTGTATTCAGCTTCTTCATACCCCACTTCCCAGTTGGCAATAATTGAGTTCCTGGTGTTTTTCAGGACTGCAACACCTTCACTTTCATTTGTGAGAATCTGGGCATCTACCCACAAAAAAATGGGTTCCTTATATAGGTTTGCTCTTATTTCTTTTATATCCGGATCAATCTCCGAATCTTCATAACTTACAATCCTCGCCATACCGGATTCCAGGTGATACAGGATATGGCAATGAAAGAACCAGTCCTTTTTCTCGTTGGCATCAAACTCTATAATTGTTGTATCATGGGGGGCAACATTTACAGTGTGTTTAAGGGGAGAATATTCTCCCTGCTGGTTAAGAACCCTGAAGAAATGACCATGAAGGTGCATAGGGTGGTTCATCATTGTTTTATTGTTCATTAAGAATGTAACGTTTTCACCCTTCCGTATCAGTATCTTGTCATCTTTGCTAAGGGTTTTGTTGTTTATCGACCAGATATAGTTTTCCATGTCCCCCGTGAGATTAAGTACAACTTCCCTTTTTTTATTCCCCTCCGGCAATGTAGTTATCTCAGGAGATTTTAATTTATCATATGGAGGGTCAGGCCTGCCTGTATTCATGGCCATACCGGTATTGTCCTTTGGAGCCATATCCATCTGTTTATCATTATTCTTATCTTTTGGTTCTGTTTTCATTCCTTTCATGCTTTGCATACCGGAATTATTGTAAAGGTCCGGACGCGGTATTGGATCGGCATCAGTTTTATTTCCCGCGCCTAGATAAAGTGAGGCAAACCCTGAACCATCCTGGGCAGTCGACCTGAATTCATATGCACCATCCTCGGGAACATCTATAATTACATCATAGGTTTCAGCGACAGAAATCAGCAACTTGTCTGTTTCAACAGGTTCTACATCTTTTCCGTCAGCTGCTACAATTGTCATGTTCCCGCCGGCATAGTTTAGATAAAAATATGAAGATGACCCGGCGTTGATTATACGCAGTTTTACTTTTTTCCCGGAATGGCTGTTGAGATTAAGTTCCTGGTTTCCGTTAATCAAAAAAGCATCGTAGGCAACATCTGCTACATCAGGTGTGGGCATTCTTTTAAAGGACCTTTTAATATTGCTCCAGATTACCCTGTTTTTTATTACGCCGTAGACTGTCTGCATTGTGTCTTTTTTAAAGTTGTTATAATCACTTCCTCTTTTTAATGTTCTTAATACTTCATTTGGGTTGTCGTTAGTCCAGTCGGATAAAACAACAACAAGTTCATCTGAGGGTATTTCAATATCAGTCCTTTCCTGTAGCGGGGTAATTACAATTGATCCATATACTCCGCGCTGTTCCTGGAGTTTTGTATGCGAATGGTACCAATAAGTACCGGACTGTTTTATTGGGAATTCATATACATGTGTTTTACCCGGCTTGATTGGAGGGGTTGTAACATAAGGTACCCCGTCTTCCCTGTTTGGCAGGAGTAATCCATGCCAGTGGACAGAGGTATCAACACTCATTTTATTTGTAACGTTTATTCTTGCTATGTCTCCTTCAATAAATCTTAGCGTCGGCCCCGGGACAGTGCCGTTAACTGTCATTGCAACAATATCTTCTCCCGTGAAATTCAATATGTTATTCTGAATTACAAGGTTGTATTCCACAGTTTTGGAATATGCTGGGTTGCATATAAAAAATAAGATTAATAAAGGGAGCAAGATTTTAAATTTCATCTGTTTTCCGGTCTTATATATTTTTAATTATAAAATAGTATAAATCTTATTATGTCATTTAAGAATAGCAGATATGTTATTGAAATAGATCTTCCTGAGGGATATCTCTCTATTGACTGTGAAATAGAGTACGGAGAAGAGAACAGAATGACATTTTTTCTTAACCAGAGCTCAGTCAATAAAGAAAGATATCTGCCTGAAAATTCTTCTGAATTAAAAAAACAGTTGTTAGATTATAACGATTTTGAATTCCAAACAGAAAGAGATGATATAGAAAATATGTTAAATGAGTTGATGTTAAAAGAATTCGGAGCAGATGCCGACATCCTTATAAGGGATGTAGACTCCGATTAGAAATCATTCAATACTTTAAAACTACCACCCACCGTTCCGCACCAAGTATTGGGATTCTAGGAGGCTAATGCCAGTCAATTAATATTATAAGGGTATTTTATACAAAAAGGAATAAAAAAAGCCGGGAGCAAATTTGCTTACCCGGCTACTTTAAGGAAAAAGGATGATTATTTAATACTGTAATGATAAATTTGTGTTTTCAAAGATATTTTTTTAATATTTCAAAAATAGTTGAAAAGAAGTAAATTACTATACATATATGAGCCCAATTCTAAGAATCCTGATCGGAGGGGCCTGCCTCGTAATAATACTTGCAGGTATCAAAGCCGCATCTGAAATAATCAGTTTTGTACTGATTTCGGCTTTGCTCGCAATATCAATAACACCTATTGTAATCTTTCTCACCAATAAAGGATTAAAAAGAGGGCCATCCCTTTTTATTACAATATTCAGCCTTCTCGTAGTTGGCGTATTGCTGTTAACCTTGCTTGGTACTTCGGTTTTTGAGCTATCAAGGACCCTCCCAACCTATGAGGAGAGGATGCAGGAAATTCTTGTTTCTGTTGACAGTGTCCTTGAAAAATACAACTTTGATATTGATAAGGTAATAGAGCAGACTGAGTTTGATACAAAACGTTTCGTCCAGATTGCTACGTCACTGCTCGGAAAACTGGGCAATTTCCTTGGAAGCGGGATATTCCTTATTATTATCGTTTCACTGATGCTGGTGGAATTCTCGGGTTATGAACATAAAATACAGACCGGCAATATTCATCCGGGAAGCCTTTCGGCAAGAATGTATGAAATAAGGACCGAGATCAGGAAGTTTCTTTCCATTACTGCCCTTACCGGTTTTATGTCATCGGTCTGCAATGTGATTCTTTTATTAGCTCTTGGTGTAGAGTTTGCAGTACTTTGGGGTGTTCTTTCTTTTTTCTTTAATTTTATTCCCGTGATTGGTGCAATACTGGCACTACTCCCGCCATTTTTACTTGCACTGCTACAGTTTGGATGGACAAAGGCAATAATTGTTGTTGTTGGCTTTGCACTGTTTAATAATATTGCAGATAACGTAATTAAGCCCAAATTGATGAAAGACGGGCTGAATATTTCTGTCCTTATTATATTTCTTTCTTTATTTTTCTGGAGCTGGATCCTGGGTTTTGCAGGGGCCATTCTGGCAATTCCCCTTACCATAGCAATCATTAAAATATTTGGCGAACTGTCAAAAGAACACGATATATTCGGATAAAGACTATTTTCTTACAATATAATAGTAGTTCATAGGATCGTGGGGAAGTTCTTTTAGCTCTATATTTGTGAATCCGGCATCTTTTAGCATATCAACAGCAAGTTCTTTTCCCCACATAGCACCAAGTCCTTTGCCGTCCTGGCAAAGAGATACAGACATGCAGTGAAGGCAGGAAATTGTATACAGGAAAGACCCGATAGGGTGGTCCATATTTTTTTCAACAAAACTGGAGCCTGCAATGTCCTGCATAAAATAGGTGCCATCAGGTTTAAGTGCGTTATATATATTTTTTAGAACAACATCAGGTTTTGCCTGGTCATGCACAGCATCAAAGGTTGTAATAAAATCATATTGTTCTCTATCTTCAATTTTTGATATATCCATAGCTTTTAAAACAATATTTCTGAGGCCCAGTTCCCTGGCATTATCTGTTCCCGTTTTTACCGCATCCTGAGAGAGATCATATCCAGTGAAATTACTGTTAGGAAATATTTTTGCCATCTCCACAAGAGCAAGCCCACTGCCGCATCCAAGGTCCAAAACATTTATCCCTGATTTGAGTTTTTCAATAATATCTCCTGCAAGAGGAAGTAGTTGGTCAATAAGAGGAACAATCACCGTCTGTCGGCTTTCATCAGCCATTACTTCATGAAACCTGTTATATTCCGAATAACTTAAACCGCCGCCGTTCTTAAAACAGTCCAGTATTTTATCTTCAACAGAAGCAAGCACTGAAAACCACTGTGTAGTTACGGCAATATTGTCGGGTGTTGCAGCTCTTGTGAGCCAGGCAGCATGTTCAGGAGGAAGATGGTAATGTTTTTCTACAGGGTCATAGTCAACTATCCCGCCTGTTACCATGGAACCCAGCCATTCCCTTACATATCTTTCATTCAGGCCGGCTTTTTGTGCTATGGTTTCACTTCCTGCCGGATCAATTTCGGACATAACATCAAATAATTCTGTTCTGTATCCAATTGATATCATTAAGTTGAGTGCTCCAAAATTGATTATATCAATTAATTTTGAAACAAATTTTTCTGATTTTTGAGTGTTAAACAGGTCTTCATTAACTTTGGTCATTAGACTCTCCCGAATAGGCGCTGAATTATAAAAAAATTATACAGGAAAATATTAACAATTAATTATTAAAATTTAGCTGGAATCTAATGTTATATAGAATTAAAAGATCAGGCTTCCGCCTATATCTCCCGGGTTTTCAAGATGAGTCGGATCATCTTCCTCAACTTGTTCATAAACTTCTTCCTCTTCATAAGTATATTCATCATTATATTCTTCATTGTTGTCACCAGCCAGATTTTGAGGACAACCATATAATAATGTGATACTTAGTAAAATCAGTAAAAGGTGAAGATTTTTCATTTTGTACTTTCCCCCTGTGTTAATACAAATAAATATATAATCAGTTTTATATTCCATTACATTGAAAATAATTTCACAGTAGGTGCTTTAATTTTCACACCTGCTAAAAGCAAGAAAACCAAATATTTTTTAATGAATTCAGTCTGTTGTATCTATTTATGACAATTTATGACAAGTTGGCATACCGCTTGCCAATTAATAAACCATCTTATGGATATTTTTATGGGAGTTTATAAGGAGGTAGTAAAATGCATAGATTATCAATTGTCTTTTTAGTAATTTTTACTGTTTCAGTAGGTTTACTAAGTTGCGGGGGAGAAGACGGAACTGATTCCTCTTCTACAGCCTTAAATGAATCTTCAAGGATTGTGGGTACTGTGGAAGAGCTTTTAATGTCTTCTGCTCCTGAAAATAACCAAACTTTATTGGCTGATATAAAAGATCTGCTGGCCATTGTAGTTAGTGCAAATGCTCAGGACGGAGATCTTTGCGGTATTTTGGTAAAGGTTATTCAAAATGGTGAAGAAGTAGCCACAACAGAGACTAACTGTGACGGGGAATTTGAAGTTAATGAAATAGCCCAGGGGCCTACGGTCTTAATATTCGAAAATGATTTTTTCAGCGATACACTCGAATTAAATGTTCCCGCTAATGGCACAGTAGACCTTAAAGTATCACTGGATGACAACGAGGGGACCAACGTTTCAATTAACGAGATAAATATTACTACCGGCCCTGTTGTTTGCGAAGATGGTGTATTAAATGTCGGCAATGGTGATATAAACGAACTTAATATCATAGGCAACGGCGGTAGCTGTGTGAATATTGTTGGCAGCTGCGACGTCAGTATTCTTGCACAGAATATAAACCTCAAAGAATGCAATGTATGTATCAACGCTTCAAACGGTGCATTTGTGTCTGTAACGGCATCAGAAGATTTTGACTGTAATGCTGATGAAGTTGGTATTAATTCTACGGGAGATTCAGATGTTGTTGTGTCAGGTGATAATTGTACGATAGAGAGCGGAGAGTCTCAGATAGTTGAGGATGAAGGCGGAGTTGTTGACACCGAAAACTGTGAAGAAGTAGAGCTTGAAGGCCCCGATGAAGAAGGTGATGATGGAGAAGGTGACGGGGGTGAAGGCGGAGATGATGGTGAAGAAGGTGATGACGATGATGATAATAATAACAATAATGATAACCCGGTATGTGAATATGATTGTTCAAGTAGTAACTGTGAACTGTTCTGTAATGACGGGATACCAGCTGATTGTAAGGAATCATGTAATAATGCTGATAACATTAGTTTGTGTATTCAGGAATGCACAGGCATAGAATGCGGACGACCAATATGTCATGAAATTTGTATTGAAGAAGGCGCACCCGTCTGCGAGGTAGATGAAAAAGAAGTTTGTGAAGAAGTATGTGAGGGTGAATGTGAAGAAGAATGCGTTGAATTCAGAAAAGAAGAAGTACTTGATGGCGAATGTTTTGAAGGATGTCTGCTAAGTGAATGCGGGGAACTTGAAGGCGAACAGAGAGAAATCTGTTTCGATGAGCTCGAAGGGCCATGCGGATCAGAATGCACCGAACTCGTAGAAACTGATGACTGTATTGAGTTTGAAGTTGTCGGTTGTGAATGCGATGAAGTATGTGAAGTCGTAGAGGTTGAGGAATGCTTTGAAGTCTGCGAGGAGGAAGGCATCAGCTGCAGATTTGAATGTGAAGAGATAAATATATAAACCTTACTTTATTTAAAGGGGTGAGTATTACTCACCCCTTTTTTTTAATTATTAATCCTAAATAATTACGAATTTATATTTTTACATGTCATAGTATTTAGGATGTCAAAAAAATCCCGGAACATAGAGATTAAAGCAATAGCTTCTGATTTCTCGAAGCAAAAAAAAATTGCCGAGTCACTTTCTGAAAAAAAAACAAAGATACTTAAGCAGGAAGACTACTATTTTAAGATTGATAAGGGCAGGTTAAAGCTAAGGGTACTTTCAATCAATAAGGGTGAGCTTATTTACTATGAGCGCCCGGATGATACGGGGCCAAAATTATCTTCTTACCAGATTTATAATACTGATACGCCAAACAAACTTATAAATGTACTAGACTCTTCCTACGGAATACGAAATATAGTGAGGAAGACCAGATACCTTTATCTTCACAAAAGGACCAGGATACATATGGATGTAGTTGATTCACTCGGAGAATTTATCGAACTCGAGGTTGTCTTAGGCAGGAATGATGACCTCTCAAAAGGTGAACAGGACGCTGAATACTTAATCAAAAGGCTTGGAATAAAGGACACAGACCTGATCGGCAGTTCCTATATAGATTTGCTGGAAAAAATACAAAATAGGGAAAAGGCAACAATATAGAGTTTAAGTGAAAAATAAAGACGCAAACACCTTTTGGGTAGTTTGCGTCTCATCTCTCTATTTACACATTAAATAGTGCAAATAAATGGGGGACTAATATTATACATGATTTTTGAATAAAATAGTCCCAATAATCATAAAATATTCAAAGGCCTAATTCTTTATAAATGAATAAACCTGAAAGTAATATACAACAGACCATTGATCTGCTGATTGGAGTTATCCCAACATTGATTCTTTATGGCAATTTTATATTGGTAGGGATGATCTTTGGTATGAAAGATATTTTAAAGCTTAATAATCCAATTGATGAAATATTTCTGATTTCACTTGGAGGAATACTTGGGCTTTCCGGCCTTGTTCTGTCTTTCGGAAAGACATCCAGGAGGGTTTATCTTATTGTTACGTCAATTCTTATAACAATTGGAGTAATCACCGCATGTTACGTGGTATATTCGCTCTATACAGAACCGGACTCTCCGGACAGTTTGTTTGAAAAAATTACAATTCTGCCCTTATTTGGGAGTATCATTGTTGGTTTAAAAAGGATTTACTCAGGATTGTTCGGGGAATGATTATTCAGTTGTTTTTCGTCCATTCTTCTGTTTCATTACTCCCTTCTTTCTGCTCTTCTTCCATCAGTCTTTGAATGGCTTTATTATATATCTCAATATAGTCTTCGACCTTTTTATGGATGTCCTGTTCCATAGTCTCAAGCTTGTCTGCATATTTTTCTGTTAGCTCTATCTGGAATTCGGCAATTCTTCTTAGATCTTCTTCGCCCATATTTTCTTCCAGGACGCCAGTAATGATTTCTATTATCTTGGGGTAAAGATACTCCGCATTTTCCTGAAGCTGGGCCTGGAGGGACTGTTCCCAGGTAAAATACTTATGCATACCGAAATTAAATGGGTCTATCTTGGTTTCTTTCCTGAGTTCTACAATTTTGGCGATTAATTCTTCGGTACTTAATTTCTTTTCACTCATGTGATTATTATAACTGGTCTTATCGGAGGTTCATTAAATCTATTAATTTGTAGAGTTTATTAATCTATCGGTTCATGCCTTTTTTTATAACCATAGTCATAACCTTTATCAGTAAGTTTATATCCTGCTTTATCTTTGGAAATGTGCCTGTTTTTAATAAGCTCTTCCATGCAGAGTAATGAGAGGTTCTCGGAAAGCCCTTCGGATTTAAGTGCAAATGCGAGTTTTTGGTCATCCGGGACAGGGACCTTTTGTTCCCAGTTGCAAAGTCTTCCTAATACCCTGATTACTTTCTGGCAGTCGATATCCATAATTAATTTATATCATCTATTTGAAAATTTGGCATAAAAAAAAGAGGACAATATATGCCCTCTTTTTGATAACAAAATTTTTTTAATTATTGATTTTGATTTAAAGGGATATTTGGAGCCCAGAAAGAGTCCATACTGCCTCTTCCGTTACCATTGTTAAGGCCTACATATCCTACAAAGAAGGGGCCATTAAACGATTCATCGGATTGATACAATACTGTTAAAAGTGCTAATCCTTCCCCAATCACATTGTTGGGGCAAAGAAGCTCCCCACCCTTACTGTGCGGAATAACTTCATTAATTCCGTATTCAAAACTTGCAACACTTGCACTTGCTCCTTCATTTGCAGCTGCTTCAAGTAGTTCTTCAACTCTTGGATTATCGTCATCTATACACGAAAAAATTATATTCCTGCACGAAAACGGCACTTCATTATTGTTAAATATATCAACGTCAATAACAGTGAAATTATCAGTAATATTCGCAAGGTCTATACCATCATCATCGGTATTAATTATACCAACACTTATTCCAACTACATCGGAAAGAGTTACATTGCCCTTTTGATTAAAGTTAAATGTATAGTAGCCGTTTCCTCCAGGAGGAAGGACTTCCTGTTCATCTCCATCAAAAATACCTGCCATATTGGTTCTGTATTCATATCCAAGGTTGTCCAGGATACGAAAGTTACCTACCAATGGGCTATTTTCGGTAATAAAGATGGTTCCTGAGGATGGATCTATTAAAGATATAACTACAATACCGTATGAATCTGCCGGAAGAACAACTCCTGAGGGATTAGTATTATTTGTCTGAATGTCCCTCATATTATAAACATGTGTATCATTTGGTGTTAGTGTATCGAAAAAGTTGTTTTCATTGCAGTTATTATTTACATCGAAAATCTGGATATGAATAGTTACATCACTACCGGCAAACTCAAAATCAGGTTGGTTGTCGGTATTGGTGATTTGAATAAATGATTCACGGTCCCTTAAATCAAAAAAGGCGTATAGCTGGTAAGGGTCACCATCCGTACTTCCAATAAATGCATCACAGGAATCATCGTCATCATCGGCAAAAGCATTTACCGGGACAATAATTAAGGTAAATAATATAAAAAAAGTAATAATTTTCTTAAATTTCATCATTAGTTTCCTCCTGAAAAGATTAAATAAATATAAACCTGATTTACCTGAATTACAATTTTAAGGATTTTAAACGGAGTGAATTCACAATTACAGAAAATGAGCTAAAGCTCATAGCTGCAGCAGCTATCATCGGGCTTAAAAGTAAACCAAAAAAAGGATATAAAACCCCTGCTGCTAAAGGTACACCTACAGCGTTATAAATAAAAGCAAAAAACAGGTTTTCCTTAATATTACGCATTGTTTGCCGACTCAGGTTGATGGCACGAAGAATTCCGTTCAGGTCTCCCTTTACGAGAGTGACTCCCGCACTCTCCATTGCTACATCTGTGCCTGTACCCATGGCAATACCTACGTTTGCCTGAGCAAGTGCAGGGGCATCATTAATCCCGTCTCCTGCCATTGCGACCCGGTGTCCGTTCTCCTGATATTCTTTCACCTTCTCAGCTTTCTGGTCCGGAAGGACTCCGGAAATAACATCATCAATATTTAGCCTGGCGGCTACTGATCCGGCTGTTTTCTCATTATCACCCGTTAGCATAACTACCCTGATGTTTTCCTTTTTTAGCTTTGATATTGCACCCGGAGTAGATTTCTTGATCGGATCAGAGACGCTCAAATAGCCGGCAAGTTTATTTTCAATTGCTACATACATCACTGTCTGGCCCTCAGATCTAAGCTCGTCTGTAGTATCAATTATCTCATCTATATTAATTGCCCTGTCCTGCATCATTTTTGCATTCCCAAGTGCAATATTTGAGCCATTGATAATTCCCATTACACCTTTCCCGGTTACGGAATTAAAATCAGAAACGGGAGGTAATTCCAGTTGAAGTTCCTGTGCTTTTTCTACTATGGCCCTTGCAAGAGGGTGTTCGCTCCCTTTTTCTATTGATGCTGCATAGCTTAAGAGCATTTCGGAAGAGTAGTTTCCAACTGGTTTATACACAGCCAGCCGGGGTTTACCTTCAGTCAAAGTCCCGGTTTTATCAACAATTAATGTGTCTATTTTCCTGAGTTCTTCGATAGCTTCGGCATTTTTGAACAACACTCCTATTGTTGCACCTTTCCCTGTTGAAACCATAATTGACATTGGTGTTGCAAGTCCCAGGGCACACGGGCAGGCAATAATTAAGACGGCTACAGCATTAATAATGGCATAAGCCATTTTTGGCTCAGGGCCGAATACCGCCCAGATAATAAAACTCAGGATAGAAATTAAAATAACTATCGGGACAAATACTCCCGAAACTTTATCAACTAATCCCTGGATAGGTGCTTTACTTCTCTGGGCGTCTGATACCATTTTTGCTATCTGGGAAAGCAAAGTGTCAGAACCTACTTTTTCAGCCACTATTATTAAGGAGCCGGTGCCGTTTATTGTTGCACCGATTACCTTGTCCCCTTTAGATTTCTCTACCGGGATCGGTTCTCCCGTGATCATCGATTCGTCTATTGAGCTAAGTCCATCGGTAATTTCGCCGTCAATCGGTACTTTTTCACCGGGCCTTACCCTTAGCCTGTCACCAGGGCTGACTTCATCAAGGTTTATTTCTTCTTCTGTACCATTTTTCCGGATAATTATGGCTGTCTTTGGCGCCAGTCCGAGCAGAGCCTTTATAGCTGTCCCCGTTTGTGATCTTGCCCTGAGTTCAAGGACCTGGCCAAGAAGTATAAGTGTTACAATTACTGCTGCGGCTTCAAAGTAGACTGCTACCTGTCCATTATGATTTCTAAAAGATACTGGGAATAGATCCGGCAATAAAACTGCAAAAAGGCTGTATATGAATGCGACACTTACACCAAGGGAGATAAGTGAAAACATATTAAGATGTAAATTTTTAAATGACTGGTATCCCTTAACAAAAAAAGGCCATGCTCCCCATAATACCACAGGTGTGGTAAACAGCAGTTCGACATACTGCAAAGACTTAGACGAAAATAAGTCCTTTAATCCGTCGCCTGGTAAATGCCTGCCCATTGCAATTACAAATACCGGGACTGTAAACAAAAGGCATATAAAAAACCTTTTTTTCATCTCCTGGTATTCGGTATTGTCTTCTTCCCCTTCTACAGGGCCCATTGGTTCAAGTGCCATACCACATATAGGGCAGCTTCCCTGTTTGTCTTCTATAATTTCCGGGTGCATGGGACAGGTATATTTCATTTTCATTTCCGCCTAATTGGGATGTAGTATAATATTTATAATAAAGTTCAATTAAAATAATTAAATTATTGTTATAATAAAATAATACCCATTTAGTTGCAGAGGAGAATATATGATTCAGGGAGTAATGCTGCTTTGGTTTATACTGACTGCCTTGTCTTTTCTATTTGTCGTAATTGATATACCAAAAACTCCGGAAGATAAAGTAATAAAGTGGGCATTTGTAATTCTCACACTTTTTACGGGGCCTATAGGAGCTTTCTTTTATGTCCTTGGATGCAGGGAACCTATAAAGGGTACACACGAACAGTATGTTTCCGCACGCTGGAAACAGGTGCTTGGTTCCACTATGCACTGCGCAGCGGGCGATGGTATTGGAATAATCGCAGGGGCTGTGATAGCTTCTTACCTCTCAATTTCGGGACTGCTGGATTTTGGACTTGAATACGTACTTGGTTTTGCTTTTGGCTGGGCATTTTTCCAGGCATATGCGATGAAGGAGATGGCCGGTGGTTCCTATACAAAATCACTACGGATGTCTTTCCTGCCCGAGTTCCTTTCCATGAACCTGCTTATGACAGGCATGATTCTTACAATGAGTATAATGAAGCCTCGGATTGAAGGTGCAGACGATCCACTCCGTCCTGAATTCTGGTTTGTAATTTCTATGGCCTTAATTGCGGGTTTTATTTTTGCATACCCAATGAACTGGTGGCTTGTCTCAAATGGTATGAAGCACGGGATGATCACGGTAAGGGATAAAAGTGAAGGCGGAATGGAAGGCCATGAGGGAATGGATATGGGAAATAAAGAACATGATCATAGCCAGATGGTAGAAACACCTTCAAATGCAAGGATTGTGAAGATGACTGTTTTTTCTGTCCTTTGTCTTATAATTGGTGTATTTATTTCAATAAAAATTCTTTAAAAAACTAGTCTTTCTTAATAAATTTAAGAGATCTTTTTATGACTGGTTTAGCGGTAGTTAAAGTTATTTCTTTCTTGTCATGAAGTAAAACAGCTTTCTTCCCATTTATTAATTTGTAGCTTATGTTCTTTTGATCAATCTCTATCTCTATAAGATTGCCCCTGTAGGTCAGTGGAAACCTGAGTTTATCAATGTGTGAGGGGAGGTTAGGGCTAAAACTCAGAAGGCCACCGTTACCTTTCATCCCTGCAAACCCAAAGGTGAATACCATCCATGTGCCGCCCATCGATGCAATATGGCAGCCGTCATTTACATTTCCCCCAAGGTCGGCCAGGTCCATAAGTGCGGCGTTTCTCGCATAATGCACTGCTTTATCCATATATCCAACTTTCGATGCAACAATACTCTGTATACATACTGAAAGAGATGAGTCGCCAGTGGTACGCGGGTCATAATAATCAAAGTTTCTACTGATTTCTTCATCAGTAAATTTATTATTAAGTAGAAATAACGCCAGGACTACATCAGCCTGTTTAATTACCTGGTGGCGGTAGATGACAAGCGGATGAAAATGAAGAAGAAGAGGGTACTTGTCAGATGGTGTGTTTTTAAAGTCCCATTCTTCCTTATTCAGAAATTCATCATCCTGAGGATGAATTTTTTTCTTTTTATCATAGGGGATATACATTTTTTCTGAGGCTTTTTTCCATTCCTCAATTTCTGAATCTTTTAGTTTGGTTTTATGAACAAGGTCCTCAAAAAGATCAGGCTTGGCTTTTTTCATTGATTCAACTGTATTTATTGCAAAAGAAAGATTTTCCTGCGCCATCAGGTTTGTATAGAGGTTGTTGTTTACAACAGTGTTATATTCATCCGGGCCTGTTACGCCGTGAATACAAAACTTTCCGCTTTTATTTTTTGAGTAGAATCCAAGGTCGGACCAGAGCCTTGCAGTTTCAACCAGCATCTCTGCTCCGTATTCGTATAGAAAATCATAATCCCCGGTTGTATTTACATATTTTTTGAGGGCATACATAATGTCTGCATTAATATGGTACTGTGCAGTGCCGGCGGCGTAGTAAGCAGAGGCTTCTTCACCGTTAATTGTCCTCCATGGAAACATTGCTCCCTTTTGATTAAGTCTTTTTGCATATTCCCTCGCCTTGTCCAGCATACTGTAGCGAAAGGTTAAAAGGTTTTTTGCTATGCTCGGGTTTGTATAAGTCAGGAATGGTAATAAATAAATCTCCATATCCCAGAAATAATGGCCTTCATAAGCCTGGCCGGTAAGTCCTTTTGAAGGCACCCCGGCTCCCTCGACTCTTGCAGTGGCCTGGCAAATCTGGAAAATGTTGAACCTTACGGCCTGCTGTATCTCAGTAGTAGAAAATTTTGAAAAACTTTTGTTGAGCATGATTTTTACATCACTTTTTTTCCAGAATTCATTAATGTATCTTTTCTGGCCCCGCAGCAGGTCTTCAAACCCAAATTTTCTTGCCCGGCTAAGTGCCCGTTTTGCCCTGTTGCAAAGTTCTTCTGATGTATGAGGTGCGGTCCTTGTAGTGTGGTAAGCAATATACTTTGTCAGGTTTATCGGTTTCCCGGGTTTTGCATCTACCATGTACTGTACTTTGCCTTTGTTTTCACTGCATTCACTTAAATAAGAAAAAGAACAGTCAGTTTCAAGCTTATGTTCCATCCCTGCTGCAAGTGACAACTTGCTGTTTCTTGTGGAATGGCAAAGTACTAACCTAGTATCCTTAATGTAATGAAGTTCCGGTTGTAGTATTTTTTGTTCAAACCTTCTTGCGCGCCTTGGGTCTTCTTCTTTCTGTGTTTTATTATCAGCACCGTTATTAATAATTTCAGAAGTTATTACAACCGGGGCTTTGGCATTAAGAACCGTGACAGTATAGGAGATTGCTGCAAGGTGGCGGTGTTCGAATGATACAAGGCGGGTTGATTTTATAGAGACCTGTTTTCCAGATGAAAGTTCCCATACTACATCCCTTTCAAGGGTGCCTGATTTCATATCAAGGGTCCTTTCAAATTTCAATAGTTTGGCTGTAGGCAGGTAAAACGGCTCGTCATCTACATAGAGTTTTATTATCTTTGAATCTGTTACGTTTACTATGGTCTGGCCGGTCTTGGCAAAACCAAAGGCTTCTTCGCCATAAGTTATGGGCCATGATTCGTAAAACCCATTTATGAATGTGCCGTTGTCGAATGAAGGTAGTCCTTCTTCAAATACGCCTCGTATTCCAAGATAACCATTTGATATGGAAAAAATGGTCTCGGTTTGCCCGAGAAGTTTAGGATAAAACTGCTTTTCGACCATCTTCCACTGGTCAGCAGGGTATATATGCCTCGGCAGTTCAAGCCGTTTTCTGTGTATCATCTTCCACCCGAAAGGATATAAAAACTATAAATAATATTAATAGATAAAAATATTTTTTGTTCAACTAATTGTTTAAAGTTATTTCACCAAGATCACTAACTGCTATATCTGCCCCGTTTTCCAAAAGTTCTTCCCGGTTGTCTTTCCTTGCAATGCCTATTACGATACCAAAATTACCGTTTCTTCCGGACTGTACCCCGGAAATTGCATCTTCCACTACAGCAGCCTTTCCGGGTTTGACCCCGAGTTCTCTTGCAGCTTCCATAAACATATCTGGAGAAGGTTTACCGTTTAATTCTTTTTCCTTTGCAGTAATGCCATCGACAATTACAGGAAAGAGGTCAATAATACCAGCTGCTTTAAGTACCGTGCGGCAGTTGGCACTTGATGAGACTATTGCAGTTTTAATACCGCTTGAAAGAATGAAATTAACATAATCCAGAGAGCTTTGATAAACCTTTACGCCGTGCATCTGGATCCTTAGATTAACCAGTTCATTTTTCCTGTTGCCAAGTCCGCACACGCTCTCTTCGGTAGCCGGTGAATCAGGTGTTCCTTCATCAAGCGTTATGTTTCTGGATGCAAGAAAATCCTTTACTCCGTCAAAACGAGGTTTGCCGTCAACATAGTTCAGATAGTCAGTGTCGATCTCAAATGAAATGAATTCTTCACCTAATGTTTCAGCGCGCCTTTTAAGGTAAGTGTTAAACATCACTTTCCAGCAGGCCGCATGCATCATTGCGGTGTCGGTAATTACACCGTCAAGGTCAAAAAGTACAGCATCAAATTTATCTGGTGTGATTGGATTAATTATTTCTTTCATAATCAATAAAAAAGGGGATTAAGATTTTAATCCCCTAAATAAGAATTTTTAGTAACCCATATTTTTATTGGTTAAACGGAAAAATATTTCCTGTCCAGAATGAATCCAGACTACCTCTTCCATTGCCATTGTTAAGTCCAACGAATCCTGCAAAAATGGTTGCTTCTGAAAAATTTATAGTCCTTTCCATGGGCCTCAAAATTACAATTCCCTCTGGTATTACGTTTCCGGGGCAAAGTAGTTCGCCACCTTTACTATGTGGCAGGGCATTATTAATACCGTATTCAAAACTTGCTACACTTGCACCGCCGATTTCAAGGAGTTCTTCAAGTAAAGGATTGTCCTGGTCGACGCAGGAATATATTACGTCCCTGCATGAAAACAGGGTTTCGTTATTGTCTATAATATCAATATCAAAAGTAAAGTATGATTCTGTTACATTTGAAGCGTTCCATTCAATTGGTAATTGACCAAATTGAAACAGGTTTGCAGTAACGCCAACAATATCTGAAAGGGAAATGCCATTGCTGTTGTAATTAAAACTATAGAATTGAGAGTCTGTGTTTACAGAGTTTACATTAAATATCATCTGTGCATTTGTCCTGTATTCGTAACCTGAATTATCCAACACCCTGAGATTTCCAATGGCTGATGATACATTGTCTCCATTTACGAAGAATGATATTGCTACAATTCCATAAGCGTCATCAGGAAGCACTACACCTGAAGGGCTTCCATCATTTGTAATAATATCTCTCATATTGTAGGTATGAGTGTCTAAAGGTGTAAATGTATCAAAAAAGTTGTTTTCGTTGCAGTTATTGTTTACATCGAATATCTGGATATGGGCCTGGCCATTTACTCCAAGCGCCATCATATCCGTGTATGTGTACTGTATAAATGATTCTCTGTCCCTTAAGTCAAAGAAATAGAATAGCGCTGTACCATTTACAGGAGCAATTGTTGCATAACTGGTGTCTGTTGAAGGTGTAACTAAAATAGTCGAACCTGGTCCGGCACTAGCTGTATTTGGAATTAATATCAGTATTGAAAGTAAAAGTAAGTAAAATGGAATTAATTTTTTTAGTTTCATCCTGCATCTCCATAAAATAACATTATTAAATTATACACTATTAAATTTTGAATATATAAGAATTAATATTCATGGAGTTTAAGAAAGGGGCCGTTTGGCCCCATTTTTATTACAGATTATTTTTTTGAGATCTATGTGATTTTTATTTTAATGGTGCCACTGCAAAGTTTACACCGAAGCGTCTGCACCATATAACAGCGGAATTATATTGTGAGAGGTCAAGATCACCCGGGAGTTCGTAGTTCTGGTCGCCAATATTACCTTTTAGCTGGCTTAGCAGTACAAAATCAGAGTTCTTGATTGAGTCGTTGTCATCAGCATCATTCACAGATGAAAGATAAACAACAACATCCGGGCCGTTTGATACTTCAAAATCTGTGAATCTCAGAACCTTATTACCATCAGAAAGTTCAATGATTTCTGCGTTTCCCTTTGCCTCATGAGCAACGCCGTGAAATGTTCCTTTAGATAATGTCTTCGGGCCAGTAGCTTCAGCGGATTGCGTATCAGAAGCTTCCGGTAGTGATTCATTCACTTTACTGTCTATAAAGATTCTTTCCGGCCTGAACAGGTACCATCCAACTACTGCCAAAATAACTATAACAATTAATGCTATTTTCATATTTAATCCCTCCTGACAATTCAGATTAATTGAAACTCTTATTTTATATAGTTATATACGAAAAATTAGGAGGAAGGGACTTATATTCTGGTTATGTAGAAAATTTTAAACCAACTATTCCAACAACGATAAACCCCAGGAATACAAACCTCATCAATTGAGCAGATTCGCCAAATAGGATAATCCCGATTACAAAAGTGCCTACAGCCCCTATTCCTGTCCAGACTGCATAGGCAGTTCCCACAGGAATTGTTCTTTGTGCCATAAAAAGGAAAAAACCGCTTGCAAGGATAAATAGAATAGCAAAAACAGCAGGGACCAGGCTAAAGCCTTTTTCCGTCCATGCATATTTTAAACCTACCGGCCATCCCCATTCGAGGATTCCTGCAATTAAGAGATATATCCATTCCATATAGATTTATAAATTATGGCCTGTAATACGGGCCCCCAAAATGGCACCATCTGCCGTATGTGTAATAGCTCCTGTGGCAGTAGACTCCGGGTCCCGGCCCATAATACCTTGGGTACGGCCCATAGTAACGCCTTGGTCCCGGCCCCCATGCTGCCCACCAGTCTATGAAGAGTGAACTTATGCCGCCATTTTCAGGAAGCTCTCCGTCAAGGACCTTAATATCGTAAGTTAGATTGTTATTAATTAGTTTTGGATTCGAAATTTCTACAACTATATTTGTTACACCTTCTTTTTCACCCAGAATAGAAAGATTTGCATTGGGTGGGTCGTTCTTAAAACTGTCTGCTCCTTCAGCCCAGATCTGAAGAAAATGGGTTGTAGGTACGTGGCCAGCCAGCCTTTCGGGTCTGTCTGAGAAAAAAGTAGTAGAGGGACTGACGTCCACAAGTGTCATCTTATTTTTATTGAATGTTACGCTTTTAGAATTTTGGACAAACATAAGTTCTGCCCCACTCATATGCTGTTCTTCTTTGGCATGGGCAAAAGTGATTGGTAATGTTAAAAATGAAAAAAGGATAAATAAATTGTATATAGTTTTCATAGGATACCCCCTTTTTAGTATTGAAATTTTATAACCTACTTTTATTTAAGTTCAAAACATTAATACCTGATAAATATTAAAATATTGTCTAATTTATGTAATTATAGTCCCTATAGATGAGTAATAAAAAATCATTAGATAAATCCATCAGGGCTATTCTTGTTAAAAGGCTTACAGCTGCATATGTGATTATTTCAGCCTTAATAATCATACTGGTATTAATTTTTCAGCTTTTTGATATTAGTGAACTGGCAAATGAGCAGGCGGTAGAGTCTGTCGGCAGGTTTAACGCCCAGGTGATGAATATTCTTGATGAACCCACAACTATGAATTCGGAAAACCTGCAAAAAGAACTGGAGCTGTTCAGGAAATACCACACGCACCATAAGTTTGGAAATTTTATATATGGATCAATATTTAATCTAAATGGTGAAGAGCTTGCACATTTTGCAGATAAAAATGTTGATATTGAATACCAACAAAACCACCTTGATAATTTTTTTGAAAAACACCGAATAACTCAGGCTAGTGATATACACAATATAAGATTTGAAGGACTTATACCTTATATATATATCGGACTTCCAATGAAAGACTCAAACGGTAATTTTGCAGCAAGGACTGAGGGAGTATACCAAATATCTGCTGAGGGCTGGAAGATAATATTTTTTAGAATTTTGCGGGCATTAATTATTGCTTTTCTTATACTACTGATAACCACTATTGCTGTTTATCCTGTAATTTCAAGGCTGATTCAAAGACTCAGCAGGCTTACGGGAAACCTTCTCGAATCAAACCTCGAGACCCTAAAAGTACTTGGCAGTGCCGTATCGAAAAGAGACAGTGATACTGATGCCCATAACTACAGGGTAACAATAATTGCAGTCAGGCTGGCAAAGCAGTTGGGACTTTCTGATGATGAGATCAGGAGTATTATCAAGGGCTCTTTCCTTCATGACGTTGGAAAAATCGGGATCAGGGACAACATTCTTCTTAAACCCGGCAAGCTTACAGATGATGAATACGAAATTATGAAGAGTCATGTTACCCACGGCGTTGAGGTAATTGAAAACTCAGACTGGCTCACAGATGCAAAAGATATTGTGGGTTATCATCATGAAAAATTTGACGGCAGTGGTTACGGGCATGGTCTAAAGGGAGAGCAAATACCCATAAGGGCAAGGATTTTTGCTATTGCAGATGTTTTTGATGCACTAACTTCAAAGAGGCCTTACAAAGAAGCCCTTACATATACTGAAACAATGGAGATACTTGAAGCAGGGAGGGGAAGCCATTTTGATCCAGAAATTCTAGATGGCTTTAACTTCATATCCAAAAATATTTTTGATAATGTCTCTCAAAGGTTTGACGATAATTTGAAAAAGGAGTTGTCAGAACTCATATCCTGTTATTTTTCAAATGAGATTACTGAGAAACTTTAAATTATTTAAAAATTTTTGATAAAAAAAAGGGAGGCCAGCTTTTGCTGGTCTCCCTTTGATCATTGTAAATGTTTATTTGTTTAAGGCCCGATTGGTAAAACCTGCTGGCTTGCTGAAAAAAAGAAGTTGTCAAACCAGAATGAGTCCATACTGCCTCTGCCGTTACCGTTGTTAAGCCCTACGTAGCCTACAAAATTATCAAATTGTGATTCTTCAGGACTTAGGACAACAATTCCTTCAGGCACTACGTTGCTGTCACAAAGTACATCTCCTCCCCTGGAATTAGGAATGGCATCATTAATTCCGTATTCAAAAGTTGCTGGAGCACAGGCAAAAGTGATATCTTTGCAGGAGAAAACATTTTCATCAAGGTTGTATATATCAATATCAAAAGCTGCAAATGTTTGTGCAGGATTTACTGATACTTCACCACTATTTGGTTCCTGCATAACGGGTAATCCAATAACATCAGAAAGTGTTACATTACCTTTCAGGTTGTAGTTGAAATACGAGTTTTGAAAAATATTACTTGTTTGCAGAGATCTGATACCCAGGGAATTTGTTCTGTATTCATAACCGGCATCATCAACAATTCTGAAATTACCAACAAGTACTGAATTTTCCAATGTTTGGCCACCAATACCTGTTACAACTGTGACAACCACAATACCATAAGCATTTTCAGGGAGTACAAATCCTGCGGGCTTGCCATCATTGGTAGTAATATTTCTCATGTTGTATACATGGGTGTCGTTTCCTGTATATACATCAAAGAAGTTGTTTTCATTACATAAATTGCTAACATCAAAAACCTGTACATGAACAGTTACAGGGTTTGCATCCTGGTTTGTAACCTGAACAAATGATTCTCTGTCTCTAAGGTCAACAACACTGTAAAGCTGAAACGGGTCGCCGTCAGAATCTTTTTCGAATTCTACTAGTGGAGTACCGTCTTCACAAACACTGCAAAATTGGTTGGCAAGAGATGCACATTCTTCTGTCCAGCCGACTGGGTCCTCAAGTATATAGCTGTTTTCAAGTTTATCACCCTCTTCAAGGATTCCACTCATACAGCAGCTTGGTTTACTCTGGCATACGGTATTTTCACAGGTGCTGTCATCGCAGCCTGCAAAACTGTCATCATCATTATTATCATCATCATCATCGTCACCCCAGCCTTCAGATCCCCATTCAACTGGTTCTACACAAAGTGTATTTTCAGAAGCATATTCAGGATCACAGCATGGATTTAAAAGTGCCTGATCTGATAATATATCTAAATCACAACATATTCCGCCTTTAACACCTTCAAGCCATTCACTACATCCGCCGCCATGGCCTTCACGCGGCTCGCAGCAGTTGCTTTCCTTCTCATATGTAGGCATTTCCACAGGCATACTAACTCCTGCCTTAACATTGGTGCCTAAAAGGAAAAACAATGAAAATAGGAATAAAGATAATACAAGTATATTTGATTTTTTAGTCATCACATCCCTCCTTAAGAGATTAAAACCGTTCCGAAATTATAACAAATATTAATTATTATGTACAGGGTAAAAGGGAAATAAGTATTGTTTGAAAAAAATCTTTAAAGTAAGTTTCTAATCATATCTGTTGCCACAATAATCATAAATACGGCAAACACTCTTTTTAGTCTTTCTTTGCTCAGGTGATTTGCGAGTTTTACACCATAAGGGGCGGCGATCATTACGGTTGGGAGCATGATTATTACAGCTAAAAGATCTATATAACCAACTGAATACTGCGGGAGTCCGGTTTTTCCCAAACCATTAATTAAGGATCCGGCTGCACCGATTATACTAATAAATAGTCCTCCAGCGGTAGCCAGAGCAATACATTTGTGAATTGGATATTTAAATGCAGTAAGGAGAGGGGTGGTAAGTGTTCCGCCGCTTATTCCCATCATAACTGACAATAGTCCCACAGGAAGTGACAAAATACTTTTTAAATATCCCCCCGGGACTTCATTTCCTAGGTGATACCTGCCGCTCAAAAAAAGCATCTGTATTGCCGCTACTATAATTACAACGGCAAAGACGGTTTCAAGAAACATGCTTGAGGCAAACCTCATAATGATAAGACCTGTAATTACACCAAGTATAAGGCCGGGGGCCCAGGTTCTTAAAAAGTGAAAGTCAAGATTTCCCGTCCGGTACTGCGCCCTTGATGCCATAATTGCGGATGGTATTGCAAGTGTAAGTGACGTACCTGCGGCAAGGTGCATAAGTGTTTCAGGGTTGTAACCGAATAACGGCCAGAGAAAAAGAAATATCGGAATTCTTACAATGCCCCCGCCTACACCGAAAAGCCCCGAAGCAAACCCCGAACCAAGTCCTGCTGCCGTAAGGCTGAGGACGTATATAATCCAGTGGTATTCCATGGTCTATTTTTACTTGAAAAGAATAAAAAATAAAACTGATTATAGTGGATTAGTAATATTTTTTAGTTTCTATCAAAAAATACTTTGGTTCAATATTTTTATCAGTATAGTTAAATCAGATAAGCATTATTTTAGTATTTAAATTTCAGGATTGGATGGGTGAATATGAATTATCTTAATAAGAATAGTTATATTCTCTTAATATTTTTAACCATTTTTAGCCTCGCAGTTGTCAGCTGCGGTGAAACAGAATCAGATAATAATGACGGTCAAATGCCGGACATTCCTGTCGATATGGAAGAACCTGACCAGGAAGAACCGGAGGAAGACCCCGTTGAGGAAGAAGAGGAACTCGAACCTATTTCCATGGAGGAAGCTTCAAGGTTTCTGTCAATGGCAACACTCGGTGCTGATTATGAAGAGATTGTAAAAGTTGCCGAAATGGGAAGGGAGCAGTGGATAGATGAGCAGTTTGACCAGCCCCCCGGATATAATCTGCCTTTTACGCTGGACCTTAAAAGCCGGGTAAATGATACTGACAGGGTAGACACTTTTGCTTTCAGGCGTTATAGCTGGTGGCAGCAGGTAATTACATCCCCCGATATTCTAAGGCAAAGAGTTGCCTATGCACTGAGTGAAATATTTGTTGTTTCAGACAGGCTTGATATTCTTGCAGGACACCCCGAGGGTATGTCCAGTTTCTATGATGTACTTCTTAAAAACTCTTTTGGAAATTACAGGGACCTGCTTCTTGAAGTTACCCTTCATCCTTCCATGGGCGTATACCTCAACCATATGAACAACAAAAAGGCAGATCCTGAAAAAGGAAGGTTCCCGGATGAGAACTATGCGAGGGAATCAAAGCAGCTGCTTTCTATAGGCCTTGATGAATTAAATCCCGACGGGACAATACAAACAAACGGGATGGGTTTTCCTATACCCACTTACGATAACAACGATATCTCAGAATTTGCAAGAGTCTTTACGGGACTTGTATCTGAAGAGCCCAGGTCCGAGGAAGAGTATATAAACCTCATAGACCCAATGGTGATGGTGGAGGATTTTCACGACACTGGTGAAAAAACCCTCCTATACGGGCAGATTCTCCCAGCGGGCCAAAGCGGGCTTAAAGACATAAATGATGCGGTCGACAATCTGTTTAATCACCCTAATACAGGCCCTTTTATTTGTAAACAACTTATACAAAGGCTTGTTACCTCTAATCCGGCCCCCGATTATGTAGAAAGAGTTGCAAACGTATTTGCTGACAACGGCTCGGGCATTCGCGGTGATTTTAAAGCAGTAATTAAAGCAATATTACTTGACGATGCGGCTGCTGATTTAAACCAGTCTAACAATTCAAGATTTGGTAAATTTCATGAACCATGGGTCAGATACGTTTCTTTAATGAGACAGTTTAACGCTACAACTCCCGAAAACTTTTATTACAATGGTGGTTATACTGCCCAGTTTTTTATTAACCAGCATATTGGAAGTTCACCAAGTGTTTTTAATTTTTTCCTTCCTGATTTCAGGCCAAACGGCATAATCGGAGATAACAACCTCTTTGCACCTGAATTTCAGATAATGACAAGTTCAACAATCCTTAATTATCCGAATCTTGTCTTTATTATACTTTTCGGGGAAGAGCCTTTCTCACTCCCTAATCCGGAGTTCTTTTTCTTCCCGGTTAGCCAGCCGGTTTTTGATTTCAGCGACGAACTTGCTCTGGCAGGAGACCCGGCGGCCCTGGTAGACAGGTTTGACCTTATTCTCACTTATGGGCAGATGTCAGAAGGTATGAAACAGATAATTACCGATGCTGTAGCACAGCTTGAAGAGCCGGAGTCAAGGGTTGAAGCTGCACTCTACCTATTTATGATTTCACCGGAATACGTAGTACAAAACTAAGGGGACAATAATGGCAAAAAACAATAAAATAAACAGAAGATCATTTTTAAAAGGCTG
>JAJCZQ010000006.1 GCA_029262335.1 Deltaproteobacteria bacterium
CCATTATTTAACCCTACAAACCCAAAGTATAGAGGGCCGGTAATAGCTTGTAAATTTTGAAAATTAAATACATTCATAAATGCCTCGGATGACGGATATGCTTCAGGTTTCAATAGTACCGTGCCTTCATCAATAATATTCCCCGGGCAAAGAAGTTCACCGCCTCTTGAATGAGGAATAGCTTCATTTATACCGTATTCAAAACTCGCTACATTGGCAGTACCTGCGATTGTTAATAACTCTTCAAGTAACGGGTTGTCTTCGTCTACACATGAGAATATTATGTCCCTACAGGAAAAAGGAACTTCATTTACATCATATATGTCTACATCAAAAGGACTAAATATCCCCTGAACAGGCTGGGCAATCCACTCAGGTTCAAATGCAGGATTTTGTCGAGTTGGAACAACTGTCACACCTATGATATCAGATGTTGTTATGCCACTATTTTGATTAAAGTTAAATGAATAAAAGAATTGATTGTTTTGTTCTTCCGAAAATTCAGCAAAACTGGAAGGCCCCTGTGCATTGGTTCTGTATTCATATCCATTATTATCCAATATTCTTAAATTTCCAAAAGGAAATGCAGGACTAGTAAAACCCTGAGCATCAGTTGCAAGCATAGTTACTACGACTATTCCATATGAATTTTCAGGCAAAGAGACTCCAGAAGGGTTTCCGTCGTTAGTTTGAATATCTCTCATGTTGTAAACATGAGTATCATTAACGGTATAGTTATCAAAAAAGTTGTTTTCATTGCAATTGTTGTTTACATCAAATATCTGTACATGAGCAGTTGCAAAACTTTGCGGAAAACCAGGCGAATTATTCCAGGTTAACTGGATAAAAGTTTCCCTTTCCCTTAGGTCAAAAACATAGATAATCGAGGTAATTCCTTCAAAAGCTTCAGTGTTTGTACTATCTGTATCAGGTATTGTCGCAACCGAATTACCAAAAATACCTGCGAAGACACTACTTACAGGAAATAAACAGAAAATTGCTAATAATATTACTAAATACTTTAATTTGGGCTTCATAATATCTCCTTCTAAAATTTTGGTAATTATACAATACTATTAAAGAATTAAGAAGGTTTATTGTGAAACAAGTTGGCAACCGGTGGATTTGAACTACAAAATAATGAAAATTATCCATTGATTAAACCACACATGATGAAAAGTGGTTTACAGCACTTTTCTGTATTGGTGCGAAGTTTTTCAATTTTTTAGCTGCTTAAAATTCGACTTCATTAACAATAAAAGCAGAAGACTTTGTGTGATCTATAAAGTTCTTTTCATCTTCCAGAAGTAATGCGCCTAACTTTTGGCCTTCCGGGGAACTCATACCCTGCATAAGTGCTTCTTCTGATTCAAACCATACCTCTGCAACTCCGTCATATTCCGGCATCATATCCCTTGAAGCTCTCATACCTTCATTTAATGGTGAGTTAATTGTTTGTGACTGTACATATTTTATGGCACCCATTGCATCAGCATTGCTCATAAAAAATGGGCCATGTTTATGCTGCCAGTATTCCATGAATTCCTCGCGGGTTATATCCTGGCGCCGTGTAAGACACATAATAAGTTTGATCATCTTAATTTCTCCTGTTTTGGACCGGCTAATTTTAATTGTTACAAAAAATAGAATATCAGAATCAGAGTTATATGTATATCAGACTGGGTATCCCTGTCCTACACCTTCTATCAACTTGAATATTAATAATATATTTGATAGTATCGGGATATACCCAATCAAAGGAGGGAGAAAATGAAGTACATTTTTCTTTTTACAACTCTATTGCTATTCACACTGTCTTTTGACATAAGCCAGGCTGACGAGGAAATCCTGATCTCTTCGGATAGTATGCCGCCTTGTAGTCCAGAGCTGGATTTTTGCAGGCAGGTTACATCATCTTCGATTTTAGAACAAATTGTAGTCAATACTATTGATGCCGGCTCCGGCACAAAAAAAGTTGTTGAAATATCAGCATCCGTGGACGGCTCGGTAAAAGTCGCAAACCAGGGCGTTGGAATTGATTCATCAGTAGAAGTACAGATCAGTGTCCAGGGTCAGGACCTTTGTGCATCAGATAAGGCAATAAGGCTGGCTGCCAGAAATGGAAACACCCTGAGAGCTTCCGCAACATGCCTTACCGTAATTGAAGGTGTAAAAACAGTAACCATCATCAGGATTGTTGGCGGAGGTATGGTAGAAACTGTTTTAACTAATCCCGAAAACACCAAGCTAAGATACAGCTGGGCCAAGTTAAGAAAAGTTGGCAAAATAAATTAATTCATAAGTAAAAGATCCAATTAATTGGAAGTTTGTCTGACTTTATATAGTTAAAATTTGCGTCTCTTTTAATTATCTTTTTGTATTTGTTGATTCAAAATAATAAATAATTTTATTAAAAATATTTTGTATCCAGAAAAGTATTTGATCAGGACTATTACGGTCTTTGGTATCTGATAAATTGTATTTATACCTAATTGCACTTGTTAATTGGCCGAATCTATTTCTTACGCGTTTGTAAAGTAAGTCGTTTTGTTCACCAATAAAACCAGTTTTTTGAACTGTAAAGAATAAAATACTATTATCAAATATTTGATTCTGAGTTTCAGATTCAATTTCATTTTCTAGATATAGCTGTGTTGCATTCCAAATATTAAGCAACTCGTTATTCAATTCTATTAATGTATCAATACCCTCATTAGTTTGAAATGTAGTAATAAATTTATCTTCAAATTTTTGAAGGTGTGTTAATAGATTTTGATGTTTATCTATTTTTAACTGATAAAGGGAATGATTAGAGCTTAAACGAAAAAGGAAAAATGATGTTACTAAAGCAATTAAAGACGGAAGGGCAATTTCTATTACCGTTCTCTGTTCATCCATCTAATAATTATATAGAAATGTATATGTTAATACAATAGTTGCATAATTAGTGAAAGACAAACTAACAATCTTTGAATTTCATAACAATTTTTCCGTCCTGGATTGTTAATTCAGAAATTCTTTCTTTTACTTTTTCTTTCAGGACTTCATCAGGAAGAGTTAAACCACCTCTTTGTTTAAGTTCTTTCAGGTTATCATATAATTCTTTCTCGAAATCTTTAAGACTTTCACACATTCCATGATCTCCTTATGCTTATAATAATATATGTGTTTATTAATGTATTTCAATGTTTATATAAGTTTGCACATATTTATCTATGTTTAATAAATTCAAAAGTGTGCGTCCCTTTTCTTCGTTCTTTATTTAGCTAGTTACTTATGATTGTATCCATATTTATTTGTCCTTTTATATCTTTAAAGTGTTTATAACCCTTTGTTCTTAAGTTATTAGCAACATCAATACATTCTTCTTCTGTGAAATCCACGACAAGTTTACAAATATCTTCTATTTTTAATGTAGTTCCATCATGTTCTCTTTTACTAATAAATGTTGTATTAAAGTATATTGCTCTAACATCCTTAACAATATTTTCTAAACTTTTTGCACTCATTTCTAACTCTAATATTTTATTTTCCACATTTTTTAACTCATAATCTATAATATTTGAAATCCTCATATTTATTGTAGGTTCAACTAATTTTTTATCAATCTGTTCATTTATTTGACTTAACCCTATTAACGACACAAAAGTTAATATTATTGCAAGAAAACCTAATAAAATTTGAAACAACCATCTATATAATGAATCAATTTTAGAAAATTTATCTAAAATTAATGATTTTAATTCTAATTGATAATGTATTTCTTCTTTAATTATTTTCCTTACAATTTTTTCTTTTTCATTTTCACTCATCTCTCAAAACACCCTCCAACCCCGGTTTCCTATCCCTCCCGCAAACCAATGTCCATAACCCATTTATAACACATTATAATTAGACATGTCAATAATTTATTATACGTTTACATAATGATGCCTATTATTTTGTCAATTTCAGCTATAATTAAAAATAGTTAGACAGGGGAAAGAGTTTTCAAAACTTTAAATTATATGAAGATATTTTCTGAAACATTAATCTAAACATATAGTTAAAAGTAATAGAAAACTAAACGGGAGGTATAAACATGAGTAAATATATCTTTAGTTTTTTAGCTTTAGCTGCTTTTATTTTAGCTGCCCCAAATTTCTCTGAGGCAAAAAGCTATAAAAAGCATTATGGTAACCATGGGGGGAATCATCAGTCGTACAAGAAGCATGCTTCTCGCCACGGCAATCATAATAAGCATTATAAGAACCATAAGAAACATGCTTATTATGGTCACAAGAAGCCAAAGCATTACAAACATGGCTACGGTCATAAACCATATAAGAAATATGGCCATGGTTATGGACACAAGCCCCATAAGAAGTACTACGGTTATTCGGGTCATTCTAATCAGCACTACTACAAGCCAAAGAAACATTATGGCTACAATCACTACAGGCCAAGGCCGCACGTAGTAAATCACTACTACAAGCCTTACCCAAGACCGTATTATAAACCCTACGCCTACAATGGCTATGGTTACGGTGGATATTACAACAGCCCAATTTACCCATTGGTAAATCTTGCAGGTGTTCTGATATACAATGGCCAGCATAAAGACCACCGCTAATTAGATTGGAATTAATTTTTAGCCGGGTCCCCTGGAACGGGGGCCTGGTTTAAGAAACCTTGTTTCTCTTCCAGCTGTGAATAAAAGAATAGATTGATATATAGATAAAGCCGAACTGCAGAAGTAACAGAAATGGTATCCAGCCGATGTAGCCTTTGTAAATCGCGTAAACGGTCTGGATCAGAAAAAATATCCCAAGCATAAATTCAAAAAAAGCAGTAACGTCTTTTGAACTTACATAACTTGTTGTAGACCAGGTGTCTTTTTGGTTCTGAACAGCAAACTTTGGCGTACGTTTAAACTCGGACTGTTTTCCAAATAATGCTTCAAGCACAGCCTTTGAGTTATTTAAAGCAAGTCCCGCACCAAGCCCAAGAGCAACCGGGATATATTTGAAATACTCTTTCCACTTATCCCCGTGAACTTCCCTTATAGTAAGGTAATAAAAATAAAAGATACTTCCCGTACCGGCTGAAATTGTAAGAAGGTTTATTATCACTACTTTTTCCCAGCCAATAGATTTCCAGAAATATCCCATCGGCAGCATGAATGTTAATAACACAAGTAATAATAGGTACGAAATATTGCCGAGCAGGTGAAAAAAAGCTTCTGCCTTTATTTTAAAAGCCAGGTCAGGCCTCGAAAGAATCGTGGGTAATAATTTTTTTGCAGTCTGGATGCCGCCCTTTGCCCATCTAAACTGCTGGGATTTAAAAGCGTTCATATCCACTGGAAGCTCAGCATCAGATACCACATCTTTCAGGTAAACAAGTTTCCAGCCGGAAAGCTGGGCACGGTAGCTAAGGTCAAGGTCCTCGGTCAGTGTATCATGCTGCCAGCCGCCTGATTCACTAATGCAACTTTTTCTCAGCATCCCTGCAGTACCGTTAAAATTAAAATACACGCCGTGTCTG
The DNA here is from genome assembly GCA_029262335.1 of Deltaproteobacteria bacterium. Taxonomy (GTDB): domain Bacteria; phylum Desulfobacterota_D; class UBA1144; order Nemesobacterales; family JAJCZQ01; genus JAJCZQ01. Next base: position 5,527 of record JAJCZQ010000006.1, read on the forward strand.
TACCTTGTTGGCTGTTCGATAATAAAATGCCCGTCCAGCAGTACTGACTGGGCTTTTGTAAGTACCGAGTAGTCCTGGTTAAGGTGTCCCCACCGGGTCTGTACAATACCAACTTCGTTATCTGAAAAATAATGGATTGTGTTTTTAAGGAAACCAGCAGGGGGAAGAAAATCAGCATCAAAGATGGCTATAAATTCGCCCTTTGCAATGCTTAGCCCCTCTTCAAGTGCTCCTGCTTTGTAACCCTTTCTGTTATCGCGGTGAAGAAAGGAAATATCAAAACCTTTTTGCTGATACTCTTCGACACATTTTTTTGCAATTTCAGAAGTTTCATCTGTTGAGTCATCAAGTACCTGTATCTCAAGCAGGTCTTTCGGGTAATCAATCTTACATACCGCGGCAATCAGCCTCTCTACTACATACATCTCATTAAATATTGGAAGCTGTACCGTGACTATTGGAAGTTCTTTGAAAGTTGATTTTGGTGAAATATTAAACGGTTTGTATTTTTTATATAAAATCGAAAGGTACAGCCTGTAAAGCCCAAACGTACATAAAAGCAAAAGCGACAGTACGTATATCGCGGTAACTATATATTTGGCTGCAAAAAGTAAATGTTCCAATGTCTGTGGCCGTATCCGTTAAAAACTGAGTTCTTTTATCCTTTCAGCTGCTTGTACAATTCTGTCTGTATCAAAAGTCACTGAGACCCTGGCATATCCCTCACCTGCATCTCCAAACCCGTTACCGGGAGTTACGACGATCCCTGACTCTTCAAGCATAGTTGCCGCAAAACCGGACGATGTAAATCCCTTGGGAACATCAAACCATATATAAAAGGTTGCTTTCGGTTTTGTATAATCAAGCCCGGCATCATCAAGGCATTTGCAAAACAGGTCAATTCTTTCCTGATAAACTTTCTTTCTGTCTTCAAGCCCTATTTCAAAGTTTTTCATTGCTTCGATCCCTGCAACCTGTACTGCCTGGAATGCACCGGAATCAATATTGGTTTTAATTTTTCCAAGGCCTGCTACCGCCCTGCTGTTACCGGCGGCAAATGCTATCCTCCATCCTGTCATGCTGAATGTCTTTGAAAGTGAATGAAACTCAATGGCAACATCCATTGCTCCGTCTACCTCTAGAAAACTAGGCGGCACATAACCGTCAAAAGCAATTTCTGTATAAGCTGCGTCATGGCAGACAAGGATGTTGTTCTTACTTGCAAAATCCACTACTTCCTTAAAAAACCCGAGGTCCGCGCAGGCAGTTGTTGGGTTATTTGGATAGTTAAGAAACATAAGCCGTGCTTTTTTAACAACATCTGCCGGTATTGCATCAAGGTCAGGTAAAAATCCGTTTTCTTTTAACAGCGGCATTGAATGAGGCGTTCCTCCGGCAAAAGTAGTTGCCACCGGGTACACCGGGTATCCCGGGTCCGGCACAAGTGCAACATCACCGGGATCAAGAAACGCAAGCGGTGCATGCGCAATCCCTTCCTTTGACCCGATTAATGCAACAATCTCTGTTGCGGGATCAAGGTTGACGTTAAACCTTTTCTTATACCACTCCGAAGCGGCCTCTCTGAATGCCATCATACCTACATACGAAGGGTATGTGTGATTGGTTGGGTCTTCGGCTGCTTTTTTTAGTGCATTGATAATAAAATCAGGTGTCGGGATGTCAGGATCTCCAACTCCGAGGTCTATTACATCTACGCCTTTTTTAATAAGTTCGTTCTTTTTTCTGTCTATTTCCGCAAACAGATAAGGTGGGAGCTGCTCAATTCTCTTGGCCCATTTAATCTCCATCTTGTTCTCCGTTTATTAATTTAATGTATTATTAAGCAACTAATCTTAACTTAACCCATAAATTAGGGCAAGATAAACCATCCCATCTGTAGATGTATCAAAAATGGATTGGTTCTAAAAACTGATAGTATATTCTACATTTTTTTAAAAGCACCAGATATTTCATTATATGCCATCTCGCAAAGTTCTTTGCGTGACCTATTGGGATCAAACTCTATTTTAGACATATACTCAATCCGGAGGGTTATGGATTTTTGTTCAAGGAGGTTAAAAAAGTGGGGGAAAAAACGGAGGTGTTCATAGTAGTACACATTGTCCCGGTTTTCCTTTGTCACGGGTTCCCCGTTTAGGCCCGTGTAGTTAATGCTCATAGTGACAACATCCGCCTTTGCATTTATTGCCGATTCAAAAAGAGAACTTCTAAAGGGTAATACGCCATCACCGTTTGAAGTTGTTGCTTCGGGAAAAAGCACCACATTATAACCAAGGTCGAGAATTTCCTTAATAGCGTCCATATCTTCTCTTATCCTTGACCTGGTTTTCCTTTCTACAAACAACCCTCCGCTGATCTTTGTTGCGGAGCCCATAAGGAGGTCCTTTTCCACCCCGTCCACACTTGCAACAAAGACGGAGTTCATAACCGAAGCTATGGAATATATGTCCAGGTAAGAGACATGGTTTGAAACCGCAAGGAAATTTTTTCCTGCACGAAAATTATTATTATCCTCTACAGTTACATGTACCCCAAGGACAAATATGGACATCCTGACAATAAAGGTTGTTGCCCTTGTTGAGTAATAGAGTTTGTTTTTCTTCCCCGGCACAAGGAAATAGATGACGGAATTGACAAGGAAAAAAAGAATTACACATATAAGGTACAAAAAGGCCTTAACTATTAACCTTGTTTTCCTTCCTATCAGATCCAAACTTTTTTCTATGTTTTGCATTAATCAGGTCAGCGTCCAGTAGTGTAAAAAAGTCGATACACTTAAAGTCGGGATCGTATGCGGGTTCGCCGCATATGACCGCGCCGGCCTTAATATAACTTTTTACGAGAGGTGGAACAATTTTTTTTGCGTAAGAAGTGTCGGCATCTATACTGTTTAATATTGCGAGATTCTCATCAAGCTGGTCGATCCTGTAGGAGGCTGTCGGTCTTACATTGTAGGCTGTGTTAATAACACCGCTGTCCACAAAGTACTTATATATTAAAGATGCTTCAAGGGCATTTGTGGTTTTTATACTTGAACAGCCAAACATATATTTTGCATTAATGGATTTTATGTACTCCACCATTCCGAGCCAGAGCAGTGTTATTGTGCTCCCGTTCCTGTAGTCCCTGTGGACACAGGCCCGTCCCAGTTCCATTTTAATAGAGTCCAGCTTCTTTATCTCCTCAATTTCAAATTCATTTTCAGAATAAAAGTTATTAGAAAAGGTCGAGGAGAGGAACCTGTAGCTGCCTATTACCCTGTTCTTTTTTTTATCAATAACAATAAGGTGGTCACAACCTTTATCGAATTTGTCCATTTCGTAATGAACAAGTGAATCACGGTGGAGCTGCTCCTTCAAAAACACTTCGTACCTTAATCTAAGCACTTGTTTTAATTCAAAGTGGTTTTCCACCGTCTTTACCAGAAAGTCTTTTCTTTCAAAATTAATATTTACCTTGGGCCTGAACTTTCTTAATTTAAGGCTGTAGGCCTTTGTTGCAACTTCCGAATTAACAACTGCTTTTTTAAACCTGCTTACCCCGGCTGTGATCATAAATCCTCCTTATATAAAAGTCATATAGAACTGGTATACGCCGATCATTCATATAAGGTTAAGGAAATGTTAAAATAAGGTTTATTTTGGGGATATAAAAATTAATAGCTAATTAATATTATGTTAACAGCAGTATAACAAAAGAAGTTGAGAATCTTCTTTAAGATATCTGATTAAAATTGCAAAATGTTAAACGCAAATACATTAATCGTTTCTGATATTCACCTTGGATCAAACTACTCACGTACGGATGAGTTGATGTTTATTCTGCACTCATGGTCGTTCGAGAGACTGATCCTGCTTGGAGATATTTTTGAGAGCCTTAACCTCAAGGATTTTTCAAATAACCAGCTTGAACTTGTCTCACTGATCCGCAGCCTTTCCTCGGAAACTGAAGTAGTATGGATCGAGGGTAATCATGATGAGGGAATTAGCAAGATAGCACCGCTGATACTGGGTATTAATGTTTATAAGCAGTACAGATGGGAATATAACGGGGAATATTATCTCGCTATTCACGGGCACCAGTTTGATGATTTTATTCGAAATAATGTAAAATTAATGAAATTAATATATTATTTTCATAGATTGATACAGGATTTTGAATATAACACCGGAAAGCTGAGCAGATATTTGCTCCAAAGATCCAGCAGTTGGTTTAATCTATCGGACAAAGTGGCACAATATGCTATTGATTACGCGATAAAAAGCGGCTCAAAGAATATCTTTTGTGGACATACTCATGAAGTAATGTCACTTTCCTTAGACGAAGTTAACTATTATAATACTGGATCATGGACGGATTCACCCTCGAGTTATATTTCTATTAACGTAGAAGGCATAAAAATTCATGAACTAAACTGAGGATAAATGTTATGAAAATTTTATATGCTATACAGGGTACAGGGAATGGACACATCAGCAGATCCAAAGAGGTTCTCAAACATCTCGTAAAGGAAGCTGATGTTGATATACTTGTCAGTGAACGCCAGCATGAGGTAAATCTTGGTTTTAAAATTAAATATCAGCTTGAAGGCCTCGGTTTTGTTTTTGGAAAGACCGGCGGCATAGATTACTACAACAGCATTATTAAAGCACGGCCCAATAAATTTCTCCTCGACATATATGACCTTCCCGTTGAAAACTATGATGTAGTAATAAGTGATTTTGAACCTATTGCATCCTGGGCATGTAAAAGAAAAAAGAAACACTATATATCCCTTTCACACCAGACAGCTTTTATGTCAGAGTTTATGCCAAGGCCCAAAAAAATAAATACTTTCGCAGAATTTATTATTAAATGGTACGCCCCTGTATCAATACCTCTGGGGCTTCATTACGAAAAATATGACAGTTTTATTGAAACACCAATTATAAGGGAAGAGGTCAGGCATGCTGAAATAAAAAACCTTGGCCATTATACCGTGTACCTTCCTTCATTTGATGAAAGATACCTTACCGAAAGGCTCAAAAACATTGATACAAAATGGGAGCTTTTTTCCAAACACTATAAAGGCAAACCCTACACAGAAAAAAATGTAATCATTAACCCAATAAACAATGAAAGTTTTGTTAACAGCCTTGCTACAAGTGAGGGAATACTTTGTAACTCGGGTTTTGAAACCCCTTCAGAAGCCCTGTATATGGGAAAGAAAATTCTCACAATTCCCATGAAAGGACAGTACGAACAGGAATGCAATGCCGAGGCATTAAAAAAACTTGGAATTAAAACTCTGGATCAGATTGATGATGATTTTGAAATACACATCGAGGAATGGATCAATTCTGATTTTATTTATCATGCCGAATTTAAAAACAATATTCCTTCAATCATTGATTTTATCCTTGATAGCGCAGACATTGATTATCCGGGTAAAGATTTAGTGAATGGTTTTGACATAGGAAACCGGCAGCTTGAATACCAGGACTCATTAATCATCGGGCAATAAATCTAAGGCAAGTCACAACTAAGACTTAAATTCTAAATAAGTCCCGTCAGGTAAAGAGGGATACCAAAAGTCATAAATCCGAGAATAACTCCTGCAACTGTCTGAAGCACTGTATGCCTCGAAAGTTTTACTCTCGACCAGGCAACTATCGGTACTATCATCGTAAGGGGAATTGCAATTTCATTCATAAAAGAGATGAGTATCACGCATAGCCCGCCCACTGCCACACCATGGCCGCTTATTTTCCAGCTTAGCGTAACAAAAAACATCAGCAGTATTGAGATCAGACAGCAAAGGGTAAATACAATAAAGAACTTAGGGCTGCCAAGAGCGTAAAAAATTCCTGCACCAACAAGGGTATTTATTAAAATAACAAGAAGAGGTTTTATGCGTTCCTTCCTGATATTCATATGGAAATCTTCTATCTGGCCCTTTTTTAATAAGCTAACTACATAGAGTGTTGGAGGGACCGCAAAAAGCATTATAAATAGTATGGCCCATATCCACCTGGAAGAGGCATCAATATAGTAAGTGGAAATCAATATTCCATAAATCAGGACAAGAGGTGGTGAAAAGATGTTTGAAATATAACAGGCCACCTGTCCCCAGAATGTCTGGGTTATGTCGTTTGAATAGTTTACGTTTGATGAAACATCTTTATTAATAGACATAACAAACCCTGTTTATTGCTAACTCTATAATACAATTATATTAACACCAAATATGAAGCAATTGTTAGCATCTAAAGAATAAATGGTTAAGAACTATTTCACAATCAGAAAGATTGCAGCAATAGCCAGTGCCACTCCGATAAGTTCTTTGGCTTCCAGTCTTTCTGCCAGGAAAATGTATGCAAGAATTATTGTTACTGCCGGGTACAGAGCAGTTAATGTGGTAATCATGGAAATTTTAGAATTTTCGAGGGCAAATATAAACAGTACTGTTCCAATCCCCCAGCACAGACCCATACCAATTGCATAATAGTTTACGGAAAACCCATTTAATATTTCAGATTTTTTCAACAGGAAGAATGTTGTAAAAACTGTAATTGTCCCAACTACTTCAAAAAAATATACCCTGGGTGAAATATCAGTGTTTGAAGCAAATTTTCCAAGAAAACTGCCTAATCCGAATAAAAATACTGCAAGTAATCCGAGTATAAACCATTTTTCCATTAAAACACCTTCTATTGGTACGTAAATTGCATAATATACTTTTATAAACAAATATGATTATAAAGAAGTTATAACAAAAAAGAAATTTAAGTTTTATAATATTAGTAATTATTAATTGAATATATCAATGGAATAAGGGAAAAATGAGCCTCGATCAGACATTTATATCAGTCAGCCTTGATGCAAGGATGATAGAAAAAAAGAAATTTGATACTGATTCGATATCAATTGGAAGGGATATCGAAAATGACATATATATCAATAACTTAGCTGTATCCAGATTTCATGCAAAAATTCATAAAGAAGGCCATAAAATAATAATTAAAGATCTGGGTAGTGCTAACGGTACATTTGTAAATGGACACAAAATTGATTGGGCCGAGGTAAACATTGGTGACATTGTCCTGGTTGGTAAGCATACACTTACGATAGACCATCCGACAAAGGTCCAGGATGAAGCATTTACGGAAGGGCACACAGTGATGGTTGACAGAAACACTCAGGACAAGTTCTTAAAGCGGCTTGAGACTAAAATCCCTTCAAACCAGACAAAACTTATAGGTTCAGGCGGAGTAGAAATACCAATACAGGCCGAATATTTTACTATAGGAAGAAATCCGGATGCACATGTAAATCTAAACGAACTTTTTGTGAAAGATACACATGCATCAATAGTAAGGCAGGCAGATGGAAATTTCAGAATAATTAATACCGGTTCTTTTTTTAAACCTACAAAAGTAAACGGCAAAAAAATTCAGGAAAAGATACTAAATAGCGGTGATGTAATTCAGATCGGCAACAACAAGATGGTATTCGTACTTTAACCGGTATTCATAAGTTTCCATTCAAAAATTGAAGAGTTATTAATTATGCAGTTACAAACATCAAGCGTAACAGATATAGGCAAGATACGGGAAAACAATGAAGATTCTTTTTTAGAATTTAATGTTGAGAACTCAAGTGAAAAACTTCTGCTTCTCGTAGTAGCAGACGGTATGGGAGGCCACCAGGCCGGGGAAGTTGCGAGTAAGACCGTTGTAAATTCCATAGAAGAATATTTTAAGACACAGGACAGCAACCTTGAAAAAAATGCGCTCGATTCCCTTAAAAACTCTATCGAAATAGCAAACCAAAACGTAATACAGGCATCATCAGACAAGGAAGAACTAAGGGGTATGGGCTCTACCTGCACTGCAATGCTTTTATTTAATAATAAAACGTTCCTTGCACATGTAGGAGATTCGAGGGCATATCTGGTAAGGGGCAAGAAAATAACCCAGCTTACAAAAGACCACACTCTTGCAGAAAAAATGCTTGATTCGGGAATCATTTCAAAGGAAGAAGCAAAAACATCTCCCCACAGAAACATGCTCATTAAGGCAGTTGGTATATCCGACGAGATAGAAGTTGAGACCTATGATCCATTCACCACAAACGAGGGTGATGTATTTCTTTTATGTTCCGATGGCCTTACAGAATATATAGATGAAGAGGAAATTTGCAGCATACTAACTATATATGAACCTGAAGAGGCATGTAAATTGCTAGTTAATATAGCAAACAAAAGGGGTGGAAAGGACAACATAACAGTTCAGGTCACAAAAGTGGTCAGTTCCGAGGTTAAAGACCAGAACAGTTTTATGGAAAATTTACAAAATAAAAGTCCTTTCAAAACAAATTAGAGAGTCATAAATGTCTATAGGCAAAGTAATAGGTAACTACAAAATTTCTCAGGAAATCGGCCACGGCGGAATGGGAAAGGTATACAAAGCCATCCACCTTTCACTTGAGAGGGTCGTTGCCATAAAAATGATCCATCCAAAACTGCTTAGCAACAATGAGATGGTCGCCCGTTTCTATTCCGAAGCCAAAATTCAGGCAAAACTTAATCACCCAAATATTGTCACGGTATATGATTTCTTTGAATTTGAAGACAACCATTACATCATAATGGAATTTGTGGAAGGTGAAAGTGTATCAAAGGTAATCAACCACCAGGGGGCTTTTGACGTTGATTACGGCACCAAGATTTTTCTTCAGATACTTGAGGGAATGAGTTATGCACATAAAAAGAACGTTATACATAAAGACATAAAAACCAGCAATTTTATTCTGACATCCACCAACGTACAGATTACAGATTTTGGTATCGCACAGATTGTGGGTGACCCCGGCCTTACTTCGGAAGGCGGCGGCGTTATAGGTACACCAAAATACATGGCCCCTGAAATGATACTCCGCAAGAAAATAGACCACAGGGCAGATATCTATTCCCTTGGAATATCTTATTATGAATTAATAACGGGAACTGTACCTTTTACTACTACCGGCAAATCCGACTTTGAAATCCGAAAAGCACAGGTTGAAGCGCCTCCTCCCCTGCCCACAGAAATTAATCCCAGGGTCCCAAAAGAGATTGAAAACATAATACTAAAAGCATTATCCAAAAATACCAATGACAGGTTTGCAACTGTAGATGAATTCATTGAGGCAATAATAGAAACCAATAAGACTGGTTTCTCGGTAAACAACTACGAACATACTTCACCGGGCAACGAACTAAATCTTTCGGAAATCTCGGGAGACACCGGTACAGATGGAGACAGCACTTATGACGTGTCCGGAAGGCTCGAAAAGACAAATTTTGCAAAACTGCTCAGCACATTCCACCATGAAAAGGGCCTTGGACATCTGTTTGTAGAATCCGACCTGACTTTAAATATATATTTTCATGACGGCTATATTCAGTTTGTTGAATGCAATGACCCAAACCTTTTACTGGGAAAACTACTGGTCGAAAACAAAACGATCTCTATTAAAGACCAGGAAAGTGCAATTGACTACACACTTGAATCAGGACTTAAGATCGGAGAAGCACTGATTAAGCTGGGAAAAATTACACCACATGAACTCAGCAGTATTCTTGAGCTCCAGCTTAAACTCAAACTGTTAAACGGGTTCAGGTGCATAGAAGGTTACTATGGTTTCAAGTATGCAGACCAGACCGAAGTCGAAACAATCTTTCGCATAGACCCCATACAGGTCATATACGAGGCCGTTGACAAGCATTATATATTTGAAGACCCGGCATCCAGCAATATTGATATTGACGGCGTGATTAGACCAAAGGAAGAGCTGTTTACCAAAATCGGGGACCTGAATCTAAATTCAATTAAAGAAATCAAACTAATTAACATGATTAAGGAAGAAATCAGTATAAGTGATTTGGTCACCGGCAGTCCCCTTAGCAACCAGGATACATTTAAGCTTCTTAAATTCCTGGACCTCACCGAGCTGATATCCATTGAAAAGAACTACTCTAACACTTCAAATACCACTACTCAGACACAAAAAATGTTAATAGACCCTCTCGGTGATAAAACCGTTTTGTTAAATGAAACTAATATTGAAGAACAAATTAGTGAAGCCATTAAAAAAATTCAATAAATTTCCATTTTATACTAATCTTTAATACCAATTATTATTTTATTATTTATAATATTACTTCTGTCGTAATTAGTTAAAATAAAATACTTAAATTATGAGTTCTAAGAAATCATTTATTAAAAAAGACCTGAATATTATAAAGCTTCTTGCTTTTATTGGGCTGATAATATCTGCTTACCTTTCACTGAAAATACTGGGCGGGAGTGATTTAAGCTACTGTGTTACGGGAAAAGACTGTGATATAGTTAACAACAGCATCTATTCCAGGATATTCGGGATACCTGTTTCAGTAATTGGGCTTGTTGGATATATACTGATATTAGCAATTTCTTTTTATTCCTTTACCAAAAGAAAAAAATGGAACCTCCTTTTTTACATCTCAGTGATCGGAGCTTCTTTCTCTCTTTATCTTACTTATGTGGAAATCTTTAAAATTGAGGCCATATGTTCTTTTTGCGTAGCATCGCTTGTAATAATCATGGCTATTTTAGTATTAATTATTACAAAAAAATCATCACAGGCCCCTGCCACGTCGTCAGGAAAGCTTGTAATTTTCGCAATCATTATTTCATCAATTGTTATTTACGGTGCAAATTCAATCCAGTCAGCACAGGATTTTATAGGCGATTCCAGTCCTTACCAGGTATCCCTTGCCAAACATCTTGGCAGTATCGATGCAAAAATGTACGGGTCATACAAATGCCCGCACTGCACTGATCAGAAAAAAGTGTTTGGGACTGCATTTAACTTTATAGAGTATGTTGAATGTGACAACAGGGGCGCAAACGCCAACCCTTCACTTTGTTTTGCCAAAGGCATTTCTTCTTATCCTACATGGGAGATAAACGGCAGGTATTACCAGGGACAGTACAAGCTGGATAAGCTTGCAGAGCTATCAGGTTATAAGGAAGAGGAAATAGAAGATACCGAAACTGTTAATGATGATCCCGTTAATGATCCATAGAGTGGCCGCTATGGTCTTCACTGCCGCCCTCACTGAATCCTTTTACAACTGCATTTACTGATTTTTGTCCGGAATTTTTAAAATCTACTGTTACTTCGTGCATCTCTCCGGGTTTAAGTACCTTTTTTAAATCAATTAACATTATATGTTTACCGCCTGGCGTAAAACTTAATTTTTCACCTGGCCCAACCAGAACATTATCCAGTTTTACCATCTTCCCAATTCCATCCGGAGATATCTGTGTATTGTGGATTTCGGCAGATTCAGATACCGGGCTGTTTATGGAAATAATGTAGTCTTCGCCGCCGTTATTGTTAATATCAAAATAAAGTGCTGCCACCGTGGCGCCGGGTGGTGCTTCCCGAATCCATACATTATTAATCTCAATCCCTTTTTCCGTATCCTGGCCACAGGACATCAGGGCAAACATTATTACTAGAATAAATTTCATAATATCATCTCACTATAAAAGTCTTTTTAAATCATCTACAACAAAATCCTGCTTGGTGTTATGGGGGTATTTAAGTATTAACTTCCCTTCACGGTCAATCAGGTATATGGAAGTTGGATGGCTCATCAGATAATCCTTATCTGTATCAATACCTTCTTTAAAATAGAATATATTAAATATATCTGATACTTCCTTGAGCTGTTCTTCGTTACCGGTAAGGCCTATAAAATCATTATTGAAAAATTTTACATACTCTTCAAGCTTCTCGGGATTGTCCCTGTCTGGGTCAACAGAGATGAATACCACCTGCACTTCATCCTGGTTGTTATCCAGTTTTGTATAGATGCTTCGTAAATTACCAAGAGTCGTTGGGCAGATATCAGGACAGCTTGTATAACCAAAATTGAGAAGGACCAACTTACCCTTATATTCCGAAAGTGATACGTCATTACCACTGCTGTCTTTAAGGCTGAAATCATCCAGGACCTTTTCGTTATAAAAACCATTAAAGGTTTCTTTAGTCTTGGCCTGGTATATCAGGTAAGCCATGACCGAGATAATTGCTATAAAGAGAATCAGTATTAAGGATATTATCCTTACCTTGTTACTTGTTATCATATTTTATAGAACCTTTGAGACTGTAAAATAAATCATATCTGGGAATTAATGCAATATCTTCTAAAAAGTAAGAGGGAATGTTCCAGTGGGCTTTGGCACATTCCCTCTTTAAAGGAGGATGGAGGATGAATTTTTAAGTAGCTGTATTAACTACTTAATATAAATATAAGTATTTTACTTAAGTTGTCAACAACAATTTAAGAAATTTTTTTAAATTATTTTATCAAATAACCCTGGAAGTGATATATCTTGCTGTAATTATTGAATAATCAGGCAATAAAAAAGCGGGCTAATAGCCCGCTTTTTTTGTTACTTTATCTGTAAATATGTTTCTTCTACAGTTTATTTCTGTTTCTTTGGCTTCTCAGCTCCTACATCATGCCGCCCATGCCCATTGGCATTCCGCCGCCCGGCATCATTCCGCCTGGTGCTCCGGCTCCGCCTTCATCATCATCTCCCTTGTCTGCTATTAGGGCTTCT
>JAJCZQ010000007.1 GCA_029262335.1 Deltaproteobacteria bacterium
CTGTGAAAACCCTGGTGTTGACTTTTATATAGTAAGATCAGTCGATCTAAGAGTAAATAACAATGAAATACCACCACAAAGAACATTTAATATTGAATATTCAGTAAGAAATCCCGGCCAGTTTAATAGAAACGGACTTAGCTCCGGTTCTTCACTTGCAACAAATACAATTGAAATATCTGCTCATGTTGATACTACGATATTGGCATCTGCACCCGATGGTATAGAAAGATTGCTTGTAATTCCGAATATTCCCTAATTTAAAATGAAAGGATTAATTAATAATAAAAAAGGATTTACCCTGATTGAAATATTAATTTCAGCAGGAATTCTCGGTTTTCTTATAACGGGAATGATTATAATGCTCCAGCAGCAGCAAAGGCAATTTAATTTCACCAAGGAATTTGCTGATATTGACACAACAGGAAGGTTAGTCCTTAATCTTCTTGCAAGTGAAATTAGAAATGCTGGTGCAAGGCAGGGAAAATCTTTTTCTCTAAAATTTGTTAACGGCGGCAGCACCCCTAACGGTGCAAACGCTCCATGTACCGAAGAGACAATCCAGCCCGATATACCGAACAATGCAACAGGAACAAAAGACTCACCTCCTGACTGTATAACAATATATACATGGGACATTACAGAAGGCATGACAACACTTAATGCTTCAAATGAACCGGAGCTAAACATACCATCAACCACTGAATCATCATTATTTTTTACAAACAATACCAACAACCTAAGAATTGAACTGCCGGACAGCTGGTTTGACCGGAATGGAAATTTTATTGATCGAAACAGAGATGATGGCGACAGAATATTACTTGGTTTCAGGTCAAGGCAAACACTTTGTAATCCTGTATTTTCAATACATTACAGCTGTAGAATTAACCCTGCCCTTTGCAGTGAATGTGCTGTAATCATGCAGGCCACTTTGGATGAAGACGTTAAAGTTGCAATTGCAGATGAAATAATAGAACACAATTTCCCTATTCCCCAAGACAGCGAGTTCATTCAGGTCATCCAGGGTGATGCTAATCTGGGAGTAAACAATTTTGCTTTTGTTCCCAGTATTGCTTCTACACCTATGGAATACAGTTATATCCAGGCTAAATCATTTAGGGTAGATACTGAAGCAAGGGGACTCAGACTAAGAGAAAACCACAGGGGAGTTTATCTCACAATAGCAGGCGGTGCCCCCGGTGATGATAATCCGGGCTTTTTAGAAGCACCCGGAATTGTGGATTTACAATTTGTATTTACTCTGCAGGACCCTGACGGCGGAATAACACGTGTGGGTGTGTGTGAGAATGGTGATTGCAATAATGCGGTTAAAAGAATTTTTCTGATTTTACTCAGCCGCAAACACAGGGAAGAGAACAGGACATCCGCTCTGTAGAAATAACCCTTGTTTTAAAATCCAAGATCAGGCCGCTTCAGCAAAGTGGGGGATTTTACGAACAGACAATCCCAGCAATTGCTGATGTTGCTCCAAGAAGAGCCCCTGAAATTGACGAATCAGGAAGCTTTGATGATTCACTACAGTCTATATTTAATGAACCTGAAAGGGGTTTTATATACAGGGTCTATTCTACAACTGTATATCTTAGAAACCATGCGAGGGAGGAGCCACTGTAAATGAAACCATTCTTTAAAAAGATTAAAGATGAGGAAAAGGGTGTTGCACTGATTATAGCAATTATTCTTATACTTGTTATGACAACAATAGCTACAAGCATTTCCTTTATTTCAAATAATAGTTTTTTGTCGATGTCCAACTACAAAAGCGGACAGGAAGCTTTTTTTGCTACAGAAAGCTGTGTGATTGAAGTCAGAAATATACTTGAAAACACTAATCCCGCAGTTTTTTATGAACTTGTACGTTCCGGCATCAATGCAGACCTAATTGAGCAAGAACTCGGTAGAAATATTTTTGTACAAAAACCCGTAAGTAACATAGACAAACCAACCGGTGTTGAGGATTTTGGTGACCCTGAAACATGGCTAGGCCCTGCCTGCAGGACTGGATCAAGAGCGCTTAACTCCGAGCAGATCAAACAACCCGAAAATTTCCTTATAACAAATGAATCAAAAAGCAGCCGTCATGTAAAGAATTTTAGTATTGGTGAGTTCGATGTCACGCCAATTTCAATAATTGTCACGGGCAAATCAAGCCTCGACCAAGACAAGGCTGATAGGAGAGAAGAAAATGAAGATAGAGATGATGATATCAATACCGGGATCGAAATCATAAGTGGTTTTGAAGTACTGACACTAGGTGGAGGTGGAAACAGATATGAATGAAAAAAAATTTACAAATTACATTAAACTATTATTTATATTTCTAATTTCATTATTGCTTCATGCTCCAGCTATAAATTCTGAAAACATTGTAAGGAATGAAGTTGAGGACCCCAGGCTAACGGGTGAGGAATTCGAAGGGGCCGACCCTAATGTACTAACTATCCTCGACTTATCTGGCTCAATGGGAAGAAATTATGGAGGTGAACAGGTCGGAGACTGGGACGGAGATGATGTTTTCAGACAATGTCCCAACAGAGAATACATACCTAGAAATTTTGCAGCTAATCCGGATGATTTTGAGGATAATGAAGATTTTGATGACGATGCTAATTTTGTTAGAAGAGAAAGAATTCGTCTCAATACTTGTGGTGAAAGTATAGCCGGCCTTAATTCATGTATTATTGAGAACTGTACGGGTGACGGCCACACATGTATATCTGATAAACAGCTTAAAAATGTAGAAACCTGTATATTTGATACACTTGAGAATGTTGATAATATAAATGACCCCCTGCCAGTAAATTTTCACGATGAACAGGACACAATTGCATGTATTTATGACTATGTATGTGATGATGAATATATTGGTTCCGAAGATGACCCCGATGTAACAAATACAGACATATTCGATAACAATTGTATTCCAAGAGTTAGTTCTTTTTGCGATACAACCGAGAAAAGGACTGCTGCGGCATATGCAATTGCTACGGCTTCCAATTTAACCCAGTGTTCTTCATTTGTAGGTGAATGTGTTAATGAAAGCAACCCCGGATGCAATACCATAGCAGATTCAATGGAATTTTATAACAATTGTATGAGTGATTCCGGGCAGACTATACACCGTCAATTTTCTTCTGAAAATTGTGATGAATGTATTGGAACACCTCTACGAGGAAGTACAAGAATGGATACAGCATTGAACGTTTTCTTTAATGTCCTTGATGCTGACAACTCTATTCTGAATACCGATTGTGGTGGAATAAATTGCTCGTCAGTTATAGAAAGGCCTTTTTTCGACGTCTCGAACTATATTACAGGAAACAACTCAAACCTTGTCAGGAATATTCTTACAGATGAAGATGCAGAACTATTACCGGTTAATTTTCTCCCGATGAGTTATTCTGGCCAGGATAACAATGATGCTTGTGACCCTAACAATTTTAATAATCCACAATTTACAATAATTGATAATCAATCAGCATTTAGAATGGCAGATGGTGGTTTCCAAGGAAGCAATGGAAATGCACTTAAAAGAGTCTGGGACTTTTACAGGGACCAGGGAGCATCAGGAGGGACACCGCTTGCCCATATAATAGGGTTTGACGATGCTGTAAATACAACTGCTAATGATGGTTCGACATTTGTAAGAAACGACGCGCTCCTCGCTTTTTCAAACGGATTAAGCAGTGATGACTCTGTAGAATGCAGGCCACAATTCGCAATTGTAATTACAGACGGGGATGATTCCTGTGCTGGCGACTGCTCAAATAATTTAAGTGCCTGCAACGGCGGACTTAGCGGATTTAATAATGAATCAAATGCTTTCAACAATCCAAACCGAAGAAGTTCTGTCCAGGCAGTAAGTAACCTACGTACTTATTTCACAAGAAGTGGAAATACCATTCCCAACCCTGATCCGGATATAAGTGAGCCGGTAAAAAAAGAAGTACTCACATTTGTAATCGGGCTTGGTATTAATGACGAACGTTCAATAAAAGCATTAAATGCAATGGCACTTGCAGGTGGGACACACACGAAAGGGATAATAAAACATATTGACCCTGCAACAGGTAATGAATTTGGAGCTGTAAGTGTTGATCCGCTTGAAGATTGTATAGATTTAAGTCTCGACATTGAACATCCCTCTAATAGTGGAAAGAGTGCCATTTGCGGAACCCCAAATGATGAATTTGAAGTCTACAGGCAGATTGGCCGGGGGGACGGTATTGGATCAAATACAGCAAGAATCAGAAACTGCGGCAGTGGAAGTAATAACACACCTGACATAAATGGTTCCTGCAGTTATTCCGGCACTGGTGTCTTTGATAACGACTATTTTAATGAACCTGTATTGTTAACCCCTGATGAAAATGGCAACCAGCGGGAACTCCTGGAAGGTTTTGCTTTCCTGGCAAACAGCCCGGAAGAACTTACAGAAGCCATCCAGGACATTCTTCTTTTTATAGATAATTTTACAACTACAGGTGTTGCCCCGTCTGCCCCACAAACAGCTGGAAATGTTACACTTCGGGACAGGGTTTTCCTTGCACTTACAAACCCCCTTCCGGGTGAAAGACTCTGGCAGGGAAGACTCGGTCTATACAGCTTTGTAAATGATCCAAACAGGCCGGGTACAAGCCTTATAGTCAGAAAACCAACTGATACTGAAAACTACACATCAGGCTCAGTTGACCTTGAAGAACTTTCAATTTTCACTAATGGCAGGCTTAACGAAAATGCGAGGCAATTCCACTGGGAAGCAGGGAATCTACTGGCAAGAAGAGACCCCGGGACAAGAAATATCTTTTTTACTGAACAGAATTTTCAATTAAACCAGACGGGGACAGTTAGCTACCTTGGCAGCTTAATGCCGATTCTCTATGATACAAATGGTACCAGCCCAACAAATATAACCCCGTCAGACATAGGCATACAGGACGAAGATGTAATCGTTCTGGAAAATTTTCCTCCCGGAGAATGTGATGACAACACTCCTTATGACTGTACTTCAGACTGCACCAATATTAACTCCGGAAATATTGATGTTAGCATAGGTTCAGACTGCAGGGACTGTATTAAGGGATGTTTTCGTGATAGGGTAACAAGCTTTATATCCGGCAATACCAATATCCTTCCGGGTGAAGAAAATGAAGACCCTTTAGGCCATATTTGCAGTGATGGTACAGCAAACTTTAATACTGATTCAATAGATCCCAATGAATGCTCTGTCAGGATGGGTGATATTTTCCATTCTTCGCCACGGACAGTCGCATCACCTTCTGTACTTTTTTTTGATACAGGGTTCCAGTTCTTCACAAGGGCTTTCCAGGAAAGGTCAGCGGTAGTCTATGCAGGGGCAAATGACGGTGGACTTCACGCCTTTCATGCCGGAGAACTAGTTGATACTTCTCAGAGTGCACAGAGAAATCCATTTAATGGGAACAATGAAGCATTACCATTTTATAATGAAGGAACAGGAACGGAAATGTTCTTTTATATACCGCCAACATTTTTTCCGGATGCTGTTTCAGATGTTTCACCCGAAACTCCATTTGGTACACAGACCCCTCCCGTAAAAGATTACCGATTTGGTGACCTTAAAACTTATGTCCTCGGTGATCCTGAGCACAGGTCATTTTTTGACGGTACTTCTTCAATTGCAGATATATTTATCGATGGTTTTGATAATGGTATATCAACCAACTTTTGTGAATTAGATGAAACAGATCCCGGTGTTGATGCTGAAGTCGATGGTCTTATAAGCAGCTGCGGTAAGGAATGGCATACAGTTCTAATCTCCGGGTTCAGAAACGGCGGCGGCGGAATAACGGCCCTGGATATTACAAATGCAAACTGTGAATTTAGCAGTAATGACCCTAATTGTGATATCAGCACAACATATGCTGAATCTGACACATTCATTTTTAGCGGAGATTCTCCCGGCTATCCTACACACCTCTGGACGGTTTTTGACCAGGACTTCGGTAACACCTGGTCAAATCCCGAAATTGCACGTGTAAGATTACGCGGAACTACAAATGTAAACGGAACTTCCACGGAAATTTTTGCTGACAGGTGGGTCGCTTTTGTTGGCGGGGGAGTTGATCCGCTGCCTACGGACAATAAAAGTTATGGAAATGCATTTTATGCTGTAGATATAACAACGGGGCAGATTATATATAAATTTCACCCTGGCCGTTCTATTCCTGAAAACCTTGATTCAGGTATTTCATCCGACCAGGAAGAATTATCACTAAATATGGTGTGTGAAATGGCATCTGATCCCGGAATTTTTGATATTAATGCAGACGGCTACACAGATCTTGTCTATATAGGAGATACATGCGGAAGGCTTTGGCGCTTTGATGTATCACAGCCCCTAAATACAGGTAACAATTCTGGCACCGGAAATATTAGTGGAACCGGATTAACGCTAAATTCTAATGGTAGTCTGGACAGGGGAAATGAAACAATTGATGCATCAGACTGGCGGGCAGGTATTGCATTTTGTGCAAACAGGGACCCTGGCCAATGCGGCTCTGGTGATAACCCGCAAGTCCCTTTAACAAATATAGAACCAATATTCTTTCCGCCAACTTCCGCGATAGACAATATAGGGAGAAGACACGTCATATTCCAGACAGGAAACAGGAGAAACCCCACCCAGATTGCAGAATTCATTAATGAACAGCCTGTCTCGGAGACCCACAACGGAGGAAGGTTATACAACTTTATTGATGCATTCGTCCCGTCTTTTCTTGCAGGAAGCCTTGAAGCTTCAGAGATCTCAGACAGAGGGATGCTCAGGGCAGATGATATTTCAAGGACAATCAGTCTTAATCAGGATGGTGATAGTGAAATATTCAGTATAGGAAGCGGTTCTACTAACGATGAAGCAGGAGAGTTTATTGTTGAATACCCTAATAACAGCAGCAGTACAAACGGAATTGGCGGGGAAAAAGGAGTAGGTATACCGGCTGTAATTAACAGCACACTTGTATTTGTTTCCTTTGCTCCTACTCCTTTTGAAAGGGCACTTCCCTGTAGGCCTGCATTTGGAGATACCAGGGTCTTTGCCCTGGATTTTGTTACAGGTACCCCTGCCCTATCAAGGATCAGGGGTGCAGTGGCAGCCAACAGTAACATTAATGATAATTCTGCCGGGCTCCAGCTTTCCCAGGGGATCTCTTCCGGTACTACATTAACTTACGGTTCTGAAAATTCTGTAATTCTTACAATATCAACTTCAGGAAATGAAGATGGTGCAAGCTTCATTGTTTGGGAAGTACCGCTTGCTGTTCAGACACAAACCTTGTTCTGGGAGGAAATTTTATAAAACTTATGATGAAAACAAATGCTTTCACAATAATTGAACTCGTGTTTGTAATTGCTTCAATATCAGTTCTTTTAGGTATGACAATAACAGTTACCACAAAGTTTTATGAACGCAGGTCTATTGACGGTATTACATATAAAATTTCTTCGACGCTTAATACCGCAAGGCTCCTTGCATCAAGAAGCGGAGTCGAATTTGAAACCCATCTGGACTATACGGAAGACAATAAAACGCTAACTATTACAACCTTCAGGGGTACGAGTAACAGGAATACACTGGAAAATGATTTTATAGCAATTAACAGTCTGGACATACCGATTGCCGAGGACTATACAGTCGTTCCGAGCAGTGATGAATTCCAGTTTAACCCAAACGGTACCCTGGGTGTTTCCCAGACTATATTTATCAGGCCGGCTGATGACAATTCAAATATATCAAAATGCGGTGAGATAACTCTTTTCAGACTGGGAAGGATAAAAACTGCCACAGGCAACTGGGATGGAGAAGGTTGTAATGTTATCGGAGATATTCAGGACAATGAACCGGGGTCATAATAATTTTAATATTCAGGAGAAGAAAATGATAAGAAGTAAATTTATATTAAAAGTATCAGTAGTACTAATATTTTTTTCCATTTGCCTTATAAACAATTTAAGCAGCGCCGGTTTAACAAAGACCGGAATGAGTACATATGAAATAGAAAATGAAAATGAAATAAGAAATCCTCATATAGGCAATGAAAAAACTGAAGAACCTACACAAGATAAACCAAAGAGTCCTTATGGTGATCATTACGATCCGGACAATCCTTATGGTGAGTGGGAAAAATGAAAAGTAAATTCATAGTATCTATATTTATTCTTCTGATTGTGATTTCATCATCAATATATCTTGAAGATGCGGGAAATATGTCTTTAACTCAATCTAATCTTGAAGACGATTCAAATTATGAAATACCTAATGATGAAGATCAAAACAAAGAAATTCCTACCAATAAAGAAGATGTTGATGATAAAACAGATAGCAATAAAAATATTAATTTAGATTTACTGACCGTTAAAGTATTATTTTCACTGCAAGTAACCCGGCAATAAGCCCTACAAACAGCCCGTAAACTATATGACCACCAAGATGTGCAAGGGCAACTTCAAGTCCCGCGTCCCTGAAACTTTCCTTAGGGTGGTGTTCCGCAACTATAACTACAAGCAGGAATGCAAA
>JAJCZQ010000008.1 GCA_029262335.1 Deltaproteobacteria bacterium
TTTGGCTCAGCGCTTACATTTATACAGGCACTTGAGGAAATAAATATTTGCGGTGACGGCCTGGAACCACAGCTTTTTAGGGTCCTTGTTACAAATGATGCCGGCAGTCCTTTAAACGATGTATCAGTTAATTTTGACCTTGGTTTTGCAAGTGAGAACTCATTAATCATTGATACTGATGGTAATGGCATTCCTGATGCAAGACTGTTTCAGATGGTCGATAATGATGCCTGTTCACCAAATAAATGCCTAAATACTCCTATAGAAGAGTGGTTTATAAGTGGAGCATTTGTTGACTCACCTTACGAGACAACAAGCAATGATTCAGGTGTTGCCGAAGTTGTAATAATATTCCCTGGTTTCTTTAATATATTTGATGAAACCGGACAGGTTTTAGGTGCAGATCCAACTACATTATTTGCTTTTTCGGGTTCTGCCACAGAGTCTGTGGAAATTACGGTTAATGCGGATTGTGAACTTCCTGAAATTTAAGATTGAATTCTATACTTTATTTATGATTGTATCGAGGAGGATGAAAAATGTATTTAGTTGATAAAATAAAAAAAATAACTTCAAAAAAGGTGCTCACCTTATTTTCCGTTGTAATTATTTGTTTTGGAATGATTGGTGGCTGCGGAACGAATGAAGCTGATCCTGACAGGAGTGACCCTGATACTATTGTAAATAATTTTCTAATCAGCATTCTTGAAAACGGTGTTTTTGCAAATGCATGCAATATTGGAGATATACAAATAGATTCTGAAGCACTGCCTCCAAATACATTTATTGATATAGATTTTGTTCCCGGTTTTAACAGCGTGGGAGCCTGCATACTGGACTCATCTGTTGTTCTTGATTCTGACGGCAGGGCTTTCCTGGATTTTATTGCTGACTATATCGTAGGTGTCGGATCTACCGGCAGTTTCAGGATACTGCTAAGTGCAACTACTCCTGATGGTCAGATTATTAGCCAGTTTGCTGATATAGTCCTTAGCGGTATTGGAATTGTTCCACCAACAAGTGGTGAAGGGGATTCCACTTTTACTCTTGATATTACCGTAGATGAGATGGGAGTCGCCGAGGAACTACCGTTTCAGCCTTTACAGTTTACAACCGTTGGTATAAAGCCAGGAACAGAAGTAGATTTCACATTATCTAATCCTCCACTTGGTGATGTTGATGTTAATCCGGCGATAGTAAGCGGCAATGTTAATTCAGGTGCATTTACAACAACATATTTCCCAAATGCTTTTGCAGGTACACAGCTATTAACTGCTACTATTACTTTAAACACTCCCCAGGAAATACTAGACGAATGTGATGCGGTAAGCAGTTCAGTCCAGATATCTGTAATCGTTACCTTTATACAGTCTGTTACTGTAATGGGTGGTGGCGATGACGGAATGGACGGTATGTAAATTTAAAATTATTTCAAATTAAGTTTAAAAATTAATAAAAAAGGAGTTATCATTTGCTGGTAACTCCTTTTTTTATAAGGTTTATTTTATATGAAATGTGTACACTGCCGAAAGGCAAAAGGTAAAAGATACTGCCCTGCTTATGATGGCGAGATTTGCCCCAAGTGCTGTGGTGAGTTCAGGGGGATAGAGATAAACTGTCCACTGGACTGTGAGTACTATGTTGAGGGGCAAAAAAACCATCAGGAAAGGATTGATAAGTTAAGGATCCAGAAAGAAGGTATTAAAACCTATGTAAAACGGGCTGAGCTCTTTAATAAAAACACTGAAGTATTTGCTCTTGTAGAGAGATACGTAGCCACAAGCTTCAGATCAAACAGGCGTATTGACAACAGGGACCTTCAAAGAGGCCTGGAGCAGGTTTGTAAATCAATAGATACTGAAATTAAAGGTGTTTTCTACGAGTATGATTCCGAAAACAGCTATGCAAATGAAATATCCTATAATATTATGGCAATCGTAAAGGAAAGCCTAAAAAGGTATGAAGCAAAAGGTTTTACAATGGAAATAGCGCTTGATATTATGAATGAATATTTAAGTGAACTGTTGTTTTACATCGACAACGAACCCGGCAAGCAAAGTTACTTAATACAGATAGCCCGCAGCTATCCTGAAGATGCCGAAAAACCAAATACCGGACAAGCCGGCAATGATGGCGAAAGCGGATTAATTATTACTTAGTGTTTTGAGGGAATAAGGTGGGTTATGGCAGATACGACTAAAGCAATTACTGCAACAATACCCAGAATTTTAAAATAACTGGCCCATTCAATCGAAATCCTGAGTGATATGGCAAAGCTTACCAATCCGAATACGATTAAAATAATAAAAATACTGCCTATAATATTTGTCCTTAACATGTTTGCTCCGGCAAAAAATAAATATTTATGGAATGACAATTCTATCTGAATGTTATATATTATTCAACATCATTGAATATAAATAATCTTCTTTATTTACCACTTTTAAATTTTCACCCGGATTCTTATACATATATATGAAATTATCCTATAAACAAAAAATAATTAATCTTCTTTCAGAGCCGAATTATTCTCCCCTAAAGGTAAACGAAATACTGTTAAAACTTGGTATTGGACGGGATGAAAGAAAAAAATTAAAGAATATATTGAAAAAAATGACTGTGAGTAAGGTAATTCTTAAACTCAACAGCGGGGGATACATAATAAATAACAATAAAAAAAGTCCTAAATCTAACAGCAAAGAAAAAAGTAAGTTAAACGGTAAGGACAATGCATGGTTAATTGGAAAGATTTTAAAGAAAAACAATGAATATTTTTTTGAACCCAGAGGCGACAATCTCCCAACAGTAGAAGTTGGAAATACTAAAAACCAAAATTTAAAAAACGGCAACCTTGTACTTCTGAAGATAGATCCCAAAACCAAGAAATCATCAGTTGAGAAAGTATTGGGGATGTCCGGTGAGATAAATTCTGAAAGAAAGGCAATACTGTACGACCATCGTATACCTGAAAAATTCCCCAAAAACGTATCAATCGAAGCTGACCAGATCAACAGGGAAGTATCGGTCCAAAGCGACAATAATAGAAAGGATCTAAGAAAAAAGCTTATTGTTACTATTGACGGCGATGATGCAAAGGATTTTGATGATGCAGTATGTGTGGAAGTTTCAAAATCGGGATTCAAACTCTATGTCTCTATTGCAGACGTCTCGTATTATGTAAAGGATAAAGCCGGCCTGGACAAAGAAGCAAGGAAAAGGGCCAACAGTGTTTACCTGCCCGGGAAAGTTTATCCCATGCTACCTGAAGTACTGTCAAATAATCTTTGCAGCCTTGTTCCCAATCAGGACAGGCTTACAAAAACAGCGGAAATTAATTTCTCGACTGAGGGGCAGCTGCAGGGCTATACAGTTTACAACAGTATTATTAACAGTAAGGCAAGGCTCACCTACACCTGGGTGTCTGAGATGCTAAGCAAAAGGGGGCCTGTAAGTAATGAACATAAAGATGTTGTGAACAGCCTCAGGAATATGAGAAAGCTTTACGAAAAGCTTAAAAAGATAAGGCTGGATAACGGCGAACTTGAATTTGATTTCCCCGAGCCGGAATTAATCAGGGATAAAAACGGAAACGTAATTAATATCCAAAAATCTACTCGAAACATTGCACATGGAATGATAGAAGAGTTTATGATTGCTGCAAATAATGTTGTAGCAGACTATTTATCTAAAAGTAAAAACGGGTCTATTTACAGGATCCATGAAGAACCGGACAATGCATCAGTGTACGAACTGAAAGATTCTCTAAAAGATATTGGTTATAAACTTGAATTAAACAGTAAAATCAAACCCCTGGATATCCAGAAGGTAATATTTAAGGCAAGGGGCCAGATGGACCAGAACGCCGTAAATATGCTTGTATTGAGATCACTAAAAAAAGCCGAATATTCAACCAGGGAAATAGGGCATTTTGGGCTGGCACTTGATAAATATACACATTTCACTTCCCCCATTAGACGCTACCCCGATCTTATAATTCATCGGTTAATTGATAATGTGTTGGATAAAAATGGTAACAAAATCGATATTAATGAGTTAAATAAAGTATGTGAACATTGCAGTAAAGTGGAGAGGGTCTCAGATAGCGTTGAAAGAGAATCTATAGATCTGGAAAGGGCCCATTTCATGACACGGCATGTTGGCTCGGTTCATGAAGGTACGGTGATTAGTGTATTGCCGTTTGGCATGTTTGTAGAAATTGACACATATTTTGTTGAGGGATTTATTCCCAGGGCAGAAATGAGAATGGGTAGGAAAAGAAGGTGGTTTAAAATTGGTGAAAAATTGAGGGTAAAGGTCACAGAAGCCGATGTTGAGAAACGTAGAATAACATTAAGCCTGGCAGACTGATAAATTAATCAACAATTCAAATAAAATTACTATATTATATTTATAATATTAAAAACCGGAGAAAGTTATGAAACAGCTATTTAAGACAACAGTATTATTAACACTGTTCTTTACATCAATAAGTATCGTAAATAGTGAAGAGTCTTTTGCATTAAAGGAAATCAGATCAACAACTGCCAACCTTGCCAGATCAGCAGATGGAGTTGTTTTGGCCAACTGTGTTAAAAGTGAAGCAAGGATTGATGAAGAAACAGGGCTTATTTTTACTTATACAACCTTTAAAGTTGATGAAAAATTAAAGGGAGAATACGGTGACGAGATAGTTCTAAGGATTGTTGGCGGTACTGTCGGAGATAAAACTATAAGTTCACCATTTCTGCCAAGGTTTACTCAGAATGAAGATGTAATTTTGATTCTGGGACCAAATAATACGAGGGGCTACCCGGTACTTAAGAGTCTTTCGGGGGGTATACTCAGGGTTGAAACAGACGATACCGGTGTAAAATATGTTAAAACTCCTGTAGACGGCCTCGAAATAATTGATTCAAAAACCAATCAGAGAGCCGCAGGAAGAGACAAGGTCAATCTGGACAATTTTATATACAGCCTAAACGAAGTAATGTAGAAGAGAGGAGTGGTAAAAATGAATATTAGATATCTACCTATATTAATGATTATGCTAAGCCCTTTTGTAGCAATACAGAACAGTTCTGCCTATCACAATTTGAACAATATATTTGAATCAACTTTTGTATTCAGGTCGCTTCCCGGGATGCCGGTCAATTTTGAAGTTGACGGCGGGACTCTGGGCGGTGGTAACGGCCTTACAATTGTACAAGATGCCTGTGATGAATGGGACGGACTTCCCAATGTTCCAAACTTTTGCGGAAACCTTAACCAGCTTGAGACTGATATAACTTCATCAAACTTCGACTCTATTGTCCCGCAAAATGACGGTGTAAATACAATTGTGTTTGATGAGAATGGATCAATCCTTGCGGATCTTGGTGTACCCGGTGTTTTAGGACTTGGTCTTACTACTTTTAATACAGCTTCAGGACTGATTACAGATATAACAATATTAATTAACGGTTCTATTCCAAGTTCAGCTTCTGCGGATCTGCTTGCAACAGTAATTCATGAGATGGGGCATACTTGGGGGTTTGCACATGTACCAATTGGCGGCATAAATACAACAAACTCAGTTGACGGTTTTGATAGAATTTCCCCTTCTGCGATACCCACAATGTATCCATTTGCCATTCCCCAGGATGACAGATTTGGAAGAACACTTGAAAATGACGACCTGGGCGCTGCACTACTGAATTACGGGCCTTAATAAAACTGGAGGAAGATAAATTGATAAAAACAAAAAAAATAAATTTTTTAATACTGATAATGATGCTGTTTTCATTTTCAATGATTGTGGCTTGTGATAGCGGCAGCAACAGGGAAACTGACCCTGATATTCCCACTCCGCCTATTGTGGGAGATGATGACGATGATGATTTTATGGATGATTCCCAACTGCTTACAGGGACAGGAATTATAAGAGGAAGTGTTGTATCTTCTACCGGCACACCGCTTAACGGTGTACACGTAAGGGCAGTAAATATAGATGATACTGATATTCAAATGTCTTCATTTTCCGGCATCGATTCCGATCTTGAGCTTGAAGACGGGGCATTTAGTATTCAGAACCTTCCACCAGGCACTTACAGGGTTGTAATTGAAAAGATGGATGACAGAAGTTCTGCTTTTGATCCCGACAGGTACAGCCTATTTGTAATTGCGGGCACAAATGTAAATTTCCCTGATGAGTATTGGAACGGGGCAGATGAATCGGATGAGGATGATCCTTCTGATTTTGAACCGATAGTAGTTTCTAATGGTTCCACGGTTAACGGGATTGATATAATTACAAATAATTAATTGTAGTTTTTATTTTTTTTATCTTTAACCAACCAGTTTTATATCAAAAAATGATAAACATTTTTAATAAATGAATTATAATTAATATATCAATTGTTAAAATTTCTAAGATGGATTAATAATTAATAATTTCAGGAGAATTTTGCAATGAAACTGAATTCAATATTTATAATATTGATGTTATTTGTCTCAATATTATATGTAAATACTGATATATCGCGTGCTTTAAAAGAAATAAATATTTCTACTCCCGATCTTGCCAGGTCTTCTACCGATATTGTGGTTGCTAAATGTATTGCTTCTGAAGCAAGGCAGGACAGTCAAAGCGGCCTTGTCTTTACATATACAACATTTTCTATTGATGAAAGCCTTAAGGGTAAATACGGAGAAGAATTGGTACTTAGGACTGTAGGCGGTACAGTTGGAAATAAAACCGTAAGCTCACCTTTTTTGCCAGGGTTTGAGCTTAATGAAGAAGTTGTACTTTTTCTCGGGCCAAGAAATTCAGAAGGCTATCCCGTACTTCAAAGTATTAACAAAGGTGTTTACAGGGTTGATGCAGATGTAAACGGCACAAAAGTTATTTCAACTCCCGTTAACGGACTTATTCTAATTAATTCCGGTACTAATCAAAGAATAAAAGGAAACGATAAATTATCACTTGATGATTTTATATACAGCATTAATCAAACATTGTAATCAAAATGGAGAGTTAATATGAAAAACAAAATATTTTTATCACTGGTTGTCCTATTTAGTATTTTCATTGCAAATCAGCATTCCTATTCCTACCATGTATTAAATCAACCAAGCGGTGCATCTAATTTTGTATTTTTTAATTTACCTTCAATGCCAGTTGATTTCAGAGTAGATGGCGGAACTCTGGGAGGGGGTAATGGACTAACAGTTGTGGAATCTGCATGTGCGGAGTGGGACGGGTTAGAAAATATAGGAAATTTTTGCGGTACGTTAACCCAGAATCCGACAGATATTACATTCGCGAATTATAATACACAGGTTTCAACTATTGACGGTATAAATGATATTGTTTTTGATGAAGACGGAGCAATACTCAATGATTTATTCGGCCCGGGTATTTTAGGTATAGGTCTGGCCGTTACAAATGCAGCGGGCACAATTACTGATATTACAATTATTATTAACGGGTCTATACCAAGTTCTCCAAATGCAGATTTACTTGCTACAACTGTGCATGAGATGGGTCATGTATGGGGACTTGCCCACACACCTATTGGTGGTATTAATACGGCAGAAATACCAGGCGGATTAGACCCAGTTGAACCTGTAGGTATTCCAACTATGTATCCATTTAATCTTCCAATAGATGATGCATTGGGAAGATCACTGGAAACTGATGATTTTGCTTCAGCGCTTCTACTTTACGGACCATAAAAACCGGAGGATATTCACTTGAAATTAAATATAAAAAAATACTTATATTCGATTTTAGTACTGTTCTTATTTTTGTCATTTTCATTCCTTGCTGCCTGCGACCAGAGAGAATCAGCGAGGCAGGTTAATCCTGATAATGCTCCCCCAACAAACCCCGATGGTGGCGGCCCGATTTCAACACCACCTGATAGTCCTCTAAACCCAGGTGACGATACACCAGGTCCGGGAGGTTCACCCGGCGGAAGTGGCGGTGGTGGAGGTACGCCCGGTGATGACGACGATGATGATGTAGTAACGGATGACCCTACACCTCCAATAGCAGGTACGGGAATTATCAGGGGCATGGTTCAGTCTTCCGGAGGAACTGACCTTAACGGAGTCCATGTAAGGGCAGTTAATGTGGATAATCCAAATTTGCAAATTTCTTCATTTTCCGGGATTGATTGTGATCTAGTATTATTAGACGGAGAATTTTGCATTCAGAATGTACCGGCCGGAACTTACAGGATTCTTATCGAAAGACTTGATGGCAGTCCTGCTGCTTTTCAAAATAACAGATATAGTCAGTATATTTCCAGTGAAATTACCACGTTAGTATTCCCAGATGAGTACTGGAACGGTGCTAATGAATCGGATACTGATGATGTTATGGAAATTGAGACAATTGTGGTTACGGATGGCATGACAGTAATGGATATTAATTTTATTACTAACGATGGCTCCTAGTAAATATTAAAAATTTTATATTGAGGGTATGAAGTTTTATTTGGCTTAATTCAGAAAAAACATTTTAAACCCGCAATGAATGCGGAGGGAGTGGGATTCGAACCCACGAGACCCGTTAGAGCCCACTGGTTTTCGAGACCAGCGCCTTCATCCGCTCGGCCATCCCTCCTGGACTTCACTAAACTACCAAACCATTATTACTAAAGCAATAATCCTTTTATTTGGAATGAATATTTACCGTGTTAAGTTTTAGTCTGTGGAAATTACCCAGTTCAGCCCGGAAGTAATCCAAAAGTTACAAACAGAGATACATATAGCCTCAGGCAACGAAGTTTTCTTTGTCGGAGACCTTGATGACAATCTTAATCTTTTTGGAGTGAGAGCACTTGCGAGGGGCAATGAATACTCAGTGCCCGCAATAATTGATTCTGCCTCGGCGGGGCAGGTAGTGCTGCACAATCATCCTTCCGGCAATTTAACACCATCTGAGCAGGATATACACCTGGCTTCCATATTTGGAAATAACGGGGTCGGGTTCCTTATTATTAATAACAGCGTTTCAGAAATTTACTCTGTCGTGGAACCTTTTAAGAAAAAAGAATACAGCCCAATTGAAATTGGCGAGCTTGAAAAACTGCTAATGCCAAAAGGACCCGTTGCTAAAAAACTTGGAAAGAGTTTTGAACACAGAAAAGAGCAGATAAAAGTACTTAATGAGACTGCAAAGGCTTTTAACGATGACTCTATAGCACTTATAGAAGCCGGTACGGGGACGGGAAAGACTTTTTCCTACCTTATACCATCAATTAAGTGGGCAATTCAAAACAATGAGCGTGTTGTTATCTCCACAAATACCATAAATCTCCAGGAACAGCTTATTGGCAAAGACATTCCCATGCTGGAACAATCCATTAATGAAGACTTTACTTATTCACTCGTAAAGGGAATGAGAAACTACCTGTGTTTGCTGAGGGCTGAAGCCGTGGATGACGGCCAGCAGGAGCTTATAGAAGATGATGAAACCGATGAGATAAAAAACATTATTGAATGGTCTAAAACAACTACTGACGGCTCACTTTCGGACCTAAGTTTTAGTCCCAAACAAAATACGTGGGATAAGGTTTCGGCAGAAAGTGAAAGCTGTATAAGAAGTAAATGCCCCCATTATGCAGAATGTTTCTTTTTTAAAAAAAGGAGGGAAATATCTGCGGCGCAGCTTCTTATTGTAAATCATCACCTGTTTTTCTCTGACCTTGCAATAAAAGCAGCTACAAATGATACAGACTCGGGGATATTGCCCGGGTACAACAGGGTAATATTCGATGAAGCACATAACATTGTAGATGCAGCAACATCACATTTTAGCACATCAGTTGCTAAATTCGGCCTTACAAAAACTTTAAGAAGACTAAAAAGCAGGGGTAAGAAAGGAGAAATCAAAGGGCTAGTAAATTTTGCCGCAAGTACAGCTGTTAAAATTGAAAATAACGATAAAAATAATGATCTAAAAAATACACTTTTAAAAATTGAAGAGGTTGTATCTCCCAGGATTGATGATTTAGAAAGCAGTATAAATGAGTCTTTTGAACTTATTTTTGATATTGCAGTAGCAAATACAAAGGAAAATAAGAATGGCGGGAGTGATTTTAGTCTAAGAGTACTTGAGCATGTACAAAAGAGCGAAGAATGGATGAAGGCTGAAGAAAGTTTTGAAAGCCTCAGGATAAAACTACTTAAAATTCAGGGCGAGATAAGATACTTGCTTGAAATTCTTACCCGGAACGAAGAAATGCCCAATATCACAAAACTGCTGATTGAGTTCAGGAGTGTGTACAGCAAGTTGGAATATTACATTGAAGCCATAAGTTCTTTTTTCAAACAAAGAGATAATGAAAATGTTAAATGGGTAGAGGTAAGGGGTAGGCGCGGTATTGTCTTTATATCACTTGGAATATCACCAATAGACGTATCCGGCCAGCTCAAGCAGAAATTATATGATAAAACAAAAACCGTTGTTATGACATCTGCAACACTTGCAGTTGAAGAAAGTTTTGAATTCCAGAAAACGCAGTTAGGCCTGGAAGGTAACAATAGATTAAAGGAACAAAGAGTACTTTCCCCCTTTAATTACAAGGATCAGGTGTTGCTTGGCATACCTGCCGATATACCTGAATACAGTTCGCGTGACTATATTAAAGCTGTTTCCGGCGTATTACAGGATGTAATAGAAAAATCAGGAGGCAGGGCACTAATACTGTTTACCTCCTACCAGACACTTAACAATGTCACGAATATAATTAATGATAAATTACTTGATAAAGGCATAGAAGTACTCAAGCAGGGCACACTTCCCCGCGATAAGCTCCTTGATAAATTCAGGAACACTTCAAATACCGTATTAATGGCTACAGACAGTTTTTGGGAAGGGGTAGATATAATAGGTGATGCACTCAAGCTTGTTGTAATTATGAGACTTCCGTTCAGGGTGCCAACAGACCCCATAATTGAAGCAAGGTCCGATTATCTTGAAAAAAGGGAGATTAACTCATTCCTTAACTACTCTGTACCTATGGCCGTAATCAGATTTAAACAGGGGTTTGGGAGACTAATCCGCTCGAGGAATGACAGGGGCGCAGTACTTGTACTCGATAAGAGGATCGGTACAAAAAGCTATGGCAAATATTTTCTAAATTCACTTCCCGATTGCAGAAGAGTTTATGGGAAATATGAAGATATTAAAAATGAGCTAAATGAGTTTATTTAATTTATAAAATTCATATGTCTTGAATACAACGAAACCTAGGGTAAAATTTCTGCTACTATGAGAACAATATTAATAATACTGGCGATTATATTGCTATTTAGTCTAGGCATAAATGCATGGACAATTTCACAGCTCTCTACCGTAAAAAAGGGTATGAAGGACCAACAGCTGAAAGTTACTAAGCTCGCAGATGATGTCAAACAGCTCCAGACTGCAGGGCCTCGTAAACCTTCTAAGCCTGAAGCCCCAAAAGAGGTGCTGGTATCATTTGATGATGACTACATAAAAGGTGATCCAAAAGCACCTGTGACAATCGTGGAGTTTAGTGATTATCAGTGTCCTTACTGCAGAAAGTTTCATAATGAAATTCTTCCAAAGATTCAGGAAGAGTACATTTCAACGGGCAAAGTAAGATATATCTTCAGGGATTTTCCTCTAAGTTTTCATAAACTGGCCGTTCCCGCAGCAGTAGCTGCAAACTGTGCCGGTGAGCAGGGAAAATACTGGGAAATGAATGACTTCCTTTTTTCCAACCCAGGGAAACTGGATCCTGCAAAGATTATTCCGGAAGCAGAAAGCCTTGGGCTTGATAAGGCTAAATTTGAAGCCTGTGTAAATGATGACAGCAAAAAAGCTGAAGTAGATGCAGACTTTAATGCCGGGAGAAAATATGGCGTAAGAGGTACACCAAGCCTTTTTATTGGTAAAACAGGTGACGGTACCGAGATGAACGCTCTTTATCTAAGGGGACTAAGGCAGTTTGACTCCTTAAAACCAATTATTGATAAACAGTTGAAAGCCAACTAAACTTTTAGTTTATGGACGGTATTGATCGTTTACTTGATCGATTATCACACTCAAAGTTCAGAAGCAGTTTCAGACTAAAATCAAAAGAGTTAGATTATCTAAACCAAAGGGGCATGGATCTTATAATGGATCATGCCTCTGGTTTTATTGAGAGCCGTATTGTTTCGGCCAATCCCCCAAATGACGGTAAGCAGACGCCTTACCGCAATCATCCTGTATTTGTTGCCCAGCATGCGACAGCCACCTGCTGCAGGGGCTGTATAGAAAAATGGCATAAATTTGATAAAGGTTTTGAACTCGAAACCGAAGAAAAAGAACATATATTAAATGTTATAAGAAGATGGCTTGAACAACAGATTGCAAGTGAATAATGCTATTTAATTTCCTGTTCGTTTGACACTTCATAAGTAGTTACATCTCCTTCACCTACTATAAGGTCAGATATATTGTTAACAAATTCCCCAAAGTAGTGTTTCTCAAAATGTTCTTCGAGATCCGCCTGGCTTTTCCATTTCTCGTAGAATGTAAATAGTGCGGGATTATAAGGGTTTTGAAGTAGTTCATAATGTATGCACCCGTCTTCACTCCTTGAAGGTTCGAGCATTCCTTCTGAAAGGTTAATAAACTCTTCTATATAATTTGGTTTTAATTCAAACTTGGCAATAAGTATCAGCATCAGAATCTCCCTATAATTATTTACTCTTAAATTTATTTGGATTTTCTGATATTGTATACGGATTAAGTTTTAAATCCATAGACATGCAAGAGCAAATCTTACATACCTTTAACCTTATAAGCGGATATATCTGGGGTATACCGTTAATTGTACTTCTGCTTGGTACCGGCATATACCTGACTTTTATATTAAGGGGTTTGCAGTTTACCGCTCTAATCCCTGCACTGTACCTCGCACTTATTAAAAGAAATGACCCAAAGGAAACAGAAGGAGACATTTCTCATTTTCAGGCACTAATGACAGCACTTGCTGCCACCGTGGGTGTGGGAAATATTGCAGGCGTTGCAACAGCCATAGCTGTTGGCGGGCCTGGGGCAATATTCTGGATGTGGGTTACAGGCCTTGTGGGTATGGCTACCAAGTATTCTGAGGCGGTTCTTGCGGTTAAATACCGAAAAAGGGATGCAAACGGAGAAATGATCGGCGGGCCAATGCACTATATCTCTGATGGCCTTGGACTTAAAAGGCTGGGTGTATTCTTTGCCATAGCCGCTGCAATCGCAGCTTTTGGCATTGGAAACATGGTACAGTCCAACTCAGTTGCAGCAGCCCTTACGGATGCTTTTGGCATTTCTACCTGGGTCACGGGTATTGTGATTTGTTTAGCATCCGGACTTGTAATAATCGGCGGTATTAAAAGTATTGCAAAGGTTACATCAACTGTTGTCCCATTTATGATAGTTTTTTATATTCTGGGGGCTTTATATATTATTATCCAGAATATTGGAATAGTCCCTGAAACATTTAAATTAATTTTTTATCATGCTTTTAACCCGGTAGCTGCTACGGGTGGTTTTCTTGGTGCAACAATCTCACAGTCAATAAGAATGGGCGTTGCTAGGGGCATTTTTTCAAATGAATCCGGACTTGGAAGCTCTCCAATTGCAGCAGCCGCAGCCAAGACCTCAAATCCTGTAAGGCAGGCACTTGTATCTATGACACAGACTTTTATAGATACAATAGTGGTTTGTACATTTACAGGAATTGTTATTATCTCTACCGGAGCATGGAATAGCGGGCAGACAGGTGCAGCCCTGACTGGACTTGCATTTGAAAAACATATACCTTTTGGTGCCGAACTGCTTGCAATAAGCCTCGCTTTTTTTGCTTTTTCCACAATTCTCGGCTGGTCTTATTATGGTGAAAAAGCCGTGCAGTACCTTCTTAAAGAAAAAGCCATATTACCTTACAGGGCATTGTTCACGGTATTTATATTTATAGGTGCTGTTGCAAAACTCGAGCTTGTCTGGACTTTTGCCGACATAATGAACGGGCTTATGGCGTTTCCAAACCTCGTAGGTCTGATCGGTTTATCAAATGTAGTGCTGCTTGAGACAAAAAAATACTTAAAATCCGAAATAAATTAATAATAACTGCTTGAAATTACACCCTTTTTTGCTGTAATATATTAACGAAGGGTTCAAGCGGGTTGGTATTATTTGCATATAGTAACTTAATTACAGAACTTAAGAATCTTTAATAATTAAAATTAATCGTAATAGCTATATTATATAGAGGTGTTTAACAATGGCCGATGGTTTAGATGGCGAAAAAACTATTGAAGAAATAAATGAAAATCTTCCCGAACTTGTAAGGGATGAATTAGACCTGTTTGAAAAAGATGTAAAAAAATTCAGGTCCGGACAGACCGGAGATATTAAATTTCAAAAAATAAGGCTTCAGCTCGGCGTATATGCACAGAGGCAGGACGGCGTGCAGATGCAGAGGATTAAGATCCCCTACGGAGGAATAAACTCCACTCAGCTCAGAAGGCTTTCTGATGTGGCAGATAAATATGGAAGCGGATTTTTCCACCTTACTACACGACAGGACGTGCAGCTTTATTTTCTAAAACTTGAGGAAGTCCCCGACATGATGAGGGAGCTTGCCGATGTAGGCATTACGACAAGGGAAGCATGCGGAAATACAGTAAGGAATGTGACAGCTTCACCAATTACAGGTGCCTCACCAACCGAAACATTTGATGTTACGCCTTATGCCGAAGCATTAAAGAACTTTTTACTTAGAAATCCTATCTGCCAGAATATGGGCAGAAAATTTAAAATCTGTTTTGAGAGCAACCAAGACATTGAC
Source organism: Deltaproteobacteria bacterium (assembly GCA_029262335.1). Taxonomy (GTDB): domain Bacteria; phylum Desulfobacterota_D; class UBA1144; order Nemesobacterales; family JAJCZQ01; genus JAJCZQ01. Next base: position 14,841 of record JAJCZQ010000008.1, read on the forward strand.
AATGCCGGTATCATGATCCATGACCTTGGATTCAGGGCAAGAATAAAAGATAATCAAAAAGGTTTTCAGCTCTATGTTGGCGGCGGGCTCGGAGCTTCACCTTCACTTGGACAGCTCTGGAGCGAATTTATTCCCGTTGAAGAGATGATACCGCTTTCCACTGCCATAGTAAGAATTTTTGACAGGCATGGTGAAAGAAAAGTAAGAATGAAAGCCCGTATGAAGTTCCTAATCAGGAAACTTGGTATGGACAAATTCAGAGAACTTGTTGAAGCAGAAAGGGCCAATCTTGATGTAGATCCTTCGTGGAACGATTTTCTTAAAAACATTCCGGACCATGAGACTGCTCCTGACAAAGAATTTAATATTAAACCTGCACCTGAAGGTACAGATACTGACCCGGATTTTATAGACTGGGAGGAAAGTAATGTCAGCCCGGCAGGGGAAAAAGGCTACAACATAGTAAATGTAAGGGTAAGACTTGGTGATGTGCCGTCTGACACAGGAAGGGCTTTGGCAAATATTATAGATGATATGGCCGATGGCTCACTTCGCGTAACAATACAGCAGAACTTTGTTGTCAGGTGGGTCCCCGATAATGCACTTGCTTCCTTTTATGCGGAACTTAAAAAAATAGAACTTGCAGACGGCGGTGCTAACAGTTTTAGAGACATTACGGCCTGCCCGGGAGCGGACACATGCCGCCTGGGTATTACATCTGCTAAAGGTCTTGCAACAAGGCTTACCGAGCAGATGAAAAACGGGCTTGGTAAATACAGCGAGACCGCAAAAGAACTCAGAATCAAGATTTCAGGATGCCCCAATTCATGTGCACAGCATGCTTCATCCAATATAGGGTTTCAGGGTGCATCGATTACCAAAGACGGAAGGTCTGTCCCTGCTGAAATGCTTTTTGTCGGCGGAGGCCTTTACGGCGATGATTCACGGCTTGCAAAACCAATTGGTAAAGTCCCTACAAGGAACGCACCAAAAGTAGTGGCAAGGCTTCTTGAAATATATGAAAATGAAAAACAGGGCGATGAGCATTTTGACCTTGTAATGGAAAGGCTTGGTGCAAAGGCCATAAAAGAAGAACTAAAACAGTTTAACGAAATACCAGCATTTGAAGATGACCCAAATTTTTATAAGGACTGGGGGCATGAATCAGAAGAGTTTGGACTTCAGCAGGGTGTTAAGGGAGAATGTGCCGGGGCAACCGTTGAGGAAAAAATTCCGACATTTGCTGATGCTGAAAAACGCCTCGAGCAGGCACAGGCACTTTTTGTTCACGGAGAGCATGAAGCAAGTATAAACGAATCATTTCTGGCTTGTTCAGACAGTGCACATGTACCGCTTTATACAAAGCTTGTTGACCCGTTTACCCCTGAACAGACACTGTGGGAGTTTGAAAACCTTGTCGTAAGGACAGGCGAGACAGATGAGAAATGGCTGAACATCCATGATGATTTTATTAAAATCAGGAATGCGGCCCCTACTGCAGAAGGGGCAATAATATTTCTTGAAACTGCAAAAGAATTTCATGCAGCATGTCAGAAAGTTCAAAAAGATTTAACAGAGAGTTAACTTAGAATAAAAAAATAAAAGTTATTTATAAATTTGGTTGTTGCTAATCGTAGCTGGCAGGTGGAACACAGATCCTTCCCTTGTCAGCTTTTTTTTGTGAAAAAATCGTAAACATAGCTGATTAGGTTTTCAAGGGGTGTGGGTTCTTCTTCCTTTTCGGGTGGTTCAAACTCGTCTTCATTTACTAATTCCGAGAGTAGTGCTTTTGCTTCTTCATATAGTTCTTCGTGTACATATATCGGCTTGCTGTTAAAACTGCCCATTGCTACGCCCATATAGAGGGAACCGAAGAATTCGTTTTTTACATAATAGGGGAGTTCGGCCGAGTCTAGTATGCTTTTAATAATTGCTAACTCCGATTCATCTTTTGGTATGTAAAGTTTTCTCATTATTTTATATTTAAAGCTTTTTCCTCGATTACTATTCGCCTTCTAAGTGTAACCAGATTTAAAACACTAAAAACTATAGCTGTGATATAGCAGGAAAATATTAGGGGGATGACTGCTATCTCAATTATTACCGCGATATAGTTTGGATGCCTCAGAAATTTATACGGACCTTTTTTTACCAGGTTTAAGCCCTGAACAACCAGTATCCTTGTGTTCCAGTATTTGCCCAGGCTCGTGATTGCCCAGTACCGTAGAAGCTGGGTAAAGATAAATACTCCGAATAGTATATTCGAATAACTGTTTAAGTGCCCGTTTAGAAGTGTATTTTCTGCAAGCAGCGAAATAAAAAATCCGGCATGAAGTAAAACAATGTATTTATATCCTTCCCTGTCGTATTCTACCGCACCTTCTTTTCTTACTATTTGCTCGTTTCTCTTGGCTACAAAGAGTTCAATTTGCCTCTGGAAAATAAGAAATATGTAAAAAATAATAAAAATTAAATTCATTGGATTTGAAATAGGATAAGCTCTGAGCTGAATCCAGGGCCAAGTGCGGAAATAAGGCCGTAATCACCGGTATTATAATCACTGGTTTTTAAAAATTCTCCCAGTACATAAAGAACTGTTGGTGACGACATATTCCCGTGATCTCTAAGTATGTTCCTTGAATGTATTATTGAACCGTTCTCAAGCCCAAGTGCCCTTTCATATTCATCCAGTACCTTGGCACCGCCAGGGTGCAGTACAAAATGCTTTAAATCCGGGATTGACAAGCCGTACTGCTCAACAAACTCAAGGATATTGCCTTTAACATTGTTCTTAACAATTGTAGGAATATCTTTACTGAATATTGCCTTAAATCCTGTTTCAACAACGTCCCAGCCCATTACATCAAGAGAATCATAATAAGTAGTAGTATAGGAACTGATCAGATTTATATCAGATTTTCCATAGAGCTTATGTTCTTTTCCGGCTACAAGCGTAGCTGCAGCTCCATCCGAGAAAAGGGCTACTGCCACGATATTACTTTTTGAAAAATCGTCTTTTTGAAAAGCGAGGCTGCAGATCTCAAGGGCAATCAGCATAACAGCACTTTTTGGATTTGCTTTCACATAATCCAGTGCCCTGCTAAGCCCCACAGCACCTGCAACGCATCCTAGGCCCCATATCGGGGTCCTCTTGAGATGAGTATTAAGTTTTAGTTCGTTTAATAAGAGTGCATCCATGGTAGGCGCTGAAATTCCGGTACTGGATACATAGATAATATGGTCAAAATCCTGGTAATCAGCCCCTACTTTATTCAGACAGTTATCAAGGGCATCAACGGATAGTTTTAAACCGTTTTCAACAAAAGATTCAGACCTTTCAACAAAGCTGTGATCAGTTGTAAACCATTCTCTTGGATAGCAAAAATGGCGGTTTTCTATCAGTGTATGGTCAAATATTGGGAGGAGTCGTTCGATGTCGTCCCGTCTTTTGGAAAAAAGATCACGGGCAAACTGTTTTGCAACAATCTGGTCGTAAGAATAGGGCACATTTGCTGTGCCTACTGAAATTACCCTTGGCATAATAATTGAAAATCAATAAATATACGTTTCAGGGATTAGTATAGATGTTATAAATTAGAATGGAACTGTAAATTAAAGTCGGTAGCCGCCTTTAATGTATTTTTCCAGTTCACGGATCTGAAATTTCTGGTGTTTAATTATATGTTTTACAACATCCCCGATTGATATTACGGCAACCAGTTTCTCTTCTTCAATAACCGGCAGGTGCCTGATATGGTTTTCAGACATAAGTGCCATACATTCATCAATGGAATCGGATGGTGCCACGTATAATACGTTTGTGGTCATAAGTTCACTTACTGTTGTGTCTATTGAAGATTTCCCTTTTAATATGATCTTTCTAGCATAGTCCCTTTCAGAAAATATTCCGACCACTTTTTCCTGTTCTGTAACAACAAGTGCGCCAATATTCTTTTCAGCAAGTATCTTCAGGGCTTCAAATACTGTGATATTCGGTGTAATTGTAAATACACGGTTTCCTTTCAGTTTTATAATTTCAGCAACATTATTCATATTCTATTAGCTCCCAACCATAATAATTAATTATACTCAATAACTCTATTCTTATAAATATTATTTGTTATAAATAACCAATTACTGAATGATTTTTTGTACTTTTCTAACTGGTAATCAATAAACTGCTGGTTATACAGATGTCCTTGTAATAGATATAGGGGGAAATGATCCGGGAAGACTAATACCGGATCATACCTATATGAGATACATTGGCTGGAAGTAATTTCCTTATTGTTAAGAAAAATAAAGTAGTTAAATTTATCCCATCCAATTTAATATTCTTTTAATTATATGTTTGGTAATAAAAAAACAACAGAAGTTGAATTTAATTACGATACAGGTGTTATAAATCCAAATGTAATTGCTTCCGTAACCCAGGTGCTGGACTATATCGACCAGCTTACCCAAAGGGGAGGGCAGGACCCTCTTATTATTAATGTTGAAAATGATTATTACGAAAAAATTCTTAATAGTCTAAGATCGGGTATCACCGGGTTAGATGATGAAGAGAAAAAACGTATAAACGGAAAACTCGATGATATGACACATGGTATCTATGACCTTGATTCCATTAACTATAAATCACCAGATTCGGCACTTATCCTTGGAAAGATTTTTTCTTCTCAAAAAAGTTATCAAAAAAGATATGTAGCGACTTTTGGACTTATTAATAAAGAAGCAAATGCGTTTCTTAAAGAGTACGACAGGATTGCAGAACAAGAATATTTAGATTTTCCATATGTACCTAAAAACAAGAAAGAAAACTTTGAAGATAACAGGTCTGATATAAACTGCATTGATGTACTAAGGTTTGCAGGGGATTTTAACTTAGTTTATAAGCCAATTTCACTCTTTTATACGGGTACAAAATCAAGGGAGCTTAACATACCTCCCAAGGTGGCGTTCTTTACCAATATTTATTTTAAAAGATACGAAATCGTCTCCGGGGAACTCGGAAAAAGATTTATTTATGATTATGATGAAGTTGATAAACTATCCCCGGAAAACATTAACAAGATACTTGCTTTCTGGCTAAGGGGCCATGACCTGGGGCATTTCTTTGGCCGTGATGTGTTAGGTACAAATTTGAAGGACAAACTTAGCACATCCAAGGAAGACAACAGAAGGGTGTACTATATACTCCAGGAACTTAAAGCAGATATTATTTCGCTTTATATTTTAAAGAACAGGCTAAAGGAACTCCCTGGGGATTTTGATTTAAGAAACGTTTACATGGTATATGTTTCTGAAATGTTCAGATATATGAGACGCGGAAATCTTCTGCATTATGCAGACGGCGGCTCGGCATATCTCGCTTATAAATATTTTTTAAAAAGCGGGGCATTAAAAATAAGTTATGACAACATGCATGAAGTAAATACCGAGCAGTTTTCCGCTGATATTGATATTTTATGTGAAGAATTAATTACCTTATTTGAAGAGGGCAGTTCTGTAAGGGCAGTAGAATTTTTTAAAAAACTTATTAAGTTTCAAGATATAATAACAAAGGAACTGTCGGAAGACCTTGAATTCCTTGAAGATTCTTCCATTCCTTATAATATTAATATACAAAACAATCCAAAAATTTAGAAATATTACATTCCGGGGTCAAGTCTTGCTTTGTTTGTAGTGTTGACTATACTATTTTTATGGCCCGCCCACTTAGAATTGAATTTCCAGGAGCTGTATATTTCATAACATGTAACGGGAATGCTAACCAAAATGTGTTTCTCGATTCAGAAGACGGTAAGTCCTGGATTGAGGTATTCGAGAGGGTCTGTACACGTTTTGACTGGGATTGTTTCGCATACTGTCTTATGGGAAACAGATACATGATTGTAGTTGAAACGCCTGAAGCTAACCTTTCCAAAGGTATGAGGCAGTTAAACGGTATCTATACCCAAAGCTTTAACCGAAGGCACAAAAGCGGAGGCCATCTTTTTCAGGGTCGTTTTAAATCCATTCTTGTTCAAAAAAATAAATATCTGGCTGACCTGATCAGGTATGTGTTATTTCTCCCGGTAAAATCGGGTTTTGTAAAACACCCGCAGCAGTTTAAATGGAGCAGCTGCAAATACCTCTTTGACCGTGAGGAAAGTCCCGGATGGATTAATAATCATTACTTAAAAAGTCTTTATAATGATCTTAATCATGAGTTTTCTGAAAATAACCCGCCTGGTGATGATATATTGACGAATATAAAAAAGCAGATATTTCTCGGGGATGATGAATTTATTTCTGAGCTCCAGAAGTATGTAAATAAAGACAAAGATTTAAGAGAAATACCAAAGATTCAAAGAGCAAAGCCTCTTTCCGAATATGTAAATTCTTCGGAGTCCAAAGAAAAAGCAATTGCAGTTGCCTATCTTTCGGGTGATTATACATTACAGCAGGTTGCTGATTACTTTTCACTTCATTATTCAACTATAAGCAGGATTGTAAAAGAGTATGAACAAGAGGTTAATGCTTAGGTTTTTCAGTAATAAATCCGTTTATTAATAAAGATTTGTAAAAGTGCCTGGTATTTTTAAAACCTGTATCACCCAATAGTGTAAGTGTTCTTTTTTCTGATATAACTCTGAGATCATTTTTAATATAATTAACTGTTTGTGCGATGTTTTCCCTGTCCAGTCTGTTATCTTTTTGAAAATCTACCCAGTATGAGAGAAGATCATTAAATTCACGAGATCTTTTATTTCCGCATATATCTACAAGTATAAAAGAACCACCGGGTTTAATTCTTTTATAAATTTCATTTAAGAATGACTTCTTATTTTTAATAAAGTGCATTACCAATACTGATGTTGCAGCATCAAACCCAACATCATCGACATTATTTACTTTGCCATGAACGAGCTTAATCTGTTTTCCAAGTTTTTGCTTTTGTATCTTTTTGGCCGAAACTTTTATCATCTCTTCCGCCTGGTCAAATGCCACAAAATTCCACCCTTTATTCTCAGATGCAAGTGTAATTGCTTCCCTGGAAGTTCCGGTGCCGGCAATTAAAATACGGGCACGTTTTGATAATCTGTTTTTTAGTATATAAGTGATGAGCTGATGAAGATTTGAATATCCAGGAATTATGGTTTCAATATCGCTGTCATACTTTTTGGCCCTATCATTAAATCTTTTTACTGAATCATATTTACTCATGATTTTTTAAATAGTATTGCGGCCCAGTCATTTTCAGAATAGATTTTGAGCAAACTAAAACCCGATTCTTCAATTGCTTTAACTGCGTTGTCTTTATCTTTGATTTTTATACCGGAAGTGATTAAAAATCCATTATCTTCTACACTTTCTGCAATATCTGAAAGCAAAGATATTATGGTTTTAAGCAGTATGTTCGCTGTAACTAATTGATACTGCTCATTTATTATTGAAATTGGGTCTGTGGAAAATTTAATTGTTTCTGAAAGGCCGTTATCAACGGCGTTTCCCCTGGCTTCATCAGTAATACTGCTGTCTATATCAATCCCGAAGACTTTTTCTGCTCCAAGGGCTGATGACACAATTGACAGGACTCCGCTACCACAGCCAATATCAAGCACTGAATTAATTTGATTTGTTTTAAAAAGTTCTTCAAGTGCCAAAATACAAAGACGTGTTGTCTCATGCTCTCCGGTACCGAAGGACCAGCCGGATTTAATATTTATTTCTCTTGTTGAACTATCAGGAAGTGTAATATTTATTAATGCTTCTTCAGGATGGTATTCAAATACCGGCTCGTCTTTCATTGTATAAAATTATTCATTTGCTGAATTAGTGGCAGAATCAGACACAGAATCAGGTGCAGCTACGGCATTTCCGGAAGCTTCGGCAGCAGATTCGGCAGCCATAGAGCCTGAAACGGCATTACCTTCGCCGCTTTTATCCACAGTCTTTTGGTTTCCAGGTCTTTTTTCAGGATACTTTTCATAGTACTGCTCTTCGATAGTTTTCATATCGTATTTGTCAATGACACCCTGGTATGTATCACATGCTTCCTTGTATTTACCTTCTTTCATATATGCTTCGCCAATCTGGTTCTGCTCTCCGTAATAGTCAGTTACTTCTTTCATTTTAGAAGGATCGCTTAAATAGTTAAGAAGATTTGAAGTTATAGTCTGCTGTTTTGCATAAACACCCATTGTGTCGGTACATTCTTCTTTATCCTGGGCAAAAATAAAAGATGTTCCGAGGAACAGTATCAATAAAGTAATAAGTAGTTTGTTCATTTTTTTCTCCATTATTTATTGGTTCTTCATTGCCTCTTCCATCATTTTTCCAATGTCGGGCATTTCTCCGGGCTGGTTAAAGTCTGTTTCAGGCAGATCTGCCGGAACTTTAAAGTTTTCTTCGGGCCCGGAATCACCCCTTTTTATTTTAGTGGCGTTCATCACCATTGCCTGATTTTTTATGTTAACGGGGATCATGTCTTCTGTGTAGCAAACTGTACTTCCAAAAAATTCCCAAAAAGAACACGGCTCAAGGAATTCCTTACTGCTCTTATTAAGAGGTTTACCGCCGAGCGCTATAACTATATCTTTTTCACTCTTTCCTTCTTCTCTCATTTTTTTTAAATTTGCGAAGTCAGGTTCTCTTGTTTTGGTCCATTTGCCGTCGTTATTAGTATATATAAATCCGTCTTTTTGGACCATATGCTGCTGCTGGTTGAAACCGGCCATATTAGTAACCTGCGTCTGGGCAAATTCTTCGCAGCTCTTTCTGTACATTGTAGTTGTAACTTCTCCCATACCACCCATCATGGTACCCTTACTTTCTAGGATAAATTTTTTATTACATGTATTTTCTGCCTTGATATTTGTTACAGGCAGTAAAAACAGTGTGAAGACCAGCAAAATCATAAAATTATTTTTTTTATACATTCTTAATCTCTCCCTCATTTATTAATATTCTATAAATTATAGCCTTACGTTACGTGATAATTCTACAGTTTCTTCGACCATATTACTTAAGAGGTCAAATCCGCCCTGCCAGAATTTTGGGTCTTTAATATTTACACCGGTTTTACCAACAATGTTCTCCGGTACATCGTTTCCGCCTGAAGAAAGCATATCAATATACTTAGGTACAAAAGGCTTTCCTTCGATAAGATATTTGTTGTATAGGGAAAGGACAAGCAGCTCGCCAAATGAGTATGCATAACAGTAAAAAGGGGAATGAATGAAATGGGGAATATACATCCACCATGTTTTGTAACTGTCCGTTAGTTCTACGGACTTGCCATACATGGCCTTATTGGTTTCCATCCATATTTCATTTATTTTCTCTTTTGGGAGTTCGCCCATCTCACGTCTTGCCAGGTGAAGTTTTTCTTCAAAATTTGTCAGAACAATCTGCCTGAATACTGTTGCAAATATGTCCTCCAGTTTGCCGCAAAGCAGGGCAAGCTTAATTTTTTCGTTATTCTGCGATTCGATGAGCTTGTGAAATACGAGCATCTCAGCAAACACGCTGGCTGTTTCCGCAGTAGTGAGCGGCGTGTCTGCCTGGAAATATCCCTGTTTTCTTGAAAGGTACTGATGTATGCCGTGTCCAAGTTCATGGGCAACAGTCATAACATCTCTCATCTTGCCGTCATAGTTAACAAACACATAAGGATGCACACCGGGCACGGTGCTGTGGCTAAATGCGCCGCCCCTTTTGCCATCCCTTAGTTCTGCGTCAATCCAGTTTTTATCAAAAAACATTTTTGCGACCTGTGCCATCTTTGGAGAAAAATCACCGAAAGCTTCAAGTATAATTTTTTTACATTCACCGTAATTAATACTTTTATCATCTGACAGCACCGGAGCATAACGGTCATATTCATACATCTTTTTAATGCCAAGAAGTTTCTTTTTCAGATTGTAATATGTCTCGACCATGCTGAAGTTTTTTACAGTTGTATCGATCAATGCCCTTACGGTTTTGTTGTCTATTTCATTACTAAGGTTTCTGGATGCCATTGTATGCGGATAGGACCTTAGTCTGTCATTTACGGAGTGTTCATTTACAAGGGTATTAAAAATATAAGTAAGTACGTGTGAGTTTTGATCAAGTCCGTCTGTAAGGCTCGCGGTGGCAATTTTTCTGGTTTTTCTGTCGGGGTGATATTGCAGTGAAAGGACTTGTGTCTCGGTCATGGTCTGTTTTTTGCCGTTAAGTGTAATATCAAATTTAATATTATTTATGACTTCATCAAAAAGCCTGCTAAACGCCCTGGACCCTGTGTTGGATTTTTCAGCAAGTATTTTTTCTTCGGGTTCGGAAAGTGTGTGGTTTTTATACTTTCTTTCATGCTGGAGAAAGTGTTTATAAGCAGAGAGTTTTTTATCATTAATTAATCTTTTTGCGGTTTTATTTGATAGAGTTACCCATTCGAGGTCAAAAAACAGTAAAAGCTGCCTTATTTCAGTTGTCTTTTCCTGCATAGATTGAAGAAAGGCGCCGTGTTTTGGGTTGTTTGTATCGCCGGCAAACAGGAGATAAGCAAAGGACAGGATTTTCCCAAGGCCCTCTGAAATTTTTTCAATTTCCTTAATTGCATTTAATAATGTCGCGGCAGTAAGTCTTTCCGATTTGATTTTATTTCTGTATTTTTTTTCAAACTTTTTAGAATTAAGATGGATACGTTTGAGGTCTGATTCTATTTTTTTATCGTTTAAACCTTTATATAGGTCCCGAAGGTCCCATTTTACGCCTTCTGCACCTGTCTTTTTTCCAGATTTTTTCATTAAGTATCTCCGTTTACTGTTTTTAGCCCTGTTCTAATTTTTCGAGTTGTTCCCTTACGTATTTGTTAATCAGTTTGCCATCGGCTTTACCTTTAAGAGCAGGCATGACAACTTTCATTGCAATACCAAGGTCCTTTAATCCTGTGGCACCGCTGCCGGCAACAAGTTCTTCAACTTTTGCTGCCACTTCTTCCTCGGTAAGCTGCGCGGGCATATATTTCATAAGGATATTAACTTCGAGCTGTTCTGTTTCTGCTGCATCCTGCCTGTTAACTTTGGTGAATTCCTCAATAGCATCTCTTCGTTTTTTGATTTCGCTGGATACAACCTGCACGATCTGTTCATCGTTAAGCTCACCTTTATTGTCTATTTCCCTGTTCTTTATGGCTGCCTGAAGCATCCTGAGTACTGTTAAATCCAGACTTTTTTTTGCCCTTAGGGCCGTCTTTAAATCTTCCGGAATCTGGTCTCTTAATGCCATTTTATTCTCCTTTTTACTCTTCTATTATATAAATGTCTTTTAAATTTCTTCCCCACCCACTGTAGTCCATTCCATATCCGATCAGGAAGCCCTCATCTATTTCAAAACCCTTATACTTAATATCGATCTTAGTTTCCTTATCACTCTTTCTATATACTATTGCACAGGTATTTATTGAATTTGTACCGTACTTTTCAAAGTGTTTCTTTAGAAAGTTAATTGAATTTCCGGTATCAATGATATCCTCAACTATAACAATGTCCCTGCCGGATATATCCATATTTATATCATGAATAAGCCTGATTTCGTCATTGGTACTGCCGTTCCTGTAGCTCGAGATTTTGATAAAATCTATTTCATGTACTATTTCGAGATTCCTTGTTAAATCACCAAGAAAAATATAGCAACCATTTAAAACTCCAATCAGCACGGGGTTAACGTCCTTATAATCGGTAGAAATCATATAGGCCAGTTCTTTGACCTTATTACTGATTGCAGCAGAATCTATAATTTTTTGTAATTTTTTAGACATTTTTAGATTTCAAACCCGGGTAAAAGTTCTAAAATGGAATTTTGTAAAAATTTTCTTTCATATACATCGCTATCAATAACCTTTTTGTTCCAGACAATGATATCAAGGTCTATTTTTCTTGGGCCTTGTTTATTTGAAGTTTTTACCCTGCCCATTTTAGTCTCAATTTTTTTTAACAACTCATTAAATTCATCAAATTCTTTATCGGTCTTTACCAGGAAAGCGCCATTATAAAAATTGTCCTGATCCTTAAAACCGATCGGTTCAGTTTCATTAAACGATGAAGTGTCTATCATATCAAATTCTTCGGATATCATCGTTTTTGCAGTTTCTATGTTTTCTATTGGGTTAATATTAGAACCTACACTAACTACAACAGTGTTCATTTTTACTTTTGCTCTATAATATTTGTAATGGACACCGAATCCGTAAACCTGAGTGCCCCGGGTTTATCAACAGTTGTGGTGGAATTTAAGACCCTCTTGTCTTTCATTATAATTTCACCAATATCGGTAACAAGTTTTTCGATTAGATTAAATTTACCATTTTCAACATAGTTAATAATTTCCTTTGTGATATTTTTGTAATCAATGGTATCTTCAATATTGTCAGACTTCCCGGCATTTGTGCCATCAAACTCAATACTGATATTAATAATTACATCCTGCTTATTTTCTTTTTCCCAGTCATAAATACCGATAATGGTTCTTAGTCTGAGGTTTTCAATGTTAATTATCATAGTTTTCTTTATAAATGCTGCCCACCGTCAATAAAGAGCATTTCTCCCGTGATAAATTTGTTTTCTACCAGATACCTAACCCCGGAATTAATATAACTTGTATCCCCGATTTTTTTTAAAGGTGTTTTAGCGGCAATTTTTTTAAGCTGGCGAATGTTTTCCCCAGATGCCGGCAGGACCGGGCCGGGACATATAGCATTTACACGTATTTCAGGCCCAAGTTCTTTTGCAAGCATTAAAGTCAGGTGCATCAATGAGTTTTTAGTAAGGTTGTATACAAAATGCGCTGTGTGGACTTTTGAAACTCTGGCATCAAGAAGGTTTATAATCATTCCCCCGGAAACGTTTTTGGCAAATTGCTGGCTAAGAAAAAAAGGGCTTTTAAAGTTTATATTAAATTCGTTGTCAAAGTCCTTTTCTTTTACATCAAGGAAACGTTTTTCTTTAAAAACAGAAGCATTATTTACCAAAAGTTCCAAACCCGGCATTTTCTTTTTCACATCTTTTATTAAGCCCGAAGCCTGGGAAGGATCGGAAAGATCTGCTTTGAATATTTCACATTTTACTCCAAAATCCCGGATCTTTGCCTGCGTGTTAAGAGCGTCTTTCCTCGAACGGTTATAGTGAAGCGCAATATCATAACCAAGCTCTGCAAGAGTAAGTGCAATGGATCTTCCAATACGCTTCGATCCGCCTGTTATTATGGCCGTGTTTGACATTTTTATTTATTGTAAACCTTATTAATGATAAAACAGTATAAATAACTATATGCAGTTTCTTAAATTTACTTATATACTTTATTATTCGATGAAAAGAATATTATTTTATCTGATTTTAGTTTTATCTGTGAATATAGGAGTTATTTATGCCAGTCCTGCTGATGAATTTGTATTGCAGGGGGACAAATACTATAACGAATTTAAAAGTGTAGAGGCGTTAAATGAGTATGAAAAGGCTTATGCACTTGACCCTAATAGTTTTGAGATAATTAAGCGCCTTACTTTAACTTCCAATGATTGCGGTGAAGACCTTCGTGAAACTGATATGGAAACTGCCAAGCAGTATTTCAGACAGTCTGTTTCCTATGCCGAACTTGCCAATAAAAAATTCCCCGAAATTCCCGAAACTCACTTTCTCCTTGCAATTTCTTATGGAAATTTAGCCAGGTATTCAAAAGGTAAAGCAAAGTTAAAGCTCGCAAGGAATGTAGAATACAACTTAAAGAAGATGGTTGTACTAATGCCTGATTTTGCACCATCTTATATTGCACTTGGTATTTATTACCGGCAGGTCTCTAATCTGAGCTGGTTTCAGAGAAAGTTTGCCAACTCATTTTTAGGAGGTATTCCTGAAGGGACTATAGAAGACTCGAGGGATTCACTGCTTAAAGCCCTGGAACTTGACCAGGATTTTATTATTACTCACTATGAAATAGGCAGAACATATAAAGAAATGGGTGAATACGAAAAAGCCAACTACCATTTCACAAAAGTATTGGAACTTGATATTCGTGACCACAGCGATAACAGCAAGAAAGAAATCGTGACACTAATATTAAACAGCGATAAATTTAAAGCTAAACTCCAGTGATTATTTTTAATAATATCAACCGGATACCTTGTCATCTAATTTAATTTGTTTATCATTACATACTTCTAAAATCAACCAGAAAAATGGATGTATTTCCCCTGGCTGAAATTTAATAACTGTATAAAAAATTAAGGGATATGAGCAGAGAAGAAATAGAAAATTTAGTCATTAACTGTATCAGAACACTGTCCATGGATGCCGTGGAAAAAGCCAATTCCGGCCATCCGGGTACAGCGATGGCACTTGCTCCTGTAACATTTAAACTATGGGACAAATTCATTACTCATAATCCCTCAAATCCGGACTGGGCAAACAGGGACCGTTTTATTCTTTCAGCCGGCCATGCCTCAATGCTTTTATACAGCGCACTTCTTGTTAACGGCTACGAAATTACACTGGACGACATAAAAAAATTCCGCAAATTACACAGCAAATGCGCCGGACATCCCGAGTATGGAATGTTAAAAGGGATAGAAACCACAACAGGCCCTCTGGGCCAGGGTGCTTCAACAACTGTTGGAATGGCAATTGCTGAAAAATGGCTTAAGAGCTATTTTAACAAACCCGGTTTTGATATAGTTGATTACAGGATTTATTCGATTTTGAGCGACGGTGATATGATGGAAGGAATTACATCTGAAGCTGCTTCTCTTGCCGGACATCTCGGGCTTGGCAACATAGTCTGGATATACGATGATAATAAAATTACGATAGAAGGTGCTACAGATCTTGCCTTTACCGAAAACGTAGGCAAAAGATTTGAAAGTTATAACTGGCAGGTGCAGACCATAGAAGATGCAAATGACCTCTCTGGCCTCGAAAATGCTATTACAAAAGCAAAAGAAGAAAATTCCAAACCTTCCCTGATAATAGTCAAAAGCCATATTGCCTGGGGCAGCCCCAATATGCAGGACACTTCAGAATCTCATGGAGCACCGCTTGGTGAAGAAGAGATTAGGCTGACCAAAGAGGTTTACGGATGGCCGGATAAAGACTTTTATGTGCCTGGTGAAGTTGAGGATTACGCAAAAGAAAGAGAAACAATCGGTTTAAAAACAGAACAGGCCTGGAAAGAGCTTTTTGACGAGTATTCCGGGAAATACCCTGAACTGGCTAAAGAGTTTGAACTAATTCAAAAAGGTGAACTTCCGGATGGCTGGGATTCTGACCTCCCGGTATTTCCGGCAGATGAAAAAGGCGTCCCAACCAGAAAAGCCAACAACAAGGTAATGAATGCAATAGGAAGTAAGGTCGGCTGGCTCCTTGGTGGTGCAGCAGATGTAGGTTCTTCTACAAACACTTATCTTTCTGACACAACCAGTTTTCTGCCCGGCGAAACAGAAGGCAGAAACTTTCATTTTGGAATAAGAGAACACGCAATGGCAGCAGCAGTAAACGGTATGGCTCTTAGTAATTTAAGGCCTTACTGTTCAACTTATTTTGTATTTTCTGATTACCTAAAACCATCGCTAAGGCTTTCAGCGATAATGGAACTGCCCGTGACTTACATTTTTACTCATGACAGTATTGGCCTTGGGGAAGACGGGCCAACGCATCAGCCAATAGAACAGCTTGCTGCTTTAAGGGCGACACCAAATGTAGATGTTATCAGGCCGGCAGATGCTAACGAGCTCTCACATTTATGGAAACATGTAATGTCGACTACAAAAACGCCGTCGGTACTGGTACTTACAAGGCAAAATATCCCTGTAATTGACCGGGAAAGATATCTTCCTGCAGAAGGTGCATTAAAAGGAGGATATATCATTGCTGAAGGTGAAGGCGATCCGGAAATAATATTGATATCAACAGGGTCTGAGGTTTCAATATGCCTAAATGTATTTGAAAAATTAAAAGAAGAAGGGATAAACACAAGGGTCGTTAGCCTGCCCTGTTTTAACATATTTGAAAAACAGCCAAAGAAATACAGAGACATGGTACTTCCTCCAAAAGTTGAGAAAAGGTTATCAGTCGAAGCCGGGGCCACTTTTGGCTGGGAACGCTACGTCGGCAATAACGGTTATGGAAAAGCATACGGGATAGACAGGTTCGGCGAGTCTGCTCCCTGCAATGATGTGATGAACGAGTTTGGATTCAATGCCGAAAATATTTATAAAGAAGCAGTAAATATTATTTCTTTAAAATAAAACAGCCCACAGACTATATGCAAGAAAAACCATCCTTCAAAAGTCCTCAGTATAAAGAGTATTTAGACGAATATAAGGATGAGTTTACAAAAGTTTTATCAGCGCTTGAAACGGTAAATTTCCCCAAAAGAATTAAAAGTAAGGACTACACACTATGGAGCAGTTCCCCTGATGAGATTGTAAACAGACTGGGGTGGCTCACACTTCCCGATTCCATTATTAATGAAACCGATGAATTAAAAGAATTTTACCAGCAAATTATAAATAATGATTTTAAATCAATTGTTTTGATTGGCATGGGTGGTTCAAGCCTTGCCCCTGAGATGTTTGCAGAGAGTTTTAAAGGTATTAATAAACTAAATATTTTTATCCTGGACTGCACTGACCCTGATTATATTCTATCGGTCCGAAACCAGCTGGATCTAAGTTCTACACTTATCATTGTTTCTTCAAAATCCGGTTCCACGGTTGAGACTGCTTCACTTATGAACTACTTCCTTGATGAATACGATAAAGTCATGGATAGAAAAGAAATCGGAAGTCACTTCGTATCCATAACGGACCCTGGCTCAGGGCTGGAAAGCGTTTCAGGAAGCCTGGGTTTCAGGAACATTTTTCTAAATGATCCGAATATTGGCGGAAGATTCTCTGCACTTTCTTACTTTGGCCTGGTCCCTGCATCACTTACAGGACTTGATTGCGGAAAATTAATTAAAAGGTCAAATGAAATATTCCGGAACTGTGATATAAACGATATAAATTTAAATACCGGACTCAGACTCGGTGCTTTTATGGGCTGCATGGCTGAAAAAGGTATTGATAAACTAACGATATATACATCAAAAGAAATAAGTTGTTTGAAATTCTGGATAGAACAGCTTGTTGCAGAGAGTACGGGGAAAGACGGAAAAGGGATACTGCCTGTGCCCGCAGATTCATTTGATCCGGATATACAATGTGGAAATGACCGTTTATTTGTCTATATTAAAACGGGTGATGACGAAGATTCTGAAAAAGAGATCAACAGCATTATAAACTCAGGTATGCCATTAGTAGTTATGGAACTTGAAAACTGTTACGGCCTTGGCGGCCAGATCTATCTTTGGGAATATGCGACTGCTGTGGCGGGATATTTCCTGAAAGTAAATCCCTTTGATCAGCCGGATGTGGAATCTGCTAAAATTTTCACGAAGGGTTTTGTAGAAAAATACAAAGAAACCGGTTTGCTTCAGAAAGAACAGCCTGATTTTAATATTGATGATCTTAAATTCTATTCAAATTCCGGATTCACAGACTTTAATGCTTTTAATACATGGTTAAATGAAAACGTGGTAGAGGGCAGCTATATATCAATCCAGGCATTTCTTACACCTGATAATAAAACCGGACTGCAATTATCCGGACTTCAAAAAAAACTGGCATCCAAATTTCGCCAGCCTGTCACTGCCGGTATTGGGCCAAGATACCTTCATTCGAGCGGCCAGCTTCATAAAGGTGATGCGGGGAAAGGTATCTTTATTCAGCTGACTTCTGATACAGGAATAGATATACCCATACCGGATGAACCATTTGTAAAAAATTCATTCCTTAGTTTCGGGGTACTTAAAAACGCACAGGCCCTAGGTGATTATGTAGCGCTAAAGGATAAGGGCAGAAATATAGTTAGTATTAACCTGGGTATGGATAAAGAATCAGGTTTAATCAAACTTATAAATCTGTTTTAAAATATATAAAGTTCCACCAGCCATTGATGAGGCACTTAACCTCAAGTAAATTAACGCTAAATGAATCAGGATAATTTGTCAGAGTTAAAAAAAGCAGCGGCCGTCTTTGCCGTAAACTTTATACGTTCGGGTATGTCAGTTGGCCTTGGGACGGGAAGTACCGCAATATATGCAATAGAAGAAATTGCACAACGGTTAAATGATGGAACGCTCACCGACCTTGTATGTATTCCCAGCTCAGAGGAAACGAAATTAAATGCACTTTCCAGAAATATCCCGGTCTATGGATTTGATAGAGTTACACGGATTGACATTAACATAGATGGAGCTGATGAAGTTGATAATGAAGGCAACCTTATAAAGGGCGGCGGTGGAGCTCTGCTGAGGGAAAAAGTCCTGGCGCAGAACTGCGGCAGGAATATTGTCATAATTGATGAAACAAAGCTATCAGAAAACCTCGGCGAAAAATGGCATTTGCCCGTAGAGGTACTTCCATTTTGCTGGCAGGCAGAAGCTTCTTACATAGAAGCACTTGGAGCAAAAGTAGTCCTCAGGATAAATGAGGACAAAGAGACTTTTGTTACTGATCAGCAGAATTTTATACTTGATTGTAATTTTGGAATAATTTCAAACCCGGAGGAACTTTCCCGAATGCTTGAGCACAGAGCAGGTATCGTGGAAAACGGGCTGTTTATTAACACAACTAACGATATTGTGACTGGAAAACCCGGCGGTATAGACCATAAGCAGATTAAAAGATAAATGGAATTTCCACTCGTAATATCTACTATACTTCTTTTCTTTACAGGCGTTCTTGCATCATTTATTAATGTTACTGCCGGCGGTGGCTCTAGCCTTTCCCTTCCGGCACTCATATTTCTCGGGGTTGACCCAAGCGTTGCAAACGGCACAAACCGACTAGCCATATTACTGCAAAACGCATCAGCATCTGCTTCTTTCAGGAATGAAAAGGTCTACCAGACAAGAGATTCCGTTATATATGCACTGCTCACAATACCCGGGGCAATTCTGGGTGCTTATTATGCAACCAGGATAAGTGACGATCTGTTTAGAAAGGTGCTTGCGGTTGTTATGATAGGTGTGGTAATTTCACTTTTAATTCCAAAATCAAAAATTCGGGAAGGTGTTGAGAAAAGATTCTCGTGGCTTATTTATCCCGGATTTGTACTTCTCGGTTTTTATGGCGGGTTTATACAGGTAGGTATTGGAATTTTGATTATGGCACTTATCCAGAGGTGCGTAGACTGTGACCTTGTATTAACCAATGTTCATAAGACTTTTATAATTATGTTAAACAGTATTCCTTCGCTTATTATCTTTGTAGTTACTAGCAACATGATTTGGACACTCGGTATTGCACTGGCTGCGGGGATGACTGCAGGTGCATGGTGGGCCGCAAGGCTTTCGGTACGTAAGGGTGAGAAGTTTATAAAAAAGATGCTTATTGTAGCACTTGTCCTGATTGCATTAAAGCTTGTCGGAATTATCTAAAAAAAGACCGTCCCGTTTGAAAGTTCGCCGGAACTAATATTAATATCATAGTCCTTAAATATATCTCTAAGCTGTTCTTTAATCTTTTCTACAAGGAATATATTTGAAAATATTATTATCTCTGAGTTAGAGCTTATCTGCGTGCCGTATACACCGTCGATACTGTTCAGGTTTTCTATCAGGCTCTTTAGGTTGTTATCATCAGTCCGTGACAGGGCAGATTCAAAGAGTGTGTTTCCAAATTCTGTAAGGTTGTTGTTTTTCCAGTGATGAGAAGCCTGCTCGGTACGTTCTGCTTCAGAAAAGTAAAAATCTCCTATTACCAGGAGCTCTTCAGGCAGTCTTGGCCTGAAATCCCTGTAATTATCCAGGGTAAGGGCCTGGCCGTTTTTGTTGCCTGCCATCATTTCCAGCAATGTCTTAAGCTTTATAAACTGTTCGGAATCGGAGTAAAAAGAGGGCAATATGTCCCCGGTGGAAATCACTATAAATTTGCATTTCCCTCCGCTGTTTGTATGGAGCCTCATCTTGCTTCTGTCATAATCCACGAACTGAAGGGTGTTGGATTTTGAATGTTTTATAGTTATTGAATCAAGATTCATAAAATCATTGTTCAGGTACTCCGAATCAACTTCCTCGCAAAGCAGCTGAAGGTCGGCCGGACTTATTTTTATTTTATTTGCATAACAAAGTGCAAGAATTAAAAGCTGCTGAATTACTGTGGGTTTATAGTTTATAAAATTGGAAAAAGGAAAGGAAAGTACACCTGTAATTCCATGTTTTATGTCATATTTTTCTTTAAGGATAAAAGCACTTCCCTTAATATAGTTCAGCCAGTCTCCTCTCACGGGTACACCAATATTATTAAGGCTGACCTTAAATATTCCGGGTAGTTCCTTCACATAGATTTTAATACCGGCATCATCCGAGGTATTAAATAAAAGAGATGAATATATATCAAGGGTAAATGAAAGTGAATTGCCGCCAAACAGGTTGTTGTGACTTCCAAGAAGGGTAAGGGGGTAGGGGCATGAGACTGTTTTTATTTCAGATTCATCGAATTCTTCCCTTTTTTCAAAATGATCCAGCAGCTGCTGCCTGATCTCTTTTAATTCATTAGTCATATATTTGGACTATTATATAATTTAATTGCCGTGGGTTGAAGAGACTTTTTGAATTTCTTTCTGAAAATTATGAAGTGTATTGTAAATCCCTTTTTTCTCAAGAAGTTCGTAATGATTGCCCGATTCGTTAATTTCTCCCTTATGTATCACAAGTATTTTATCTGCACCTCTCACATTTGAAAGCCTGTGGGCGATAATGAGCCTTGTTCTGTTTCTGGACTGCTGAATGGAATCCTGGATATTTTTTTCGATATCGGCATCAATATGAGAAGTTGCTTCATCAAGAATAAGCAGGCAGGATTTTTTGGATAATGCTTTTGAAAGTGAAACAATCTGATTTTCGCCCGAAGAGAGATGATCGGCCCTGTTTATTGAGTGAGTAAGGCCAAATTCTGATTTTACCTCCTGTGCATCGGGGCGTTCTTCGGAAACATCTTTTCCAAAAAGAAAAAGGTCCTGGAAAACAGCAGTGATATTTTCCCTAAGGGAACTGCTGTTAATATTATCTATGTTTTCACCGTTAAACAGGATCTCACCCCTGTCTGCCTTATAAAACTTTAGTATCAGGTTAACAATAGTTGATTTGCCTGAACCTGTAAGGCCCACCAGGGCAACAGATTCTCCGGGACTCATTGTAAATGAGACGTTTTTTAAAACCCAGTCCCTATCATTATATGAAAACCAGACATTTCTGAATTCAAGGGTAGCACTCTCCGAATCAATAATTTTACCGCCTTTAGGTTCAGGCTCTTCGACAATAATATCGTAAAGATTCTCTGAAGCCGCGGCAGCTGACTGAAAGATATTGTATCTTTCAGAGAGTTCCTGGATCGGTTTGAAAATCATTCTGACATAGTAGAGAAAAGCTATTAATGAACCGAGGCTAAGTGTGTACTCTATTACATTAAATCCGCCGTACCAGAGAATAAGCCCCGAACCCAGAATACTTATATATTCAATAAAAGGCCGGAACATCACATATGTCCACAGCTGGGACATATTGGCATTGTAGTTTTCCCTGTTGATATCTTTAAATCTACTAAAGTTCTGGTCTTCCTTTCCGTAAAGCTTTATTAAAATAATCCCCTGAATGCTTTCCTGGACAAATGCGTTCAGTTTTCCAATTGTGATCCTGATATTTCTGAACACTGTTTTTAGCCTCATTCTGAACATATAGGCAACAAAACCCAGGAATGCTGTAAGCCCCAAAATTATAAAGGTAAGTTCCCTGTCCAGGCTGAACATAATTATGACAATTCCCGCAATAACCAGAAGGTCCTTGATGAACTGTACCGCAACGGAGGTATACATTTCATTGATTGCATTTACATCGTTAGTGACTCTGGTGGAAAGCCTTCCGACGGGATTCCTGTCAAAATACTGCTGTGGGAGTTTCAGGATATGTGTAAAAGCATCCATCCTGATCCTGTGCATTATCCTGTGGCCAGAATAAAAAAGGAGGTAGGTAAATATTGTTGTAAAAATAAATACACCCAGAAGTAAAAGAAAAATAAGTATTACAATCTTCTTTAGGCTTTCTATGCTGTGCGAACGAAGAAGCCTGATATCACTTCTTGGAAGTTTTCCTATTTCACTGAATTTTGCATAATGAACAGAGCCCTGGTTGGTAAATATCTGCTTATTATTATTAAATATTTTTTCAAAGCGGATTTTTTTCTCAGGATCTAATTTATTAGTATTGAAAACGATATATTTTGTTTCAGAAAGTACGCCGCTTTTTTGAAAGTTAGTTTTATCAATACTCTTTAGAACAGACATATCTACAAGTACTTCATTGTCGTTGAGCTTTATTATTCCGCCCTTATATGATGAACGCAGCTTGTTTATTTCCTTATAAGGTTTTTCTGTCTTGGCCCAGGACGGGTAGATGTAGTTATCAACAGCTGTTTTTGTAAGATATGGGATAGATACTTCAAGTACAGCAGTAATAACCATGCATATTAATGCTAATATGAAAAATATCCTGTTGGGTTTTATATAACCGAACAGCCACCTGATTATTTTTAAATCATAAGTAGTTGTTCTTTTCTTCTCTTCGAGGTTATAAGTACTCATCTTTATTCTTAAATTGTCTGCATCTTATACATATGGGAATAGATGCCGTCTATATCTTTTAGCTCGTTGTGGTTTCCAAATTCCACAATTTTACCGTCTTCAAATACAGCTATATTATCAAACCCGCTTATGGAAGGGACCCTGCTTGATACTGATATAAGCGTGTTCCCTTTCATTTCCTTTACAATATTTTTAAATACAACACTTTCAGTCTGCAGATCGAGAGATGAAAGTACATCATCAAGTATAAGTACCCTTGGTTTTAGAAGCATTGCCCTTGCAATTGCTATTCTTTGCCTCTGCCCACCTGAAAGACTAAGCCCTCTTTCTCCGACAATAGTGTTAAAGCCATTTGGAAACTGAATAATATCATCATATATATCAGATATTTTTGCCGCTTCAATTATCTGGTGTTTAGTGAGGTCAGGGTTCATAAAAGTTATATTGTCAGTCACCGAACCGCTGAATATTGTTGTATCCTGGGGCACATAAACAACTGCTTCCTGGATTCTTGACCTTGGAATTCTGTTTATATCTGTACCATCTAAAAATATATGATTGTCTTCCGTTTCATATATTTTCATTATCAGGCTCATAAGCGTAGTTTTTCCAGAACCTGTCGTGCCGGTTATTCCAAGTGAAGAGCCCTTTGGTATATCGAGACTGATATTTTCAAGCACGGGAACACCGTTGTATGAAAAGTTAAGGTCCTTAACTGATATTGAACCGCTCACGGGGCTGTCGACCTGGTTTTCGATTCTTTCAGTTTTAGGAAGGACTTTAAAAATTTTATTAAGCCTGTTTATGGAAGCGTTGCCCCTTTTCATTATATCAACTGACCAGCCCATTGCCATCATTGGCCAGGTCAGCATGGCAAGATACACAAGCATTGATGTAAACTTGCCCAGTGTAATATCCATCTCTATTGTTTTAAGTCCGCCGATAAGAATAAAAATGGCTGTAGAGCATGCAGCCATCAGTGTTATAAGAGGCTGGTATACACCCCAGACCCTGACAAGGTGAATGTTCCTGTTTAGGTAATCCAAACTGCTTTTTTCAAAATCCTGAGTTTCAGAATCCTCCCGGTTAAAAGCTTTTACAACTTTTATGCCGCTGATTGATTGTCTTGCACTTTCAGTAAGTACTGAAAATGATTCCTGCGTTTTTTGAAATCTCTTTTCTATCTGGTTGCCGAATTTGTACATAAAAAATGCCAGTAAAGGAAAAGGTATAAAAGCTATTAAAGTAAGCATCGGTGACACAAAGAGCATTGTTATGAATATAAATATAAATAGGAATATTCCGTCATAGGCTACCAGTACACCAAGCCCGCATGAGAATTTAAGTGTTTCAATGTCGTTTACCGTGTGTGCCATTAAATCGCCGACTTTTTTTGAAGAGAAAAAATCATAATGGAGGCTTTGGAGGTGCTGAAAAAACTCGTTTCTGAGGGAATTCTCAATTTTTCTTGCTGAGCCCATAATGAAGTATCTCCAGCCCAGCCTGAAAAATGCCATAAATATTCCAAGGCCCAATATATATAGGGCATATCTTGTTATTTCAGCAGGATTTGGCTCGGGTGAAGTAAGGGTGTCGATTATCCAGCCTACAATCAGCGGAATTGTAAGCTGCGCAAGGTCAACAATGGTAAGTGCTCCAATACCAAGTAAGAAGGAGTACTTATATCTTAACAGTAGTGATAATATGCTGGTTTTTTTAAACAATATGGTTCCCTGGAAGTATAGATCTTAACTAATAATGTTAACTGCTTATTAAAAAGAGTTAATCTATTGGAGCTGGCTTAAAAAGCAAAAAACCGGGTGGTTATTTTTAATTGACAAATTGCGCTAATCTTTGCTACAATTAGAATTGATTCTAATTGTTATTAAGTAAGTTTAGAATTAAATAAAAATTTTTAAGGAGTCATTAATTATGAGATATCTAAATTTGCGCTCTTTAGGTTATGTGTTTTTATTATCTTTTGTAGTTTTATCCTTCTCTTTTACAGCAAACGCTGAAGAAGAAGTACACGAGGATGACATTATAGTTGGTAATGTTATCTGCCTGCTTCCAAATGTTGCAGACGGTACAGTAAAACCTGTAATCGCATCAGGCCCCTGCAATGGTCATGGAGAACATGCACATGTAGTATTAGATACAAGGACCAAAGAAGGTAGTGTCTATGCAGTTACCGGTTCACCTGAAGCTATTGAAAGACTTGAAAAAACACCTGCACGTAAAAATGTAGAAGTAAAAGGTAAAATCGGCGGTAACCAGGACGCATGGATTTTATCAGTTGACTAATTTTTCTATATTAATAGAATAAATTTAAAATTTACGCCCGGCCATCAAACAGATTATTTTTGTTTGTAAGCCGGGTTTTTTATTTTCAACTCCACTATAATAATTCATATACCTTATGCCGCATATTAAAATATGTTAAATTTATATAAATAATTTTTCCGTGCATACATTTATTAACAATTGACGGAAAACAGTATTTTTGCTTTACTTAAAAGGGTAAAGGTCCTTTATAAATAAAATATAATGCAAGAATTAAATGAAAAAGGTGCGTTTGTTAAACTATTCCCACAATTTTCCGAGGATGATTGTGATTACTTAATCAATAATTCTGCAATTCTGAAAATTCCTTCCGGAACTGCCTTATGCCGTGAGGGGGAATATGGCGACACTTCATTTGCCATAATGAATGGAGTAGTAGAAATAAGTATCAATGCAGAAGGCCACGATAACCTGACTCTTGCAATGCTGGAAGAAGGCAATATTTTCGGGGAAATGGCCGCTCTTTCCGGCCAGCCACGGAACGCGACAGTAACTGCGAAGGATGAACTAACCGTCCTTGAAATACCTTCAAATACATTAATGGAACTGATGAAAAAATCTCCGGGTTTCAATGATACAATTGAATCCTTATATTCGGAGAGGGCCGTCAAATCCTGCCTACGAAAAGTCCCTTTCTTTACCAAATTATCCCAGTCTGCACTGGAGCAGCTTGAAGAGAGAGTAAAGCTTATTACCTATAAACAGGGCGATATAATCTTTAATGAAGGAGATACTGGAGATTCATTATATATAATAAGATCTGGTTTTGTTAAAGTATCAAAAAGACAGGAAGATAAAGAAAAAATTGTAGCCTATATATCTCACGGCAACTATTTTGGCGAGATGGCACTACTGGAAGATGAGAAAAGGAGTGCAACCATATCTGCATTTACAAAAACCGAGGTTATACAGTTTCTAAAAGATGATTTTAATGAACTGCTTAAAATGAACCCCGAGATTTCCGAATTGATACGTGACAGTGTTATTGACCGGAAACTCAATACTTTTGAGGTGCTTAGAGATTCTGAAAAAGCAGAAAGACTCGAAGCAATAGTTGAAAGGGGTATCATTCAGGCCGATAGCCTTCTTATCATAGACCTTAAAAGGTGTATAAACTGCGATAACTGTGTGAAATCCTGTGAGTCACGCCACGGTTATCCTCGTCTTGACAGGAAGGGCACACGCCTGGCGGAAATATCTGTCCCTGTTGCATGTAGGGTATGTCATGACCCATTATGCCTGACATGTAACTTTGATGCTATTAAACGCGCCCCTACCGGTGAAGTCCATATTATAGATGATAACTGTATAGGAGTGTCGGGCTGTGCAATAAGATGTCCATATAATGTTATAAAAATGGTATCGACAAAATCTGATTCTGGTTCAAAATGGTTCGATATTATCGGAACGTTAATGCGAAAAAAACAGGAAACCAAAACGGACGAAGAAGACCAGGGTAAGCCAAAAATTAATCGTAAGCGACTTGCTATAAAATGTGATAACTGTATGGGATTTTCAGATACAGCCTGTACAAACAACTGTCCCACTCATGCAATAAAATGGGTAAATCCCATTGAGTATTTTGGTGATAATGAAGATATAATTTCAAAGAGGAAAAAGTATCAATAATGGATGTCTTAAATGCATAAAAAATTTACTATTATTACAATAGCGGCCGGTATCGTTTTCTGGGCTATTTATGCTTTTTTGCCTGCACTTCCGATTTCGGGAATTGAGATCGGCACTGTTTACAGCCTTGGAATAGTATCACTGCTCCTTATACTTTTTATTCTTACATATTCCCTCAGAAAGCGAATCGCAAGGGGGATACCGGGGCGGCTTGACGAATGGCTTTGGGCACATATTTATCTTGGGATTTTAGCACTTTTTATAGTTGCCCTTCATGCAGAGTTTAGATTTGGATGGGACTATAATACAATCGCGGTCATATTCCTCGTGCTTGTAGTTGCTACTGGGGCTATAGGCAGATATTTCTATTCCAGTGTACCTTCAAAGATGATGTCTGAGCAGGAAAATATACTTTCCCGTCTCGATGAAGTAATGAATTCAATTGACGGTATTCTGGCTGGCAAATCCAAACCATTTCAAAAAATAATAGGAACTGAACTAAATACTCCATCCCTTATTTCTGCAAAATCCGGATACTGGGACGGGATCAGGTCCAGTTCTGAGATAATACCGGACGATGAAAAAGATGAATTTGAAGAAGCTGTAAACCTGCTTGAGAAAAAGGTAAAACTGGAATCCCAGTCAGTTAGCCAGATGAAATACAGGCCGCTGTTCCAGGGATGGCTTGCAGTTCATCTGCTTGTAACGGTAGGGCTTATTGTTTTTATACCGATACATATACTTGATGACTCATTCGGGAAGTTTCAACCTACAGCATCAGATTTTGGAAGTCCCCAGGAATGCAGGCAGTGCCACCAGAGGCAGTACGACGAATGGATTGGTTCCATGCATGCTTATGCACAGGTAAGCCCCGTATTTGTAGCATTTAATGAAGCAGTAAAGAATACGGGCCTTGGAACATTTTGCGTAAAGTGCCATACGCCAATTGGTATTGCAATAGGCGAGGGTGCATTAACACCTAATGAGGATAGGGCTGATATTTCGCTGATGGGAGTCCAGTGTGATTCCTGTCACATAATTGAAAAAAATCACGGTCTTGTAAGCGGCGACATTCCACTAGCTCCCGGAAGGACAAAATACGGGCCTTTTGGTTCCGGTAAGGAAGGCGACCCTAAAGCAGTCAGAAATTCCGAACACAGGAGCGTACAGGCAGACTTCCTCCAGTCATCACAATTTTGCGGTTCATGTCATGATGTGGTTGATTCAAAAGACCTTAGGATTGAGGAAGCATTTACCGAGTGGCAGGAGAGTGTATATGCCGAAAAAGATATTACATGCCAGGACTGCCATATGCGTGCGCTACCCGGAGTAGCAGACCAGGAAAAAGTAATGGGGCCTGCCGCGATTATGTTTGGAAAAAAACTGCCCGAACGGCCCCTTTCAAACCATTCCATGATTGGGCCAGATAATCATTTAATTGATGATTTTCCCTATCCCGATAATATCGAAGAAAACAAAAGAATTCAGATGGATTACCTGGAAAAAAAGAACTATCTTCTCCAAAACTGTGCCACGCTTGAAATAATTGCACCGGATACGGTAAGAAAGGGGTCAGAATTTCCTGTGGAAGTAAAAGTTACGAATACTGGTGCAGGCCATGGTATTCCAACCGGTTTTACTGCAGAGAGGCAGGTGTGGATAGAAATAGTTGTAAAGGACGCGGATGACAATGTGTTATTCGTTTCTGGGGACCTGGACAGTAATAAGGACCTAAGAAATAATCACAGCCATGCTGTTGAGACAGGGGAAGTACCCCTGGATGAATACCTGATTAACTTTCAGTCAAAATTTGTTAAAGGTATTTACGATGACGGAACTTATGAAGAAGTTCTTTTGCCGTTTAAGGCTTTTGATATAATAAAGAACAACTTAATGCCTTTTGAACCAAAATCAGGCATCTATCCTGTGAGTTTACCTCGAAATACAAAGGGGCCAATAAAAGTCGAAGCAAGGCTGCGCTACAGAAATCTCCCTCCGTACCTGCTGGATTTTCTTGGGGTAGGGGAATTAAAAGACCGCCTTGTTATTAACGATATGGCAACAGGAAATGCTTCAATATTAATCCGGTAAATAACTATTTAGAACTACTTTGGCAGGTTTTTATAGCCGGGCTTGGAGTTTGTTACTCTTTTTAAAAGTGTTTTTCTCCAAAGGCGCATAGATTCAACAAACCCCGAAAACCTTCTCACCCTCTTTGATTCGGGTATCTGTATTTCATCTGTTTCAGGATAAAGGGCAATTACCTTGACGTCTCCGATTCCCTCACAGTGTTCGCTTCGAATATCAGGAGAAGTATAGTTTCCACTTCCGCTGAGCTGATAAAAATTGTCGGTAATTAAGATATATTCATTCTTATCAATACTGTTTTTCAGCAGGCGATGAATAATAATTACATCTTTTCCTGCAAGTTCTTCAAACTGCCTCATACGTTTGATTGCCACTTCTCCATTGTGCAGGACAGCTTTTAGTTTTAGCTGGTCGATTTTACAGCACGCCTCGCATGGACAGCCGCCTTCTCCGGAGCCAATTAATTTTTTTTGCCTCGCATTGAAACGTTCAAATGATATATTTACCTGCTCTATAATATTTTTTGGTATTATTGTGTCTGATTCTTCAACCTCGGTGTAAAGAAAGGCAGCATCTCCCTCTAGTTTGTTTAGAGTCAGTATCCCGTCTAGTGACTCTATAGCTGATTCAAGGAGTTCGGAAATGATCTGTTCGGCATGTAATAAACTCATATCATGCCACTTAATGAAAGATGTGTAGCCGCTTATATCAAGCAGTACCATAGAGACCTTTTTTAGTTCTATATTGCTACTCATAATTATTAGTTCTACTATTTATTGACCTAACAATAATAATAGCATTAAATTGACTTTATAACTGCTTATATTATTGCATTTAATATAGTTAGAGAATAACTTTACGAATAAGAGTCATATCTTTTAATAATTTTTGTTATAATTTTAGAAATGGTTAAAAAAAAGAAGAAAGACAAAATAAAAGTCAGGAAGCCGGTACCTCAAAAGCCCAACCAGGTGATAAAGAGTAAAAAAGATAAAGAAAAAAAGAAAAGGCCTGGCAGCAGGGAACTTCTCGAAGAAACAAAGGACTGAAATGAATCCGTTATTTTCCGTGGTTATACCAACCTTTAACAGGAAAGAATTACTTAGAAAATCGATAGAGTCTGTATTAAACCAGGGCTTTATAGATTACGAACTGATTGTTGTAGATGACGGGTCAACGGATTCTACTATTTTGCTTATGGAAGATTATCTAGGAAAGGGCCTGACATATATAAGAACCGCTAACCGGGGAGTATCACATGCAAGAAATACAGGTATTCAAAATTCAAGGGGTACTTATATAGCCTTTCTTGATTCTGATGACTGCTGGCAAAGCAATAAACTGGAGCAGGCAAATGAAGCTGTAATCAAATTCCCGGAGATTTTTCTTTTTCATACTGAAGAAACATGGGTGAGGAATGGCCTGGAACTAAAACAAAAGGACAAGTACAGGAGATATTGCGGAAAAATATACAGACACTGCGTGCCATTATGCTGCATAGGGATGTCCACACTTGTTGTAAAAAAATCACTGTTTTCTAAAATTGGAATGTTTGATGAAAATATGCCCGCCTGTGAGGATTATGATTTTTTTCTAAGGGCAACACTGGAAAATGAGGTGAAACTTATACCTCTTTCCTTAACAGTAAAACACGGGGGCAGGGATGATCAGCTTTCAAACCAGCCTGGCCTTGATAAATACAGAATTTATTCATTGGAAAAAATGCTTGATTCCGGGCTTTTATCAGATGAAAATCTTGATCTTACACGTGACGAGCTGAAAAATAAATGCACAATTTATGCGAAAGGCTCAGAAAAAAGAGGTAAGATAGTCGAAGCAAAAAAATACGGTGATAAAATAAAGGAATATAATTAAAGGATTTAAAAAATGGCAAAGGCAAAAAGTGGAGATAGAGTAACAGTACATTACACAGGTAAGTTTGAAGACGGAAAAATTTTCGATACTTCACAGGATGGTCAACCCCTGCCATTCGAACTTGGAAGCGGCAATGTAATCCAGGGTTTTGATGAGGCTGTAGTTGGTATGGAGCCCGGGGAATGTAAAACCGTAACAATTACTCCTGATAAAGCCTACGGGGAATATCAAAGAGAACTTGTTATTAAGATTGATAAAACCAAACTGCCCCCAGATGCTGACCCTCAAATAGGCCAAAAGCTTAGTGCAAATCACAGTGGTAATAATTCAAAGATTAATTTTACAATAGTAGAGATTGAAGATGAGGTGTTAACACTTGATGCAAATCATGTACTTGCCGGACGTAACCTCGTATTTGAAATAGAACTTGTTGAAATAAGTTCTATTATATTATAGTTAATTTTTTTTGTTCTTTAAGTAAACTTAATATTTATGGAGCTTCGCACTCATAAAGGGAAATGCCACTGCGGTGCTGTAAGGTTTGAAGTAATACTTCCCGATAATATTGAAGCCCTGGAATGTAACTGTTCCATATGCAGTATGACCGGATACATTCATCTTATTGTTCCTGCCTCCAGGTTTAAGCTCCTCGAAGGAAACGAAGTCCTAACGACCTATACATTCAATACACACACAGCCAAACACAGGTTTTGCAAGATTTGCGGAATCAAGTCTTTTTATATTCCAAGGTCTAATCCTCATGGTTTTAGCGTAAATTTAAGATGTATTGATAAATCAGATTTCAAAAAAATAGATATATTGCAGTTTGACGGATACAACTGGGAAGAAAACGGCCCGGCATTAAAAGAATTGACTTAAGTATTTGAAAAGTAGTACACTGAAAGTGTGGTTGGTGGTTGATTATGCTAGTATGACAATATAAGTATTGACACATCAAGTATTGTTGTCATAATATATATTGACAATGAAGAAAATCAGCAAAAAAGTAGTAAGAGAGCAGTTGGACGAAACTTTAGATAAACTTAAAGTCCTAAAGTACTTTACCCCCCCTCCATTGGGCTGGATTAAGGCCATAAGAAGTGGTTTAAATATGAGCGGCCGGCAGCTGGCTAACCGTGTAGGTGTAACAAAACAAAGTATATCAAGAATAGAGCAGGATGAAATAACCGGATCTATCACTATAAAAACACTCAGAAAAGTTGCCGAAGGGATGGACTGCATATTTGTGTACGGTTTTGTTCCAAGGACCAGCCTGGAAAACACTGTAAGGACTAAATCGGAACAGGTAGCAAGAGACAGAATGAAAAGGATCGACAGGACAATGAGCCTCGAAGAACAGAACATTAAAAAAGAAAATATTGAAAAATTAATAAATGATGATGTAACAAAAATGGTTGAAAAAATGCCCAGAACATTATGGGACTAAATAACTATGCATGAAGATACTCGCTTTGGGGCAACGCCTATTGACCCTGATGAAGCAAGGGACCTGTTATTAATCCATGTAAACGACAGGGAAGACCTGAACAGATGGGAGTACCAGAACATTAAAGAGGCCATGATATGGCTTGAAAAGACAAAACCTGTAAATATCCTCAATCAGGATTTTCTACGGAAGCTGCATATTAAGATGTTTGGACAGGTCTGGAAGTATGCAGGCCATTTCAGGCATGCCGATATGAATATAGGTGTGGAATGGTGGAAGATTTCTACTGACCTCAGGAATATGTTTGAAGATGTTAAGCTCTGGATTGAACATGAAACTTTCAGCTGTGATGAGATAGGTGTGAGATTTCACCAGAGAATTGTATTTATTCACCCCTTTGTAAACGGCAATGGCAGGCTTTCCAGATTAATTACAGACCTGCTTATGGAAAACTTGCTTAAAACAGAGAGGTTTACCTGGGGCGGGGGTGTGGACCTTATTCATAAAAGTAAGGTTAGAAAGGTTTATATAAGGGCGCTTAAAGACGCAGACAAGTTTAATTTCGAGCCGCTTATTAATTTTGTCAGGTCGTAACTTCTACAACCTCACCAGCTTCGTTAGCTTCTTTTACCTCTTCGAGCCTTCCTGTTTTTACATTAAATAAAAGTCCATATATTGGGATATAACCGGGAACCATCGGGTTTTCTCTTATTGTCTTAACATCATCTATCAGGCTCTCGGCAGGGTCTTTAAATGTAAGCCAGTCAAGTTCTTTTGCTGCTTTCGCTGCTTTGATATCATCTTTAAGGATTCGCTTTTCCTCATCACTGGAGAAATTTTTTACCATTATGTCATTTGTAAAAGATGCCATACCACAGTCAGTATGATGAATTACATACCATTCATCTGTCCCAAGCAATTTATATGAAATTACCAGCGACCTTATTGCATCGCGGCTTGCTCTTCCGCCGGCGTTCCTTATTACGTGGGCATCTCCTTCCTGGAGACCTGCAAAACTCGAAGGGTTGAGCCTTGCGTCCATGCAGGTAAGAATTGCGATTTTTCTTCTGGGAGGTGCATGAAATTCTGATTTATTGCCAAAATTTTTGGAATAGTTAATATTTGCTTCAAGTATTTTTCTGAAATTGTCACTCATTTTTAAGTATCCCCTTTAAAAGATAATATAGACCTGTAAAGTCCATAATTATTATAACAAATTAAAATTTTATGTAAATGGTAATTGTTTGCATATGAATGAATTGCGATAAACTTTAGTAGTATCTATTCATCGCTGAAATCGGCAGTCCACATTTCTTCTTCAATTAAATACTTGCCATTCTCCTGGATCATCTTTACCTGCCCTTTCATCTTTTGCCCATCCGGATAGACCGAACTGAGATTTATCACCCAGAATTCACCTTCTTTAGCAGTGCTGACAATTTTTATATCTTTCTTGTCATTGGCAGATTTTTTTAGTCTTTCAAGCCTGGCTTGTTTCTGCTCATCTGATCCCCTGTCAAAAGATTCTGACATCCAGCCTGCCCAGTAAGATGTAATGTCATCGAAGGAATCAGCTTTTTGGGCTGAAGTAAGGTAAGCAAGATAAACGTCGGAAGCCTTTTTACCTTCAGCACTATCGGAATATGCATTTTGCATCCCGAAGCCGGTAAGTACCAAAGTAATTACGATTAAAATCCTGGAGAATTTATATATATTCATTTGTCCCTCCTGTTTCTTTTATAATATAAAAATAAGTAATAAATTGCTATAATTTTTTTTAGATTGTGTAAGTTTTAAAGGTCAAAAAGAACTTATTCAAAAGGATATTCAAAATGAAGCTACAGCTGTTAAGAAATGCCACGATGAGAATAGAGTACGCGGGGAAAACAATACTTACTGACCCTATGCTTGAAGAAAAATATAAATATGACTCCTTTGTAGGGAGGTCACCTAACCCTCTTGTGGACCTGCCAATGTCAATTGAAGAAATTCTGAATGGACTTGATGCCTGTATTATCTCGCACCTTCATCTTGACCACTTTGACCCTAAAGCGCAGGAAGTGTTAACAAGGGATTTAAAAGTTTTTTGCCCGCCTGTGGATGCAGAAAATATTAAAAGCGTAGGACTTAAAAATGTAGAAGCTATTGAAGATTCAGTCGACTGGGAAGGTATTAAAATCACAAGGACCCCCGGAAGGCACGGTGATAACCTCTGGCATAAACAGATGGGGGAGGTTTCGGGATTTATAATAAAGAGTGAAAATGAACCGACTGTTTACTGGGTTGGTGACTCAGTGTTTTACATGGAAGTAGAAAACGTAATTTCTGAAAATAAACCAGATGTAATAATTATTCATGCAAGCGGCGACCGGTTTGGCAATGCGCCTCCCGTTGTAATGGATACCGAGCAGACACTTGCCCTTTGTAAATTTGCACCGGATGCAAAGATTGTTGCAGTACATATGGAAAGTATGGATATCTTCAAGATCACAAGAGACAGCCTGAGGAATGTTGCGGATAAGCACCACGTAAGCGCCGATCATCTTTTAATTCCGTTGGACGGTGATATTCTGGAGTTTTAAATTAACTGTTCCAAACTATTTCCCGGTGACCCCATCATTAGGGTGTGCTGCTGAATCGTGGAAATCGGGATAATGACTCTAAATAGATATTTTCGTAAAGTATCTAGGCGATATAATTTAAGTGCAATTGATCTCTACTGATTTTTGTAAGTTGCTGGGATTGTTGGGATTCTTAAGATCAGAAATAAAAAAAGGAGTGTAATAATAGCTATAGGTGGGAAACTTCTACTAAATATAGATTTGAATTAACTCCTTAAGCAATAGATTCAGGTTACCATAACTATATGACCTGAATCACTGCTCCCTGAAATTATTTTGTAAATTAAAATACTAAAAAATATTTTTTATATTAATCCCCAACAAGTGGCAGAACACCTTCTGATACCCAGTTAAAGCTCCAAATGGAATCCATACTTCCCCTTCCATTTCCATTATTAAGGCCTATAAAAGCCGTAAAAAAACTTAGTGCATTTGCATTATTTGAAAATATTCTCTCCGGAGTAAGCACAACTGTTCCATTAGAGATATTATTTCCGGGACATAATAGTTCTCCACTTTTAGTGTGTGGGATTGCATTGTTAATACCATACTCAAAACTTGCTACACTTGTTCCGGAGTTCTCAAGTAGTTCTTCAAGTAGTGGATTTTCATCATTAACACACGAAAATACAACGTCCCTACATGAAAATGGTACTTCATTAAGGTCGTAAATATCTACATCAAAAGGATAATATACTTCCTGAACAGGAAGAGCTTGCCATTCAAAAGAAATTGCACCTTCTGACTCAACCCTAAGAACCGAAATACCCATTATGTCTGATAAAGTAACACCACCTAATGTATTAAAATTAAAATAAGAAGATCTAATTTGACCTTGATCTATACCTTCTGTGCCAACTGTATTTGAATATTGTACAGCATTTGTTCTATACTCGTATCCGTTGTTATCTAAAATTCTAAAATTACCAATTCCGGCTTGAGGTATTGGTCCAGGTACCAATCTAACAGATGTAATTACAACTATCCCATATGAATTATTAGGTAAAACCACACCTGAAGGGTTTCCGTCGTTAGTCTGGATGTTCCTTAAATTATAAATATGTGTATCGCTGGGAGTGTAAACATCAAAGAAATTATTTTCATTGCAGTTGTTACTTACATCGAAGATTTGTACATGGGATAATGCACCCGAATCTGAAAGAGGGAATGTAAACTGAACATAAGTTTCCCTTTCTCTAAGATCAAAAGCATAAAATAATACGGAAGTA
>JAJCZQ010000009.1 GCA_029262335.1 Deltaproteobacteria bacterium
CTTTTTTTGTTAATTGATTTTCCCCTTTGGGGTTAGTCTAGGTATCTATCGATATATCAGAACCTATTGTCCCATTGACCCCTTTCTAAATAATAATTCTAGGAAAATCAATCTACTTTTTTTCTACAGTTTCTTCTACAAATGTTTAGATCTACGTACTATTTATTTAGTCTTGATTTAGTATAAATTTAGAACAAGTTCTTAAAATAGCTAACTAATATTTAGCTTGTAATTATTGATGATAATCAAATTTAATACTAATTAAATTACTATTAGATACATATTTAGTAACTAAAGTTAAATACGTTGAAAAAGCATTTGGGATGCTGAGGTCGGAGGTTCGAGTCCTCTCGCCCCGATATCTAATAAATTCAAACTGTAGTGAACTCATTGTTACACCGTTGTTGCATTTATCACTTATCTCAAGATAAAATCTAATATTCCATTAGTATTAAAAAAAAATAAGGTTAGGACTAAATGAACTTAAGTGAATATAGAAAAAGCATGTGGAAGTTTGCAGTTTATCCGAACAGTGGGAGCAATCCTTTATATGCTGAGCTTGGCCTGCTTTCAGAAATAGGGGAGCTGGCTGGAGAGGCAAAAAGAGTTATAAGAGATGATGAAGGTAAAATAACTTCTGAAAGAAAGGGCAATATGATTTCTGAGCTGGGTGATATTATGTGGTATCTCTCTGCAATTTCCCATGAAAGAGATTCTGAAGATTTTCTTTTGTCTCTTGATAATATTGAAGACAATTCACTTGATAAGTTTTCAGGTGTAAACGATTTTCTAACCTGTATTAATGAGCTTCCAACTATTTTTTATTCTGATAAAGATCAAACACAGGAATTCTATATCAAGCTAAAAAGCCTGATTAACTATCTCGATACTTCACTTGAAGTGATTCTTCAAAATAATATAGACAAACTACAATCAAGAATGGATAGAAATAAGATTAAAGGTTCTGGCGGAGATAGGTAGTTATATTTGAAGATCGAAGAGTAGGGTCCTTTTATTCGACTTATATAAATTGGTGTCATTGCGAATGAAATGAAGCAATCCCTGGGTTAACATCAATATCTCTCAAATGCGTTCGAGATGACAAGTATGTATTTCTAACTTTGACGTGTGTAGAAAATTATTTCCTTTCTGATGGTATCATTCTATTAGTTCATTGTTTAAGTCTGATTCTCATATTGGGGGATAAAAAATGTATAAATATAAATTCATAAAAGCCATTGGCATCTGTTCTATATTTGTTCTTATCGTATTTGGAAACATGGCCGGATGCGGTGAAGGTGATAATAATAGTGACGATTTAGACGGGACACCCCCATTAAATGGTGAGATGTCTAATGTGATGGTAACTTTCAATAACTACTGTATGGGTGACGTGACTGTATACATGACCGATGCATCAGGCTCCAGCTGTACATTGGTAGAGAATAGTACTGTTCAGCTTCCCGCTGGTAATGTCCCCAACGCTTTTTCCGCCAGCAATTCAGGAAGTCCTGAATGTGGCAGTGGAACCAGGGTGGAATTTACCGTGAGCTCTGATGGTGATGTATTCTACGACATCTCTACAAATGCTAATCAACCACCTGTATTTTTTAACGTTCCCGTAAGGATTCTTGCAATGCAAAATACGGCCGGTACCAGCTGTGCCTTACCGAAATGGGATGGTACGGCTTGCCCAGAAGGAAGTACCAATACACTTCAGTGTCGATGCGTTTCTTCTCTGATCTGTACCGATATGCCAACAAGTCTCCAGGCAGATTGTACAACAGGCTATTTGACCCCTACAAGCGGACCCCAGTTTGTTTGCCGTGAAAAGGCTGTAAGTGAATATATTGTGGAATGGTGTCCATCAATGAATCCTAACCCAGTATCGTACTGTACGGTCCCGGAATTCAATATGGCCGCCCCATGTCCAAATGTCTGCTATGAAGACGCGACAAATGCACCATTTCCATGTTCAGAGAACCAGGCAATGCCCCACGAAATTTGTAACACTGCTCCTTTTGGCGGTATGCCCCCTGAGAGCTATTGTCTGCTTGATACGGACTGTACTAATGACCAACACCCTGATCGTGCACCCTGTGGCTGCTGTACTGATGACAGCCAGTGCACTGGTAGTGACACTTGTACAGATTTTCTATGTCAGTAAGTTGGTTTTTAGATAGGGGATGACAAGGACTTAGTGTTAACTTTTAAGTCTTTCTTCTATCCACTGCTTGTTTTCCGATAATATTTCTTCAGGGACTTCGGATTCGACCTGTTTTACCAGGTCTAATATAGTGGTTTCCCTTAATACCTCCCGCCATGCTTCATCGGCCTGGTACATAACCCTTGCTACCTGGCAGGGTTTCTTAAATGCTGATTCTTGTATATTTATGCAATATTAACACTATTAATATTGAAGTAAGTCGATATTATATTATTTGTTTTTATTACCAGAATTTATTTAAAAATAAGGGGACAAAATGAAATATAAATTATTATCAATCTTGTTTTTTATTACTTTAATTTTCAGCGTCAATTCTTTTTCTCAAAACGACAAAACTACTTCTTCGGCAGATGGCCAGGACAGGACAGTTCTTCCTATACAGCCGCCAGCTCAACCAACGGTAACCGAAATGGATGCCAGAAACGTTAAAAAGCCTGACCATTTTGAGGTAACAGCACCGGAAGGAGCTCCAAATATAGTAGTGGTTTTAATTGACGATATAGGTTTTGGCGCAACAACTACTTTTGGCGGGCCAATCTCAACCCCAACCTTCGACAGGCTTGCTAACAACGGTTTGAGATTTAATCGATTTCATACAACTGCCCTTTGTTCACCTACCCGGGCATCTCTCCTATCAGGAAGAAATCACCATAATGTAAATGTTGGTTCGGTGATGGAGATTGCAACGGGATTTAAGGGAAACCAGGGAATCAGGCCTGATAATGCTAAATATTTTGCCGAAACACTAAGACAGAATGGATATAGTACTGCCGCATTTGGTAAATGGCATGAAACTGCCACATGGGAAGTTTCTGTTTCCGGCCCTTATTTCAGATGGCCTACAAATTCCGGGTTTGATAAATTTTATGGTTTTATAGGTGGTGAAACAAATCAATGGGACCCTGTGATTTTTGATGGTGTTACTAAAGTTGCTAAGAAGGATGATGCTGATTACCATTTTACAACCGACATGACTGATGAAGCTATTAAATGGGTCAAATTTCAGCAGGCAATGACACCCGACAAGCCCTTTATGATTTATTACGCAACAGGCGCCGTACACGCACCGCATCATGCACCAAAGGAATGGATTGAAAAATATAAAGGTAAATTTGAAAGCGGTTGGCAAAAAATGCGCGAAGAAACATTTAATAAACAAAAAGAGATGGGTGTTATACCGCAAAACGCACAGTTAGCACCTATGCCCGAAGATATAAAAGCATGGGAATCGTTGAATGAAAATGAAAAAAGACTGTTTGCATTACAGATGGAAACATTTGCCGGTTTTACAGAACATACTGATGTAGAAGTGGGAAGACTCGTTGATGCCATCGATGAAATTGGGGTATTAGATAACACTTTATTTATCTATATCATGGGCGATAACGGATCAAGTGCAGAAGGCGGGCTCGAAGGAACATATAATGAGCTTGTACACCTTAATGGAATATTTGATGAAGAGACAGTTGACAGCATGCTTAAACATGCTGATGACTGGGGCGGCCCAAATTCTTTCCCGCATATGGCTGCAGGATGGGCTGTTGCTACGGATACGCCTTTTAAATGGACCAAGCAAATGGCTGCAGATTTTGGGGGCACCAGAAACGGAATGATAATGCACTGGCCTGCCGGCATTGAAGCAAAAGGAGAAATTCGCTCACAATGGCATCATGTAAATGATGTTGCTTCTACAGTACTTGAAGCAACCGGATTACCAGAGCCAAAAGTTATAAACGGCGTAGAGCAGATACCTATGGACGGAGTAAGCATGCTTTATGCCGCAAAAGATAAAAATGCTCCAGACCGGCATACTGTTCAATATTTTGAAATGTTTGGCAACAGGGCAATTTACAGTGACGGATGGATGGCCCGAGTAGTACACATAATACCCTGGGAAGGGAAACCATTGAATACATTTCAGGAAGAACAATGGGAATTATACAACATTGAAAATGATTTTAGCCTGGTAAATGACCTGGCATCTCAAAATCCTGAGAAATTAAAAGAACTACAAGATCTTTTTGAAAAAGAAGCTATTGCTAATAACGTTTATCCCTTGGATGACCGTTTATACGAAAGATTTAACGCATCTATAGCCGGACGCCCTGATTTAATGGGTGACAGAA
Source organism: Deltaproteobacteria bacterium (assembly GCA_029262335.1). GTDB lineage: Bacteria > Desulfobacterota_D > UBA1144 > Nemesobacterales > JAJCZQ01 > JAJCZQ01. Next base: position 4,354 of record JAJCZQ010000009.1, read on the forward strand.
AGTCTTTAACACTTGCTGATGGTATGGACGGAATATTAGAGAACACATTTTTAAACATTAAAAACAACTCTAAAACAATTGTTGCCGACGTGAGCCTGGAAGGAAATGATAAAGGAATAATTCTTTGCCAGGGAGGAAAGTTTGGCGGATGGGCATTATATATGAATAATGGAAAACCTGCCTATACTTACAACTATTTCGGTTTGGAAAGTTATACCATAGAGTCTCCAACCGCAATTAATAACCCAAATGCTGAAATCAAACTCGAATTTGCTTACGATGGTGGTGGAACGGGCAAAGGGGGACTGGCAAAGTTATATGTTGACGGAAAAAAAGTTGCTGAAGGAAGAATAGAAAAAACACAGCCCGCTGTTTTCTCGGCAGATGAAACTGCGGATGTTGCTAAAGACGATGCTACTCAAGTTGCTGATTCCGTTTTCGAAAACGTGAAGGATTCTGAATTTACAGGTTATGTAAACAAAGTGGAGATAAGTATTCCGGAAAATTAAATTATCCTAAGGGAAAAAAAGGAACGTTACCCTTTATTTTATTCTGGATAATTGGGTAATTAAGAAATGATAGATCTCTCACTTGCGTTCGAGATGACATAGAGGATTAATTCTAACTTTTAATCCTTTCCTCAATCCACGATCTGTTTTCTGACAGTATTTCTTCGGGTACTTCTGATTCGACCTGTTTTACCAGGTCTAATATAGTGGTTTCCCTTAATACCTCCCGCCATGCTTCATCGGCTTTGTACATAACCCTTGATACCTGGCAGGGTTTTTTAAATGCAGATTTTGGGATTTTGCAGGGTGAATTTTGCCTGATCTCTGTACAGTTGAATGTTGATTTGTTTCCTTCTATTGCTGTAACAACATCAAGGAAAGTTATTTTGTCAGCTGGTTTTGCAAGCTTATAACCACCGCTTTTCCCAATACTCCCATCAACAAGCCCTGCGTTTGAGAGTTGCTGTAATGCTTTTAGAAGATATTCCTTGGGGACTCCGTGAAAATGTGCCAGATCCCTGGTTGCAAGCCTTTTGTCTTTTGGTAAAGCTGCTAATATCGACATACAATGTAATGCCCACTCAATCTGGTTTCCTAATATCAATTTAATTCAGTCCTGCTTTATCAAGGCCATATATGGAGTCTAATTCACCATGCTGCATTAAAAGTGAAACAGCAAGGCGGTTCCAAGCGTTAATTGTAGAAATAGCATAGGTAAGATCACAAATTTCCTTATCAGAAAAATGGTTGCTGACCTCTTCGAAAAGCTCCTGGGAAGGCGGACCGGAAGATATATTTGTAACGGTTTCGGTCCATGCAAGAGCCGCTTTTTCCTTAGCGGTAAAAAGTGAGGACTCTTTCCATGTAGAGATATGATAAATACGTAATTCTCTTTCGCCATTAATCTTTGCCTCTTTAACGTGCATATCGTTGCAGAACGTACATCCGTTAATTTGAGATGCCCTGATGTTAACGAGATTAATTAAATCAATGTCCAGGCTGCTTTCTTTAATTAACTGGCTTACTTCGGACAGCTTTAGTGCTAACTCTCCTGAGTATTTCATATGGTTTGGACGGGTTGTTGTATGGTTCATAATTTTTCTCCTTATATGCAGATATATTATATCTGTAAAAGAAGTTTGTCAATATTATTTCAACACTATGGATTAAAGGGTAGGTTGCCTTATATTATGATCTGGATTTCCACAGATACTTAATTATTATTCTTTTTGTATAAAGTGCTTTTCTTATCAAATTTAAATAAATCTTTATCCAAATCTGTCCATTCGTATTCTAACCATCTGGTTTCTATTAATTTCTCACCATCCCAGATGTCTTGTCTTATTAAATGATTGTAATCGTAGTGAAGATTTACAATATCGTGAACAATTTCCAGATTCTTATCGTCAATAATTTTAGTATTATTTTTATTGAAAGTATTAATATCTTTTGAAAAAGGGCTTGTTGGGGTATCCATATAATCATCTAAATTAAATTTGTCAGGTAATCCAAAATTATTCTTGTTAATTTTTAGATCAGGAGAAGTTATAGCCTTCACAGCTTTAATTGATTTATAGTATTTGTGCTTTCCATTTTCAGCCCCACTTAGAATACCGCCACTATTACTATGTTTAACTGGTTTAATAATTTCCCATGTAGGGAATTTATATTGTGCTGACATTAATAAATACTGATTATTCTTTACTTTTATTATTCTTACTAAACTAATAATTTGTAATTTTTTATCCCTAATTTCGTATTTATTACTAATTGTTGGATATTCACCATCTATATCTTTATTTGAAACTATCGCCCTTGATCCAATGCTCTCATCTGACTGGTCATAGTAATAATTTATAGTTGAAGATAGTTTTCCGAATTCACCCTCAAATAAAAAATTTACTTTGTTTCTTTCAAGTAGTACTGAGTTTTGGGAGGTATAAAAAGTGTTATATACGTTCCTTCCTTTATCGGATAACTCCCCATAATGAACAATCTTATTTTCTTTGATTTTATACTTTGAAAAGTAGGAAGAAATATCTTTTTTCTCAAATATGTTTTTGATTTTGATTTGATCTTTGAGATTTAAAGTAAACGAATTACGATCAAAATCTAATTCTTTATAGTAGTTAGTTTGATACTCTTTTCTAATATAATTTTTGAGTTGTTTTGAATAATCATTAATGTTCGAATTTAACCATAGGAAGCCAAAAATTAAAATAATAAAAAATATTACACTGCTAATAGTTCGATAGCTCATAACAAAATATATGTTTTAGTTAATAATATGGGTCGGGAATTTTATCTTTCTTTAGTAAATTTCTATAAACTTTAACATACTCCATCTCTTTAATTTAATGGTGGTACACCATTTTCCCATGATTCCCAATTCTCAAGTATATGATTTGCGACAGATGAACCTGCCAGATACACATTTTCAAAAGCTAATATAGAGCCATCGGGCATACCGCCTCCAACTGATACCTCAAGTGATTCCAATGCAGTCTGGTCGTCATATTGCTGGTCAAAATTACTCGGAGATCTGAGCAGCATAAAACGGCTGAAATCTACAATACCTGCACTATCTAGTCTCGTTAGTGCTGTAGCAATTGCGGTATCTTCAAATGAAGTTGTGTAATAAGCGCCTTCACCTTCAGTAAAATTACTTAACCACCATGTCAGGTAGCCAGATAAGATTTCGCCATGAAATAATGTATCTGCCTCGGCAGCATCGCCAAGCTGAACTGATGCTTTTTGCCTTGCTGCATCCTGAGAGTATTTGTTTCTAATTTCCTGTACGGATTCACTATCAGAGAGTTGTATTTCACCACTTAACTGGGCAGCCCATTGTCTTAAATCGCTATTAAGTTCGTATATCTCAGAACCTGTACTAAAGGCATTCATACAGAACTGCGGGATTGTACATCCAAGCCTGAAAAAAGGAAATTCTATTGATTCATCAAGTTCTCTGGGGTCAATTTCAGATGCCAGTCCCGAATCAACAACCCACTTTGCCCAGACTGCTGACCCGATAGTTGTTACCTCAGGCCGGCCACCTGAAATAGCTGCTACCAGGAAATAAGTTTTACTCAGGTCAAACCGGTTGTTTAGACCAAGTGCCATAATGGAAGACGCAGCGTTTGATTTCCCCGAACCTGTTATTATTAATAAGTGGTCTCTGCTGTCATTTGTATAAACCGGGGCGTATCCACCTGGTAGTTCAATCTCATTATCAAGAGCACCATCGGTGTACCACCAGAAAGCTTCCCCAGAGTTGGGTGTACTCAGAGCCTCTAAATCCTGGAAAGTCACAATTGTTACAACTTTTATCTGAAGAGGACTGTCGGCAGCATTTGAATTATTCTCACTTTCACAAGATAAATTTATAATTGATATTAATGCTATTGTTAAAATCATAGAACATATTTTCATAAGTTTCCTCTTAATATTATTTTCTCTTTGAATCATAAAATACTAGAATGTAAAAAGTAACAATTAAAGAATATATTATACCGGGAGTTATCTTTGAGCCCTATTTCACTTTATACATTCATAAAATTATATATTTTCGATCTTTATCCTTTTTTGCTATTATAAGTTAATAGTTAATTTAGGAGTAATAAATGAAATATATTTCTTTTTTCCTGCTTGCCTGTTTCATCTTCTCAATGGCTTCTTGCGACTGGCTGGTTCAGGACAGTGACACGAACAACCAGGAAACCAGTGAAGTCGGTAGAGCCGATGAGGCTAATGAAGAGCCTCCGGGTGATGGGGTGCCTGATTATTAAATATTAAAATATTTGTTCTCTTTTTCTCCTTGATACAATAGACTTAAACTGTTTGGGATTATAATATTGTTGAGGAGAGTCATGAAATATTTTATCTTGGCATTAATAGTTAACGGGATCTTTGCATTCGGCGTAACTGCAGGAGATTTTCGATATTTGGAATGGGGTATGAGCCAGGAAGAAGTTATGTCAGTTAGTGGGCCGCCGCTTAAGATTTCTGAAAATAAACTTGTTTACGGCACACTTACACAAACATTAACTTATAAAAATATTGATAGTGACAATACTTACGACCTTCTGTTTATTGAAAACCTTTTAACAAATGCTTCTTATAAAATTGCCGCAAAAAAGAAATCACCCGCTGAAGATGTGCATAAAAAATACAGGGAAGAAACAATATTCCTGGAAGAAACATTCGAAGAACCACCATTGGTAGAGAAGATGGACAACAGTACAAAAAAATATGTTTATGAAAATGGAAAAACCAAGGTAATGATTATTTATTACAATACACCGATCAAAGCTGACTACATAAACAGGAGTGCTTATTTAAATGTAACTTACAGCAACAATGACCCTGTGCTTAAGGCCCGGATTCAAAATCTCAAGATTGACAGGGCCAGGGCTGCGCAATAATTATTTTTACGGCAAAAGTAAGGATCTCAGATCACAATCCCACTTAAATATATTTGTATTAAAAAATTGACAAATCCTCATGAAATAATCAAAATTATTGCTTATGAGTTTAAGAGATAAGTTTATATTTTTTGGAATAATAGCTGCGCTGTTTGTAATAACCCTCTTTGTATATATTTTCCCAGCCGAGAAGAAGCTTAAATCTGATGATCCGGTATTTATAAAATTAAAGTCACCACATGTCGCCTGCTCCACACTTGATAACTATAAGAACATGTTGAGTTTTTCTGAAAATCAAAATTTTGATTCAGCCAATAAGTACTTTGATACCAAGAAATGTGAGCGGCTCGAAACCGGCACTGAGGTAAGGTTAATTAATACGGACTATCCTGATGTAATAATAGTAAAACCCGTGGACAGGCCCATACATCTCTATATTTCATCAAAAATAATAAATTAAAAATTATTAATCCATACTTTATATTCCACTAACCAAAATTAATTATTGATTATTTCCGCTTTAGTCAACAAAATAGAACCGGGGATGTTTGTATATATAAATCCAGGTTAATTCTTAGGCCGTAGATTTATAAAAAAAATTAAGGAATGAAAGAAATGGTAATAAGTGATACCCAGTATCCGTATTTCCCTGATATAGAGGTAGACCTCGACGGGACCTATGGAAATGCGACAGAAATAATGTTTAAAGTCACAAAGGAAATGGAAAAAAACAATGTTCCAAGCAGTGAAATAAGGAAATTCATAAGAGAATCCACCCGGAAGGATTATGTAAATCTCATGCAGGTATGTATGAGATGGGTGAATATTGTTTAAGACTGTTCTTTTGAATTGAAAAAAGCATAAACGGTTCCTGCGAGCAGCATAAACCCCGTAAAACCGAGCCCAATCCTGAGTCCTTTTATATATGAAGCCTCAATATGGGGGAGCAGAGTGTTAAATGCATCTATACCAATCCCGGCTTTTAGGGTCTCCTCAGTACCGCTTCCAATTATAAATGATTTAATTTCCGCAATCCCCGACTTTGAAACATCAATTCCAAGTTCTGAAATCCTGCTTAGGAGTTCATTGGCAGATGTATCCACAAATATGGTAGTTACTATTGCTATTCCGAGTGCAGCGCCCGCCATCTGGAAAAGCATGGTAAGGCCCCCGGCGAGGCTAGCTCTTGATTCATCTACAGAACCTACTGCTGCAGTGTTAATACATGCAAGGGCAATACCTATACCGATGCCGCAGATTAAACACGGTAAGACAAGGTGAATATAAGTGCCCTGGAAACCAAATAATACAAGCCCGAATGTACCTATAGCTGTAATAAGCATTCCAAGGAATATTGAAATCCTCGCACCCAGAGCATTGAATACTTTTCCGGCAAAAGGGGACATGATTGCAAATGTTATGACTGTGGGCACAATCCCCGCACCTGCTTCTATGGGACTGAAACCAAGAAATTTTTCAAGGTACTGGGGTATGTAAAGAAAAATTAAAAAAAAGGTCGGAGCAAGGACGCTGATTGTAATGCAGTATTTCATAAACTTGCCGTTTTTCATTACATCAGCCGGGATAAGTGCATTTTTCCTGTTTTTTTCAAACTTTAAAAATAAAAATAAGGAAACAACTGCAACTGCAAGAAGTGCAATGGTTTTTCCGGAAAACCATCCCCATGTGGTTGACTGGTTAATTGCATAGAGAAAAGAAACAAGTGCAATTGAGATTGTTATGATGCCGGTGAAATCTACGGATTTTTCACTGCTTTCGCCGACCTGCTCATCTACAATAAAATAAGTAAGTATAAGGGCAATAATTGCCATAGGGACATTTGCAAAAAGAACCCAGCGCCATGAGATATCCTCGGTAAGGATTCCCCCGACAAGAGGCCCGATACTGTTTCCAATACCTGCAATTCCAAATACAAGACCCATTGCAAGTCCCTTATGCTGGCTGGAAACTGAAGCAAAAGTTATACCTATAACCGAAGGCCAGAGTATTGATCCTCCAACCCCCTGCATTACCCTCATGGCAATCAATAGCCCTGCATCTTCCGATAAACCACCGATCAGAGATGCTGTTCCGAATATCGCCATGCCGACCAGGAAAATTTTTTTTCGACCGTATGTATCAGCGAGCCTGCCCGCTGTCACGAGCAGTACTCCGAAGGCAAGCATAAATCCGCTTATCATCCACTCAACGGTTTCAATACTGACATTAAAAGATTTTTGAATTGCGGGGATTGCCACATTGATTGAGGTAAGGTCAGCTGCAATAACGAGTATCCCTATACCCATAGCAATAAAGGTTAGTATCTGTTTACGATTCATACCGGCCATCAAATTGTAAATTTATTTCTAAAATACTTTACTGATAATGAATACTATTTAAAATATAAGTTTAATTCAACAAAACGGGGTAAAAATGAGCAAAGCACTTAGTATTTTAATAATGACATTTATGGTATTAGGTATAGTTGGTTTTCTTTATATCAATGCATCGGAGTACTACTGCGATGATGCTGAAGAAAAGATAGAGGGCAAAAACTACAAAGTGGAGATCTGCTGCAGGTACTTCGGCCTCTCCTGTTATACAAACAAAACCCCCATCGAAGAGTAGTAACTTATTTACCGGAGTTAAATTTGAAAAACCAGGGTAGATTCTCTTCATTCTTAAATAAAACCACACTGGGCGGTGTAGTTGGCAATATCCTGGAGTGGTATGATTTTGCAGTATTTGGATATTTTGCACCGATAATTGCAAAGCAGTTTTTCCCTACGGATGACCCCACTGCCGCACTTATCAACACCTTTGGAGTATTTGCTGCAGGCTACCTTGTCAGGCCTCTTGGAGGAGTTGTTTTCGGCCATATAGGAGACAGGCTGGGCAGGAAACATGCCCTTCAGCTGTCGGTGTTGCTCATGGTTATTCCCAGTACATTGATAGGGCTTCTTCCCACATATGAAAACGTAGGGATACTTGCGCCCATTTTACTGATAATTATAAGATTAATTCAGGGATTTTCCGTTGGGGGTGAATTAATAGGTTCAATTTCTTACATGACTGAGATTGCCCCGCCAAATAGAAGAGGTTTTCTGGGCAGTTTTGCATTTATGAGTGCAGTTGGCGGCGTTCTTCTGGGTTCGCTGGTAGCAACTATTATGCACCTTGTTTTTGATGACAGTTCTCTAAGTTCCTGGGGTTGGAGAATACCGTTTTTATTTGGTTTTCTCGTAGGAATATACGGATTGTGGATGAGAAACGGGCTTCCGGAAACTAAAGCTTTTGAGGATATAAAAGAAAAAGGCGAAATCGCTGCAAATCCTGTAAAGGATGTACTTAAAAAAATGCCTTTAAAAGTTATTCACCTGATTGGCCTTGTAATGATAAATGCTGCCGGTTTTTACTCGGTTTTTGTGTGGTGGCCTACATACATTACCAATATAGTTAAACCTCCAATTGACCATGCCCTTACGGTAAATAGTCTCGCCATGCTGTTCTTTATGTTATTGATACCTGTCTTTGGGGCATTATCTGATAGAGTTGGAAGAAAGAAACTGATATCCACCGGGATTATACTTTTTATAATTATTCTTTATCCAATGTTTATCTGGACTGACCAGGGTATTTTCTCTCATGCAGTGATCGCCCAGTTTTCATTTACATTTGTTATGGCAATTGCCATTGGGCCAATGTGCGCAACAATGATTGAAATGTTTCCGGCAGTAATGCGGTTCAGTGGTATTGCCCTTGGATATAATATCGCACAGTCCCTTGTTGGCGGTACTTCCCCGCTTATATGTACCTGGCTTATTTCTAAATCAGGCGATATTGCATCACCGGCTTATTATCTCATGGCAATTGCTGCTGTAAGTCTTATAGCAGCATTGACCCTTGATCCTAAATACGGGGAACAGGTTAAAACATAACTTGTTTCATTCCCTTAATTAATAATGTAGATTGAATGTATAAAAACTATTAATTATTTGGGGGTCTACATTGTCAACATTACTTGAAACACTTGGTGAAGTATTAGTCAACAGCAACAGCGCAGGACGTTTGAGCCAAAAAATAGGTGCTAATGAAAATAAAACAGGCTCTGCACTTTCAATTGCACTTCCGCTGATCCTTGGGGCACTTAATAAAAATGCATCAAACAGCAATGGTGCCGAAAGCCTTTTAAATGCTCTTTCAAAGGACCATGATGGAAGTATTCTCGACCATATGGATGACCTTCTGGATAATCCCGACAACGGGCCGGGTGATGGAATCCTAAGGCATGCTCTTGGTTCAAACAGAGGCAGAATTGAATCCAGCTTGGGTAAATCCACCGGACTTGATGCCAATTCAATTGCAACTATCTTAAAAGTAGCAGCACCTCTTGTTATGGGTGCACTTGGTAAATCAAGACGTTCAAATCATATGGATGCAAACGCACTGTCTGAAATGCTAAGGAATGAAGAGGCTGAAATAGAGGTAAAGACACCCCAATCATCCGGACTTATGAATATGCTTTTGGATAAGGACGGTGACGGGGATGTAGACCTTACCGATATTGCCCAAAGCGGACTGCCGGAACTCCTCGGAGGTTTATTTAAACGTTGAGTAAATTGTAACTTTATTCATTTACATGCAACTAAGAATATATGATATTAAAAACACTCATTTTCTTTCTTCTCATTACAGGCTTAGCCCATGCGGATTTTTGCAGTGAAGAGTTATTGTTATCCTCTTCCTGGAAACACGAAAGGTCAGGAGATATATATACCCTGAGAAGCGGCGGCAAGCTGAGTTGTTATAACGAACAAAGGCACAGGAATGAATGTGACTATGTCTATATGAGTGATTTTAAGGGTGTTCCTAATTCCTGGGAACTGGTTAGTGAAAAGTTAATAAAAGTAACTTTTAAAAAAGGTTTTTTCAGCAAGGAAACCATTGAGTACAGTTGTGAATATGTTTCCACAGACAAGAAATTAAAAATCGGAAGGATTGTACTTGTTTATGCAGAGCAGCCTGATAATTAGGGGCTTTCGCTCTCAGGGGTTAAATCAATAACCAGCCTTCCCGGGTTTTCAACTTCAAATACTTTATATTCCGGGGAATTATTAAATTTAATTTCTATATTTACCGCATTGTTCTCTGTATCTTCACTAATATTGATTTCCTCAATTATTTTACTTTTTTCAAGGTCAGGTAGAACTGTTTCAACCGATTTATAATCCTCTAAGCGAATATCAAATTTTTGGTCCCTGGCTTCATCAATGACTTTATAGTTGTCAGGTTTTGATACCTTTTCTTCTCCGTCATAGATATCAAAGACAAGCCTTTCAACTCTGTCATCACGCATTGCCCATCTAATCTCTTTCAGGCTTATCTCACCACTTGTAATATTTTTTGACAGTGATGGTGATTCCAAGGTCTCGGTTTTATACTTGCGCATCCATTCCGGAACGTCATCATCCGGGCTGTAGCTATGGTCCAGCTTGCAAACATAAGTGTTTACAAGGTCGGGGCCGGATACAGGAGTTATAAGTTTCCAGGCATTGTCAAAATCCTTGGTAAAAGGGTCAAATTCACCGGAGTCATATATTAATTCGTCACTGCTGTTAAAAAGTTTAACATGAGTAACTGTGTAAAGGTTCTCTCCGCAGTGAAAATAATAAAGTTCTTCCCTCACCCTGTAGAGATCGTCACTGTAATCTGATTTTACATTTTTGGGCAGTTCAAATTTTACCCATGAGCGTTTAAATTCATTATTTACTTCATCAGACTGAATAGAAGATTTGTCAACATAAATAGTTACTTCCATACCCCCCATATTCATTTTCCCAAGCGGTTTCCATACTGCTGAAAATGCTTGCACAGGGATTATTAATACAGATAACAGGACTGTTGATAGTAGTATCTTTTTCATAATTGTAGTACTAGAATAAGGAATAAATTATTAGTAATCAATATTAGAGAGAACATAATTATTTTGTGCTATCATTAGTTAATATGGAACAGTTCTTTAAAATCCAGTTTGTTCTATTTGTCATCGGGGCTGTTTTTTTAATTGGTTTTAGTTTTTATATTAATGCCCTTGACGGGAAGAAGGACGAAAAAAAGACAAAATACCTTAATATCTTTAAGACGGTACTCGTGATTTATACAGTCTGGTTTGTATTCAGCGGATTTTATTTCAAGTTCTTTACTGATATTCCTTTTAGATAGTTACTCTGCTTTTTCTACAATCATGGCAATACCCATACCGCCGCCTATGCAAAGAGAAACCATCCCATATTTTGCATTTTTTCGCATAACGAGTTCGTGAAGAAGCTTTACAAGGAGTATTGATCCTGTAGCGCCGACAGGGTGGCCAAGAGCAATTGCCCCTCCGTTCACATTTAATTTCTCATCAGGAACAGGAAAATCACTGAGTACGGCAAGTGACTGGGCTGCAAATGCTTCATTCAGCTCAACAAGGTCAATATCATCGAGGCCAAGTCCGGCTTTCTGAAGTGCCATCTGCATTGCTGATACGGGCCCTATACCCATTATCGAAGGGTCAACACCCGTTACTGCATATGATTTAACACTTGCGAATGGAGTAAGGCCAAGCATTTTTGCTTTGCTTTCCGATGCTACAATTAATGCTGCTGCACCATCATTAATGCCTGATGAATTTGCGGCTGTTACAGTACCGTCTTTTTTAAAAGCGGGCTTTAATTTTGATATCTGTTCGATTGTAATATCGGTCCTCGGATGTTCATCAACACTGAACACTACCGGGTCTCCTTTTCTCTGAGGTATCTCGATGGGGACGATCTGGCCATTAAACTTATTGTTCTCAAGTGCGTTTTTTGCTTTCATCTGGCTGCTAAAGGCAAAATCATCCTGCTGTTTTTTTGAAATGTTGTACTGCCCGGCAAGGTTCTCTGCGGTAACGCCCATATGATAGTCATTAAAAATATCCCAGAGCCCGTCACTTATCATGGAATCAATGATTTCATTTTTTGGAGATCCCATACGGTAGCCCCACCTGGCCTGGTTTAAATAGTATGGGGCCTGGCTCATGCTTTCTATCCCGCCGGCTATAATACAGCTGCTGTCTTCTGTCTTTATTGCCTGGGATGCATTAACAACTGACTGCAGTCCTGATCCGCACATTCTGTTAATTGTAATTGCCGGTGTTTCTACTCTCATTCCTGCATTGACAGAAATCTGCCTTGATGGGTTGGGGCCTGACCCCGGAAGGATATTTCCCATAATGCAGTCATCAATTTCTTTTGGGTCAATTGAGGAATTTTCCAGGATTTTCTTAACTACAATAGTCCCTAACTCTACAGCGGTATGGTTTTTTAAACTACCCCCAAACCCCCCGACTGCCGTTCTTAGTGGTTCACATAATACGACTTTATCCATTATTAAATTCCTTTGAAATTTGCTGTTCTCTTTTCAATAAAAGCAGACATCCCTTCCATCCTGTCCTCAGAATCAAAACATTCAAGGCCATTTTCAAGTTCATATGAGAGTGCCTCAGGAAGTCCCATTTCCGAGCCCCTGTTAATTACTTTTTTGGCAAAACCAACTGCAAGGGGGCTATTGGCTGCAATCTTCACTGCAATTTTATTTGCTTCATCCATAAGTTCTTCTTTTGCAACAACCTTGTCGACCAGACCAATTTCAAGGGCGTCCCCGGCACTTATCATTTCCCCTGTAAAAATCAGTTCCTTGGCTTTTCCTATACCCATTAATCTTGTAACTCTCTGGCTGCCTCCCCAGCAGGGGAAAAGGCCGAGCTTGGTCTCCGGGAAACCAATTTTTGCATTCTCCGATGCAATTCTCATATCACAAGCCACAGCAAGTTCGCATCCGCCGCCAAGTGCGTAGCCGTTTATAGCAGCTATAACAGGGAAGGGGGCCTGCTGGAGTGCATTGAATGCATCGTGCCCGAGATTGCAGTAACCTTCAAACTCATTCTTTGACATATCTTTCATCTGGCTTATATCTGCACCTGCTACAAATGCTTTACTTCCTGCACCTGTTACAATAAGCACTTTGAGGCTGCTGTTAATTAATTCTTTTTCGGTAAACTCCTTAAGTTCCATGATAGTTTCAAGGCTAAGTGTGTTCATTGCCCTTTCTTTATTTATTGTCAGGGTCCCGACACCGTTTTCATCAACATCAAATAATAGATACTCGTACATGGTTATTCTCCTTTTTTTCCGTATTCAAAAAATCCTTTGCCTGTTTTCCTGCCCAGATATCCCGCTCTTACCATCTCCTTTAGAAGTGTTGCGGGCCTGAACTTTGGGTCACCGAATTCATCATAAAGTACACTTAGTACATCAAGAGTTACATCCAGTCCTATCAGATCAGCAAGGGCAAGAGGGCCAATTGGCTGGTTTGTGCCAAGTTTCATCGCCTTATCAATATCTTCGGCTGAAGCCATTTTCTCATCCAGCACAAAAACTGCTTCGTTGATCATGGGCAGTAAAATTCTGTTTACAATAAAACCTGCTTTGTCCCTTGTAACAACCGGATCTTTGCCAAGGCTTACCGCAAATTCCTGTGCTGTATCAAGGGTCTCCCCGGAAGTTAACTGGGTAGAGATAATTTCAACTAGTTTCATAATCTGTGCAGGATTAAAAAAGTGAATGCCAACAACTTTATCAGGCCTTGAGGTATTCATAGCTAATTCCGTAACCGGCAGGGTTGAAGTGTTTGACGCAATGATCGTGTCTTTTGATGTGTTGCTTTCAATTTTACCAAATACTGCTTTTTTAATCTCTACGGATTCACTAACAGCTTCAATAACAAGACTGCATTTTGAGAGGTTCTTATAATCGTCCGAAGGGTTGATTCGTGAGAGTATGTCTGAGCATTCTTCGGGGGTAATTCTTTTTTTTGCTTCCTGCCTTTTTATATTTTTTTCTATGGCTGCAAAACCGGAATTTACAACGTCAGTACTTATATCAATAAGTTCAACTATATATCCCTTTGAAGCAGTTATTTCTGCAATCCCTGAACCCATCGTCCCGGACCCTATGATTCCGACATTCTTTATCTTGTTTTCACTCATGTTTTATCACCTTTCATACTATATAATCCCGTTTAAAATTATATCAGTCTGTCTCTTAATATACGTTTTAAGTTTTAAATCACTGCTTAATGCCCACCTTCTAAAAGCCCACATCTGGCCGGCTACCATAATGTTGTGCGCAACAAGCATGGCTTCAGAGTTTTTGAGGTTAATACTTTTTTCTTCGATACATTTTTTCAGAATATCAGCAAAAATATTGGTAAGTTCAAGTTCGGCGCTGTAGATATATTTACGGGAATTTATGTTTAAAGATTTGGTCTCCTGGTAAAGCAGCAGCATGTAATTCTGAAGTTCATCTATTATTGTGTAGTACTCACAAATTGCGTCCTTAAGGTTTTGGAGTGAGTCCTGATCGCTCGTGATTGAGGCTGTTAATTTTGTACTAACGGCCGTGTGAATATGGTCGCAAACCAGAAAGAGTATGTCTTCCTTCGTACTGATGTAGTCATAGAGTGCACCCATGCTCATTCCCGATGCTTTGGCGATTTCCCTAACTGTTGTCTGGTGGTAACCTTTTTTTACAAAAAGCTCAACTGATTTACCTGCAATATGTTCCCTTTTTTGGTTTATAAGGGTTTTATCTTTTATCTTGGACTTAATTAACAGCTGATTTTCCATAGTTTATAAATATTCGTTTAATGTTTGTTTTGCTATTACTATTTTTTGTATCTCGGATGTACCTTCATAAATTTCTGTAATCTTTGCGTCTCTGAAATACCTTTCCACCGGGTAATCTGTAGTATATCCGTTGCCTCCATGAATTTGAACCGCTTTGGTTGTAACCGACATAGCAGTTTCTGCTGCAAAGAGTTTTGCCATTGCTGACTGCTTGGTGAATTTAACACCCTTGTCTTTTAAACCCGCAGCCTGCCATGTGAGCAGCCTGGCAGCTTCGACTTTAGTTGCCATTTCGGCAATCATAAACTGAATGCCCTGATGGTCAAATATGGGTGAACCAAAGGTTTTTCTTTCCCTTGAGTATTCAACGGAAGCATCAAGGGCCGCCTGTGCTATACCAACAGCCTGTGAAGCTACGGCAATTCTTCCTGCATCAAGAGTTTTCATTGCTATTTTAAATCCTTCACCCTGCCCGACAAGTAATGAACATTCCGGTATCCGGACTTCTTCAAAGATTAATTGCGTAGTACTTGTTGCTTTAATGCCCAGTTTTTTTTCAGATTTGCCAACGGAAATTCCGGGAGTGTTTAGATCAACAATAAAGGCTGATATGCCGCGGCTTTTTTTTGATTTATCCGTAGAAGCAAAAACAATGGCAACTTCGGCTTCTGCGCCGTTTGTTACCCAGCATTTAGTACCATTTAGAATATATTCTTTTCCATCTTTTACTGCAGTTGTGTTTATGCTGGCAGCATCTGAACCTGACTCGGGTTCACTTAATGCAAAGCACCCGATGTTTTTACCGGAAGCAAGTTCAGATAGAAATTTGTTTTTTTGATTGTCATTGCCAAATTCGTTGATCGGGCTGCATGCAAGGGAGTTATGGGCCATTACAATTGTGCCTGTTGATGCGCAGGCTGATGATATTTTTTCAATTGCTATTATATAAGAAAGAAAATCCAGCCCGCTTCCGCCGTATTCCTGAGGGATGTAGTGGCCCAAAAAACCAAGTTCGGCAAGTTTGTCTATTGTTTTCCTTGGGAATGTTGAATTAGTATCATGTGCTGATGCTAAAGGCAGTATTTCATTTTTGGAAAAATCCCCCGCAAGTGACATTATCATTAACTGTTCTTCGTTCAATATATTAGTTTTCATATTAACCTCATACCCGTTTTAATAAAAATACGAACGAGCGCTTGCTCGGTATAATATTATATTCATCAATTCCTGAAAAAGCTAGAATTAATTAAGAATTACAATATTCTTATTCTTTATGAAAATATTTAAGTCTAAACTGCTGCTGTTTGTAATAGTAGAACTTGTAGTGTTTATAGCACTTGTTTACTGGTATACCCTCAGTAATACATACACGATTACAGAAGCAGTAAAGGTCAACCCGCAAAATGGAGAAATAAAAACTGTTATTTACAGGTTAAATAAAAGAACAGGTGAAGTATGGGAACTTGGTACTAATATGCCTGTAAATCTAAAAGAGTAATTCAACATGGAAATTATAGAACAGACGCAGGATTTTCTTGCTAAGAGAAAAAATATAATTATTGATTTGCAAGAACTGCTCCCTAAAATTATTGGAGATACTGACCAGTCACCTGTACTGGTGGGTGTAACACGTCTTGAGAATGAACTTGAGAAATATATTCATTCATTCCTGATTGAAAGCCCAACCGGCAAAGAAGACCTTTTTGAAAATGGCCCTTTAACAACATTCAGTGCAAAGATATCCATAGCAAGACGTCTCGGACTAATTAATAATGAACTTCAAAATGCCATAGACAACATGAGAAAGATTAGAAACCTGGTAAACAGGTCTTCTAAAAATCTTGTATTTGAAACCGACCAGATATTGTTAATTGTAAAAACAATGCATGAAAAATATATTGATAATGCTAATTACAGGGAAATTGAGAATAATTTAAGTGTAGATAAACAGTTCTTTTTACTAAAACAAAAGAATGAAACTAAAGCAAAATTTATACTTATTCTCTATTATCTCGTTTACACACTGCAAACGGGTAAGTTACTGGCACAAAAAAAACAGTACCAGGCAAAGCTGATTTTAAGCTTCCCCTGATACTGTGACACTTTTAATTCTCACACCTTACTTCAACTTTGATACAGGTGCCGTTCGCATCTATTTCCTGACAAATATCCTGGCACCGTTCTCTGCTGCTTATCTCTTCTGTATCCGGGTAGTTTGGACCCTTGTAGTATTCCGGTTCCTCGGCCTCTACGGCGGAAAATCCAGTTAAAGAAAATGTAAAAATTAATAATAGGACGATTATAAGTTCTTTCATTCGTACAACCTCCTAATTAAAAGTCTATGGAAGTGTTAACACGTATTCAACAACTTTATTTAAAATAGTACTTTTATATTAATCTCGGATTATTAATGTTTATATTAGAAAAATACTGGCCGAATAAAAAAGAAAATGCGACAGCAAGCACAAAGACGATAACCATTACTAAAATTATGGCTTTGCTGAAATTTTTCTTATTTATATTTACATCATCTGCAAGTGACCAGTATATGACGAGTACAAATCCTACGACCGGGATACTGGTCAGGAAAAATATTATTATCCAGTCCATTATTGAAAGTGGCCTTTGCAGGGGGTTTGCCTGTGGGTGGTCGAAACTCATTTTTATCTCCGCTAAAATAAACTTCTTTAATTAATAATACAATAAATTCTAACTAATTATTTAAAGATTCTAAATATTTCTTGCGTATAGTGGCCAGATTTAGTTAAATTTTGAATATGAAATATTTATTATTCCTACTGCTATTGTTTTTTAATGTTGCTGCTCATTCCGCTGATTTTAGAAATACCGAATGGGGTATGGGTAAGGACCAGGTTAAAAAAACGGAAAAAGGTGAAATACTAAAAGAATCCGGTGATAAAATTACGTATGTTGAGACAGTGGTAAATTATCCGGCATTACTTGTCTATAAATTTAATGACAACAAGCTGATTTGGGGATCCTATGGATTTAAACAGGTAAATGATAAGGATGATGAATACCTGGAGGATTTTATAAACTTCAATGCCGTCTTAACTGAAAAGTACGGGAAATCTGAGAACCTCGATAGATGGACAAACAAAGATTCCAAGTTTAAAGACAACCCTGTTCGTGCAGTAAGGGAAGGGGACCTTGTAATGTGGAGATCCTGGGAAACACCTACAACTGTCATCAAACTAATAATGTACGGATACGGTGGTAATTTTAACCTGGACACGTATTACTTTAGTAAAAAATACAGTGATAAGACTTCCGGTATTTTTGCCGATATTCTAAACGATAAGTTCTGAAAAATTCTAGTCGGTTACAGGCGGTATTTCAGGGCACAAGTCCCCGTCTGCCTTTATACGCGCCATCATCCCGTTGTCCTCATGGTTCATTATGTGGCAGTGATATACAAAATTGCCGCAAATAACAGGGTCCCTGAAATCAATTGCAACAACTACCTCTGTATCGGGCACCTCATCACTTGTCCTGAACGGCAGGTTTACCGTGTCCTGTTTGCCGGTAAAAGGCTGTTCTTCTCCGTTTATCGAACAGACAACAAAATCTGTCTGGTGAATATGAAACAGGTGGTTCTCAAGTGAGTTGTTTTTAATGACCCACCTCTCAACTGTACCGACTTCTACTTCGGTATTTATTACTTTGGGGTCAAACATTTCTCCGTTAATAAAAAAAGTGTTGCCGTCTTCGGTTTCTGAAAAGATAATTTCCCTTTCTTCGTTCGGTTCTATGTCGCAAAGGTTTTCAACTTCGGGAAACATTCCGGGCAGGTCAATCTGCTCTACTTCATCACCCTGGACTACAAGTGTCAGAAGGGTTTCTTCAGGATACATATCGCCCTGGGGGCCCATATTAATAAAATTTGTTTTTAATTTGTATTCTCCAGGCTCTCCGCACTGGACAAGTACGTCCCACCTTGAACTGATTCCTATAAGTTCAAAATCCTCAGGCCTTTCCACACCGTTAATTGGGATGAGTTCGGTTGTCCTGTTGCCATCTCTGCCGAGTATATACATTGTGTGGTCTTCAAGCTCGAGGTTGTAGTAAATATCAGCCCCGATATTTAAAATCCTCCAAAACTGTGTTTCCCCCGGATTGCAAAAAAGTACGGGATTGACCACGCCGTTTACCAGCCTGTTTGTATTCATACCGCTGTCTATGTCCATGGGTACTTCGCCGTTTGCATTCAGCTGAATATCTTTAAGGTACATAATTTTTTCTTCAATACCCTGGAGCTGTGGAAACGGGTCGAGAATGCCCTCTACAATCATTCCGCCTGACATACCGCTCATAACCTGGAACTCTCCAAGGCCAAACGTATGGGAATGGTAATAAAAGAGCCCCTGCGGGTGATTGTCGGGAATGGGTATCTGGTAGTTAAAAAACCCTGTGGGCATTATCATATTGAAAATATCGTCACCCGGGCTGATTGGTGTCACGTTCATACCATGAGTGTGGTTCTGGTACATCATATCAATATTGTTCTGAATAGTTACGTCCAGCATATCTCCGCGTTTAATTCTGAGTACAGGCGGTGTGTAGGTCCCGTTTATCATCCTGCTGTTAAAGGTTTCAAATATAAAACCGTCTTCGGCTATTTCGCCATCGGCAAATTCGAGGGTAAAAGTAGTATCGAGTAATCCGTCCTGGCTGGATATCTCAGGTGGATTAAGGAATGTCTCTATTATTTGCTGTTTCCCGTTGTCATCACAGGTTATAAGTAAGAATGGAAAAGATAAAAAGAAAATAATTAACAGGCAGGTACTGACGGATTTGTTCATATGTTTCTCCCTTAACTCCATATAATCTCATAATATAATATAGTATGAAAATTTTCAACCCTGGTTGAGTAAAGACCTGATGTCTTCTGAAATTCCGTCTACGTCCCACATGTTATAAGGATAGTAAAGGACCATTCTGCCTTTTCTGTCGATCAATGAAATATTTGTAGTATGGGTGAGCTGATAACTTTCCCAGGTGTCGTGTTCACTTCTTCCGTATGCATCACTATGAATGAAATAAAATGCCCCGTAATCCTTTACAACCTTGTCTATCTCTTCTCTTGAACCGGTAAGTCCTATAAAATCCTTATGGAAATACGGAACGTATGATTTTAACTTTTCAGGAATATCCCTTTCAGGGTCAACCGTGATAAACAGCACCTGTATTTCTTTGCCCTGATCACCGAGATTGTTCATTACCTTCCTGAGAGTTGAAAGAGTAAGAGGGCAAATGTCAGGGCATTTTGTAAATCCCCAGGAAAGGAGGACCAGTTTGCCCCTGTAGTCATTCAGGTTCACGGATTTGCCGTTGTGGTCGGTAAGTTTGAAAGGAGGGGCTTCCCTGAAATACTTTTTCCCATGGAAAACCTCTTCAATTTTAAAATGGTTAAAGGCAAATAGTCCCCATCCGGTTATTGCAAGTATTAGTAATATTAAAAAAATCGATATTTTTTTCACTTCAATTTACTATTATAATTGTATTATCAATTAAATAAATTCTGAAAATGGAATCAATGGATATTTGTGTATTGTGCGGCAGAGAGCTCGGTATGCCTTATGATGAGCACCACATAGTCCCAAAGAGCAAGGGAGGACGTGAGACTGTAACTCTGCACAGGATTTGCCACAGTAAGATCCATTCTGTCTTTAGCCTTACAGAGCTTAGAAATCACTACAACAACATTAACAGTATAAAAAAACACGAGGAAATAAAAAAATTTATTAAGTGGGTTTCGGGTAAGCCGGCGACATTTTACAAAAGGACTAGATCATTAAGCAAATGACTGATATAATATTTATATCTATGTTTACTTGCTTTTTGGAGTAAAACTTAATAAAATACTTTAAAAATTAATACAGAATTAATAATTTTCGGGCATCCTATGGATGTCTGATATTTTGTACACTCTTTCTGGAATAAAGGTGAGTCTTTGTTGGCTCACCTTTTTTTTTGGTATAATAGTATTTCCAATTTAACTATTTTTTATTAAATTAAAGGAGATTTCAATGGAAGAATATTGGGGAGCTACCAAAGAAGCAGTAATAGAAAACATTGGAAAGCCCGAAGAAACTAATACAAATGAAGACAGCGGGCTTGAGGAGTTAACATATGTTTTCTCAGCCAAACAGGATTTTCAGCCAATTAAAGAAGTAACCTATGGATTTCACCAGGACAGTCTTGTAATAATTTCTACCGGATACGATTTTAATGAAAAACTTTTTAAGCAATATGAGTTGTATCACAAATCACTTGAAGAAGACTGGACAAAAAGGCTTGAAGCTGACCCTGTGAAACCAACTGAAAAAGACGATCAAAACAATATTATTACAATCTGGAATGTAAGTAATTCGGAGATTTTGCTCTATTTTAACAATGATGCGGCAAATCCTCAGCTGGTAGTTGTCCAGACATATAAACCTGCAAATTAAATTTATGAAGATTAAACATTCATCAATAACATTTATACTTTTCTTTTTATTAACGACTGTATGTTTTTCGCAGATTGAGTCTTCAGATATTAAGAAATCGACATTTCTGTTTACAGGGACTGCAACTAACAAAGAAGCTAAAAGTAAGAGC
This sequence comes from Deltaproteobacteria bacterium, assembly GCA_029262335.1. Taxonomy (GTDB): domain Bacteria; phylum Desulfobacterota_D; class UBA1144; order Nemesobacterales; family JAJCZQ01; genus JAJCZQ01. The sequence goes on from JAJCZQ010000009.1 coordinate 25,623, forward strand.
TATAATAAGTCTTCCCCTGATTCCCCTTCAATAAAATATGTTGTTGTAGAAGGTGCACAAGCTCTGTCAAAATCCTATAACAGCCTTGAAAAATACAACCTGAATTTTACAGGATCAAACAGCACTGCCGACAATGTATTGAAGAGAAGGGTGTCAAAATCAATATCAAGGGACATTATTAATACTCACTTCAATAAAACACTGCCGGACCAGTTAAAGCTAAAGATTACAACTTCGGGCCGTGTAGTACTTAAAGGAAATGCCACCGCAAAGATTGATTTGAAGCTACAGGTTGGAAACAGAACCCTTGGCTTTAAACAGGAAAATGTCAGATACGTATTCAGGCTTGATGAAGGAGACCCGGGAAATATTAATGTATTTGATAAACACAATGTCCCTGTTTCAACAATACCTAACGGCGGTTATTTCTGGTTTACATACCAGGACAGTTCATACAAAACTATCATAGGTGTAAAAGAAGCTGTCTTTACAACAAATACAATAACCGAGACCAGGCCACTGCCCACAAGTGAGAGTTATTCGTACTTAAGCACTGATTCCGAATTTGATTTAATTAAATAGTGTTTATTTCTGTTATTATTGAATATTCTGAAATTCTATCACCTGGGCAAATTTATCAAAATATATACTAATCAGGACAATATAAACACCTATTTGGACACCTAAACTTATTTAACTCAAATATTATGGTGTTGATTGAGTAATATCCTGTTAATATTAATTTTTATTGAAAATTTGTAACAATAAAGTAAATTATAAAAGATATTTAAAAGGAGGATTTTACCATTGAGAATATTTAAATTAACTGCTGTTCTGTTTTTTGCTTTTACCTTATGTTTTATACCTGTCAGCAATGTATTTGCAGGTAACCCAGCTACTCTTACTTTCCCTGAAACTGATAGTACTAATCTTGAGGGGGGCGATGAATTCTCATCTATATTCTATGTGTTTGATTTAAGGGACAGGGAAACTTTTATTCAGCTTACTTATCCTGATGGCGCTGAATCAGGACTTCCCGGAAGAGCACATATACAAATATTTGATGTAAGTAATAACTGTAATGAAAACAACTTTTTTGATGACTATACAATTAACGATACCCATGTATACAACATGAGAAATATACAGACAAATGACGGAAATCCCTCAGGTGTGGTACTTCCAGACGGGGCATATGGAATTGTTGCGGTTACAATGTATTCAGTTATTGGTAGTGAATTGGAAGCTGTTGCCGGCCAATTTGGAAATCTGAGAATAGTTGATAATAACGGTTATGAATACAGAACCAATGCACAAGGGATAGCTGATGAGACATTTTTTCCAGAAGAGGCAAACAACGAGCTATTTTATTCCTTTAATTTTAATCAGCAAGGCGGAGTTTCTTTAGCCGACGTTTTTGGAATAACTCTATTTCCTATAGAATTTCCTCAATTTAACATTGAATGGGTTGCCTTACCGGTGCAGGGAATATTTGCTCCTTTTGATATAGATATTTATGATCTTAATGAGGTACCATTTTCCTGCAGAGATGTGCTATTTTCGTGTGTGGATGAAAACAACCCGCTACTTGAAGAAGTGTTAACAATCGCAGGTACAGCTAATGTTGCAAGTTTTGAATACGGTATTAATAATGCTATTCCACATTCAAAAGGCGGTGAACTTCTTTGTCCTGGTAATATAATTACAGATGGAACTGTTATATTAAGGCCTGAGCAATACCCTGGTACTGAAGCTTTCAATAATATAATTAATAATCTTAATAGGGTAAGTGAATTACCTTTCTTCCTTGGCTTTGTAGGACTAAATAATGGCAACGGAAGAGGTAGTATGGATTCATTTTGGGTAGTAAATGGTGTTAGTATTCAAGAATAAACTTTAAAAAGATTTATAATTAATATTCATCGTAATCATCCTTAAGAAATGGGAGCAGTGATTTAGGTCACTGCTCCTTTTTTTATGTCCTGTGAAGATTTTCTTATTATAGTCTGGAATATTTCACAATTTATTGTAAGTTATTCAGACCTTAATTGCGCCCGTAGCTCAGCTGGATAGAGCAACGGACTTCTAATCCGTAGGTCACAGGTTCGACTCCTGTCGGGCGCACTCTTTTTTTACATTTCAATAAAACCCTCATAGTATTATTATTTATAAATATTAAAGGAGAAATTTTAATGACAGCTATGGAACTCAAAGTGTTTGAAAACATGCCATTTCTTTTCTGGGTAAAGAACAGTGAAGGAGTATATATATTTGCGAATAAAGCCATAACAGAAGTGGCGAATGGTAAAATTCTCGGGAAAACGGATTACCAACTCCCCTGGGCAGAAAATGCAGATACATTGAGGGAAGCTGATAAAAAAGTCCTTGAGACCGGGAAGACGCAATATATACATGAGTATGTAGATGAATCATCCAGCGGCCGGAAAAAACTGAATGTATGTAAATTTGCCGAACAATTTGAAGGTGAGAGATGCGCTTTTGGAATATCTTTCGAGATCGAATAAATTAGCGGGAATAAAATAGTCAATTCTATTCCCGTTTTATTCAAATACAATCAAAGTAATGTCCCAAAATATACTAATGTGCCTACGGAAAATCCGTATATCACATGTGCACCAAGATGTGCCGCTGCTACCTGGAAACCTGTTTTCCTGAATCTTTCCAGCGGGTGATGTTCAGCAACAATAACTAAAAGAGCAAGGCTCACTACCATGCCGTGAAATAGTCCCATTGCCAGCCCGGCAAGTACTGTAGCTATACCGGGAACAGGTACAAAGAAATTGATAATGGCATAATAAACAAAACCAAAAAATACTCCTGATAAAAGCATAAATATAAGGCCTGGTTTCATTGAATTATCAAATTTCCCGGTAAAAAGGGATCCCAATGCCCTTATCATGTCTGCATTGGCCAGTTTAAGCCTTGTTGTAGTTTCAAGAACTACACACATTAGAACAGTGGAAATCAAACCTGCAATTACTATCGTAAATAAAAGCATTTTATGCCTCCCTGGTTCTGGTTTAGTTTAAATTAATATTTCTTACAAATTCTTTAACCCAGTATTGGTACAGCTGGTATATTTTTGCTGTCACAGTAAATCATTTTGCCGTAACCTGTAAGTTTTATGTGCTTTGAGTCCGTGTCAGCCTTGATTATTTCTCCCCTGTTGAGGTAATAGATAAGGCTTTCCATTTCACCACTTTCAAACCCGAGATGGCCCTGAAGAAAATTTACATCAACATAATTTATATCGTATTCGTTCGATAACTGGTTCATCAGTCTTGTGAGCATTTTTGTTTTGGGCTCAAAGTTTTCAACTTCCGGCACTAAGTAATTCATTTTAAAACCTCCGTGTGTCTAAGTTGTGTATAAAGATACACTTAGACAAATATTTGTCAAATATAAATTTTAATTAATCGTAAATGCCTATTAATGTTAGTTATAACTTGCATATTTGCATATTGTTATATACTTGTTATAGTTAGACAACATATAGACATTATATGTTTGAAGGAGTATTTATGAATATTTCCGGTAAATGGAACCTGAGAGAAGTTGAGTCATATCTTAAAGCAAGGGTGATTCCTTTAAGACTGAGTGTTATCACTTCCAGCGGCTATCCACTTGTAGTCTCAATGTGGTATTTATATGAAGATAGGACTATTTGGTGTGCAGCCCAGGAAGATTCTGTACTGGTTAGAAATATATTAAAAAATGGAAACTGTGGATTTGAAGTAGCCCCCAATGAACCGCCATACATGGGCGTAAGGGGTAGAGGCGATGCTGAGATTGTAAAAGAAAACGGGGTGGAGAAACTCCGTAAATTAATTGAAAAGTATTTGGATAAAAAAAACAGCAGCCTTGCCGAATGGCTGTTGAGCAGGTCTTCAAACGAAGTTGCAATAAAAATTAGACCTGAATGTTTATATTCCTGGGACTACAGCGGAAGAATGAAATAATAATTATATAAAAAAGTTGTAGTTTTTCATTAACTCTTCCGTACACTACTTACTATAATCCGGATAGTGACTAAAGCCGCTATCTAAAAATATCTTAATATTCTTAGGAGGGATGTTATGAAATATTTTGTTACATTCTTATTATTTATGTTTTTAGCAGTAGGTATTGCGGTTGCTGAATCAGAGCCGGGCGGCACCGAAGCGCCATCAACTGAGGGAGTAGAAGTACAGGCACCTGATGCAGCGGATGCTGTACCAACACCAGAAGAAACAGTTGATATGGGTGTTAAAGAAGGCAAAGAAGCTGTAGAAGCTAAAATGTAATATTTGTATTTAAATTTATTACTTAAAAGGGAGCATTGATATTAATCTTTGCTCCCTTTTTTGTTGTTCTATATATTAATTCTCCTAAATAATTGATATTATAGTTAGGATCAAATCTATACAGAGGTATATTATGAAAATAAAACATATAACATTCCTTTTATTATTCACAGCTTTATTAGTTTCATTTGCAGGCTGCAAAGATAAATACAGCCCTACAGATAATATTAAATGCGGCGGTGTGGAAAACCTTACATGCCCCTCCGGTTATACATGCGATTATCCCGAAAACACCTGCAATGATGAAAGAGTTGAAGGACTTTGTTTTAAAACACCTGAAACATGTACAGAGCAGTATGAACCTGTATGCGGATGTGATGGCAACACATATCCTAATGACTGTAAAAGGCTAATGAACGGAACTCCTCTTGCTTACACTGGTGAATGCAGTAAAAAATAAATTATGCGTAACCTAAGAAAGACCGATACTGAAGCACCCAAACGGGCAGATCGTGAAAAGCTGGAAACTAATACTGCCAAGCTCCACGAGGAGATGCTCAAACTCCAGTACGGCCTTTATAAATTAAAAGAGCATTCAGTATTAATTGTACTCCAGGGACTTGATGCAGCCGGCAAGGACAGTACTGTAAGAAGTGTCTTCAGTGGTGTTAACCCGCAGGGTACATTTGTAAAGTCATGGAAAGTGCCTACAGAAGAGGAATTCAGCCATGATTTTCTCTGGAGGATACATGAACATGTACCGCCAAAAGGGATGATCCATATATTTAACCGTTCACATTACGAGGATGTAATTGTTCCCCAAATTAACAAGTCACTTTCTTCAAAACGGATTAATGAACGTTATGAGTTTATTAATTTTTTTGAAAAACTTCTGAAAGAAGAAAACAACACGATTATTTTTAAGTTTTTTCTTCATATCTCGCAGGAAAAGCAGAAGGAAAAGCTTGAGGAAAGAATCTATAATCCTGAAAAAAGATGGAAACATAACCCCAAGGATATGGAAGTAAACCTAAAATGGAACGAATATATAAAAGTATACGAAAAGATAATTGATAAAACTGAAGAAGCTTTTCCCTGGCATCTAGTTCCTGCAGATAATAAGTGGTACAGGAACTATATAATTGCAAATACTATTGTTAAAGAGTTAAAAAAACACATTAAACTATAACTATAACCCTCTGTATTTACACTAATTATTGTTTTTTATTACTTCAAGAGGCTGGCGAATATAGAACTTCTGCATTAAGACGATATTATTACACTATTTAATAATACTTAATTTTATTATTACGTATTTGAAATTACTGCTTTTTACAGTAAATTAAACAACCCTTATAATATTTAATACGATGGTGGGTGTAGCTCAGCCTGGATAGAGCACCTGGTTGTGGCCCAGGAGGTCGCCGGTTCAAGTCCGGTCATCCACCCCATTAACTTTCTTTTTAACACAGGACAATAATATGGGATTTAATGCAGGAATAGTAGGACTGCCGAATGTTGGCAAATCAACTCTTTTTAATGCACTTACCAATGCAGGCGCGGAAGCTGCAAACTTTCCATTCTGCACAATTGATCCAAATGTAGGCATGGTAGCAGTCCCGGATGAGAGACTGGACAAGCTTACTTCTATGGTGTCACCCCAGAAGACCGTACCGGCTGTAATAGAGGTTGTAGACATTGCGGGCCTTGTAAAAGGCGCATCTGAAGGGAAGGGCAGGGGGAATGCATTTCTTTCTCACATAAGGGAAGTAGATCTTATTCTTCATGTTGTAAGGTGTTTTGAGAATGATGATATTATGCATGTCGAAGGTTCTGTAGATGCTGTAAGGGATATAAATATCATTCAGGACGAACTGGTACTGAGAGACCTTGAGGCGATTGAGAAACGGGAATCAAAACTCACAACCCAGGCCCGTAGTGGTGACAAGGAAATTGTTGCAGAGCTTGAAGTAATTAAAAACCTTCGAGAATTTATCGAGACAGGAAACAGTGTTAGAAATTTCCCTGTTGAAGACAGTAATGAAGCTATATTAAAAGAGCTCTCTCTTCTAACTTCCAAACCGGTTTTATATGTATGCAATGTAAATGAAGATGAAGTGCCCGATGCCGTTAATAACCAGGAAGTTAAGAAAGTCAGGGAATATGCAGATAAATTTAACGACAATGTGATTTTAGTATGTGCAAAAATAGAATCCGAAATTGCAGAACTTGATAAAGATGAAAAAGAGATGTTTCTCGAGGAACTGGGCCTTCAGAAGTCAGGACTTGATCAGTTAATACAGTCCGCTTATGCAAAACTCGGGCTTATTACTTATTTTACCGCAGGGCCAAAGGAAGTAAGGGCCTGGACAATTACTGCCGGCACAAAAGCTCCACAGGCAGCCGGGAAAATTCATACCGACTTTGAAAAAGGCTTTATTCGCTCGGAAACAATAGCCTACAATGATTATGTCGAATCGGGTTCAGAGCTTGCTGCAAAAGAAGCAGGCAAGATGAGGTCCGAGGGCAAGGACTATGTGATGAATGACGGTGATGTTGTTCTTTTCAGGTTTAATGTCTAACTCTTGGTATTTATTGGTTCAATTAAGATGTTTCCCGTTTGCTCACTTCTATGGATATTTACATTTACGGAGAATGCCTTTTGAATAATTTCTTTTGTAAAAACCTCTTCAGCTTTCCCAACGCCGCTAATAATTCCATTATTAATTATTAAGATTTTATCGCAGTATCTTGAAGCTGTATTAAGGTCGTGTATTGCGGAAACAACTGTTTTGCCTTTTGATGTTAGTTCTTTAAGTATCTCCATTATCTGAATAGTATGTGAAACATCAAGACTCGAAGTGGGTTCGTCAAGAAAAATAAAGTTTGTTTCCTGTGCAAGTGCTTTTGCAATGGTTACCAGCTGTTTTTCACCCATTGATAGCTGGTTTACAAATCTTTCAGAAAAATCTTCTATCCCTGCCGCAATAAGGGCATGTTCGGCAACATTGTAGTCTTTTTCGTTCTCAAGATGAAATCTGCCAAGGTGCGGGATCCTTCCAAGAAGGACTGTTTCAAGTACGGTCATGGGAAAGTCCAGGTTGTTTTCCTGGGGGACAAATGCAATCTTTTTATATAAGTCCTTAGGTGTATATTCATTAATATTAAGGCCCTCAATATATATTTCACCAGAGTCGGGTTTAAGAAGACCAAGTAATAATTTAATAAGTGTAGATTTGCCCGCGCCGTTGGGGCCTATTATTCCTAACAATTCACCTTGTGAAACGTTAAAAGAAATATTGTTAATAATTTCCCTTGAATCTCTTTTAAACAAGAGGTCTATTACGGTAATTGCTGAGTTATTCATATAATCCGCTTATTTTAAATCTGTTTTTTCTTAAGAGGTATATAAAAAACGGAACGCCTACGAAAGATGTAATAATACCAAGCCTGATTTCCTCGGGGCTTATTATTGTCCTGGCAAGCAGGTCGGCAAGAGCCAGGAAAGCGCCTCCGGCAATAAAACTTACTGGGAGTATTATCCTGTTGTCAGACCCTATTATCAGCCTTAGTATGTGTGGAATTATCAATCCTACAAAACCTATGACTCCACTTACTGATACTGAAGCCCCAACAATGAGTGAACTGAACAGAAAAAGCCAGATCTTGGTTTTCCCTACATCGATTCCCAGGGTTGAAGCAGTGTCTTCACTTATTAATAAAGCGTTTAGGTCCCTTCCAAAAAACATTATTGCCGCTGAACCAAAAAGAATTGGAGCAGCTGCAATTCTGACCTGGTGCCAACCTGCCGAATCCAGCCCGCCCATCAGCCAGAACAGTATTTCCCTAATTGACCATACATCCGACATTATAAGTATTAGTGAGATTAAAGACACGAACAGGGAACCAATTGCTATGCCGGTCAGAAGTAATAAAGTGTTTGGTGTTTCAGTTTTAATTGTAGCAACTTTGTAGATTGTGAATGCCGTTAAAAGTGTTCCAATGAAAGCAAAAAGAGGTAATAAAAAAACTGATTGATGAGCAAGTCCGGTATAAATTACCAATACAGCAAAGAATGCACCCCCGCTCGACCATCCAAGGATTCCCGGCTCTGCCATGGGGTTTTTAAATATTGACTGCATGACTGCACCTACTATTGAAAGGCCGCCGCCAACAAGTATAGCTAGCAAAACCCTGGGGAGCCTTATATTCAATATGATTGTATTAATGTTTTGACTGTAATCTGAACTGTTAATATTACTAAACAATGAGCTAAAGATGGAGAGAAGTTCTTTAAAGGGAACGTCAACTGTACCGAATGATATGGAAATCAGGAATGCCAAAATAAGCAATATGACTGAAAAGGAAATACTGGTTAGCAGTTTTTGTTTAATTCTCATCTAAACTTTTGTTGTAATTGTCTATAATATCTGAAAGTTCCTTAATACCCTTAACTATATGGTGTGATACTGTTGTTAAATGGCTGGTCTCGATAGTGTAGACGCTGCTTTTTTTTATGGCATTTAAGTTTCCCAAAACTTTATCTGACTTAAGTAGTTCTATAAAATTTTCTTCGTCAGGTGAATAACTTCCAACTATAATTATTTCAGGATTAACATTTAAAATATATTCCCTGGATATCTTTTTATTCCCTTCTATTCCTGCCATTGCCCCGACATTTATCCCGCCCGAAGAAGTAATAAGGTCGTCAATTGTGGTATTAATACCAGCCGTAAAAAATGAAGGAAACAGGTAAAGCACGGTAGGGTTATATGTTAATTCTCTGGCTTTAATCTGTTCTATGTTTTTATTAAGATTGTTAACAAGACTGACGGCTTTATCTTCTTCACAAACTGATTTCCCAAGTAAGAGAATATTCTGATTAATACTTTCAAGTGAATCTAATTTGGTAAGAAAATGTGTATTAATACCGGTCTTTTTTATCTGGTCTATAAAAGCATGATCAATGTAGTCAGCAACTACTAACAGGTCCGGATTTAATTCAATTATCTGTTCAAGGTTGGGGCGTAATTTATGCGGGATACCGGACGTTCTTCCATATACATTAGATAGTTTTTTATTGTCTGCAAGGTATGTAATGCCGATTATTTTATCCTGGTCTGCAATGTCAAAAAGGATTTCATCCGAAGCAAGGCTTAATGAAGCAATCCTCTCAGGACAAACAGTTTTGACATTACCACTGTCGGTTGTATTCTCCTTGCAGCCGTTTACAAAAAGCAGTGAAATGAATATAAGTAGAAATAATTTAACTTTCATTCTAATAATTATTTAGCTTATGAATTTTAATTTCTGGTAAACTAATATACTTAAATGTACAAATCAATAATACGACCGGTTCTTGATAAACTCGATTCTGAAACATGGCACAATGTGGTCCGTGAAGGTATGCATATAACTGAGGCTTCCAGGGTCTCACTAAAGCTGCTTGAGTTTATTGCCTGCAGCGGCAATAGATTAGTTGATGAAAAATTAAATGTAAACCTTTCAGGTATTAAGCTTGAAAACCCCCTCCTGATTGGTGCAGGATGGGACAAGTCGGGAAGGGCTGTAAAGGCTCTGCATTCAATTGGATTTGCCGGTGCAGAGATAGGTTCTGTTTTGGAACATGCACAGCCGGGTAATCCCCAGCCGAGGCAATTTATGATTAACCCTGGTGTTTGTCTCAACTGGCTGGGATTTAACAGCCCCGGTATGAAAACGGTTGGATACTATTTAAGCCGATATAAGAATACAGGGATTCCCCTTGGTATAAGCCTTGGAATTAATAAATATATTGAGCCGGATGATGCCCCGCGGGCAAATGCAGTAGTTGCGGAATACCTGGATGATTATGCAGCGTATTTTGCTATAAATGTGAGTTCTCCCAATACCCCGGGCCTAAGAAAACTACAGGGTAAGGATAACCTGATCGATATTGTACAATCTGTATCTGAAGTTACGGATAAGCCGGTTTTTGTAAAAATAGCACCGGATCTTACAAACCAGGCTGTCGATGATGTTATCAAAGTCGTAATGGATAACGGACTGGCCGGAATAATTGCCACTAACACTACCAACAACCCAAGTATTAAAGCAAAGTATGGTAGTGAATGGGAAAATCAGGACGGCGGCGTAAGTGGTGATGATGGAGATTTCAGGATGATCTCCACAATTAAAATAGAACATATATATAAACAGGTTGGAGATAAAATTGATATTATCGGGGTAGGCGGAATAAAAGACACAGAGACGGCTCTTGAAAAAATCAGGGCGGGTGCCAAAGCACTTCAGATTGTAACCGGCCTAAGGGGCGAAGGGCCTTCAATCGCGTATAAAATTAATTACGGACTTGTTAAGTACATGATTGATGAAGGGGTTGATAACCTTACCGAACTTGTAGGGACCTAAGTCCTGTATTCAGAGTTAATGGATACGTATTCGTGAGAGAGATCACTTGTAATCACGTAGGATTCTGCATTTCCTTCTTTTAATTTAATAGTCACGGTAAATTTGGGTTTTTTAAATACAGGAGCAAACTTGGACTCTGCCTGAAACTGTGCACCGTTTTTTATGACCCTTTTGTCATCAAAAAACATTTCTACTTTGTCAGGATTAAACATTACTCCGGCCCTTCCGGCAGCTGCAAGTATACGGCCCCAGTTGGGGTCTTCTCCAAAAAAAGCAGTCTTCACAAGCAGCGAGTTACCCACAGTCCTTGCGATTTTTTCAGCTTCCTTAACCGTCCTTGCGCCCTGTACATCAATCTTTACGACTTTGGTGGCTCCTTCGCCGTCCTTTACAATCATCTCTGCAATTTCTGTATTAAGATCAGTTAATACATTTTCAAATTTAGAGTAATGGCTGCTTTTTAAAGTAATTTCGTTGTTGTCCAGAACCCCGTTGGAAAGCATTATTACAGAATCATTAGTTGAAGTGTCACCGTCGACAATTATTTTATTGAATGAGTTGTCAACTGAATTTACAAGCGCTTTTTTAAGTGTTGTTTTATTAATATTGATATCTGTAATTATAAAACAGAGCATTGTTGCCATGTTTGGGCATATCATCCCGGCACCCTTTCCAATCGCCGCAATAGTCCCTTCTTTTTTACCAATTTTTAGTTTTCTGACAGCAAATTTTGGAAACTTGTCAGTTGTCATTATTGCTTTTGCTGCTTCTTCAACACCGCCGGGTCCAAGTTTTGATATTAGGTTAGGAATAGCTTTTTTTATCTTGGCCACGGGTAACGGGCCTCCAATAAGTCCGGTAGATGAAGGTATTACAAGACTCTCTTCAATACCAAGAGAAGCCGAAATATTTTTTGTAGTCTGGACAGCGTTCTGGTACCCGCTTGTTCCGGTAAAAGCGTTAGCTATTCCGCTGTTAACAACGATTGCCTGGCAAAGCCCCTGCTTTATTCGCTCCTGTCCGAGAATAACCGGTGCGGCTTTAACAATATTTGTTGTAAATACAGCGGCTGCCTTTGCAGGTACGTCGGAAAATATAAGTGCAAGGTCTTTTTTCCCGCTCTTTTTAACTCCCGAAGATACGCTGCTAAGCTGAAAACCTGGTATTGAGATCATAGTTTCAATTCCTCTAGAAATTTTGATGTTTTAAATTCTGTCTCCGTTTGAATTTCAATATATCTTGTAAGTGCTTTTATATTGTCCGATACTTTGCCCAGAAATATATCCATATATTCCACATTTTTTATAATATCTAAATGAAATATATAAAAATTCTTCCCATTTTTATTTTCTGATAAGCCATATACATTACCATTTGTTATATCTAATTTCACTTCTTTTGAATTAATTTCTCCAAAATTCGGAAGTATTCCGTTTATTCTGAGTAAAGTTAGCTGATAATTTAACAGCGTAGGTAAAATATTTTCATTCCTGTCAATCTGCTCAAACATTTTTATTGTTATATCAAAAAGTTCTTCACTCTTCTCATTTTCATAAGAAAAAATGTCTACGTGCTCAAGTACGAAACTTCCAAATGCAAAAGATTCGAGCCTTTCTGTTATTGCAGGGAAAGGTTTTACAAGGTTTACGTCATTTATAAGATTAAATTTGCCTTCATTTAGAGTGATGTCGAGTCTGAGGTGAATAAAAGGTTCAAGCCTGCCGCCAAATCTTTTTTTACTCTTTTTAGCCTGCCTCGCTACGCCTTTTACCCTGCCTATTTCTCTGGTGAAAAAAGTAACAAGATAGTCTGCTTCTCCGTAAATGGATTTTTTAATTACTATAGAATCAAGATTTTCCATAAAATTAAGTTCGATTAAAGAATGAGCATTGCGATCAGAAGATAAAAAAGAGATCCGAAAATATCATTAAACATTGTAAGGAAAGGACCCGATGATGCTGCAGGATCAAAATTGAGTTTTTGAAGTATTATCGGGGCAGCCACTCCTACAAAAGAAGTAGCGAGTGTGGCGGAAAGCATTGCAAGAAATACTGCAAGCCCAAGTTTTAATACCTGTGGTTCGTTATAACTAATTAGAATACCGATAATGGCTGATAAGATCCCGCATATTGCCCCAAGGGCAAGTCCGACTTTCATTTCAGAAGCAATTAGAGTGAAGATCTGTTTTGTTTTAATTGTCCCCATACCAAGACTTCTTACTATAATAGTAGTTGTCTGGAGACCTACATTGCCGCCGGTTGCCATAATGGCAGGCATAAATGCTGCAAGTATTGCTACTTTTACAAGAGTTGGCTCAAATACTTTTATTATTATTAATGCTATAAGCAGTTCCCCTACAAGGGTCAGCAAAAGCCACGGGCTCCTTACTTTTATCCTTTCATAGGTCGGCGTGTATATTGGATGGAGGTGCTCTTTAAGCCCTGCATACTGATAAATATCTTCTTCTGCTTCCTCACTTATAACATCAATTACGTCGTCTGCGGTAATTCTTCCAAGTAATATTCCTTCATCGCTTATTACAGGAAGGGTTACAATATTGTATTTTTTAAAGATATTTGCTACTTCTTCCTGGTCTATATAAGGCGTAACGGATACTTCCAGCTCTTCCATAACAGATTGGGCTGATGAGCTGGGATTTGCAATAATAAGCTTTTGAAGCGGTATAAATCCGAGCAGTTTGTCTTTATTGTCTGTTACATAGATTCCGTGAAATTCCTCGACATCATCTGCAATCAGCCTGATCCAGTTGATTGAGTCCCTAACGTTTGTATCGTTTTCGACTTTTACAAGCTCTGACTGCATAATACCGCCGGCTGAGTCTTCGGGATAAAGAAGAAGAGGTTCAACATCTTTTGCCTCTTCTGGGTCCATCTTGGAAAGTACGGTTTCCGCTGTATCTTCGGGGAGTTCCCCTATCAGGTCAGCTGCATCGTCTGATGCCATTTCATCTGCGATATCGGCAATTTTCTCTTCATCAAGATCGGTGATGATTTCTTCACGCTGATCAATATCAAGTTCAAAATATACTTCCGAGGCAGTTTCGGGATCAAGAGAATCAAGCAGGTAGGACTGTTTGTCAGGATTAATATTTTGTATGATTGAAGCAATGTCAGAAGGATGTACCTCTGCTAAAGCGATCCTGATAGCGTCACTGTTTTCAGCTTCAATATAGCCGTTAATTTCCTGGGTAATATCCTGAATATTCATAATTATTGTTCTCTTAAATTTAAACCCTTATTCTATGCGAACAGGTCTAAATGTAAAGGTGGATTCAAAGAATGTTAAAACATGGTAAAATCCATATCTAATCTATTATGGGCAAATTAAATAGTTATGGAAATTTTATAAAAATTGAACATACCCTGTTCTCTTTCCCGATAGTACTTGCCGGCTCATTTCTTGCCGCAGGGGGCTTGCCGCCTCTTTATTTGCTTGTGTTGATTCTGACTGCCGCGGCAGGTGCAAGAACATGTGCAATGGGGTTTAACAGATTAATAGACAGAAGAATTGATTCGGCTAATCCAAGGACCATGGACAGGGAACTGCCAGCCGGAAAAATTAAATTAAAAGAAGCCTATTTAATAACAGGACTGGGACTCGGACTTTATTTTGCAAGCTGCTACCTGATTTGCAGTCTTGTCTTATATCTATCACCAATTCCATTGCTGGTTTTTATGATTTATCCATATCTTAAAAGATTTACTCCCTTTTGCCATTTCGGCGTTGGGCTTGCCCTGGCATTTGCCCCACTTGGTGGATGGATAGCGGTTACATGTTCTCTGGATGGTATTATGCCGGCTGTTTTGCTTGCGCTTTTTACCCTTTTCTGGGTATCGGGTTTTGATATAATTTACGCCACACTTGATGAAGAGTCAGACCTAAAAAACAGAATTTATTCTATGGTTTCTGTTTACGGTAGGCCCAGGGCACTTATGGTCTCTGCTATCTGCCATGCTTTATCATTTATTGCAGTAATAATTTTATATTTACTCGAATTCAGGTCTGTCATATCCGGATTGGTGCTTTTGGTTGTTGGTGGTTTGCTTTATTTTGAACACAGAAAATCGTCAAATATTGACCTTGCCTTCTTTAAAATAAACATTTTTGTCGGGGCCGCTATCTTCCTTTTCGTTATTTGTGGGCTATACTTTAGGTAATTATGAGAACAATTGTGGGAATAACTGGCGCATCAGGAGTTGCTTATGGCGTTGATTTTTTACGCCGCTGCCCTGATGATAAATACCTTGTTGCAAGTAAATGGGGAAGGCATGTATTAAATGAAGAACTTGGGCTTAAAGTTGATGAAATGAAGCCTTGGGTAAAAGAGATTTATAGTGATTCTGATCTTGCTTCACCTTTTTCATCAGGGAGTAATCATTTTGATTCTCTGGTAATTGTGCCTTGTTCAGTTTCAACTCTTGCAAAGATTGCCAACGGTATAGCTGATACACTAATTACCAGGATAGCCCAGGTCGCTTTAAAAGAAAAAAGGCGTATTGTGATCGCCCTTCGGGAAACACCTCTTAGTTCCATTGCACTTGAAAATGCATTAAAACTCTCAAGGGAAGGGGCAATAATTATGCCAATCAGCCCCCCGCATTATCTTGAAGCAAATACGGTAAATGACCTGGTAGAAGGATACGGGGACAAACTGCTTAATGTTATCGGTGTTGAAACCGGCAATGGCTGGAAGAGTGAAGAACTTGAGTAACAATAATCCTTCTTTTCAGATATAATTTCCAGATAAGATTGTGTTTACTTGAAAACATCATCACAGGAGCAAAAAATGCCGCAAGAAAATGATTATCAGCATATAGGTAAAACCCAGGGTATGAAAAATCATGATCATGATATGATCCAGGAATTAAGCCAGAGAGTTGATTCTCTTTGGAGATATGACCAGTATATTGCTAATGCTGCGGGAAATAAGTCATTAGAGAATTTATGGAATAAACTTAAAAAACAGGAAAGAGCAAATATTACAGCGTTAAAAAGAATGATAAGTGAGCATGTAAAAAAGAAGTGCTTCTAATATCTTAATTCTTAATTAATCAAACAGATCTTAAAATTTAATCATTGCATATCTTTGCAGAGAAAAACCTTTTTACCTAAAATATTATGAGTATGCCAAAATTTTACAATTTAAACGACTACGTAGACTACCTTGAAAAAAGGGGAGAAGTTAAAAGAATAACGACCGAAGTTGATCCTGATCTGGAGATAGCCGAAGTTGCCGACCGTGTAATTGAGGAAAATGGGCCGGTTCTTATCTTTGAAAATGTAAAAGGTGCCGATTTCCCTCTGGCAATAAACCTGTTTGGTACCGAGGAAAGAGTGGAGCTTGCTCTTGGAAGGAAACCGAAAGAGGTCGGGGAAGAACTTGTAGATATATTTCAAAAATTAAATCCCCCGTCACTTAAATCATTATTCTCTGTTTTCTCAAAAGCTTATGGACTTGTAAACCTTAGAACAAAAAAAGTCTCATCCGGTATTGTACAGCAAAACGAATTTGAACCGGACCTTTCAAGGCTTCCTATTATAAAATGCTGGCCCAAGGACGGTGGAAAGTTTATTACGCTCGGCCTTGTTCTAACACAGGACCCTTTAACAAACAGAAGAAACCTGGGTATTTACCGCATGCAGGTATTTGATAAGAAAACAACCGGAATGCACTGGCATCCTCATAAAGGGGGAGCAGCACATTACCATGAAGCAGGGAAACTAAACAGAGACCTCGAAGTTGCAGTTGTACTTGGGGGAGACCCAAAAATGATATTCAGCGCAATTGCACCTCTACCCGATGGTATGGATGAACTTGCATTTGCAAGTTACCTTCGCGGAAAACCAATCCCAATGGTAAAGGGAAAGACCATTTCCCAGTCAGTACCGGCAAATGCTGATTTTGTACTCGAAGGGTATGTGCCTCAAAATGTACTTAGAGAGGAAGGCCCTTTTGGCGACCATTTTGGACACTATTCAATGGAAGCAGATTTTCCAATATTTAAATTAAATACAATTACACATAAAAACAGGCCAATATTTCCTGCAACTATCGTAGGTAAACCACCCAAAGAAGATGTCTTTCTGGGTATGGCTGCCGGAGAAATGTTCTCTCCGCTTATAAAAATCATTCAGCCTGAAGTTAAAGATATGTGGGCTTACTATGAAGCCGGCTTTCATAATCTGCTCGCCGTTTCAGTGGATGAGAGATATCCCAAAAACGGTATTAAGACTATGCTTGCTTTATGGGGCACCGGCCAGCTTCTGCTGACAAAATGTATGATTACCGTATCAAGTGATATTGACCCGAGAGATTTTAAATCGGTTCTTAACGAAATTGGAGAAAATTTTGACCCCAGGGAGGATTTCCTTTTAATCCCGTGGGCACCGCTGGATACACTCGATTTTACAAGCGGAAAATTAAACGTTGGAAGTAAAATGGGTATAAATGCTTTAAGAAAACCCAATAATCAGAGAAAGACCTATGCCAAAAAAGTACCTGACCCCAGGGCAAAGCATAAAGAGATCATTGACTACAGGCTTCTAAATGGCGGGTTTCTTGTATTGCAGACAAAAAGTGACGCAAAAAAATTAATTAGTAAGATGTTTAAAACACCCGGGTACAAGAATGTAAGGATCATTGCTGTAGTGAGTGCTGATATAAAACTGAATGATGACACTGACCTTATTTGGGGTATATTTACGAGGTTCGATCCCTACCTGGATGTGATATTCGAAAAAACAGAGCTCAAAGGTTCAGCTGTTCTCTATGATGGCCGGATGGGTATAGATGCTACGGCAAAAAAATGGTATCCTGACGTGATCGAAATGTCAGATGATATAAAAGACAAGGTGAGTAAGAAATGGAACAAATATTAAGAAATATAGAAACAGTCTGTACAGATAAAAATTTACTTCCAATCCTGGACAAAGTCGGCAATGAAAAACGTCTTACATTTGAGGACGGACTTACTATTATGGCCACACCTGACCTTCATTCCGTAGGTATGATGGCCGATTATGTAAAGAGGAAAAAGAATGGAGATAAAGTATATTTTGTTGTAAACAGACATGTTAACCCATCAAATATCTGTGCTATTTCCTGTAAGTTTTGCGCTTTTGGAACAACAAAAAAATCTGCTAACGCTTACGAACTCTCTCATGAACAGATGCTTTCAATGATAAGTGATGAAATCAGGGAAGTACATATTGTAGGCGGTCTGCATCCTGACTGGGAATTTAAGGAATACCTTGATATTGTAAGAATGATTAAAAAGAATTACCCCCAAACACATGTAAAAGCATTTACTGCCGTTGAAATTGACTGGTTTACGGAAATTGCCAAAATGTCAATCGAAGACGTACTCCTGACTCTTCAGGATGCAGGAGTTGATGCACTTACAGGCGGAGGTGCGGAAATTCTTCACCCTGATGTAAGGAAAAAAATATGTGCCCCGAAAACCATTGCTACACGATGGGAAGAGATTCACAGAATTGCCCACAGGCTGGGTATGCCAACTAATGCAACAATACTTTACGGACATGTTGAAGAGCCGTTTCATATAGTTGACCATATGGACAGGCTAAGAAATATTGAAGATGATTCGCCGGGATTTTTTGCTTTTATCCCCGTTCTTTTTCAACCGGAAAATACCGGGCTTAAAAATGTAAAACCATTTCCCGCTTCCTACGATATGAAGATACATGCTCTCGCAAGGCTTTATCTGGATAATTTTCCTCATATCAAGGCATACTGGATCACACTAGGAGAAAAAGCTGCCCAGGTTGCTCTTCATTACGGAGCAAGTGATGCAGACGGTACTATAATTAAAGAAAAAATTATTCATGATGCAGGCGCACCTTCTGATATTGGCCACAGCAGGGATTTTATGGTCAACATGATTAAAAACTCGGGATACACACCGGTTGAAAGGGACGCCCTGTATAACGAAGTACAGGTTTTCAACTAAAATAGTTTCATTTATACAATATTTCTTGATATTAAAATAATTAAGAATAATGGTGTTTAAATTTAAATCACTTAGCTACTATTTTTATTATTTCATTGAATTTGGACTAATAATTGACAGGAAGTGTTTTAATAGATTTTTTTACTATCTTACCACGGACATTTACCTTCTATATAAAACAGGGAGCCTTATTGAGTTTAAAAAAATTAAAAAAGTCATAGATAATCCAATAATTATTGGTGGATGCGCACGTTCAGGTACTACTTTGCTTCTATCAATTCTATCCAGTCATCCCAAGATTCACGCTATTCCTTATGAATCAAATATTTTTCGTACCCGTCAGTTCCCCAGCAGGCATATTAAGTTAATTAAGTTATATAATTATGTTTTAAAAAATAATATTAGAGATATAGATGTGTCATTATGTGAAAAATCTCCCAGGAATATATTAAATATTGATGATATTCTAGAATACTTTGGTGAGAATGTTAAGATAATTAATATTGTCAGAGATGGAAGAGATGTCGTTACTTCTATTCATCCCAAAGATCCCAATAAATTTTGGGTAACACCAGAAAGATGGGTTTGTTCTCTGGAAAGAGGGTTGTTGTATGAGAATCATTCCCGGGTATTAGCAATCCGTTATGAAGATCTCATAGATGACTTTAATACAGTCTTAATAAAAATATGTAATTTTATTAATTTGGAATACACTGACAGTATTAAGCAATATCATAAAAATGCGACACTTTCAAAGATTCATAATAAGAAAGTAGAAGCACCATATAAAGATTCTATAAACAGATGGAAAGAAAAAAAATATAAAGATATTATTGAAGAATTATTGTCAAATGAACGTGCAGTCGAACTTCTTGAATACTACAAATATCTTTGAATAAAATAAGGATTTAGAAAAAGTGAAAGCCAGAAAAATTGTAATAATACCGGGCGATGGAATAGGCCCTGAAATATGTGAAGCTACAAAAAACGTACTGAGAGCCGCAGGTGCTAATATCGACTGGATCGTGAGGCATGCAGGGGTTTCAGCACTTGAAAAATACGGTGAAGTCCTTCCACAAAATACAATTGATGCAATCCTGAAACACAAAGTCGCAATAAAAGGACCCTGTACAACCCCGATAGGTGATGGTTTCTCATCAGTTAATGTCCAGCTTCGTAAAAGACTTGACCTTTATGCTGCAGTAAGGCCGGTAAGAAACCTTAAAGGTATATATACCAGATTCTCCAACGTGAATATTGTAATTATAAGGGAAAACACCGAGGGGCTTTACAGCGGAGTTGAAAATGTTGTGACTCCCGGTGTCGTTATGAGTATGAAAGTTGCAACGGAAAGGTCCTGTGAGAGGATTGCCCGCTGGGCATTTGAATATGCAAAGAAAAGAAAAAGAAAAAAGATAACTGTCTTTCATAAGGCAAATATTATGAAACTGTCTGACGGGCTGTTTATCAGGAAAGCCAGGGAAGTCAGTAAAAAATATAAAAACATTGAATATCAGGAAATGATAATAGATGCGGGCTGTATGAAAATTGTCCAGGACCCGGCACAGTTTGATATCCTACTGCTCGAAAACCTTTACGGTGATGTGCTAAGTGACCTGTGTGCAGGACTCGTAGGAGGGCTTGGAGTAGTCCCCGGTGCAAATATTGGAAATGATTGTGCTGTGTTTGAAGCAGTACATGGTTCAGCACCGGATATTTCGGGCCTTAAGATTGCCAATCCTCTGGCGATTATTATGTCAGGTGTAATGATGCTGAATCATCTTGCCGATACAGAGGGCAGGGATGATATGAAAAAAGCCGCTGATAAGATCAAGCAGGCTTATGATATAGCACTATCTCTTGGAGAAACAACCCAGGACCTCGAAGGTAAACTCAATACCCCCGAATTTGCGAGGGTACTGGTCCAGCATATTCTTAAAATTAAAAACTGATTCTTAACGTTAAAGAAAGTTGTAAATTAAGTTGAAGATATATTTAAGGTTAGGTGTTGACTGCTGCAGTTCAAGTTTATCGGACATTGAGCTGATTTCCGGAAAGAGAAGGTCGTTGTAGATTGAAGCTACCTTTGCAAACTCTCCTATTTCGATTAATGGCGGCTCGTATATTTTAAGTGCCCTTACATTTTTTTCAGCACCTGTAATTCTTACCCCTTCGCCTTCAACCCTGGCGGTAAACCATCTTTCAGTATCAGGATCGGGCAGTTCTACGCCATCTGCAACTTTTTCAAGAATGATTTTCCATTCTGCTTCCTTGGATTCACTAAAATCCAGCTTTCTATCTCTCAATACTGACATGTATATGCTCCTTAGAATATTTAATTCAATCCCATATTATACATAATAATAAGATGTTTGTTCTAATTTAAATGCTTTTTTAAATATTGAGCCGTGTGTGATATTTTTGATTTTACTATTTCCAGAGGTGTCCCCTCTGCAACAATCTTCCCACCGTTTTCACCACCATCAGGGCCAAGGTCTATTATATAATCTGCTGATTTAATTACATCCAGGTTGTGCTCAATCACTATTAAAGTGTTTCCTGAATCTACAAGCTTGTTTAGGACATAGAGGAGTTTGTTCACATCTTCGCTGTGCAGTCCAACCGTAGGTTCATCAAGTATATAGAGCATACCGGTTGATGTTTTTCGGGAAAGCTCCCTTGCGATCTTTATCCTCTGTGCCTCGCCGCCGGAAAGTGTTAGTGCCGACTGCCCGAGTCTCAGGTATCCAAGGCCGACGTCCTGAAGTATTTTGAGCATTCTTACGATTTTGGTATATTCGCAAAAGAATTCTACCGCGTTATTCACCGTCAGGTTTAGAATTTCGTCTATGTTTTTGCCGTTAAACCGGTAAGCAAGTATTTCTTTCTTAAACCTTTTACCGCTG
Organism: Deltaproteobacteria bacterium; assembly: GCA_029262335.1. Classification (GTDB taxonomy): domain Bacteria; phylum Desulfobacterota_D; class UBA1144; order Nemesobacterales; family JAJCZQ01; genus JAJCZQ01. The sequence continues at coordinate 47,232 of JAJCZQ010000009.1, forward strand.
CATTCTTCACAGGTGACTATAACGTCCGCAAGGAAGAGCATCTCTATTTTTTGCCTGCCTTCACCCTGGCAGCTTTCACAACGGCCGTTTTTTACATTAAAAGAAAAGTGGGAAGGTGTAAATCCTTTTAGCTTTGCCTGCATAGTTGATGAAATAACTTTTCTTATTTCATCATATACCTTTATATAGGTTACGGGGTTTGATCTTCCGGATCTTCCGATAGGCGACTGGTCAAGGAGAATTATGTCAGAAATAAGACTGTCTCCATTTATTTTGTCGACCTTTCCTGCTTTTTCTTTCTCACTTCTGAATTTCCTGATCAGATTTTTGTATATTACATCATTCACAAGTGAGCTTTTTCCTGATCCTGATACTCCAGTTACGCAGGTAAATTTCCCGATAGGTATAGAAACATCGATATTTTTGAGATTGTTTTCCTTTGCACCGATTACTTTTAAATATTTGCATTTACCATTTCTAAGGCCGTTGTTTTGGGCAATAAATTTTTCACCGGAAAGGTATTGCCTTGTATAAGAATCAGTATTTGACCTGATAAAGTTTTTTACCTTTCCCATATAAACAATTTCACCGCCATGTTCTCCGGCTTCAGGCCCAAGTTCAATTATATTATCAGCGGATTTTACCATATCATGGTCATGTTCGACCACCAGGATCGTGTTGTTACGGGATTTTAGCTCATTAATAATAGATATCAGCTGATCGATGTCTTTGGGGTGAAGGCCAATGGAAGGTTCATCAAGTACGTAAAGTGTTTCGGTAAGTTTGGAGCCGAGCTGGCAGGCAAGGTTTACCCTCTGGCTTTCTCCTCCGGAAAGTGTCCTGGAAAGCCTTGATAAAGTCAGGTAGCCAAGCCCAACCTTTATAAGGAATTCGGTCCTCGAAACTATTTCATTAATAATATCTTCAGTAAGGGACTTTTCATATTCGGATAGCTTCAGATTCTTAAAATAATCATAAAAATTGTAAATAGAAAGTTCGGAAAGTTCGTGGATATTCTTATTGTTTATTCTTATAAAAAGCGTCTGCTCTTTTAGTCTGCTTCCATCACACGTTTCGCATTTTACAGCAGACCTGTATTTACTCAGGAAAACCCTTACATGCATTTTATAACTTTTTTTTTCAAGGCGTTTAAAAAAACCGTTTACTGCCTTGTAGTTGCTTTTGCCTTTAAAAACAAGCTTTTTATGCTTGTCAGTTAACTGACTGAATTTTTTTGTTGTATCAATACCGTTATCTTCTGCAAATTCTATAAGACGTCTCATATGAATTTTATATGAGGGTTTTGTCAAAGGTTCAATCACCCCGTCTTTAAGACTGAGATCGGGATTTGGAATAACAAGCTCCGGATCTATTTCAAGTTTATTGCCGAAGCCATTACACTCGGGACATGCGCCCTGCGGGCTGTTAAATGACAATGATGCAGGTGTTGGTTTTGCAAACTGAATACCGCAGTCTGTACACTCAAAACCATCTGTATAACTGTAAACGCTGCCTTCAATTACATTTACAATTAAGCTGTTTGACTCCTTAAAGGCAATTTCCAGAGCTTCAATTAACCTTGATCTTGATTCTTCATCAAGGGAGACTCTGTCTATAATTAAGCCGGCATTTGGCGGAAACTTATCAAGTCCCTCAAGTTCTATGTACTGATCATCCAAATATGCCCTGCTAAAACCTTTTGACAGGTAGTTTGCAGGACTGAACCCATCCTTTACGGTTACGGTGATTATACATCTTTGACCGGCTTCTTTTTTATATATTTCACCGGCAATTATGTCCGGACTATATTTTACTATTTCCTTCCCGCATCCGGGGCAGTAGATTTTTGCTATTTTTGAAAACAAAACTCTTAGATAGTCGTTTATTTCGGTTGAAGTCCCGACGGTGGACCTTGAATTTCTGATAGTGTTTTTACTTTCAATTGCAATTGCGGTTGGCAGCCCTTTAATATCATCAACATCAGGACGGTCTACACGTTCGAGGAACTGCCTTGCGTATGTTGAGAGGCATTCTATATATCTCCTTAGTCCCTCGGAATAAACAGTGTCGAGTGCAAGGGAAGATTTGCCGGAACCGCTAAGTCCTGTAACTACGGTGTGCTCACCCCTTGGAATTTTTAAATCGATGTTTTTTAAATTGTTTTCCCTGGCACCGGAAATTTCAATATATTCTTTTGTTACTGATTTTGATTTCATGATAGTTGAAATAGTTTTGAAAGTTCAAAAAGGTCTTTTACTTCTGTTATATCAATACCTTCATAATTCACACCTTCTTTGTGGTTAATCCATATTACATCAATTCCGGCATTCGTAGCCCCCATTACATCTGCACCGTATAAATCACCAATATGCAGTATATCTTTTGTATCAATTCCCAGCCTGCCGGATGCAAGTAAAAAAATATCTTTATCAGGCTTTATCTTCTTAACATTAGTAGAGTCAATAATTAGCTCAAGGTAGCCTGCAATCCCTACTTCTTCGCATTTTTCCGCGGTTTTACCATCATTGTTTGAGATTACCGATAGCCTGTACCCTGATGCACTAAGGTCTTTGAGGAGTTCTTTTGCCCCGGGCAGGAGTTGTCTGGTAAAAATAGATTTGGCTAATTTCTGTTTAATTTGGGTTCTTGCTTCTTTAATGTCTATTTTTATTCCAAGTTCATAAAGCAAAATTGAGAATAATTTATTTTGATAAATTGAAGAAGAAATATTTTGTTCCTGAATATACTCTTTGTAAATTGTATAATCTGCACATTGAAATGCACTGAAATACTGTTTCTCGGTAATATTAATACCCATTTCAATAAGAGCTAATCTTATCCTGTCCGGATATGAAGGGACAGTTGAAGCAAGGGTATCTCCAAAATCAAAAAAGACAGCTTTTTTACTTTTAATATCGATCATTGCAGTATGAAAATATTAATGATTGTAAAGAATAGTCAAAATGTTTGTTAGGTGAAGCGTGTTTCTTGCTAACAGGGATAATTTAAGATACCATTTCCTTCACATTTCGGAGGTAAAAATATGTCTGAATTAGTAAAAACTGATCCTGAAATAGCCAGGATAATCAAATCTGAAATCGAAAGGCAGGAATGGAAGCTGGAGCTTATTGCATCGGAGAACTATGTGAGTGATGCAGTAATGGAGGCTATGGGTTCCCCGCTTACAAATAAGTATGCAGAAGGGCTGCCTGGAAAAAGATATTACGGCGGCTGTGAATATGTGGATATTGCCGAGGACCTTGCAAGGGACAGGGCAAAGAAACTGTTCGGGGCAGATGCAGTTAACGTGCAGCCTCATTCCGGAGCGCAGGCAAATATGGCCGTGTTTTTTGCAGCGGTAAAACCAGGAGACACCGTACTTGGCATGAACCTGGCACACGGAGGCCACCTGACACATGGTAGCAGTGTTAATTTCTCAGGCCGTTTATACAACATCATCCCTTACGGCGTTACAAAGGACACAAATTTAATTGATTATGATGAAGTAAGAAAACTAGCAGTTGAAAACAACCCCAAGCTTATCATTGTAGGCTGGAGTGCATACCCAAGAGATATTGATTTCAAAAAATTCAGGGATATTGCAGATGAATGCGGTGCACTATTAATGGCTGATATTGCACACCCCTCGGGACTTGTGGTAGCGGGACTTTATTCTGACCCAATCCCGCATTGTGATTTTGTAACTACAACAACCCATAAAACACTCCGCGGCCCAAGAGGCGGTATGGTAATGATGAAAGAAGAACATGCAAAAGTAATTAACAGCAGGGTGTTTCCCGGAACCCAGGGCGGCCCGTTAATGCATGTAATCGCTGCAAAGGCAGTTGCCTTTCAGGAAGCCCTTCAGCCGGAGTTTGTTGAATACCAGAAGCAAATTGTAAAGAACGCTAAAAGAATGGGTGACAACTTAATGCAAAAAGGATTTAAACTCGTTTCCGGCGGCACTGATAACCATTTGGTCCTGCTTGATTTAAGGGACACCGGCATTACAGGCCATCTTGCTGAAGAAGCACTTGATAAAGCGGGTATCACCGTAAATAAAAATGCAATCCCCTTTGATCCGGAGCCTCCTGCAATTACAAGCGGTGTCAGGATCGGTACACCTGCAATTACAACCAGGGGTATGAAGGAAGAGGAGATGGATACAGTAGCCGGATGGATCTCTGAAGCTTTTGAAAACCATGACAATGATGCTGTCCTTGGCCGGATTAAAAATGAAGTGAAGGAACTTTGCAATAATTTTCCGATGTATAAGCACAAATTAGTTTAAAATTTGTTAACAGGAAACCGGTATAATTATTATATTTCACAACTCTGATAATGGCGGTAACAAACAACAATGAAATGTCCCTATTGCGGTTTTTTAGACAGTAAGGTTGTTGATTCAAGAAACGGTAAAGACGGTACTTCCATCAGAAGACGCCGTGAATGCCTTAAATGCAACCGCCGTTTTACCACATATGAAAGAATTGAGGAAATAAACCTTGTTATCGTTAAAAAGGACGGGCGTAGAGAAGGTTTCGACAGGTCCAAGATTATAGACGGCCTCGAAAAGGCCTGTGAGAAGAGGCCAATAAGTGTCGAAGTAATTGAGAATCTTGTCTCTGACCTTGAACGTGAACTCCAGGAAACAGGTGAAAGAGAGGTCGATAGTAAGGCCATTGGTGAAAAACTGATAACAAAACTCTACAACATTGATGAAGTTGCTTATGTAAGGTTTGCTTCGGTTTACAGATCATTTAAAGACGTAAACCAGTTTATGGATGAATTAAAGGAACTACTAAAAGAGAAAGACGAATAACCTCTTAGACTTAATAATGCTTATAGACACACACGCTCACCTTGTCTCACTTGAAGACCCTGATGAAGCCGTTCAAAGGGCTTCTGAAAATGGGATAGGCAAAATTATCTCAATGGCTACGGGCCTTGATTCCTGTTATACAACCATAGAGATTGCAAATAAATATGAGCAGGTATATGCCGCAGTAGGCATTCATCCCCACTCAGCATCCAGTTATACAACCGAAGTAATAAATAAAATAGAAAACCTCACGAGTGAAGATAAAGTTGTGGCCGTTGGAGAGACCGGGCTTGATTACCATTATATGAATTCTCCAAAAGAGATTCAGATTGAGTCTTTTAGTGCCCACGTGGATATGGCCACAAGGTTAAACCTGCCATTTGTAGTTCATGTAAGAGACGCAGATGATGATATGATCGATATTCTTACTTCGGCCAGGCTGAACAAAAACCCGGGTGTAATACACTGCTTTTCGGGCAACTGGGAAACAGCACAGAAATACCTCGATCTTGGGTTCTTTATTTCATTTTCCGGCATAGTGACTTTTAACAGGGCCGAAGAACTGCGCGATGCTGCAAGGAATGTACCTTTTGACAGGATATTAATTGAGACTGATTCACCATATCTTGCCCCCGTACCTCACAGGGGAAAACCAAACGAACCTGCAAATGTCAGGTACGTAGCCGAAATGATTGCAAAAGTAAGGGATATAGATATTCCAACTCTTGAAAATCAGCTTATCAAAAATACCAAAACACTTTTTTCTAACATCAATTAGCATATAATCATATTATGTCCTCTAAACCATTAATAGGAATTACTATGGGTGATCCTAACGGTATCGGCCCGGAAGTGATTCTTAAAGCTATTCAAAGTCCCGAAGTACTGAATATCTGTGATCCTGTAATTTATGCATCTAAATCAGTAATGGAGAAGGCTGAAAATGCTTTTGGATTAAATCTGAATTGCAAAATAGAGGATAAAGATAACTTTAAAGATCTTGAAGTTAGTGCCGGAGTAACTGATAAAAAAGCGGGTGAGGCCAGTCTTTTTTATATTGAAGAAGCGGTAAAAGATGCACTCGATAAAAAAATAGATGCGGTTGTTACGGCCCCTATAAGCAAGGAATCAACACATCTTGCGGGTTCTGTTTACCCCGGGCATACAGAGATGCTTAGAGAGCTTACCGGTGCGGAAAATATAGTAATGCTTTTCGAGGGCGGGCCTTTTAAAGTAGCCCTTACAACAATACACTGTGCATTATCAGAAGTGCCGGATTTGATTACAAAAGACAATATTCTTTCCACCCTATCTGTATGTGATAAAGATTTAAGAAAAAAATACGGGATTAATAATCCAGCTATATCTGTATGCGGATTAAACCCTCACGCCGGGGAAGCTGGAGCGTTTGGAAGGGAAGAGATAGAAGAAATCATACCTGCGATAAAAGAAGCCGTAAGTAATGGCATTAATGCCGCAGGGCCGTATCCGGCTGATACTCTTTTTTACAGTGCAAATAAGGGTAAATACGACATGGTATTAGCAATGTATCATGACCAGGGACTTATACCGTTTAAGATGCTTGCATTTGATACAGGGGTTAATGTTACACTTGGACTTCCTATTATAAGGACATCCCCGGATCATGGTACAGCATTTGATATTGCCTGGAGGGGTTCTGCAAATGCAACAAGTATGATTGAGGCTATTAAAGCTGCTGTAAGATTAATCAGGTAGGTATTCCGCAATTAGTTCAGTTTTAATTATAAGTTTTGGCTATATCGTAAAACAGAGGAAGGATTTCACCGGATTTACCCTGTAGGGAAATATCATAAATAGCGGAATTGGGTGTTTCTTCGAGATTTATTTCAATGACCTGTTTGCCGGACTGTTTTGCAAGGAGTCCCATAGAAGCAGCAGGCTCTACAACTCCTGATGTACCAATAATCATCATCAGGTCCGATTCTTCTATTGAAAGAAGTGCCTGGTCAATCATATGCATTGGAATTATTTCTTCAAACCAGACTACATTGGGCCTTGTGATCTCTCCGCATGTGTTACATTTTGGAGGAAGCTCCGGTAATGGTACTTCATAATTTTTAATCACTTTATCACATTTCTCACACCTTATTTCCCAGATGTTGCCATGAAGTTCAACAAGGTTAATACTTCCCGCAATCTCATGAAGGCCATCTATATTTTGTGTGATGAGTGTGAATTTTTCTTTTTGTCTCTCTATTTCAGCCAGTGCATAGTGCCCCTGGTTTGGATTGGCCCTGTTTATTATCCTTCTTCTCCAGTCGTACCACTCCCATACCAGTCCTGGGTCTTTTTTAAATGCGTGGGGGGAGGCAATATCCTGCGGTTTTATGTTGTTCCACATGCCGTCACTATCCCTGAATGTGGGTATTCCGCTTTCAGCCGATATCCCGGCACCAGTGAGTACCGTAATCTTTGAAGAGGTGTCAATTATCTGCTTTGCAGCCAGTATTTTTTCGTCCTGCCCCATGTAATAAAAGTAAAGCAATTTCTGGTTTATCAAAATGATATTTTCTATAAATAATAAAATTAAAATTTGTTATGTCGTTTTCTTGACAATTAATAGTTCATACTTAATCTTATAGGCTGTGTTATCAGATTATTTACCGATTTTATTATTATTATTGTTCGCAATTTTCCTTGCATCATTACTGTTAACAATTTCTTTTCTGCTTGGCCCCAAAAGGCCTAAAGCAAGTAAATTGTCACCGTATGAGTCCGGGATAGTTCCGGTCGGGGATGCCAGGGAAAAGTTTTCTATGAAGTACTATCTCATAGGAGCATTGTTTATATTATTTGATGTAGAAGCAGTCTTTTTATTTGTATGGGCTGTAGTTTTTAAAGAACTGGGCCTTTTTGCATTTATAGAAATTATTGTTTTTCTTGTAGTAATACTTTGCGGATATTTTTATGTACTTAGAAAAGGAGTTCTAGAATGGGATTAAATGCAGCGCCCACTGCCGGCGGTGAAGGATTTTTAACAACTACTGTAAACTCGGTTGCTAACTGGGGCAGGAAAAACAGCCTGTGGCCAATGCCGTTTGGTACGGCCTGCTGCGCAATTGAAATGATGGGAGCAATGATGTCAAGATTTGACCTGTCAAGGTTTGGAGCAGAAGTTGCAAGGTTCTCCCCCAGGCAGGCCGATCTTATGATCGTATCAGGGACCATTACTTACAAGATGGCCTCAGTATGCAGAAACATATATGATCAGATGCCTGAACCAAAATGGGTTATAGCCATGGGTTCATGTACATGTGGCGGCGGGCCTTTTGACAGCTATGCAGTTGTGCAGGGGATCGACGAATTTTTGCCGGTTGATGTTTATATAGGAGGCTGCCCTCCAAGGCCGGAAGCACTAATTGATGCTGTAATGAAGATACAGAAAAAGATTGATATTGAAGGTGCACCGATTGTATGAGCGGATTCACACTTGAACAGTTAAGCAGCAGACTGGGTAGCCATATTGAATCATCTTCAGAATTCAGGGGAGAAAATACTTATTTTGTTGCCCCTGAAAAAATATCAGAAGTATTAACAGTACTTAAAGAAGAGTTTAACTTTGATTACCTCGTTGATTTAACCGCAGTTGATTACCTGGGCATTAAATCACCCCGTTTTGAAATGGTCTACTACCTTCACAGGTTTGGTGAACAATATGATGAGAATATCAGAGTCCGGATTAAATGCAGTATCAGCGAAGACAAACCCGCGATAGATTCAGTTACTTCACTATGGGCCGGTGCTGACTGGCTTGAAAGAGAGGTTTACGATATGTTTGGTATAGTCTTTAACGGACACCCCGACCTTAGAAGAATTCTAATGCCCGAAGACTATGACGAATACCCGCTTAGAAAAGATTTCGATGTTAGAAACAGGGAGCCTTCCAAGAGGTCGTTTAAGAAAGCACTTAGTGAAGGTAATTTTTAATGGAAAGAGTTGAATTTATAGAAGAAAAAAGCAGTGACTCCAATCTGAGAAAAGAGTCGATGATCCTTAATATGGGGCCTCAGCATCCTTCTACTCATGGTGTTTTGAGGGTAGTGCTTTACCTTGATGGCGAAGTGGTGCAGGAAGCTGTCCCATATGTTGGTTATCTCCACAGGGGTATTGAAAAACTGTGCGAGGATATTACTTACCAGCAATGCCTGCCTTATACAGACAGGATGGATTATATTGCCTCAATATGTAATAACATAGGTTTTATACTTTCGGTTGAAAAACTTCTAGGGATTGAAGATGAAATCCCGGAACGTGCAAAAGTCACAGAAGTAATACTTTCGGAGCTTGGAAGAATAGAGTCACATCTCGTTGGAATAGGTACCAATGCCATGGATCTTGGTGCAATGAGCGCATTTCTTTTTTGTTTTAAAGAAAGAGAAAGGGTTTATGACATACTGGAAATAGTCTGTGGTGCCAGGCTTACAACTTCTTACCCGAGGGTAGGCGGCCTTCCAGCCGAACTTCCCGATAATTTTGAAGAAGCTATAAGAAACTTTCTGAAAATATTTCCAAAAACCCTGAATGAAGTAGACAAACTTCTTACCAGGAACAAAATCTTTATTGAAAGGACTAGAGGCGTAGCAACAATAAGTGCCGAAGAGGCAATCAATTTTGGCCTTACAGGCCCAAGCCTAAGAGGCAGCGGTGTTCCGTTTGACCTTAGAAAATCTAATCCCTATCTTGATTATGACCAGTATGATTTTGAAGTTCCCGTTGCAACTGATGGGGACGCTTATTCAAGATTTTTGTGTAGGTTCGAGGAGATGAGGCAAAGCCTTAAAATTATTGAACAGGCAATTGACAGACTCCCTGACGGGCCTTTTATTGCTGATCTCCCGGATATTGTCCTTCCTGAAAAACAAAAAGTATATACCCAGATGGAATCACTGATCAGGCATTTTGTAATAGTATATAACGGATTTAACACCCCGCCGGGAGAGATTTACCACGGAGTTGAAAACCCAAAAGGCGAACTCGGATACTATATTGTCAGTGACGGCACAGGGAAACCCTACAGAATACATGTGAGAGGGCCTTCATTTGTAAACATGCAGGCACTTCCACTTATGGCAAAAGGCAGGCTTGTAGCCGACGTAATTGCAGCAATTGGAAGCATAGACATCGTACTCGGCGAAATTGATCGGTAGAGCTACGGCAAGTAAAAAGTATTGCTTCGGAGCTTGTTTAAAACTATTTTTAGAAAACCTTTCCCAGTATCCCCGGTCAGAGCTACGGCACATAGAAAGTATTGTTATAATGGTTAATTCTAAATTCTATTTAGGAAAATTACCCAACAATTTTCGGTGCAAAAAAGGTATAAATCTACTAAACTTACTTTGTAATTGGTTTAATAATCTATATTTTGACAGAATATCCCGAATTGAATCAATAAAAATAGAATTAAACCTATCCCTTCCCCGACTTATAATCGGGTTTAAATATATAAAGAATTGTAATTAAGCTTTCTTTAAAGATAAGTTTAAATTTTCTTTCAGTATCTTTTATCTCGACCGCGGAAGAATAAACATCCCCCATGTCGTAATCAGCAGCAATCTTTTTAATTCTGTAAATATGGTATCCGTGGCTTACAAATAGTATGTCTTTGAAATCATATTTATCTTTAATTTCGGATACTTTTTTCAGGCTTTCTTTCGTGTTTTTTCCTTCTTCCTCGATTATTATCCCGGAATTTGGAATTCCTTTTTTGTTTAAATATTTTTTTCCGACCCTTGATTCAGAAATCGTATCTCCTTTTGCAATACCGCCTGTAAGTACGATATAATCTGAAACATTGGCCTTGTATAGTTCATAGGCATGGTCAAGCCTTGCTTTAAGGGCAGGTGAGGGCCTTCCGTTCCACTGGCTTGCACCTAGAACTACAATAGCATCAACTGCCGATCTGTCCTGTGTTTTGGAATTAATATAGATATTGCCAATCAGGAATATCCATAAAAATATCAGTGATAGGATTACTACTGATAAGAGCTTAAAAAAAGTTCTCATATATGAAGTTTATTTTATTGCTACAAGTGAATAAAAGCAATGAATAAAATATTTATCATTTAGGAGAAGGCAGTTTTACTATCTCAGCACCTTTTGGTGTCTTAAAATGAAATATCTTGTCCGATATCTTTTTGTTTGTTTGGGTTTTAATTAAGGAAACTTTTGTCTGATTTCCAAACGGGTCAAAAAGATAGATAGTGTTCACAAGTGAATCTGATTTGTTTACATTAATTAGGATCTTGTTTTTGATCTCATCTTCATCTACATCTAAGGGTATTAATTCGAGGAGATATCCTGTCTTACTTTGCAGCGCAGGGTCATTTATCAGCTTGACCTTAAAGAGTTCCCTGATCTTGCCCAGTCCGGAAAGAAGTGTTGTGGAAGAAGTGTCTCCCCCGTTTAGATCCTTTAAATTCGATTCAAGTACCTGGTTTTCATTTTCAATGTAGTACCAAAGGTTCGTACCGTCTGACACAATAGAGTCCTTGGTAGGACTGTAATAGTTCCATCTCATTTTCCCGGGTTTTTTAAACCATACTTCTCCGAATGCCTTTTGAGTTTTCTTTAGTGCTCTTACTTCTGCTTCCTGTACAAAGTCTGCCTGAAAGTCATTTATTCCTTCGTATTTTTTCTGTAGTTTGTCCACAATGAAATCAACCTGTGTTGATTGCTCTGAATATGCAAACTGACCAAATAGTAATAAAAATGTAAATGTTAGTAAAATATAGTTTCTCAACTGTTGTTCTCCTTTACCTGGTTAATATCAATATATACTTCCCTTGGCCTGCCTGCTGATTCCTGCGGGCCTATTGCGCCTTCCCGCTCCATTGTTTCTACAATATTTGCAGCCCTGTTGTAACCTATCTTTAATCTTCTCTGCAGCATTGATATTGATGCGTGCTTGGTTTCAGCAATAATCTTTAATGCAGTATAATACAGTTCGTCCTTATCTTCATCCATTTCTCCGGATTCATCACTTTCTTCAACATACGTAATATGCTCGTTATAATCTGGCCTTCCCTGTGATTTAAGATACTCGGTAATCTGTTCTCTTTCCTCATCAGAGATTAAAGCACCCTGCAGCCTTATTAACGAAGAAGCACCTGGTTTCAGAAAAAGCATATCTCCCTTACCAAGTAGACTCTCGGCACCGCCTGTATCAAGGATAATCCTCGAGTCTATTTTTGATGAGACATGAAAAGATATTCTTGTAGGAAAATTAGCTTTTAGCAGGCCTGCTACAATATCTGCTGAAGGCCTTTGTGTGGCAACTATAAGGTGAATACCTGCGGCACGTGCTTTTTGTGACAGCCTTGTAACAGATTCTTTGATTTCACTTGGGGCAACCATCATTAAGTCAGCAAGTTCATCAATAACAATAACAATATATGGGAGCCACCTTTCCCACTTGTCAACGGAATTTTCCAATTCGATGTTTTTGTTGTGGGTCTCAATGTCTCTTACACCTTCTTCCGAAAGCAGCTTGTACCTGGTTTCCATCTCTGCAACTGCCCATTTTAAAGCAGCAGCGGCTTTAATAGGTTCAGTAACCACCGGGTGAAGGAGATGCGGAATATCTTCATAAATTGAAAGTTCCAGCATCTTGGGGTCTATCATAATAAATTTGAGTTCATTAGGTGTTGATTTGTAAATAAGGCTTGTAAGTATTGCGTTCAGCAACACACTTTTACCCGAGCCTGTAGTACCGGCAATCATCAGATGCGGAGCACGCCTCAGGTCTGTAAAAAGAGGCCTTCCGGCAATATCTTTTCCCAAGGCCAGTGAAAGGGCAGACTGCTTGTCCATAAAATCGGGGTGTTCAATCAGTTCCCTGAGGACCACAGTTTCGCGCTGTTCATTAGGTACTTCAATTCCTATTACATCTTTTCCGGGAATAGGTGCAATTATTCTTATACTTAGTGCACTTAATCCCATAGCAAGGTCATTTTCGAGTGAGGCTATTTTGTTTATTTTTATACCGGGTGCAGGTTTGTACTCAAACATTGTAATAACCGGGCCAGGTCGAATTTCCGTAATTTTACCGGACACGCCAAAGTCTTTTAGTTTGTCTTCTATCAAACGTGCTTTTCTATATACGGTTTCCTTGTCTATTTTAATCCCGTTATCTATTTTTGGGTCAAGCAGATCAACCGGGGGCAGTTTGAAATCTTTCTTAAGCGGCAGGTTTATTACCTTTTTCTCAAGAGCTGTAGGTTCATTAACATTCTCAAACACTATTTCCGGTGCAAGCGGGTCGATCTCATCTTCAAGGTCCATAACCGGCACCGTAAGTTTTTCCTCAACAATTGCTGGTTCTTTTGTTGTTGTGGTATCAGCTTTATGGGCTGTTCTGTTCTTTCTGTATCTGTAGTGATCGGCTAACTGCATTGATTTGGATTTAATAAATTTGTAAGAAGATTTAAAAATGCTGTATGTAATTTCAGCTCCAAAAATTAACGAATACTTGAGGAACCTGAATACCTGGTTTATTTTTACTTCCGTTATTAGTATTAAACTAAGAAGAAGGACAATTGTTACGATAATATAAGACCCGACAGTTCCTGCAAAAAAGTCCCTTGAAAATGAAGATAACACTACACCGATCCATCCGGCAGATGGGTCATATCCCATAAGTCCGCTTTGAAAGGAAAGTCCTATAAGAGTTGTAAGAGAGAACAGGAATATAAAGCTCGATAATGCTTTTCTGTATAGTTTTAAGCCAAGTTTATTGGTAAACACGATATAAGATGTATAAAACATCACTACCGGGATAAAAAACGAAGTTACGCCAAAAGAACTTCCGAGCAGGCCTGAAATAAATACACCGATTTCACCCATGGTATTTTTAACATCAATTCCTGACTTTGAGCTATAGGAAATAAGGCTGAGGAAGGAGAAAAGGCCAATTGTAAAGAGAATGGCCGCAAGTATCTCATTGGTTAGTGTGTCTTTTTCTTCCCGGTAAACAGTTTTTTTTCTTCTAGCCATCGTAACGAACTAATTATACAATAAAAAATAGTTAAACTAAAGGTTTAAATATTTTTATTAATATACTATAAGAATTACAAAGTTTAAGGGAATTAAATAAGAATTTGTCAAAAAGTACCGGCTGCTTTTATAGCAAGCTGGATTGAGTAAAGAGGGAACAGTCCAAAGAGTAAAGTGCCGATTGATAGTATAACAATCGACATTACTGATATAGGTTTATATGGTTCAAATGTGTGCTGTTCTTTGTGCATAAAAGCATAAACAAGAACTTTCAGATAGTAATATGCAGATATTACGCTGTTTATTATCCCGATTACGGCCAGCAGGTAGAGCTGTGCTTCAACTGCTGAGAGAAAAATCCTGTATTTAGCAAAGAACCCGATTGTCGGGGGAATTCCTGCAAGTGAAAACATAAATATTGCAAGGCAAATAGCCGTATACGGCTTTCTTTGCCAAAGGCCTGATATCTGTTCGTAGTCGTTAAAAGACCTGTTTTCCCTGCCAAGATAACAAAGAATGGCAAATGCACCCATATTCATAAGTGTGTATGCATACAGATAATACAGCACGCCCGATAGGGCATTGGGCTCTCCGTTTAGCTGGGCAATTATACCGATAAGTGCATAACCGGCATGGGCTATACTGGAGTATGCCAGCATTCTTTTAATACTCTTTTGTGTAATTGCAGAAATATTACCAATGGTCATTGTCAGTATTGAAACAACCAGCAGTGCCGTACTGACGCCGTGATGTGTAATATTTACTCCCTCAAAAAGGACCCTCAGCAGTATTGCAAAACCTGCTGCTTTTACTGCTACAGACATAAATGCAGTAATGGGGGTTGGTGCACCTTCATAAATATCCGGTACCCACTGATGAAGAGGGGCTGCCCCTATTTTAAAGAGGAACCCTGTCAGAACCATTATTGATCCGCTTACATAAAGGACACTTTGGTAGTTAAATGCGGAAATAATGTCCTTAAAATAGATGGAGCCTGTTGCCCCGTAAAGAAGTGCTATACCGAACAGCAGTATGGCAGATGAAAATCCGCCGAGTACAAGGTACTTGATGCCGGATTCTGTTGACTGAATAGATTTCTTATTGAAACCGCTAAGTATGTAAACGGCTATGGACATTATCTCAAATCCGACAAATAGGGACATGAACTCTTTTGCTGAAGCAATAAACATCATTCCTGATGTCGAAAGCAGTATGAGTGCCAGGTATTCACTGATGTTTTCATTGTCCTCCATATAATCTTTGGAAAGGAGAATTGTAAAAAAAGCTCCAATTAGAAATATTGAATTGAAGTAGGCAGAGAATGTATCAAGTGAAAGTGCCCCGGAAAAAGCAACAGCCGGGTCGGAAAATCGGCATAAATTAAGTACAAACACAAGGCAGACACTAAGAATGGATATAAAATAGTTATATGAACTGATATTATCTTTTTTTATTGTCCCGACAAGAATAATAACCAATGAAGTTACTACTAATACGAGTTCCGGGATGATAGATAAAGTACTTGATAATAAACTGCTCAGTTCCATTTGTTCACCATAATCTTTAGTTGCTGCCGAATAAAATCCTCTAGTATGTTTAAGTCATATTTAAAGTCAAGCATGAAATAATTAATACTAAGATGTTACATCGAATTCTCTTTGTTCAAACTGATAATCGTCTTCATTTATATACCAGAGTCTTGCATCATTAAAACTGCCCTGATTGATTGAGAAAATGATATAACCCCAGAACGGTGAGGCAATCTGCCTGTCGGTCTCTGATGGTTTAGAAGGGTGGTCGGGATGCGAATGGTATATACCCAATATCTCAAGCCCTTCTGACCTTGCCCATTCATCTGCTTCCATATAGGACTTTGGATCAAGCTCAAACCTGTCGCGAAGCCTTTCTTTATCAAGTTTGTTTGAATTTTTAAACTCTGTTTCAACAGTGTCTTCCGCAATGAGGTTCTTACATTCCCTGTATGTTGATATGTTTTCCCCGTTTCCTATCATGACTCCGCACACTTCATAGGGATATCCGGATTCTGCATGCCTTATCATACCGTCGTAAGCTTCTTTGCTGATTTTTACCACCATATTCCCTCACTTAAATACCTGAAGCCGCTGTCAGGCAGGACGGTAACTATTACTCCGCTATCAAGGGTTTTTGCTACCTCGTATACAGCCTGAATAGCTGCTCCCCCCGAATGCCCTACAAACAGGCCCTTTTTGTCCATTAGGTATTTCATCATATCGTATGATTCTTCTGTGCCAATGCCCATAATTTCATCGGGGAATGATTCCCTGAAAATACCCGGCTGGATAGAAGACGGCATATGCTTAAGCCCCTCAAGGCCGTGAAGTGATTCTGCCGGCTGCATTGCGATAACTTTTATATTTTTATTAAATTCCTTTAACCTTGCCCCTGTCCCCATAACTGTGCCGCTGGTGCCCATGCCTGCAATAAAATGAGTAATTTTTTTATCGGTCTGTTCCCAAATCTCCGGGGCAGTCGTATGGTAATGTGCAAGGGGGTTTGAGGGGTTGTTGTACTGGTCAGGCATATAGTATTTTTTTGGATTTTCTTTCTTTAATTTGCGTGCCAGTAGTATTGCTCCGTCTGATCCTTCGAGCGGGTCTGAATTTATTACTTTCGCCCCGTATGCTTCAAGTACTTTTTTTCTTTCAAAGTTTATATTTTCGGGTGTTACCAGCTCTACCTGATACCCAAGGGTCCTGCCGATCATTGCATACGCAATTGCAGTATTTCCGGATGATGAATCCATTATTATCTTATCTTTTGTAAGTTCACCTGAATCAATGCCGTCCATAATCATCCTGTATGCGGGCCTGTCTTTTACAGATCCACCGGGATTAAACCACTCAGCCTTGGCGTACATTTTCACACCCGGGCTGATATCATCGTACATATCGCTAAAGGATATAAGGGGTGTGTTGCCTATCAATTCAAGCAAGCTTTTAGAATTCCTGGTTTTTGTCACTTTTTTAGCCGAAATAGAAAAACTGAGTCATGAACGCTGAATAAGAACCTTGTAATATGGTTCCTCTCTATGGATATCAAGTATCTTATGGCCTTCCTGCTCTACGCTTTTTGGCAGGTTGGCAAGAGGTTCACCCTCTCTGAGTGTTACTTCAAGGACCTGCCCGGTTTCCATTGTCTCAAGCTTGAGCTTGGTTTTGACAAATGTCATTGGACAAATTTCCCTGGTTATATCTATAGATGTATCGGGTTTTAACTCTGTCATAATATTAATTTCCACATTTAAAACTTATGGATTAAGTTACCACAGTAAACAGTTGATAACAAACGTAGTTAATTAGATTCAATCCAGGAAAAAACGGATTCAAAAATGAGTTTTCCGTCGGTGCCGCCGATAATATCTTCACATGACCTTTCGGGATGAGGCATCATACCAATAACATTGCCGGCTTTGTTGCAGATGCCTGCTATATTATGTACCGAACCGTTTGGATTGTTTAAAGGTTTTGGATCCCCATTTTCATCGCAGTATCTGAACACTACCTGCGAGTCAGTGATTAATGTCTCAAGGGAGTGGTCTTCAACAAAATAGTTGCCCTCCCCGTGGGCTACCGGTATTTTCAATACTTCACCCGGCTTAATAGAACAGGTGAAAGGGGTATTGGTGTTTTCAATAGTAAGGTGTGTCCATTTGCAAACAAACTTTAAGGAATTGTTTTTCAGGAATGCTCCTGGCAAAATGCCTGATTCTACAAGGATCTGAAATCCGTTGCATATGCCAATTACGGGTTTACCGCTTCCGGCAAATGATTTTACTGATTCCATTACGGGTGAGAACCTGGCGATAGATCCTGTCCTGAGATAGTCGCCGTAAGAAAAACCGCCGGGAATAACTATGCAGTCAAAACCAGACAGGTCCTGATCTTCGTGCCAGACATATTCACAGTCATAAGAAAGTATGTTTTTAAGTGCGTTATAGCAGTCGTAGTCGCAGTTGGAACCGGGAAAAACAATTACCCCAAATTTAGGCATTCTGTTCCTCTGTTATATGTATGGAAAAATCTTCTATGACGGTATTGGCAAGTAGTTTGCTGCACATCTCAGTTACCGAACTCCTGACAGTTTCTTCGGATTCACCTTCGATGTTAAGTTCGATAAGTTTGCCTATACGTGTATTTTTTACATTTTCATATCCGAGGTTATGAAGCGCAGAGGATACGGCTTTGCCCTGTGGGTCAAGTACAAGTGGTTTTAGTTTTACTTCAACTTTTACAAAATATTTATTCATGGATTGCGGTAAAATTCCGGATGTGAAATGATATTACCTGTTTGATTTCAGGATTCCAATTAACCTTTCCAGTTCATCGCCGGAATAGTATTCTATCTCGATTTTCCCTTTTTCTGCCTGTCCGTTTATTCTAACTTTTGTTCCAAGGCTTTTTTTAAGGTCTTCGGCAATTGCCTCGATATACTGTTTGTCACTGGCTTCTGCCGGGTCATTTTCGGTCTTTGTCTTTGGTCCCGGGGCTGGCTTTACAAGTTTTTCGGTCTGTCTTACGGAAAGACTGCCGGAAATTATTATATCAAGGTATTCATCTATAAGGCCTTCTTCTTCGATAGTAACAAGTGCCCTTGCATGCCCCGCTGTTATTAATCCATCTATAAGTGCTTCCTTTGCCCTGCTTGTAAGTCTTAAAAGTCTCAGGTGATTAGTTATTGTGGACCTGTTTTTACCAATTTTTTTTGATATTTCTTCATGGGTAAGGTTGAAATCATCTGCCAGCTTCTGATACGCTTCGGCTTCTTCGATCGGGTTAAGGTCTTCTCTTTGTAAGTTTTCAATTAAAGCAAGTTCCAGTACCTCATTGTCATCTGCTTCAATAATTACTACAGGTAAATTCTTGATCCCGGCCAGCTGTGAAGCTCGCCATCTCCGTTCACCTGCTATTATCTCAAAATCACTCCCGGATTTTCTTACGGTAAGCGGCTGAATAACACCTTTTTCTTTAATCGAAGCGGCAAGTTCTTGAATAGCCGAATCTTCAAAGTTTTTCCTGGGCTGAGCACTATTTGGTTTTATCCTCTCAATCGGAAGCAGGTTGCCGGTGGTAGTCTCCACTTTTTTTTCTGAAGGGATTAACGCGTCAAGGCCTTTTCCCAGCCTAGATTTTTTCAAATCGAAGGACCTCCGTTATGGGATAATATCTCTTTTGCCAAAGTAAGGTAGTTGTCAGCACCGCTGGATTTTACGTCATATATAATTAATGGTTTTCCAAAACTCGGTGCTTCTGCAAGCTTTACATTCCTCGTAATTACTGTTTCAAAAACCTTCTCTTCAAAATATCTTTTTATTTCATTAGCAACCGAATGGCATATGTTATTTCTTGTGTCAAACATCGTAAGAAGATAACCCTCAACTTCAAGTTCCGGGTTTAGCCTTTGCCTGATAAGAGAAAGGGTCCTTTGAAGCTGGCCAAGACCTTCAAGAGCATAATACTCACACTGTATTGGAACAAGTACCGAATCTGCTGCTGTCAGTGCATTAACTGTTAGTATGCTAAGTGATGGGGGGCAGTCTATTAAGATGTAGTCATATTTAGCATTAACACCTGATAATGCATTTTTAAGACGGGTTTCCCTTTCTTCAAGCTGCAGTAGTTCTATCTCAGCACCGGTAAGGTCACTGTCAGATGGGGAAATATCCAAAAATCCCTTTAATTTTTCTTCATGGACCGGCTTTATTGTTTTATCAATTTCTGCTTCGCCTATGAGGGCATGGTAGATATTAAGTTCTTCATTTTCTTTCTCAATGCCAAGCCCGCTTGAGGCATTGCCCTGCGGATCGAAGTCAACAACCAGCGTTTTCCTGTTAGCCACTGCAAGTGATGCTGCAAGATTAACAGTTGTTGTGGTTTTGCCTACGCCGCCTTTTTGATTTACAACACAAATTATTTTTGCCATTTAGGTTCTTAGAGAATAAACTTGCATTTAAAATGAGTCAATATAATGTTTATAAAAGTTCTATCTGTGTTAATTTATCCTTAAATAACAATGATAGAAAGTATCCTTCTTAAACTGTGCGATTTTACTGAATCAAATTGAACAACAGATTAAACACTATAATATCCAGCTTCTTTTTTCTAGGAAATTCACCAATAGCCCCCGGGACAGCCGGAACGCTGGGAGCCATACCCCTATATTACCTTATGGTTACTTATCTTGGGGACATCCAGTACATGGTTTGTTTGCTTTTATTAACCGTGTTGGCGATTAAGGTAAGTACTAACGCAGAGAAAATATATAAGCGCGAAGACCCCGGTGAAGTTGTAATAGATGAAGTTGTGGGTTTTCTGGTCACTATGGCATTTATCGCGCCTACAATATTAAACGTCGCCCTTGGTTTTTTTCTTTTCAGGGCACTTGATATTTTAAAACCCTTTCCCTGCAGGAGACTTGAAAAACTGCACGGGGGTTATGGTATCGTATTGGATGATGTAGCTGCGGGGGTGTGGGCTAATATTCTCCTGGCGGCAATAAATATTATATTAATTAATTAATGATGGTATAATGAGAAAGGTCGAATTAATTACTACAGGAAATGAAATCTTGTCCGGACTGACAGTGGATACAAATTTTAGCTGGGCTGCGGATAAATTTTCCACTAACGGAATCATACCTTCGTATCACGTTTCTGTTAGTGACGATAAGGAAGATATAACTGCAGCATTTTCAACTGCATCGAACAGGTCTGCCTTTGTTATTGTTACGGGAGGGCTTGGCCCGACTGATGATGACCTTACGGCAGAGACTGCAGCCGAATTCTTTGGTGTTGAATTAAACTATGATGAAAAAAGTTATTTAGATCTGGAAGAAAAGTTAAGAAGCAGGGGAAGGAATGTCCTCGATGTCCATAAAAAGCAGGCTATGTTCCCATCAGGTTCACAAATCATAAAGAACAAGACCGGCACTTCAAACGGATTTAAGTTCACATTCCAAGACTGTTCTTTCTATTTTCTCCCGGGAGTCCCAAGGGAGTTTAAGGCAATGATTGAAGATTTTGTTTTGCCTGATTTAATGCATTCAGCCGGGCCGGATAACTATATATTACAAAAAGTTATTAAAACTATAGGCCTTGGTGAATCTGAAGTTGCAGTAAAACTTAAAGGCCTGAATATAGATGATGCCGATTTTAGCTACAGGATAAAATATCCTGAGATTCACTTAAAACTTGTGGCCAAAAGCGGTTCATTAGATGAAGCCGAAAAGATAATAAATAAACATACAAATAAAATTAACAATTTACTTGATGACTATATTTATACAGATAAAGATGAACCCATTGAGAAAGTAGTTGCTGAATTACTTGTAGAAAATAAACTGACTATTGCTACTGCCGAATCATGCACTGGAGGACTTCTAGGAAGTCTGCTTACAGATATACCGGGCAGTTCTGAATATTTTTTACGCGGAGTTATTACATACAGCAACGAATCAAAAACAGAAATACTTGGTGTTGATGAGGATCTGTTTGAAACAGTTGGTGCGGTAAGTGATGAGGTAGTGCACCAGATGGCAAGTGGAATAAGGCAGATAAGTTTATCTGATATAGGGGTAGGAATATCCGGTATTGCAGGGCCTGGCGGCGGGACTGAAGAAAAACCGGTCGGTACTGTATATATTGGTGTCGATTACATGAATCATGTATATTCTTACAGATACAATTTTCATGGAACAAGAAAGGACATAAAACTGGCATCTGCCATCTATGCCCTGGACAAAGTAAGAAACCTGATAATAAAAAAATAGATAAATTGAGAGGTAGTCATGGCTAAAGAAAGTGCTGCAAAAAATGCTGATACAAAGAAAAAGGATGAAAAAGACAAGTCAATAGAGCTCGCCATAGCATCTATTGAAAAACAGTTTGGAAAAGGCTCCATTATGAGACTTGGAGACGAAGGTTCCATATCAAATCTGTCTATTGTATCTACCGGGTCACTTACAATGGATATTGCACTCGGAGTAGGCGGACTGCCAAGGGGAAGGATTGTAGAAGCATACGGCCCGGAATCCTCCGGTAAAACAACGCTTGCGCTTCATGCAGTGGCAGAATGCCAGAAAGCCGGTGGAATAGCCGCGTTTGTAGATGCAGAACATGCACTCGACCCTGTTTATGCAAAGGCACTTGGTGTAAATACCGATGACCTTTTAATATCACAGCCGGATTTCGGGGAACAGGCACTTGAAATAATAGATACACTCGTAAGAAGCGGTGCAGTAGATATCGTGGTTCTTGATTCGGTGGCCGCTCTAACACCACGTGCTGAGATCGAAGGAGAAATGGGTGACTCCCATGTAGGCCTTCAGGCAAGGCTAATGTCTCAGGCACTAAGGAAATTAACAGCCTCTGTCAGCAGGTCTAATACCATTGTTTTCTTTATTAACCAGACGCGTATGAAGATAGGGGTTCCTTCTTATATGAACCCGGAAACCACAACTGGCGGTACTGCCCTTAAGTTCTATTGCTCAGTGAGAATGGACATAAGGAGAATAGGTTCTGTTAAGAATGGTGAAGAAGTTGTTGGGAACAGGACAAGGGTAAGAATGGTGAAAAATAAAGTTGCCCCTCCATTCAGAGAAGCCGAGGTTGACATTATTTTTGGAAAAGGAATATCAAGACTAGGTGAAATAGTAGATTTGGGGTTAAAATATAATATATTGACAAGAAGCGGGACCTGGTTTTCATATGGAGAGGAAAGACTTGGCCAGGGAAGAGACAACTCCAAAAACTTCTTGATTGAGAATCCTGAAATAAGGAATGAAATTGTTTCCAAGATTTTAGAAGAAAGTGGAATTCTAAATAAAGGGGAGCAGGAAGGGGAAAACGAAAATGAGCAAGGACAAGATCAATCTTGATGAGTTATTAAAAGCTGCCATACGGCTTGGTGCTTCGGATATACATCTGAAAGTAAACAGGACTCCTGTATTCAGGATCAATGGTAAACTGGTGCAGCTTAAAGAATCTCCCACTATCACTGAGGAAAACAACAGGGAAATTGCCTATTCAATTATGAATGAATGGCAGACAGAAAAATTTGAAGAAAATCTTGAAATGGATTTGGCATACAGCATATCCGGCCTGTCACGTTTCAGGGTAAATATTTTTCAGCAGCGCGGTACACTTTCGATTGCTATCAGGGCTATCCCTTATGAAATTTTAGGTTTTGATGCACTTAACCTTCCATCAGTTGTAAAATCAATAGCAGAAGAGGAAAGGGGCCTTGTAATTGTTACAGGGACCACGGGTAGCGGTAAATCAACAACACTTGCTTCAATCGTGGATTATATAAACAGTACAAAGGCAAGACATATCATTACAATTGAAGACCCTATTGAATACACGCAGAACGATAAACTCAGCTATATAAATCAAAGAGAAATAGGTATTGATACAAGGAACTTTAAAAATGCCCTTCGTGCTTCCCTCAGGGAAGACCCGGATGTAATACTTGTGGGTGAGATGAGAGACCTTGAGACAATGGAAATATGTATGTCAGCAGCGGAAACAGGGCATCTTGTATTTACAACTCTACATACACTTGATGCACAGGAAACCATTAACCGTATATTAACAGTGTTCCCGGTACATCAGCATAACCAGGTACGTTACCAGCTTGCCCAGGTGCTAAAGGCCATACTTTCGCAAAGACTTATGCCGAGGGCTGACATTGAGGGAAGGGTGCCGGCAGTAGAAGTACTTCTCGGAACATCAAGAGTCAGGGACCTGATTTCAAATCCGGAAAGAACAAAAGAAATTACACAAGCCATTGCAGAAGGTAACCTCCATTACGGAATGCAGACATTTGACCAGTGCCTGTTTAACCTTTATGGAAAAAATATGATTACCTACGATGAAGCAATGAGGCAGGCTACAAATAAAGACGATCTTGCTCTTAGAATACAGGGT
Source organism: Deltaproteobacteria bacterium (assembly GCA_029262335.1). Taxonomy (GTDB): domain Bacteria; phylum Desulfobacterota_D; class UBA1144; order Nemesobacterales; family JAJCZQ01; genus JAJCZQ01. The sequence continues at coordinate 71,051 of JAJCZQ010000009.1, forward strand.
GTTACTACCGGATCAGTTACTCTCGATATGAATGAATATGAGCAAAGAACTAATTAGATTATCTGTCTGATTCCCAAATAATATGAAAATAATAGGACTGGACACTACTTCCCAATCGGGAAGTGTGTCTTTAATTAATGAAAATAAGATACTTGGCGAGTGTCTTTTTAATGTCGGGCCAAGGCATTCGGAAAATGTTGTATCATCACTTGAATGGCTGCTTGAAACTCTGGACATTAAAAAACAGGAAATTGATGCAGTGGCCGTTTCAATAGGGCCCGGTTCGTTTACTTCCATAAGGGTCGGGGTAACAATTGCCAAGAGCCTGGCGTATTCAATGAAAATTAAGATTGCCGCAGTTTCCTCACTAGAGGTACTGGCAATGAATGTACCAAATACGGATTTAAATATCTGTTCGATACTGGATGCGAAGAGAAGTGAGGTGTATTCAGCAATATATAAATACAGTAATAATCGATTACAAAGTGTAAGAGATGAAAAGGTTGAACCGATAGAAACTCTTCTGACTTTTATTAATGAACCGACTATTTTCGTCGGTGACGGCTCATCCATCTATAATGAAGAGTTAAAAAAGAACAGTAATTCCATTCTGGTATCTGAAAATTTTAATATAGTACGGTCTTCTAACTGTGCACTTCTTGGCTCTGTTAAATTATGTGATGGAAAATCAGATGATGTTATGGGACTGGTCCCTAATTATCTCAGAAAAACTGACGTAGAATAAGAGCTTTTCGAAATATTTACAGAAATATTAAATGTTGATTGAAAAAATTAATAATATATATATGATATATCGTTTTGAATTAAAATAATAGTTGCCGCGAAAGCAACAAAATCATAGATTATAAGGAGACTCATAATGGCAAAGATGTTAGGCGCTGAAATGTTTTTTGAAACACTCATCCACGAGGGTGTTGATGTGGTCTTTGGACTACCTGGCGGCTACGTCTTAAAAGTCTATGATGTAATGAGGAAGTACGAAGACAGGCTTACACACGTTCTTGCAAGGCATGAACAGGCTGCTACTCATATGGCAGACGGATATGCAAGAGTATCGGGAAAGCCGGGAGTTGTACTTTGTACATCAGGCCCTGCTGCAACAAATACCGTTACTGGGATTGCAACTGCCCAGATGGATTCTTCTCCAATTGTAATTTTTACGGGGCAGGTTCCCACTCAGTACCTTGGTAGTGATGCTTTTCAGGAAGCTGACCATATAGGTATTACAATGCCGTGCACTAAACATAACTTTCTTGTAAGAAAAACTGCAGATCTTCCAAAAACAATGCTCGAAGCATTTCATATAGCTACAACAGGAAGGCCCAGTCCGGTACTCGTGGATATGCCAAAAGATGTATTAATTGGTGAAGATACTCTCAAGATTCCAAAAGATATAAACATTAGGGGTTATAAACCGAAACTTAAGGGCGATGCTGCAAAAATAAAGAAAGCTGTCAGTATGATACAGCAGGCCAAAAAGCCTATGGTCTTTTGCGGCGGCGGCGTTGTTTGCGCAAATGCACATAAAGAACTAAGAAAATTTATAAAAAGATTTCAGATACCTGTATGTTCCACATTAATGGGGCTTGGTGCAGTTGACCCGGCAGACCCTCTTTATGTTAACTTTCTGGGTATGCATGGTTCTTATGCGGCTAACATGACTGTTCATGAGTCAGACCTCGTTATTGCTATAGGTGCAAGGTTTGATGACCGAGCAACAGGCGGTAAATTTGATGAGTTTGCACCAAATGCAAAAATTATTCACATTGATATTGACCCTGCTACCATAGATAAAAATATTACCGTACACTGCGATGTTATAGGCGATGCAAAAGAAGTCCTTAACCAGTTAATGGCGGCATTGCCTGCGAAGCTGAAACATGACAGAAAGCCATGGCTCTCACAGATAAAGGAGTGGCAGGTAAAACACCCGCTTCTGCCAAATAAACATAAAAAGAACAAGATTTCAACAACATGCACTATCGATTTACTTTCAAAGATGACTAACGGCGAAGCAATTATATGCTCTGATGTAGGCCAGCACCAGATGTGGCTTGCACAGTTCTATAAATTTAAACAGCCAAGACAGTGGATTAACTCTGGCGGGCTGGGGACTATGGGATTTGGATTCCCTGCAGCCATTGGAGCAAAATTTGCCGCCCCTGATAAACAGGTCATTGCCGTATGCGGAGACGGAAGCTTCCAGATGAATTTCCAGGAACTTGCTACCGCTGTTGAAAACAGAATGGATTTAAAGATTGTACTATTTAACAATAATCACCACGGTATGGTTAGGCAGTGGCAGACTATGTTCTTTGACAGCAACTATGCTTCATCCAAATTTGATGTACTGCCTGATTTTAAGATGCTTGCTGAATGTTTTGGTGCAACAGGACTGAGGGCAACAAAACCCGAAGAAGTAGAAGCAACACTAAAAGAAGGGCTTAACACAAAAGGTGTGGTTCTTATGGAGATTGTTGCAGATCCCGAAGAGATGGTTTACCCGATGATTACACCAGGCGGGGCCATGAACGATATGATTCTTCAGCCTGTAGACGTGGCCTGATAAATCTTATATATATTCTGTTCTATTAGATACGGAGGAAAATAATTAATTGAGACATACTATATCTATATTTGTTGATAATGAATCGGGAGTGCTTTCGAGGATTGCCGGCCTGTTCAGTGCCAGGGGATTTAATATTGAAAGCCTTAATGTCGCTCCTACCGAGGATCCTGAAACTTCCAGGATCACTTTAGTGACAACCGGGGACGATTTTATAATTCAGCAGATAATCAAACGTTTTAATAACATGGTAAACGTAATCAGGGTAACGGACCTTTCTGATGCAAACAGGGTAGAAAGGGAGATGGCACTGATAAAAATTAAAACTACCGAAAAAAACCGTGCAGAAATTCTTCGTATAGTTGATATTTTTCGCGCAAAGGTAGTAGATACAAGCATTAAAAGCTACACAATTGAAATAACCGGCGATATTGAAAAAGTCGGCGGTTTTATAGAGCTGTTGAAACCATTCGGAATCAAAGAGATAGCAAGGACCGGTACAGTTGCTATGACAAGAGAAAATAAAATTAAAGCAAAATAAGGAGGTTTTTTATGAAGGTTTATTATGATAAGGATGTGAAAATTTCCAAGATCAAGAAGAAAAAAATTGCTATAATCGGTTATGGAAGCCAGGGGCATGCTCATGCTCAGAACTTAAGAGACAGTGGAATGACAGTCACGGTAGCAGATATAAAGGACAGTCCGAACTGGAAAAAAGCCAAGCAGGCAAAGTTTAAAGTAAGTACGGTTCCTGAGGCTGTTAAAGCTTCGGATATAATTGTTATACTTGCTCCGGACACATACCAGGCTGCCATTTATCATGAACATATTGAAAAAAATCTTTCTGCCGGAAATGCGATAATGTTTAGTCACGGATTTAATATTCACTACGGGCAGATCAAGCCGCCTGCAAACGTGGATGTGTTTATGGTTGCTCCGAAGGCCCCCGGCCACACTGTAAGGGACCAGTATATAGACGGTGCAGGAGTTCCGGGACTTGTAGCAGTTCACCAGAACCCAACAGGTAATGCAAAAGACCTTGCACTTGCCTATGCAGGAGCTATCGGATGTGCAAAAGCAGGGGTAATTGAAACAACATTTAAAGATGAAACAGAAACAGACCTGTTCGGTGAACAGGCAGTACTTTGCGGCGGTGTAACCGCACTTATCCAGGCCGGTTTTGAGACACTTGTAGAAGCCGGGTATCCACCAGAGATGGCATATTTCGAATGCTGCCACGAAGTAAAACTGATTGTTGATCTCATTTATGAAGGCGGTATTACAAATATGAGATACTCGATCAGTGATACAGCAGAATACGGAGATCTTACACGCGGGCCAAGGATTGTTAACGCCTCGGTAAAAAGTGAGATGAAAAAGATTATTAACGAAATCCAGACCGGGGAATTTGCCAGGGAATGGATTCTTGAAAACACTGCAGGAAGGCCTGTTTACAACGCACTCCTTAAACAGGGTCAGGAACATCCAATCGAAGAAGTAGGCGAAAAACTTCGCGGTATGATGAGCTCACTATTTAAGAAGAAGCTGGTAGACAAAAAGAAAAACTAATGCTAAAAAACATTGCTAAGATATCACCCGAGGGTTTGCCTTTAATTGTTTTATCGGCTGCTCTCGGATGGTTGTTAGCGCTTTTTGGATTTTCCACACTATCAATTATTGTCCTGATTGTTACCATCTGCCTGTTGTTTTTCTTCCGTGATCCTGAAAGAAATATAACACTCGATCCTGATGCTGTTATTTCACCGGCTGATGGAAAAATACTAAGTATTAAAAATATTAAAGAAACTGAGTTCTTAAATAAAGACTGTATTAAAATCAGTATATTTTTATCAGTCCTTAATGTGCATGTTAACAGGTTTCCCGTTTCGGCAAAAGTTTTAGCAACAAAATATCAACCAGGGAAGTTTAATTTAGCATACGATGCAGATGGCAGTGAAGAGAATGAAAAACTAACTACTTTTGTGCAATTGGATTCAGGTGTTAAACTTCTTTTTTCACAAGTTGCAGGTTTCCTTGCAAGAAGAATAGTCTCGAAAGCTGATGTAGGGGATTATTATACTCAGGGAGAAAGATTCGGAATCATAAAGTTTGGTTCCAGGATGGATATTTATTTGCCCGAAAAAGCAGTCCTGGAAGTTGATATTGGGGACAAAGTAACAGCAGGGGAGACAATTCTCGCATGGTTAATAGAAAAAAATTAAGAAGAGAATCCATAAAAAAAGAGGTGTTAATACCTCTTTTACCAAACATAATAACAACCGGGAGCCTTACACTTGGCCTTGCTTCCATAATGAAGTCTCTCCAGATATTGTCATTAAAAGTATTGCCAAATACACCTGTAGAGGAGCTCAATGATAAGTTTTGGTGGGCCGCGGCGTTAATAGGTTTTGCAATTATACTGGATATGCTTGACGGCAGGGTTGCAAGGGCACTTGGCTCTGAGAGCAGGTTTGGAATCTCTTATGATTCCCTTTCAGATCTTGTATCTTTTGGTGTGGCACCTGGAGTATTAATATATGTATGGACATTAATGGGCGCCGGTAAACTCGGATTAATGGCACTTCTGTTTTATATAGTATGTGTTGCCCTCAGGCTGGCAAGATTTAATATTCAGGCTGAAGATGTAGAAAAATATAACTTTACAGGGCTTCCAAGCCCTATGGCTGCCGGGCTGCTTTTTGCACCGGTAATGCTTTTGTCAGAGTTTAATATTGTTCCAACAAAAGAAATAGTATGGTTTTATCTGTTTATTTCTCCATTTGTAGGAATTATCATGGTGAGTGATATACCCTATAATAAGTTTTCAAATCTTACAAGAAGGGGCCAGTTTAATATACTGGTGATTGCGGCAATACTTATTTCAGCCATAATTACCAATCCATCTATAATGGTAACTCTTTTTGTATACGTATATTTTATAATTGGTTTAGCAACATATATGGTTAGGCAATTTAAAAGTAAAAAGTCCGTTAGTAAAAGTACTTCGGATTTTGTTACTCCTCAAAAATAAATAAATCTTAGGAAGTCGGATTTTCTATGAATATAAAATGGTTCTATATACTGGCTTTATCTTTTTCACTTTTATTAACTAACTTGGAGATTTCTATGGCAACCGAAACGGTAACTAAAGAGCAGGATATTAACAAATTTGTGCTGGACAACGGGCTCACCGTGATACTTGACCAAAACAACTCGTCTCCCGTTACGGCTATCAATGTATGGGTCAAGACGGGTAGCGCATGTGAGCAGGAAGGTGAATATGGACTTGCCCATGTACATGAGCATATGCTTTTTAAAGGCACCAAGAAAAGGTCCGTAGGCGAAATAGCCAATACTATTGAAGCAGGTGGTGGTGATATAAACGCGTTTACTTCATTTGATGAGACAGTGTATTACGTTGTGAGTGCAAGCAGATTTTTAAATACAGCACTCGATATACTTGCAGATGCAATGCAAAACTCTACCTTTGATCCTGCCGAACTGGAAAAGGAACTTGAGGTTGTACTTGAAGAGATAAGGAGAGGAGAGGACAGCCCTTCGAGGGTATTAAGCCAAAAAATGTTTGCTACAGCTTATGATGTCCATTCTTATAAAAGGCCTGTAATAGGTACCGATGAAAGTGTTAAATCCTTCACAAGAGAAAAAATCCTGAAATTCTATAACAAGTGGTATACACCTCAAAACATGGTCCTGGTTGTTGTAGGTGATTTTGATACTAAAAAACTTATCCCGCAGATTAACAAGACCTTTGGAAAACTCGAAAAAAGAAAATTAAAAAAATGTGAAATTCCAAGTGAACCTGTACAGAAAAAGATAAAAACATTTGTAATCGATAAAGAAGTAAACGAGGCATATTTTTCAATGGCATTTCATGCAACTGATGCTAAAGATGAAGATACACCTGCATTAGATGTTATTTCCAATATTCTTGGCAGCGGTGAGAGCTCGAGGCTATACAGGAATATTAAAGAAGAAAAAGGCCTTGTTAACTCTATATATTCCTATGCATTTACCCCTAAATACGATGGACTTTTTGCAGTAGGGGGAACTTTGCCACCTGAAAATATTGATGCAGCATACCAGGATATTATCAAACAAATTTATGAACTTAAATATAAACCGGTAAGTAAAGATGAAATAAATAAGGCAATCGTAAATATTGAAAGCGACGCAGTTTATTCAAAAGAGACGATGCAGGGCCAGGCGCAGAAACTCGGATTCTTTGAAGTTGAAGCAGATGACTACAGATATGAGGATGAATATCTAAAGAGGGTAAAGAGTATAACAGCCGAAGATATAATGGATATTGCCAACAAATATTTTATAGATAGTAATATCACAGCCGGAGTCCTTGTACCAACTGCCCAAAAGAACATAACTGCAGCTGCACTAAAAAAGACAATAGTTAATGAGGCTAAATTAGTTGATAAAGAGTTCACAAAGAAAACAAAAGAAATTAAAAGTGATGTGACAAGCACTGTCTTAAAAAACGGAATAAGGGTCATTGTAAAGGAAAACAGCTCTGTTCCATTGTTTGCCGCCCGTGCGGTATTTCTGGGTGGAGTAAGATATGAAGATGAATCTACCAACGGTATTTCTAATTTTCTTGCCCAGATGTTTACACGTGGTACAACGACCCGTAGTTCAGAGGAGATTGCAGTCGAGATAGAGTCCATAGCCGGGGATATTGATGGTTTCTCGGGGAGAAACAGTCTCGGTGTTTCAGTAGAAGCTCTTAGTGAAAACATAGAACCCGCGATGGATATTTTTGCGGATGTAATTTTAAACCCGGTATTTCCAGGTGAAGAAATAGAAAGAGCCCGTAGGGAAGTACTTTCCGATATTAACAAGGAAAATGATAATCTCTTACGAAAGAATATTAACCTGTTTCTAAATACCCTTTATACAGAACATCCATACAGATTTAATGTTTTAGGTGCTGAGCAGAATGTTCAGAAATTTAATAAAAAGGCCCTTACAGGTTATTACAAAAAGATAGTTGATCCACGGAACATGGTTATTTCAGTTGTGGGTGATATTAATACTGCCCAGGTACTCGAAATTATTGAAAAACATTTTGGCAGTATGGGTAAGTCAGAATTTGTCGAGCTCAAAATAAAAAGTGAAGCCAGGCCTGATAAAATCAGGGAAGAAGTAATTTATGAAAAAGATAAAAACCAGACACATATTATTCTGGGTTTCCAGGGGCCAACATTATATGATAAAAACTACTACGCCTTTGAAGTACTAAACACTATCCTTGCCGGGCAGGGAGGAAGACTGTTTCTGGAACTCCGTGATAAGAAAAGCCTGGCATATACTGTAACTTCATTTTTATCACCCGGAATTGAGCATGGATTTTTCGGTATTTATATAGGGACTGCTCCCGGGAAGGAAGCTGAAGCTCTTGAAGGAATAAAGAATGAAATTACAAAGCTTCTCAAAAATGGTATTACCAAGAGTGAACTTAACAGGGCAAAGAACTACCTGGTCGGTAATTTTGAAATAGGCCTTCAGCAAAATACTTCGCAGGCTGCAAAGATCGCATTTGATGAACTGTATGGGCTTGGATGGGATGGTTATAAAACCTATTCGGATAATATATTTGCAGTTACAAAAGAAGATGTGGTAAAAGTGTCCAAAAAGTTTATCAATCTTGATAAATATACACTGGCTATTGTTAAGAATGAAAATTAATTAATTGTACTGTTTAGGTTTATATTCTAAACAACCTTTATTATTGCATTCTATTTTTATACTTTATAGTCTACTTTAAGTATTTTCTTTGTAGTTCAAACTACTAATTCCATCTTAATCTGACATTTTTCAGTAAAAAAACATATTTATGACAAATATTGTTATATATTATGAAGTAAAAATAATATATATTATATTCTCAGTATTAAAATATCTAACAATTATAAATACTTAAGCTGTATTAACATATAATACAGGTATTTGGCACTATTATTGCGAATATTAATATGAAAAATATAAAAACAGAAGTCATGTCAAAGATACTATTAATAGAAAACGAAGAATTTCTCAGGAAACTGTATTCAGAGTTTCTCTCAATGAGTAAATACCTTGTAGAAACAGCTGAAAACGGTAAAGACGGTTTTGATAAACTTGATTCCTTTTTACCTGATTTAATTATTCTGGATATTAAGATGCCTGTTATGGATGGCCCCGGATTTCTTAAGAATATAAAAAGTAGTATAAAATTAAGGGATATTCCAATAATTATACTTACAGGCGTTTCAGAATATATATATATAAAAGAGTGTCTGGAACTTGGTGCAAATGATTACGTTGAAAAAACAACCCATCCTGTTGATCTCTTAAACAAGGTTGAACATCTTTTAAGTGATGAAGTCGAACCGGAAATAAATACCGCAGCTACCCAAAACGAACTCAGATATGATGTAGAAAAAATCTGATTTCCTCCTATCACCCCTTAAATTCTTAAAATCTTGAATATTTATTCATTAATTCCATTAAAAAGCCTGTTTTGGCATAAAAATTGTAACATAAAATAGTTGTATACAGTTTATAACTGTGGGTAAAAGATGGAATTAAATTTATGAAAAAGATATTCCTTATAGATAACGTAGATTCGATAGCAGAATATTTTTCAGATTTTCTCGGGCTAAAAGGCTACAAGATTGCCGTTTCGGGGAATGTTGAGGATTTTTCCAAAAGACTGGATTCCTTTAATCCTGATCTGGTGATTTATGATACTGATATGCCAAGGTCAGAGTCATACAAATTTGCAGTATTAAGGTCTTTAAATGAAAAGCTTATTTCAAAACCGACACTTTTACTTACGGGTTTTGTTAATGAAGCCAAGATTACAGGTTTTGATGATTTAAAAAATTACGATTTTATTGATAAAAGCAGTACCAACAGCCAGATCCTGAGAAGGATAGAAGATTTATTGCAGTACACCCATCCTGAGTCGAATGGATTCTATGGTTCAAGGGGTCTGGCAGAAGTACCAAGTCTTAATAATTAGATATTACTAATACCTTGTGCAGACCTTTATTTCTTTATGGTTTGCATGTCCGGATTTCATTACACCGTTTACATGACTCCATTCGTGTTTGAGAAGCGGGAGGCGTGTTTTCTTATCAAAATCCTTTTTGGAAACAAATATTGTATTGAAAGAAGCATCATATTCTCCGCTGCACCTGCCGCTATGGTATTTACATTCAAACTTTGAATCTTTAAGTATTACTACTTTTACTTTTTTGATTTTATTAAGCCGGGGGTCTTTTTTCAATTTTGATTTTACGCAAGACGAATATGCCGCCCATTTTTCATCTATGACCTGGCCCCAGAACTCTTCCGAATGATCTACACCCTTGGTTTTAGCGTACGGAATTTTGTATTTTGGTGTATAGTAAGCCTTTGTTTTACTAAGGTTTTGCTTGTTAATATCACGGGGGTCCACGACCCTGTATGCTTTTGTTGCTGTTCCGCAGCCTGCCGTAAATAGTGATAATATAAGTAATGGAATCCAGATAGATTTTTTCATATTTATTTCCTTGTTATGATGCCTTTGTGATTGGAAGTTCATTCCAGTTTGTAGTGTACCTGGGGCTGACCATATTCCTTTTCATAGCCCAGGGCTTCTTTATGCCGGAACTTGCATATTTAATAGTGTCTCTTCCCCATACCATGTTGATCTCATCCATTGCATCCATAATTTCCATATGCCCTGCAAGGTTTCTGCTTGTATAAAACAGGTTTAGCTGGACTGCGTTATCCGGGCATATCTCTGCAAGCATAACCCCTGCTTTTTTATACCTGTAGCCGGGTTTATAGAGATTGTCTAAAAGCATATGGGCGGTTTTTATGAAGTCAGGCGTGTAACTTGTGGGTTCGGGAAGGTATGTCCCCATAGAGTTATTGTACTGCGGCCCGTCCTTGTATTTATTGGTTTTAAGAAATACGGATATATACCTTGCGACACTGTTTTGCTGCCTCAGCTTTTCCCCGGCCCTGCTTGCATGCATGGAGACCGCTTCCCTGAGTTCATTCAGCTCAAACACGTCATGCCCAAAGCTCCTTGACCTCAGTATCTCTTTCTTTTCGGGTTCTACGTTTTCTATCTCAATGCAGGAAGTTCCTCTCAGCTCGAGTGCGGTCCTGTAACCAACCACTGTCATGCGTTTCCTGATAAAGGTGTCGGCGGTGTTTTTAAGTTCAAGAGCGGAGTATATGCCGTTGCTCTTAAGGAGCCGCGTATATGCCCTTCCTATTCCCCATATGTCGCTTACATCTATTCTTGAGAGTATCTCATCTCTTTTGGGATTGTTGTATATGCTGAATACACCGCCAAGTTCGGGCATCTTTTTGGCGACCCTGTTTGCCACTTTTGCAAGTGTTTTGGTCTCCCCGATTCCGACGCTTACGGGAATTCCCGTCCATTTGAGTACTGTCTTTCTTATCTCTTCACCGTATTCCTGCAGATCTCTTCTTTCGAAACCCTTTAACGAAAGAAACGCTTCATCTATCGAATAGATCTCTATGTCAGGGGTGAATTTATTAAGTACTGACATTACCCTTGCCGACATATCGGAGTAAAGGGTGTAGTTGGAAGAAAAACATTTGATGTCGTGAAGTATTACGTCCTTTGTGTGTTTGTGAATAGGCGCGCCCATGGGTATCCACTTTTTGGCTTCAGTCGAACGTGACACTGCGCAACCGTCGTTGTTTGAAAGCACAACTACGGGCTTTCCTTCGAGCGAAGGGTCAAACACTCTTTCACATGAAACATAAAAAGAGTTGCAGTCTACAAGGGCATATATCCGTGACATCTTCAACCTCACCTAGAGTATTTAGTGCCGGAGTTTAGGATACCGAGATAAAACACTCAGGCAAATCGTTCTTCCATGAGTTTACAACATCACTTACCCTGTAACTGTCCATCTTGTTTGAATCATAGGGTACAAGAAGTTCTTTAAGCTCTGCTTCATTGCTTTTGGGGTCAAGCCATATCTGCCTGTTGCTCTCAGGAAGGATTACGGGCATACGGTCATGAACAGGTCTCATTAGATCATTTTCTGAAGTTGTTATGATCGTAAATGTATAAAGTGGATCATCTTGTTTTTCCCAAATGTCCCAAAGCCCTGCCATTGCAAAAAGCTTTTTATCTTTCATTGTAAACCGGTAGGGGATTTTTGTTTTTTTATCAGGCTTTTGCCATTCGTAAAAACCATCTGCTATTACAAGGCATCTTTGGGATTTAAATGGTTTCTTAAAGCTCGGTTTCTCTGAAATAGTTTCAGCACGGGCATTTATCATTCGGTATCCCATTTTTGTGTCTTTTGACCACGATGGAACAAGTCCCCATTTAAACATTCTGAGTTTGTTATTACCATCTTCATTTATTATCACGGGGGAAAGCTGGGAGGGGGCAATATTGTATCTTGGCTGTATTATGTCATCAAAAGGTTCATCGATAAATGTGAATTCATCATAAAGCTCTTCGAGGTCCTTTGCCTGTGAAAATCTTCCGCACATTTTAATAAAGATAATCTACAAGGCTTCCAATTTTAAGCCAGAGCCTTGCAAGCCCGTTTAGAATAAAACCGCCGTCATTAAAAACCGTAACTGTTACAGACCCCCCGATCCGAAGATTGTAGTTATCATGCTGATCGTTGAGTTTTAACCTTACCGGAAATCTCTGGGCAATCTTTACCCATGTATTTACACTTTCAACAATAGGAAGTTCCCCGGACGGCATACCCTGGCCCGTACTCACACCCCAGTCAACGCTTTCAACAGAGGCTTTAAATGTTTGCCCGGGATACATGGCAATACTTACCCTTGCACTTTGTCCGGCTGAAATCCTGCCGATACTGTTTTCCTTGAAATTTGCCACAATCCACCAGCTGTCTGTATCTACAAATGTAAGTACTGCTGTGCCTACATCGATATAAGCACCATTGGCAAGCTGAAGATTTGTAACGATACCATCTGAGGGTGCATATACTGTTGTCTGGTCAAGGTCATACTGGGCAGAAGCCAGCTGGGCCTCTGCATTTCTTATGAGTGCATAGTCTCCGTCAATTGTAAATTCCAGTTTTTGTTTTGAGGCTTGTAAATTAGCCTCGGCACTTAGCAGTGATGCTTTGCTCGTATTCAGGTTGTCGACAGCCTGGTCGAGTTCAAGTTTTGCAATATAGTTTTTTTCAGCAAGAGGTACAAGGTCGTTGTATCTTTTCTGGGCATAGTTAAGTTCTGCCTGTGCAGATTTAAGTGCAGCGTCCATAGCGATAATTTCACTTTTAATCTGGTCAATTTGCTGCCGGGTCTGTATAAGCTCGGCGTTTAGCTGTGCGACAGTATATTCATACGGCCGTGGGTCAATCTGGAATAGTACGTCACCCTTATTTACATCCTGATTGTTACTTACATTTACTTCAATTACCCTGCCTTCAACCTGGGGTGCAATCTGGACAACGTATGCCTGCACGTATGCATCGCTGGTGTATGGTGTATACCTGTCCATCAGAATAAAATAGAATATAAGTATAAGAATTAGGACAACTATGGACTTAACCCAGAAGGATGGGGTGTTAAAATTTATTTTCTCGCGCAGATTACTGAATTTCATGATTTAATATATCAGAAGTATATTTCTTATAACATAATATTAAACTCAATTCTTATTAAAATGATAATATGACACTTAAAGAGTTTCAGCATAATAACAGGATGAAATCGACTCTGAAGACTGTATTAGTCGGTGTCTTATGTGTATTGATTGGTGAATACTTTCACCTGGACGATCTCTTCTTCTCGGTACTTATTTCCTTTCTTCTGATGACTGCTTTTAAGGGGCAGGTATTTAAAGCTTCTTTAAAAGTACTTTTAGCTACTATTATCTTCGGCTTTGTTTCCGTTGTGATTGGGCTTGTGTTCTTTGACAGCAGTATTTTATACCTACTGCTTTCTTGCCTGTGGATTTTTATAGCAGTCCTTCTTGTACCCCTTATTAATATTGGGGCAATAATCGGCGGCATAGTAGCAAGTATTATTCTGTTTTTCACTGTATTTAACGGCATTGAAGCTTCGACGGAAACATACTATATGCTATGCTTACAGTTTTTTATTGCTTTTGTTGTTGCTTCTTTTGTGGACAGTTTTGTTTATCCTTTCAAGTCCTACGAAGCATTCAGGCTTACTATTGATTCAACATTTGTATCATTAGGGTCACATTTCAAAAATCTCAACGCTATTCTTTCTAACAGTCCTGAAAGTGAAAAGGAGATTACTCTCGATAATTTTAAACAAATGAGAGAGCTCATAAGAATCACGGATAAAAAAGATGTTGAAACCAATATTTATAACTACCAGGTAAAAGTAGCAATCTTTACAAAGGAAATTTATGTAAAAAATGAAATTATCAGGAATATACTTCTCGGGGACAACTCGGAGTGGATGGCCCCCGAAATTGCTGAAATTGTTAAACTGCTGAATATAAATATTTCAGAAGCATTAAAAATTATTCACGAATGCTGGATTTCCGGTAGTAATAATGATTCCTTTATATCCCGGGAACTAACAAATGCACTCAATTCAGAAATTAAAAATCTTGAAGATATTTACAGGGAGGTCCATTCAGCCCCAGGTAGGGATGCGGAATTTTATGAAAAACTGCTTTCATTTGGTTCCCTGATTGAGCTTTATAAAATCATAGTCCTAAAATTGCAAAAGATAGATGATCTGGTCCTAAAATCAAAAGAACCACATTTTAAACAAGATGAACCATCTGATATAAAGGAAATCAGAAACACTGAATTTATACCTGACTATAGGCATTTACTCTTAAATAAGGGAAATGTAAGGCAGTCAGTAAAAATTATAATTATTACACTGATTGTGTTATACGGTGAGCTTTATATGAGTTGGCCGGGAGGATTCCAGGTAACTTTTTTCTCAGTTCTATTCGGCCTTCTTCCAAATATTGGCCAGATACACCAGAAGGCAAAGATATCCATACAGGCTGTCTTTGTAAGTATTCTTTACGGAATTGTTTGTCTTGCTGTTTTATCTCAAATTCAGAGCTTTGCTCTTCTTATTTTGTTTTTTATACTTGGAGGATTTATTTTTTCATATCTAGCAAACAGTACAGGCAGTGCAGCTTATGGCTGGCTGCATGCACTTTTGGTTGTTCCGTTTTCTCTTCTTGTTACAAATGTGGGAGTAGTAGATGACCTGGCCTCTGCTCTACAAAGAGGGCTTGCGCTGATTGTAGTGGCATGTGTAGGGATAGCAGTACAGCATTTGATATGGCCTGTAATTCCCGAGAAACAACTAAGAAGCAGTATCAGGAAATCTCTTATCTCCACATCAATTATCCTTGCAGAACTTCTAAAAATGGATGTAACCAAAAGTGTAGAAATAAAAAAACTAGTCAGGAAACAGTCAGAGTCCCTTCCTACAATAAATACACTTTTTAACGATGCAAAATACCTTTTGAGTTCTGAAGATGAAAATACACATGAGTATTTTATGGCAATAGAGCGGATTGAGTTTTTGTATATTCAGGTTGAAAGTCTTTTCAGGGGGATTTACAGGCATCTTGATAACAGGCTGCTTCCCCTGCATTTAGCACATATGAAAAAGAACTATGACCAGTTGTTTGACTGTATGGAAAAAGTTGCCGGACAGTTTGAAAATGGGACTGTATTTGAATACGATTTTGATAAATTTACCGGGGACTTAGTCGAAAACAGGCAAAGATTCAGGGATTCGGATGTATGGAGAAAATTTTCAGATAATGAAATAGAACACAGTGTGTTTATAGCTAAATCTATTGATGATATTATCGATTCTACAGAAGAAATTAACAGGGCAATAAATTTTATCAATTTGAATGGTGATGAAAAAACAGTGTTTACCCTTGAAGAAAGTAGTGTAGTTCCGGTTAAATAAATGAAAATACTAAAATTGTTAATTTTCAATAAGGAGTTAGGTTTATCAAGATGAGTACAAACGGACATAAATGGAACCCAAAAGGTTATGAAGAACACGCACACTATGTTTATAAACTTGGGGAACCCCTTATTGCACTTCTTTCACCTACAGAGTCTGAAAAGATAATGGACCTCGGGTGCGGGCACGGTGAGCTTACACTCAGGCTTATGGAATTTGAATGCAGTGTTACGGGGATTGATTCAAGCCCTGAAATGGTCAGTGCTGCTAATGAGAACGGCGTAAATGCTGTTGTTATGAAGGCACAGGAACTTGCTTTTAACAATGAATTTGACGGGATAATTTCAAACGCAGCAATTCACTGGATGACTGATATTGATAAAGTACTTGAAGGATGCTTCAGGTCATTGAAACCAGGAGGCCGTTTTGTAGGAGAGTTTGGAGGTGAGGGTAATGTGGGAAGGATAGTAAATGCTACTGCCAGGTATTTTGAAAACCACCCTGAGCTGGGAGAATTTAGTGTTCCCTGGTATTTCCCTTCTGTTGAGGATTTTGCAGAAGATCTCGAACACGCTGGTTTTTATATTGAATATATGGAACTAATTGACAGGCCTACTCCTTTACCGACAGGGATTAAGGGATGGCTTCTAACCTTTTTTCACGGTCTTATGTCGGGATTTACGGAAGAACAAAAAGATAGTTTTATTAATGAGATTTCCGAAATACTAAAGCCCGAACTTTATAATAAAGATAACGGCTGGTATGCAGATTATGTAAGGCTCAGATTTAAAGCTTTAAAATAATGGCCCGGCCGAAACCAGGCCGTTTATTTTATTCACCATCAAGCAGATACTTATCGTAAACTTCCTTGGCCCAGAACAGTTCTGTTCCCGAAGCTACAAGAGCTACTTCCATTATTGCTTCGGCAATTTCTTCTTTGCTAAATCCTGCTGCCATAGCTTTTTTGATTCTTGATCCTGTGCAGTGAGGACACCTGCCGTGTATTGCAACAGCCAGTGCTATCATTGCTTTTGATTTAGAGTCTAATTTACTATCGCCTTCACAGGCATTATAAAATTCCCACCAGCCTTTTGCCATTTCAGGTGCTTTTTCTTCAAACCATAATCCCATTTTACTGCCTCCTAAGTTAGAATGTTTTATCTTGTTTGATGTACATTATATCATTTAGGTTCGGAGAATATAGTAATGATTTACGGCGACCACGACGAGAAAACCATAAAACAGTTTAAAGGTGTTATGAAAAATGCCGAAAAAGGCGCACTTATGGCTGATGGGCACATTGGATATGTGATGCCCATAGGAGGTGTTGCGGCATACAGCGGAGTTATAGCTCCGGCAGGAGTAGGATATGACATAGCCTGCGGTAATATGGCAGTAAAGCTTGATATAAAAACAAACCAGATCTTTGATACTCTTCCTGATACGCTCGACTGGATACAGGACAATATATCTTTTGGAATTGGCAGGACTAATAAAGAACTTGTTGAACACGAAATATTTGATGACCGATATGCATGGCTTACATATGATAAAAAACACCGGGACGAACTGCATAAACTTGCAAGGAACCAGCTTGGTACTGTTGGTAGCGGGAACCACTACGTGGATATATTTGAAGATGAAGAAGAAAATGTCTGGATCGGTGTCCATTTTGGGAGCAGGGGGCTTGGCCACAGGACTGCAACCGGATTTATGAACCTTGCAGTGTCGGGAAAATGGGAAAGAAAAACAGGTGAGAGGGAAGTCCTTCTTGATCTTAAATCTGACCTTGGTGAAAGGTATTACATTGCTATGAAGCTTGCCGGTAGATATGCGTATGCCGGAAGGGAATGGGTAATTAATAAGATCGTAAAGTATCTTGAAGCCGGCGTCCTTGATACTGTCCATAATCACCACAACTACGCATGGGAAGAAAAACACGGGAAGGAAAAATACATTGTTGTCAGGAAAGGTGCAACGCCTGCTTTCCCGGGCCAGAGGGGTTTTGTAGGCGGCAGTATGGGTGATAATGCAGTAATTATTGAGGGGATAGAATCTGCTGAGAGTAAGGAAGCTCTTTACTCAACAGTACACGGTGCAGGAAGAGTTATGAGCCGGACAGAAGCCAGGGGTAAATCCAAAAGAAAGAAAAATAAAAATACCGAACTGTGGAATGAAGAAGTTATAAAAGAAGGAAAGGTTACATGGGAGATGATGGAAGAGTGGCTTCAGAAAAAGAAAGTAATGCTTAGGGGAGGGGGAAGGGATGAAGCGCCGCATGTCTACCGGAGATTAAATGAAGTACTAAACTCTCACCAGAACACAATAAACATTCTTCATACTCTTAAACCGCTTGGTGTTGTTATGGCAGGTGAAAACGAGTTTGATCCCTACAGGGACTAGTCTTACTTAGTATTCTTTGGTATTGTGCGGAACCTTGCATAAAACTTAATCAGCCAGATGGCTATAAATGCAAAATACAGAACCAGTGCCCAGAATATACTCCCGGACAGGATCGGGACTTTATATATGTTTGCCTCAAATACCAACTGCATTACATAAACAAGCAGCACTATTGTAGCAATACCAATTCTTAGCGTAGATGAATTAATATATTCGTTCGTTTCGGCTTCCCTGTCACCCGAGAGCCAGTAGTCCCTGTTTGGAATGTTTTTCATCCTGTTTGGAAATCTGGGAATAAATAAAAAAATAGCAAGGAGAATTGCAACCATCCCGAGATAAAATAAGACCAGGAAATGTTTGCTCATCCAGCCATCGGGATTGCCTGCACTGTCAAAATGAGATGCGGTTATTTCAGGGAGCTGAGGATAAAAGTATATGGACTGCGCGACAGCTATTAAAGCAAAAAAGAGTAATATAGATTTGGCCATAGGATAATATTACTACTTTTTAACGGCAACAAAGTAAAGTCTTTCGGAATTTTTTGTTACTTTGTACTGTTCAAGATCAAATACTTTTATCTTGTGAAACTGTTTTGATAGTGCCTCTTTTATCTTTTTAACAGAGAATGATTTTTCAAATAAAGTCTCTTCGTACATTGAGTATTTATTGTCGGCCTCATGGTCAAAAATTCTAAGGTTCCACTCATAACGCCCACGGTGTTTCTGTACATCAATTATAAGAATATTTTCATCAAATTCATGTACCATAGGCGGGACCAATGATATCTCTTCGAGTTTAAACTCAGTATTTATATCGAATATAAAAATGCCGCCTTTGTTCAGATGCCTTGCAGCATTAGTAAAGAGTTTTTTCCAGTCTGAAAAATTTAACAGGTGGTTAATAGAGTCGTTCATACATATTATTACATCAAATTTGTCTTTTAGCCTGAAGTCCAGCATATCAAGCTGATATAGTGTTGTATGCCTGAACTTATGGTGGGCCATCGCTACCATGACAGATGATTTATCGAGACCGGAAACTTCGTAGTACTTTGAGAGTTGTTTCATAAGCGCCCCGGTACCGCAGGCTAATTCCAGTACGGAGTGGGCATTGGGGTTACGCTGCCTGATGAATTCTCTTATATAAGAAGCGACTTCTTCCTGGTCGCCCATTATCTCGTCGTAAAACTGCGCTATTATGTCGTATTGTTCCATGGTTGGGGAAAGAAAATAACCTTTAATAAGGGTTTGGACAAATTATTGTTATTCCCATACTCATTGGAAACCTTATAACTTTGTCATTCCCAACTTGATTGGGAATCCAGTCTTTCAGAAATTATATGTCATTCCCGTGAAAACGGGAATCCAGGAATTATTTAAGTATTTCATCATAAAGATCATACCACTCTGGATTCTTATCCTCTATCAATTCTAGTTTCCATTTCCTGTTCCATCTTTTTATTTGTTTTTCTCTTTTGATTGCACTTTGTATATCCTGTGTTTTATCGTAATAAACAAGATTATGTACTTGATATTTTTTGGTGAATCCTTCGGTTAAATCATTTTTATGTTCATATACTCTTTTAATTAGGTCTGATGTTACACCTATATAAATTTTTCCATTCCTTTTACTAGCCATAATGTATATGTAGTAATCCATATAGAAGATATTAATTTTTTCTGGATTCCCAATCAAGTTGGGAATGACAGAGGAGTGAGTTGGGAATATTTTGGAATCGAGTTGTTTGGGTTAGTGAATCTAAATATAAATTTGAAATACCAGCACTAGCATTATTTTTTGTGTGCCGGAGTTATGGCCGGTGTATCACAAAAGTAACAACGCCCATAATTCTGAAATCGGATAGGGGCCTTATCTCTATGGGGTCGTATTTTGGGTTATCAGGCATAAGAAGCACGCTTGTGCCTTTAATACTCAGTCTTTTTACGGTGAGTTCTCCGTCGAGGTTTGCAACAACGACCTTGTTGTTGTCGGCTTCAATTGCACGGTCTACAACCAGAATGTCTCCGTCATAAATTCCCGCGTTAATCATCGAATCGCCTTCTACTTTCACGAGGTAAGTATCCGAGGGGTGTTTTACAAGTTCGTTGAGATCAAGGGTCTGGTCTATATAGTCATCACCCGGGCTTGGGAATCCTGCAGGAACTCTTGAAGAAAAGAGCGGAAGCTCAAGCTTTGTGGACTGATCGAGTGAATATATTTCCGTGACTCTCATTATAGTAAAAGTATTACTAAATATTTAGTGATTGCAAGTGATTATGTGGAATATGTTAAGCTATTTCTATGAAGGGCAAAAGCTATTATGTTTATATTCTTACGAATAAAAACAATAATGTTTTATATACAGGTGTTACAAATGATTTACAGAGAAGGATCTACGAACATAAAAATAAAATAATTAGTGGATTTACAGAAAAATATAATGTCAATAAATTGGTCTATTTTGAAGAAACTTCTGATATTGAGTCAGCTATCTTAAGGGAAAAGCAAATTAAGTCTGGTTCCAGGCAAAAG
This sequence comes from Deltaproteobacteria bacterium, assembly GCA_029262335.1. Classification (GTDB taxonomy): domain Bacteria; phylum Desulfobacterota_D; class UBA1144; order Nemesobacterales; family JAJCZQ01; genus JAJCZQ01. The sequence continues at coordinate 91,542 of JAJCZQ010000009.1, forward strand.
AAGGTTGATTTGATAAATAGTTGTAATGAGGAATGGGCTGATTTATCAAAAGACTGGTACGACTAGGCTGTCATTGCGAACGTATGTGAAGCAATCTCACGTATTATGGCAGGAGATCGCCGCGCCTTTGGCTCGCGATGACATAGGGAAGGATATTGATATCGAATAATTGGTACGACTAGGCTGTCATTGCGAACGTACGTGAAGCAATCTCATGTATTAAGGCAGGTGATCGCCGCGCCTTTGGCTCGCGATGACATTAAAGCTATAAACTATGCACCACATAAACCACAACGCCCCATACATCCGCTTCTTTTACCTTTTTTGATAAGGGGACTATGGTTAGTTCTTCATTAACTGTACTTATTATCATATTGCCATAAGTAGGGTCAGTGCTCCTGTCCACTATCAGCAGATCACCGTCGTGAATACCGGCGTAGTTAAGGGAATTGCCTTCCGCTATAACAAAGAAAGTGGCTTCCGGGTTTTTTATAAGCAGTTTGTTGAGGTCTACCTTTTCTTCTACATGACCGTCCCCAAAGGTGGGTGATCCGGCCCTTACCATTTCGGTAAAATATGGAAGGACTGTTCCCCTTACATTTTCGAAAGAATATATATCTTTTATGTTGTTCATCCCTTGTGAGCCGCTCCCTTTTCAAACACCTGTAATAAATATTACACTAAATTTAAAACTCTCAATTAAAAAAATATATATTCTTCATGTAAGTTTATCTTCAATTTAACAATGTCTGATTATAATACAAAAAAGATACTGATACTGTTTGCACATCCTGCCATGCAGAAGTCCAGGGTGAATAAACATCTTATCGAACCACTAACCAATATAGATGGTGTGACCTTCCACGACCTCTACGACAGTTACCCGGATATGTATATTGATATTGAGAGGGAAAAGAAACTCCTTGTTGAGTACGATATTATCATTTTTCACCACCCGTTTTACTGGTACAGCAGTCCGGCAATAATCAAGGAATGGCAGGATCTGGTACTTGAGTTTGGCTTTGCATACGGCCCCGGGGGCACAGCGCTTAAGGGCAAAAAGTTGATGAATGTTATATCCACCGGAGCAGGAAGGCATGCCTACACGAGAGAAGGCCACAACAAATACAGTATCAGGGAATTCCTGAGGCCATTTGAACAAACTGCAAACCTCTGCCATATGCAGTACCTGCCGCCATTTGTCCTTCACGATGCAATGAACATAAATGTAAATCTCGACCTTCACTTTTTTACGGAACTATTAAGGAATATGCTTACGCAGCTTATGAACAATAAGATTGATTTTAAAGAGCTGGCGAGTTTTGAATATATGAACGACTATTTTATGGGACCGGAGAGCTAGCCTGAAATGATAGACCATTTTCTATTCCAGGTTTTTATTTATCTTGTAGCGGCAGTAGTATCAGTGCCGATTGCCAAGAGGCTCGGACTTGGTTCGGTGCTCGGGTACCTGATTGCGGGTGTGATAATAGGACCGTTTGTTCTGAAGCTTGTGGGGCAGGACACCGAAGACGTTATGCATTTTGCCGAGTTTGGTGTTGTCCTTATGCTTTTTCTAATCGGGCTTGAACTTCGCCCGGCGCTTCTATGGCGGCTTAAAAAACAGATACTTGGTGTAGGAAGTTCACAGGTTGCGCTTACTACTGCAATAATATTTGCAATAGCTTATTTTGTAGGGCTTCAGTGGAAGGAATCACTTGCTATTGGCCTGATACTGGCACTTTCTTCAACAGCTATAGTCCTGCAGACATTAAGTGAAAAGGGGCTTCTTAAGACGCAGGCAGGGAGGAACTCTTTTTCGGTACTGCTTTTCCAGGATATTTCGCTGATACCAATTTTGGCATTCCTTCCACTTCTCGCAATTGCTGCCGTAGAGTCACATTCAGGCGGAGGACACGATGGATATGGTACCAACTATGTGGAAAAACTTGAATCGTGGCAGCTTGTTCTCCTGATTCTTTTTATTGTTAGTTTTATTATTGTTGGCGGAAGGTTCCTTTCCCGCCCGGTCTTTAAATTCATTGCGGGCACAAATCTAAGGGAGATATTCATAGCATTTGCACTGTTTCTTATTGTTGGAATTACGCTTGCAATGCAGTTTGTCGGGCTTTCTCCGGCGCTTGGCACTTTCCTCGCCGGTGTTGTACTTGCCGACAGTGAATACAGGCATGCAATAGAAACAGACATCGAACCCTTTAAGGGGCTTCTTCTCGGACTGTTTTTTATCTCAATCGGTGCAAGCATTAATTTTAATTTACTTTTTAATAATGCTGAACTTATTGCCTTACTCTTATTTGGACTGATAGTTATAAAGTTCTTCGTACTGCTGTTTGTCGGCAAGATCTTTAAATTCAACAACTCTGAAAATTTCCTTTTCTCCTTTGCACTGGCACAGGGAGGGGAATTTGCATTTGTACTGTTTTCGTTTGCCTCACAAAACAATGTTGTTTCAGTAGAGAATACGCAGGTGCTTATTTTGGTTGTTGCACTCTCAATGCTTCTTACACCTCTTATGTTTATTATCAACGAGAAGTTTGTTCAAAAGAGTTTAAACAAGAAGGCAGATGATGACGAAGAAGTTGAAATTGAAGAAAACAATCCCGTAATAATTGCGGGGTTTGGAAGGTTTGGCCAGATAGTGGGGCGTTTTCTCCATGCCCATGAAATTGGTACTACTGTGCTTGACCATGATGCAAGTCAGATAGATCTTGTAAGGCGTTTTGGATACAAAGTCTATTACGGCGACAGCTCAAGCCCCGACCTTTTAAGGGCCGCAGGAGCGGAGGAAGCAAAGCTTTTTGTAGTCGCAATTGATGATAAAGAAAAAGCCAATGAGACTGTAAAAACTATTAAGAAACATTTTCCACATCTCAAGATTATGGCAAGGGCATTCGACAGATCACACACTTACGAACTGCTTCACGAAGGAGTAGATAATGTGAGGCGGGAGACTTTTGATTCGGCACTTCAGCTTGGCATTGATGCGTTGGTCAGCATGGGTTATCCAAAATACCAGGCAAGCAGAGACGCCCTGACTTTTAAACACCATGATGAACAGACCCTGAGTGAACTTGCAGAACACTGGGGCGATGAGAAGAAATACATTCTCCATTCAAATGAACGAAATAAGAACCTGCTCCAGATTCTAAGGGAAGATGAAAAAGGAATTGATGATTCTAATGACCATTCGTGGGAAAGACCTTTTGACCCTGAGGAATAGGCTAGTGGATTGTGTTGTCTGGAATTAGTACCATTTCCCAGATTGAAAGCATAAGCTCGTCTTTTTCGGTCATTTCCAGTTCTTCACCGGAAATTTGAGACTGGCTGTATTTATAGGCAAACTGGTTTATATCTTCATAAGTAAACTCCAGCTGATTGCCGGAATCATCAAATTTGATCTTAAACCCGTTTTCTGTCTGTGTTGCAGTGAAATTGTTGTTTCTTTCCATTTCTCTTTCTCTCATAATTTACAAATTAAGCACTTTTTTTCATCAGTAAAGAGTAAATTTACTGAACTCTTTATAATTACTTTGATAATATTTATAACTTAAAGACTCGGAATTTGTTTCATTGTTAAAATTTACGAAGGGTGGTTTAAATAGGATTTATATAAGGCATACTAATATTCTGATTTATTTCAGGGCTGTTAGCTCAGCCTGGTAGAGCAGCTGACTCTTAATCAGTCGGTCATAGGTTCGAATCCTATACAGCCCATTCAATATTTCACTTCTTGGATTCAGACGAACTGGCACCGTTTTTTTTATAGCTCGAACAGTAACCAGTTTCCATACTGCAACCTGTATCACCTTTCAGGAATTTGCCTTCAAGATTTTCGCATGGTCCGGCCTCAGTAGGATACCAACACCCGGGTTTTTCTCCTTCAAACTGGCAGCAGCCCATATCGGCGCTCATGTCCTGGGTCAAAGCAGGAATAGCTGTGGAAATGAAACTCAAAACAACCAGGCAGATAAGAAATATATTTATAGTACTTTTCATTTTTTTATTCCTCCCCTAATGCATATATCTCGATTCTAACACAGGTATATAATGCAATCAATGAATAAAAGAGTACGTACGCCTTTTATCTTTCTGTATTACCAATCCATTCGACAAGCTCATGACTCCACAAGTTGAGAATGACACTATGCATGTCATCGCGAGCCGTAGGCGTGGCGATCCTTTGCCATAAATAACGGGATTGCTTCACGTTCGTTCGCAATGACAGCTCTGGCTTCCCAATTCTTTCGACAAGCTCAAGACATGGCTCATGGGAATGACATTTAGAGAATTTGTAAATATGGGTTATTACATCTAAAATTAATTTTAAATTAACTTGTTTAGCATTATTTCTGGATTCCCAATCTAGTTGGGAATGACAAATATATAAAAAAGCCCCTGATTTTGAGGTCAGGGGCTTTGAAATTAATTTTAATATCTTTTATCCTTCGTTTTCTGTTGCTTGTCTATCCGGTGACCAGATGCCGTCCATACTTCCCCTCTGGTTTCCATTATTCAGGCCGATGTATCCGATAAATTCCCTTCCATCTTCGTCCATTCTAGAGATTCTGTCAAGGGTAACGACTCCATCACTTATTATATTTCCGGGGCATAAAAGTTCACCGCCTTTACTGTGAGGAATAGCGTTGTTTATACCGTATTCAAAATCAGCGACACTGGCTTCACCTACGGATGCAAGAAGGGATTCCTGAAGTGTACCTTCCTGGTTTATGCATGCATATATCACGTTTCTGCAAGAAAATATTACTTCGTTTTCATTTAGGATATCTACATCAAAAAGCGCATTTATATCCAATACATCTGCTGCAAGAATTTCGCCCGTATCCATAAAATCAACCCTGAAGGCTAACCCTACAACATCTGAGAGTGTTACACCGCTTTCTGTATTAAAATTAAATGTATGTACTGCTCCAAATAAATCGAATGGCCCTGATGTAAATGGATTTACTGAATTTGTCCTGTATTCATAGCCGTTGTTGTCCAGGATCCTGAAGTTGCCTACTATCCTGTTTTCATCAGAAAATTCTCCGTCAACAGGATCAACACTTATTATACTTACAAATCCATATGCTCCGTCCGGAAGGACCACGCCCGATGGATTACCGTCATTAGTTGTTATATCACGAAGGTTGTATACATGGGTATCATTACCTGTATATGTATCAAAAAAATTGTTTTCATTACAATTATTACTGACATCAAATATCTGTACGTGTACTGTCCCCCCAAATGTTTCAATATTCGTAAGCTGTACAAAACTTTCCCTGTCTCTTAGGTCAAAGAATGAGAAAAGTAAAAAGTTTTCACTTGAATCTGATTCACGCATATCAAAACCAGAGTAAGATGAAGGTACGAATAAGAAAAATGAAATAAGAATAAGCGCTGTCGCTTTAAATAGTCTGTTTATGTTCATTCTGTCCTCCCGAGGGACTATATTTAGTTGGGCTAGTATATGTTATTGATAAGTATTAAGCAATTATCCTATTAAGGTTAATGAAACCTTTTTTAAGAAACATTAGTATTTATTTATAGAGACAATGAGTTACACTATTGAAAAAATGATAAAAAGAATATCAATACTATTATTTCTTCTTGTATTTTCTGTTTCTGTATCCAGTGCAGTTGCGATGGACTGCTGCTGGAATATGGAAGAGACTGCCAAGGCATCGGAACACTCCATGCCAATGGATATGGAAGAAGACTGCCATAGTAGTGCTGAAACGGATAATACTTCTACCACATCTGACCAAAACTCTGAGAACACTACCGGGGACTGCTGCTACAACATGATGGAGTGCCAGGTACAGCTGTTTAAAACTGCAAACATATTTACAATGAATACCCAGGCTTTTGATATAAATTACGGAAATAAGACTGATAAATTTATTTCAAATACTACAGAACCGCTTAAACACCCCCCTAAAGTATTACTCTGATTTACCCTTACGCGGACTACTCCGCGGAATTCATACATATTTAAGTTTATTTAAAATTCAGAGGTGAATTATGAGTAATTTTATTACGCTGTTTGCGGCGTTTGCACTGTTTGTTTCTATAGCGGCGCCTTCGTATGCACAACATGACGCACACAGTCATGACCATGAAAACATTGAAATAAAACCTGTCGATACCGGAAACGTGGAGGTTATGGACGGCGAAGCTGTAATTATTGTCCAGGGAATAGTCTGTTCATTCTGCTCCCAGGGCGTTAAGAAAAAACTTTCGAAACTACCTTTTATAGACGACACGAGGTATTCGAAAGGTGTAAAAGTAGAAATAGAAATACAGAGAGTAACCATTGCTATTAAACCGGACACTGAATTTGATATGGAACAGGTTTTTAAATCCATCAAATCAGGGGGTTATGAGCCTGTTGTTGCATATAATAAAGTGGCAGGCGACTTGGTTACTGTATATCCGGAGGGGTAGGGGAATGAAATATATTCTGACTGCTCTTCTGATTTTATCTGCTATTCAGATAGAGAATGCAAATGCCGACCAGCCTGTAATGGATATGGCCCCCCGGTGGGAAAAGGGTTACGGCATCCAGATCAGGCAGGAGTACTATGGATCGTCAAAGCTGCTTGAGGGTAATAACAAAATTGACAACCCACTCGGGCTTGAACGTTTTGTGAGTAAAACATGGCTTGAAGGTGTTTATACTTTTAACCGTTCTGTACGTGCGACTTTTAAACTACCCTTTGTATATCAAAGGCGAATAAAGAACATAAACGGTACCGGGGTCCGGCAGGAAAACAGCGGTCTCGGTGATCTTATACTTGGTGTTCCGCTAAAACATTACCGCAACAAAGGCGCATATACAGATAATTTTGGGATTACACCTTCTATAAGGATACCTACGGGAGAAAGCTCGGGAGATTTTCCCATTTCAGACGGCAGCTGGGACTTCGGTCTTAGCCTCTCGCACAGCCTTGAAACGCCAAAGTACTATACCTCGGTTGAACTTGTATACTGGAAAAACACTACCGGCAAAAGAAATATGAAAGCCGGGGACGAATACGGGATTGATATTGATCTTGGTTATCACCCATACCACAGCGATATTACAAGCTCAGGGATATTCACGATGTGGAACTTTAATGCCCGTCATAATGGCGCTCCCAGTGAAGAGAACCTGACTACTTTTACCGGTGGGGAACTTGTACGGACAGGGCCGATTCTTGTTTTGTACAGGGAGAACGTTATGTTCAGGGCAGAACTTCAGTACCCAATATATGAAGATGTGGACGGTATCTCGAATTCAAGGGGCCCCGAGGTTAATATCGGGATAGGAGTTGCTTTCTAGGAGATAACAATGACAAAGGAAATAAAACCCAGGAACTGGGGATGGCTGATACTGTTTGCTTCTACAAGCACTCTTTTGTGCTGTGCCCTTCCGATATTGTTTGTGATACTGGGAATGGGATCTGTAGTTGCATCAGTTGCTTCCAACGTACCGATTCTGATAACACTCAGTATGCACAAGGGATGGGTATTTGCCGTATCAGGGATACTTTTACTGGTTAGCGCCTGGCTTCTTTACCGGCCGGGTAGGTACTGCCCGACTGACCCTGTTCTGGCTGAGCTATGTGAAAGATCTTATAAATGGAATTTACGGCTTTACTGGGTATCTGTTGTAATCTGGGCTATAGGGTTCTTTTTTGCGTTTATAGCTCAGTATCTATTCTTTTAGTTTAGTAAAATTATACACCACCTTAAATGTTATATGAGAATATTAAGGTGGTGTATCTTATTCAGAACATTCAAGATATTAATTTTCAGCCCAATAAATTATTGACACTAAATCTACTATGTGGTAAATATAGACACCCAATATCCATAATATCTAAATAGATCGACTTTAAAGAAGAACTGTGTCCAAGATAAAACGAAAAGAATGTAAGTGTAATAACTTAAAGAAAAAAGATTTGATTAACGCGTGCAGGGAAGGGTGCACATCTGTTAAGTCATGCTTCCGCTACTACAACTGTGCCCCAAAGTGCGGCAAATGCACCCCATTTGTCAGAAAGCTGATTAAGACCCAGTAAATAAAATTTAGTAAAACCTATAAACTTCCCGGAGGAAAAAATGTCAGAAGATTATGAAAAATATATTGATAAGTTTGAAAACCTCGTGCCTGAACTTAGCGGAACATGGAACACATATAGTGAAGAAGTATTTAAAGAAGGCCTGATATCTGTAAAAGATAAGCAGTTGATTGCACTTGCCTGTGCACATATTACAGAATCATCACCCTGTATCAGGTTAAGGACAAGGCTTGCTAAGGAACTAGGCGCTACAGACGAGGAAATAGCAGAATCGGTATATATTGCAATGAGGCTTGCAATGGGACAGCCATATGCATTCAGCAGTATTGCACTAGAGAATTTTGACCTTATGAAAAATAAAGAAAGCGTATTAAAAGGTTATTTTATCAGCAAAAATATTACTCCCCAGATTCAGGACTTCCATAAAATTAGTGGTGAGAAACACGAAAAATTTTCAGCTTTTCATAATATAGTTTACGAAGACGGGCATCTTACTAAAAAACTCAAGAAAGGACTAATGGGACTTGCCTGTGCAATTCTTGCGAAATGCCCGTGGTGTATAAGGAGCTGTGTCAGAGACGGGCTCCAGGAAGGAGTAACCAAGGAAGAGATTGTTGAAGCAATCAATGTTGCCATGGTTATGAATGCCAGTGCAAACCTTGCAAAAACAAGTGTAACTATGGAAACAGCTGAGAAATACTCCTGAACAACTCAATTAATGGCCAATAACGGTATTATCCTTTGATTGTTTTAATATTCTTACGGGAAGAGAAGAATGTTTTTCCAATTCGGATAATACCTGCCTCTATGTCGTCATAAAATCCAATAATCAGTAAAAGTGTTATAAATACAATTGGGTTTTCCATTTTAATACCTCCGGATTTTTTTATATTTGCTAAAACTATAAATCCTAAGATGGACAATATATGTCCAATGCCAGGTATAATTTTAAAACTATTAAATATATTGGAGGCAAAACAATTGAGTTCGATTCCGGAGCCTATAGGAAAGTTTGATGGTTTTTACTATATAATTGAATACCTCTCGGGCCTGAAGTCAGGGCTTACGGTTACTGAAATAGCAAAAGAAATTGGTAAAAGTGAAAAAACCGTAAGGCGGTATCTCGATTCCATGGAGTATTCAATCTTTGATATCGAGGTAATAAAAGAAAGGGGTTTTGACAGGAAATACCGTTACAGGATTGAAAAACAGGCTGCACCGTTCAGGCCAATATTTCTAAATACCCTTGAGATTGTTGCACTTAATTTTATCAGGGGATTCTCCCATTTTAATGACTTCCCTGTAATCCAGGACAACCTGAACAATATATTTAAAAAGATCTCTGTTTCCGCCAAGGAGACAAAAGAAAAATCAGGAAATGATTTCCAGGAAAGGGTTTCAGGCCTATTTGTACTGCCGCCCGATCTTGGAGGAAAAGTCTATGTTAAGAGGGACCAGGTGAATTACCTGGAACTTTTGATTAAAGCGGTACTGGAAAGCAATACTTGTAATGTCTTATACGGCGGAGGTGAGAAAAGGAAATCATATAAACTTGCGCCGTTACACTTCTTTAACTACCGGGACGTTATTTATCTAATCGCAAAAGATTTGAATGATGAAGATATAGTTTATAAAAACTTTGCACTCCACAGGGTAAGGAAGCTGGAAATAGATGAAAATGAATTTTTTGAATATCCGAGTGACTTTGATGTAAGTAAACATATGAAAGAAAATATGTTTAAATTCGACGGACAGAAGTACTCCATAAAGCTAAAGTTCTTTGAGGATGCAAAGGATTATGTGCTTGAAAGGCAGTGGTTTCCAAAACAAAAAGAAGAAGTCATGAGTGATGGTTCTCTGCTACTCAGCTTTGAAAATGAAATAAACCTCATGCTCCTTGGCTGGATAAGGGGTTTTGGACCCGGGGTAGAAGTTCTTGAACCAAAGGTGCTGAGAGAAAGGATAATAGAGGATATTAAAGTAAGTTACGATAATTATCAGAAATGATTGTAAAGAATAGTTACCCATGGGACTTCTCTATAAAATAGTATCAGTGCAAATACCAAAATATATAAGATTCTGGTTCTAAACCTTCCTTGATAGACCTGTACTATACCCATAGCGAGTAGCAGCCAACCAAAACCCTCCACAGTTGCAACCGAGTAGACAGTAATACAAAAAAATAAAAGAACATAGTCCCTGTATTTTGACAGCCCTTTATTCAAAGGCCAAAGGAATGCGACTGCAACAAGAAACTCAACAATTACGGTAAAGTATGTGAGGAATAAGGCAACGGTCAAAAACCGGCCTGGTATCTCCGGTAAATATAAAGAACCAATAAGCTGTCCGTCTACATGCTGTTTTACGTACTGATGCAGTTCCTGGAATTTTTCACCCGATAGTCCGCCCACAAGCCTGGAAAAGTCTTCAAACCTCGGGTCAACGAGCATATTTATTTTAAAGAAAGTCCCGTCGATATAGTCTGGTGAAAGAATAAGTTTCCAGATTGTAGCAAAAAGAAATACAAATCCTATTAAGTACCTGGCATTAACAGCGAGGTGTTTTTTAGCATCATCTGTCAGAAGGCAAATTGTTACAGCCAGGCACCAGTAGGCAAGCAGGTAAGCGTGGTTGTCATTAATTGGCCATGATATGTAAAGCCTGAGAGTTATAAATACCGTTAATAGCCCCCAAACCCTGGGGTTTCTTAGCTGTGCAGGGAAAAGGAGTCCCACGCATGAAAGTAAAAGTATTAAAAACCTTATCTTAATATCGCCAACCGGAATTAATATGAGGTTTAGAAGAGTCAGCCTGAGAGAGAGGTCAAGTAGGTCAGTATTTATCAGCTGTGAATAAAATTCAGAGAACGACCATTTTTTATTCACGAAATGGTATCTCCAGTGAATTTATTATTGAAGATTTTGGTTTAAGTGTGTCAGGATTGAAACTCTTTTTCCAGACCTGTATTTCGAGTTTTACAGGCCCTGTTTCCGGAATATAAAAAATATCTTTTAATTTTTCAACAAAATTTTCGATAGCATTGTCGGATGGAAATACGAGAAGCTTATCAACAATTTTTTTATGCCTGGTATTTAGTATAAGCTCTCTTCTAACATTGGGTGTAATTGCAAATATGTGTAAATGCCTGTTGCTGCCAATGTCAGTAGTTGAAAACATACCGAAACCGCCGCCTGACCAGGCGCCAAGAGTGCTGTAACTGGCAATTATTATTTGAGTACATGCGACTAAAATGAGTAAAAATACAGGCAAATATATTAGAAACCTGCGAACAGGAAAAATTTTAGCCATAATTACCCACTTTGGACTGAACGTCTGCTTAGTAAAAAATTAATTATTCCTAATATGGACTGTTGACTACCACATATACAACTTCGCCGCCCTGATAAGCTTCCTGGTACCAGTAGTTGTCGCATTGGTAATAGGTCTGTCCGTTTACATTTACTGAAGTCATTGTACAGGGTGCATTATTAAAAGATGATACAGCAATAGCAGTCCCGGTTACCAAAATACCGGCTGCTATAATGTTGTCCCATTCGGCCCCGTCGTTCCACTCTATAATTCCATCATTCCACTCAGCATGTTCAGCATATTCCCTTCTCTCACCACGAACATCATCCGCATAGTCTCTTCTTTCATCACGAACATCGTCCTGGTGGTCCCATCTTTCATCCCTGTAATCTTCGCGGTCTTTATCCCTGTTTTCTACTTTGTCCTGGCGGTTACCCTGTCTGTTCTGTGCATTGTCCTTCCTGCTTCCGTCCCTGTTTTGAACATTTCCCTGACGGTTTGTCTGCCTGTTTTGGTTTCGCTGTACGTTTGATCGTGAAGACTGGCGTGATCTGCTTGAATTCATGGAACCACTCCTGGATGGGCCGCTTCTATTTACGTGAGAAACGTTGTGGCCTCCGCCGCTCCTGTGAGCACTATGTCCGCCACCTCTGCCACCACCTCTTCCGCGGGAGTCTGCAAAATCAATTGTTACAAATACAAAAAGTACGGCTACAAATAAACAGCTTATAAGTCTTAAATTTTTAATATTATTCATTTTTATTTATTCCCCTTATTTGTATTTTCAGCTTCTGTGGTGTTATTTGAACGAGTGGCAAAAATTATTTTTCTTGAATCTTTTGGCGGTGTAAATTTAAACAGATTATCCGGAAGTTCAGCCGTAAAGTCCCAGTCACTAAACTGTGCTTTATACTGAGGCTGGCCGGGAGCGTATTTGTAGGTGATTACTATTCTTACAGGAAGCGGCTGGTCACCTTCTTTTATCCAGATCTGTAGGTCAGTATCAGGAAACCTGTAAGCAAATTCATTGCAATCTACACCGTTGATTGTTGATACACCAAGATACATACTGGCATTAAGATCGGTTTTGAGATCAAATGGATGTTTTACTGAGAACAGCTCAGTAAGGGGTAACGGCATATCTAATTTATCAACAAAATAATCAAATGCCTGGTCCAGGTCTCCTTCTTTATCTGCAATTGCATAGACGTTATACCCGGAATCATAATAAGTTATATCTTTGCCATCAAAGTAAAAAGTCCTGTCGTCTCCATCCCAGCTAACTGCATTTATTAAAACATGGTTTGGCCTTTTGATTATCCATTCTGAATTGCCCCCAAATTCAATTAATTGTCCGCTTTTTTGGAGTGTATCAAATGTTGAAGCAATATTTACTTTTAGTTTCTGGGTTTTAGCAATAAAATCGAACATGGACTGCAGGCTGGTATTGGCATATTCGTCAATTTTTGGCTCTGTTGATTTATCCTGTTTACTATTTTCTTCATCCTTGTTAGAAGCGGTTTGCTGCGAGTTGACTTTAGTAACCTGTTCCTCTGATGCAGTAGTTTGAGTGTTGTCGTCTGTAGGTGCCTCTGTACATGATGTAGCTGATATAATGCTGAGTAATAAGATAAGAAATACTGTATTTTTCATAACTCTGTCCCCTTTATTTATATGTATTACTAAGTCGATTCCAAGTCTATTACAATTAATTTTAAATGTCAATTTATAAACCATATGCTATCCTTTAATTGTAAATATCTAATAATATAAAGGAGTTAGAAATGTATAAATTAAGTATATTAATTACCTTATTTGTTTTTACTTCATTAAATCTTTCGTTGGCGGATACGGAAAAAAGTGTAAAAGAGATGGCTCCCGATGCACCTGTTGCCGAGGGGCTTGAACCAGCAGTACCGGATGTTAAAAAGATGGCACCGGAAGTGCCGGATGTTAAAAGCATGAAACCCGAGGTGCCGGAAGTTCCAAGTGTAGATGATGTAAAACCCGATGTTCCTGATGTAAAGAGTATGGCCCCTGAATTACCAGATGTTAAAAGTATGAAACCCGAAGTACCGGAAGTTCCAAGTGTAGATGATGTAAAACCAGATGTTCCGGATGTAAAAAGTATGGCCCCTGAAGTACCGAGTGCCGAAGAGATGAAACCAAAGGCAGAATAAAAATGTAGGGTTTATATTTTATTTAGAATTACAGAAGAAAAATATAATAATTATATAGACGATTTTAATGCAGCCTGCACTGGTGACGGAAGTGGTTTTGCAGATTTTTATGATAATTATTTCGAGCAGTACGCTGTTTTTGAATATATACCCAAGGCAGAAAAGAACTTTGGTAAAGAAATTACGGTAAATTTCTGGAAACAGGTACACGGGATAATGCATGAGAAGATCCAGGAACATAGTTCTTTTGTGATCTCTGGTAATAAGTTGGCAGTTGAGGCCCCGATTGATTTTTTATGTAAGCAGGACCTGGAGTGGGTCGGGGAAAAGCACAAGAAGGGTAGTTCCTTCAGGCTGATGATGTGTGCATTTTATACTGTGAGTGATAATGATAAATTCGAATACGTAAGAATTTATTCAATTTATCATCCGGATTACCAGGTTGAAAATAATTTAAAATAACATTTACTTCTGAAAATACATCAATGCACCTTTGTGATTTACTTTAAATGATTTACCCGGCACTGATGAAATAACTTTCCAGACCTGCTTCCCTCTTTTATCTGAATATATTATTGTTTCTCCCTCAACCTTATAATTAGCATTTCCGGTCTTTTTCCCCATTTCCGTAACTACAGTACCGTCATCTTTAAAGTCCATAACTAAATTAATATCCCTTTTGCTTGTTTCATCACCATCTTCCATCCAATATACAAAAGTCCATTTGCCAACTAAATTATTCTGGGAAATCTGTACACTTAGACAAATGGATGTAAGAAATAGTAAAATTCCCGGTACTAATAAAAATTTATTCATAATATCACTCCCTGTTAAAAATTATTTTCTGCCGCCAAAAATACCTATTACAAAAAGCTTAAAGAAGCAGTCCACATCTTTAAAACCAATATCTCTTAACCAGGTGCACTGCTCTTCCACCATTGCCGGTTTGTCTTCTTCTTTATCGGGCCTGTTTATAAAGTTCTCAGCAACTTCTTCCCTTTTGATTCCGGGGTTATCTTTACGCTGGAATTTAAGAAGGTGATCAATGTAGTACTGTTCAAAAAGACTCTCAACACCGGGAGTTGCGGACTCTACATGGTCCATATTAATAAAAACACCTCCGGGTGAAAGTAACTCATATATTTCGGAATAGAGTTCTTTCTTCCTGCTGTCGTCCAGATGATGAATTGCAAATCCTGATACCACTATATCAACAGGCCTGCTGTCTCTGATTGTGTTAAGCCACTCAGTGGACGAAAGGTCACCTTTTACTACCAGGACCTCTGCATTATTACTTAGGTTATTTTCTGCAGCTTTCAGCATGGTGTCTGAAATATCAATAAATATCCCTTTTGCAGATGGAAAATTATTTAATAGAAATTTGCCTAGAATTCCATTGCCGCATCCAAGGTCAAGTATAGTAGAAGGGTTCTCAAACCATTGGTTAACTGCTTTCAGCATTACACCAAGTTGAATCCCGGTTCCCGGAACTGCACCACGTTCATCTTCAAGAAATGCTTTTGCTACTTCTTCAGATTCCCAAACACTTTTTAAATTTGTCATTGTATAAATTGTTTCAGTATTTTAGATAATAAATATTACAAGAAAACCAAGAAAGAAAAGGGCGGTTATCCAGGCTGCATCTTCTTTCTCATGGGCTTCAACCAGCAGTTCTTCAAACACTAAATAAAGAAGTGCGGCTACGGCAAATGAAATAGTCCCTACTAAAGAAGCACCGGAAAGTCCGCTTAAAAGAAAGTAAGCACTAAAAGCAAATACCGGAAAAAGAAGAGAAATACCTATAGTACTGTAAAGACTTTTTCTTGTAGAATAACCCTTTGATAATAATGTTGTGGTAGTTGAAAGAACAAGGAAGCCTATTTCAAGAGTAAGTGCTACAATAAGTCCGATACTTTTTAGAAGCCCCTGTCCGACTGCAAGACCAAGGAGTATTCCGTCGACGCAGAGGTCAATGCCAACTGCAAGTATAAGCATTGTACCGGCAGATGATGTATTACTAATTTTATTTTCTGTACTGTCTGTAAATTTTTTGATCCCGAGCATTAATCCAACACCCAGAACAAAACCGATCACCATCGCGGCCCCGTGGCCGGATGTCATCTCGGGTACCAGTTCTTCAGCAACAGCTGCTATAACAAGTCCTGCTGCGAAGTGCTGGACGGCGCTTGTTAGTTTTTCGCCGGGTTGGCGGACAGTAGCTATAACTGCTGCAATTATTGCAAATGTTGTCGGTATGAGGATTATTAAAAAAGAATCATTCATTAATTTATATATGTCTCAATGGTTCTAATCTTTCATGAATATAGACCGCAGTTTTTGCTTATTAATTATAATAATCCCAAGCAGTACTAATACAATTCCTGCCAGCTGTAACATGCCGAATCTGTTGTACAGGAAAACAACTCCAAATATTACTCCAAAAACCGGGGCAAGATAACCAATTAGTGAAGTGAAAAAAGGGCCTGCTCTGTCAATTAGCAGATAGTATCCGGAAAACCCAAACGCAGTGCTTATTACGGCAAGTCCTAAGAGGGCAAGTATATTTTCAGTATTTAATGGTGTCATGGTAGGCTCTTCAATTATAAAAGCCAGAACCGCTATAATAATTGACGCAAATCCGATAGTGTAAGTAATGATGACGAATGGGTCGATATCCCTGGCATAAATCGGCACTAAGACACCGTTTACGGCATAACTGAAAAATGCTCCGAGTATAATAAGTGCTCCCATGAGAGTTGTATTGTGACTTAGTATATTGTTGATTCCAATAACCAGAACAAGGCCCGCCAGGGCAATAAAAAGTCCAGCAGCACCATGGGCCGTAAATTTTTCTGTTTTAAAGATAAATGCCGAAATTATGTAGGTAAATATAGGAAGAATTGCAAGCATTGTTGCGGCAAGTCCTGAAGAAATAATTTCCTCACTATATGCGATACCAAGCCATGGAATTGTTACTCCAAGTACACTGAAGAGAAGAAATGCCCGAATTTTTCTTAAAGGTTTGATTAAGTCTTTCTTCAACACAAGGCATATTATGAAAAGAGTTATAGTGGCTATGACGGCCCTTAAGGTCATTTCAGATATTGGAGTAATAGATCTTTCGCCAATTTTAACGAACAGGAAACCCAATGCCCAAAAAGCTGAAATTACTATCAGAATTATATAGTTAAGAGCCATTAATGTTTATGTAAGTATAAAGTTAAAATGTAACAAATAAACGGTTTCCGCTGGCTGCAAGTACCCTTATTACAGCATCCCTTTCATTATCTGTTACGACTAAATTACCACTTGCTTCGAGGTGGTCTCCGACTGCACGCACAAATTCAGGGCCAAAACCAATATTCATATCTGATAAAATCATTCTGTCACCCGTATCGGGATCAACCCGAAAGACGCCCGGCAGGTCTGAATCGGTAACGAGCAAGTTCCCGTCTGCTTCCACGGCAATCTGGGTAGGTGCCTGGAATGAAGGGCCGTTACCCGTGGTATTATCCGAAAGGATTATATGATCACCATTGTCACGGTCAATAAGTAAAATTGCCCTGAGCCCTGCGTCTGCAAGTACTATATTCCCATCGGCAAGAACAGCTACACCCCTTGGAGTTTCAAAATCCGGCCCTGTCCCCACTCCCTGGCCTGAAATAATTACACGGTCACCAGTTGATGTCTCTACTCCCAGGACAGTATCCATACCCCTGTCTTTTACCACTATATTGCCATCGGCTTCCAGTGCGAGGTCTCTTGGTTCCATCAGTTCCGGGCCTTCTCCTGTCCCGGCTCCTGATAAGATGGTGCGGTTACCTGTTGCAGGATTAATGCTCACAATAGTGTTTGCCTCTGCATCAGCAAGTACTATAGTGCCGTCTTCAAGTACATCAATACCCCGTGGGTCAATTAGTTCTGCACCAGTCCCTATGCCGTCACCGGACAGGATGGAACGGTCGCCGGTAGTAATATCAACACGTACCACTGCGGGGATACCCCGGTCCGCAACTACCAGGTTGCCATTGGCCTCTACTGCAATACCCCTGGGATCGACAAGATTGGGCCCGGTTCCAACATTTGTTGTACCTTCATCACAAGCTGAAATTATTAGTATCAGTATCGCAGCTATGCTTATTAACTTAAGTGGCTGAATTTTTTCTATCCTCATAAATTTCTCCCGAACTTCTTAGTTATTTATGTCCCTAACCATTTAATTCCATCATATAACAAAAGGTATAATCAGTCAAAATAGAAAAACTCAAAAATAAAAGCTGAACAAATTTATTAATAAAAAATAATATTGATAAAAAATATGGAATACAGCCGATAGACTTCAGACAGGCTATTTGTAATGTATAAAAGTTACTGGTGCAGTGCGATCCTTAGAAAAAAACAAGGACTAAATTTACAATCTTGTCTGATTGATAAAATGTGGTAATATTTTGATCCTTTTGTAACGCGAGAGTGGCGGAACTGGCAGACGCGCTAGACTTAGGATCTAGTACCGCAAGGTGTGGGAGTTCGACTCTCCCCTCTCGCATTCCCCTTTTTTAGAAGCTAAAATTATATTTATATGAACATTAATAGTTTTATAAAAAACCTCCCAAAAGCAGAACTGCACCTTCATATAGAGGGGACTCTTGAGCCGGAATTAATGTTTGAACTTGCAGGCAGAAACGGGATAAAACTACCGTATAACTCTGTCAAAGAGATTGAGGACGCATATAATTTTAATAACCTTCAGGATTTTCTGGACCTATATTACCAGGGGATGAATGTGCTAATAAACGTGAAAGATTTCTATGACCTTACAACTGCTTACATTGAAAAAGTACATTCCCAATCGGTAAAACATATAGAAATATTCTTTGACCCCCAGGCCCATACATCAAGGGGTATAAGGTTTGAAACAGTATTTGAAGGAATTAGCTCGGCACTTGCCGAGGGTGAAAAAAAATGCGGAATCACGTACAGGATCATTATGTGTTTCCTGAGGCACCTTGACCAGGATGATGCATTTAGAACTCTTGAAATGGCACTTCCCTTTAAAGACAGGATAATCGGGGTAGGGCTGGATTCATCTGAGAAGGGCTATCCACCTTCAAAATTCAGGGACGTTTTTCTTAAAGCACGTGAAGAAGGTTTTCTTGCCGTTGCTCATGCCGGCGAAGAAGGGCCGGCAGAATATATCCGGGAAGCATTAGAACTGCTTGATGTGAAAAGGATAGACCATGGAAACGCAATACTGGATGACGATGAACTTACCAAGTATGTAGCAGACAGGCAGATAGCACTTACTGTGTGTCCGTTATCTAATTTAAAGCTAAAAGTAGTTGCCCATATGGACGATCATCCATTGACTGAGATGCTTGCAAAGGGACTTTTGGTCACAATCAATTCTGATGATCCTTCTTATTTCGGGGGCTATGTTAATGAAAATTATGAAGCTGTGCAGAAGAGTTTTGGCCTTGAAGTTGCGGTACTCGCAGAACTTGCAAAAAACAGTTTTAAAGCTGCATTTATTGATGAGGACAAAAAACTAGAATTATGCAGGGAAGTTGAGGAGTATCTCGAAAAGTTTTAATTCTTATTTAAACTGGAAGCCTTTTTTTAATCTTGTTTCTGCGTCGGCAAAATGCTCTTTATATTCCCTTAGTTCCTCTTTAAGGGTTGCGGAGTCAACTTTTTCCGATACTTCACCAAGTTTTTCGTTTATATTCTCAAGCAGGTGGACTATTTTTTTATCTTTATTACTTTCCATGTCCATAATAATAACCCCATTTTTTAGTTATTATAAAAAACAATATGCTAAGCCTCCGTAAAGTAAGGGAAATTAAATCAAATATAACGGCAGTTCTTTTTAAAAAAGACGAATATACGTTTGAAGGAATTATAAGGTGGCTAATGGAAAGGGATTTTGGGTGTGAGTATTTTGAAGAAACAGATAATTACTATGTTTTTAAGCAGAAGACAAAAGGTAATTTCAGGTCATATGAGTTTCATAAAGTAGAAGATTTTAATATTGCTGTGGAAGTAGGATCGGCAGAGGATGGAGAAATCAACGAAAAAGGTTCTTATCCCGAATTCTAATATATCCTGATGGATTCGTAATTATCCTTAATACAGCTTTTGTAAAAACCTTTTTTCTCTTTGTTATTTATAAATGTTTTATAAAGTGCAAATGGTACGTCTTTAAATTCATACTGTGTTACATAGTTTTCCCTGGTAATAATGTAGAGTTTGTTGTTGAAAAAACTTACGGCAAGTATGTAGGGGTCACCAGTTGAAACAGCGGGAAAAGAGAGGCGGTCATACTCCTGGCCTTTTTCCTGTTCTGTAAGTAAGTCTTCATTTATACAGAGCAGCCTGCCATAATTATCAGCAGTATCAGCAGCATATGATGCAGTTGTAAAAAATAAGCAGATAAAAAAAATAAGTTTCATTCCGTATTTGATCTCCATGCCGGTTCTTTTAAAGTTTGCACGCGTTAATTTTGTAACAAAGTACTTTACAAGTTTTAAATCAAAAAATCTAAAAAGGACCGGACCCTTATTCGAATTAAGAGACATTACCTCAAGCTCAATACAGGCTTCACTATCAGAGAAGATATTGCGTCTTGTCCTTATTTTTCCAAGACCGTAGTAGTTTATTTTTCTTATGTCTTCTTCCAGCCTGATTTCTTTTGCATCCATTTCAAATATAAAAATACATAATTCTTTGAATATTTAGTATTATAAAATATATTAGTCAGAGATTTTAAATTACCTGTCCGGACATAATAAATGAAAATACTACTTGCCATTACCGTTCTTTTCTTAACAACTACTTTTGTTTTTGCACAGGAGTGGGTTCTTATCGGCAATACAAGAGGCGGTGATACCTTTTACCTTGATAAATCCTCGATAAATAAAAAAGATAATATAAGCACAGTGAATGAAAAACAGGTGTTTAAATTCTCACAGTTTTCGCAGAATGGTAACCTCTATGACCAGACATTGTTAATAAAAAAATATGACTGTACTAATATGAATTTTACTATAATAGAAGCAATAGGGCAGGACCTTAATGGCAATACCATCTTTAAAGAAAATTTCGATAAATACTATGAAGGCAATCCTTCAAAAAGATGGCTGAAAGTAGGCCCTGAATCACTTTTTCTAAAATCATACGAAATTGCATGTAAATAACTGTTGCATTATTATGGGGAGAATATCTGAATGAAAGATCTAATTGGATTTAATTATATAGGAGATGCTTCCCATGATTTTGGAGAACTCCATATAAACTGGAAATGGCTTGTTGCCCTTGGGGCTGTTTTTGTATTACTTGGGACAGTTGGCCTGGGAATCACTTATTTTATAACAGTGGCAAGTGTATTTTTCCTTGGTTTTTTGCTTTTAATCGGCGGCGGTGCACAGGTTGTACACCTTTTCAGATCTAAAGGGTGGAAGAGCACACTGCTACATCTACTCATTGCATTGCTTTACATATTTGCAGGTATTTGCGTCGTTACCAACCCGGTTGCCGCTTCAATTACACTTACCCTTGTCTTTGCATGGATATTAATTGTGATTGGTATTTTCAGGATATTTATTGCTTTTCAGGCAAGGCAGTATATGAACTGGCACTGGCTTCTGCTTGGGGGTTTTGTCTCAGTACTTTTTGGGCTTGTAATTATTAACGACTGGCCCGCCTCCGGACTTTTTGTTATTGGATTAATAATTGCAATTGAGATGATAATCCATGGTATCGGGCTTATCTTTTTTGGTTATGGTCTAAAACATCACAGCAGTTAAAGATCGCTTAACTTCTTTTGCAGTTCTACGTATTCGGCCACATTCTGGTCATATTCTTCTTTTTCTGATTCGCAACCGGAAGGCCTGTCCTTAATACAACTGTTGTATTTATTTTTGGACCTGACTACTTTCTGTCTCGATTCCAGGAGGCTTTCCTTATCGTCAGCTTTTTTGAAGCTGTTGCTTACCTCGCCCCCAACTCCCCTTGTGGCTTCTTTTCCGTAACTGCAGCCGAGCATAAGCGCCAATACCAGCATGGGTATAAACTTGTTCATCTAACCTCCCGATATCATTGAATTAATAGTATAAAAATATAAAAAATGTAATATTTACAATTTGTTAAGTAACGAGTATATTATCACACTCTTTAAAATATTTAAACTAGAAGTTGGGGTAAAAATTATTATGAAAGTTAATATAGAAGATATAAATGATACACAGAAAAAGCTTGATGTATCCATTCCCTCAGACCTTGTAACAGGTAAAAGAGCGGAAATATTTGATGAATTCAAAAGAAATGCAAGTATTAAGGGATTCAGGCCTGGTAAAGCCCCTGATAAATTGATTGAATCGATGTACGGTAAATCAATCAAACAGGAAGTTGCATCCCAGCTTGTTTCTGATTCCCTGGAAAAAGCCTTAAAAGAAGCCGACATGTCTCCTATTAACAGACCGGACGTTAACCCCGGGGAAGTTCAGACGGGAGAGGACTTCAACTATTCTGTAGAGTTTGAAATAATCCCAAAATTCGAAATTTCAGAATATAGCGGACTCGAACTTAAGAAAAAGAAGATCGATATAAAGAAAAAAGATATTGATAACACCATAAAGGAAATCACTGAAAGGGCTGCAACCTCAAATCCTGTGGAAGAAGACAGGAAGGTGAAAAAAGGTGATATCGTCGTAGTTGATTTTGAAGGCCAGATTGAAGGAACGACTGTAAATGACCTTAAACAGGAAGATGCAAAATTTGTTGCAGGCGAAGGGCAGTTGATCAAAGAGTTTGATGATAATATAATCGGACTTAAAAAAGGAAAAGAAAAAAAGTTTGATGTTTCCTACGAAGAAGATTTCCAGATAAAAGAAGCTGCGGGAAAAACTGTAAACTTTACTATCAAACTAAAAGAGATACATGAAAAAGTAGTGCCAAAAGCTGATGCTGCATTTGCAAAAGGGCTTGGCTTTGAAACACTTGAGGAACTTAAGGAAAAAATTAAGGAAGACCTCACAGCCCAGCAGGAAAGAACCGAACAGGGGAATTTAAAGCAGCAGATAGTAGATATTGTTGATAAGGACAATGATTTCCAGGTGCCTGAGGTACTAATACAGGATGAAGCTGCAAGGCTTCATAGAGATTTCACAGCTAATTTTCAAAGGCAGGGTGTACAGATGCCTGAGCTGGATGAAACGGGATTTGCCAAGTTTAAGGAAATTGCAGCAAAAAATGTAAAGAGTTCTATTGTATTTGCCCAGATTGCCAAGAAGGAAAATATCAGGCCTGAAAGCAATGATGTACAGAATAAACTTCACGAACTTTCTGCACAGCTCCAGGTGCCTATGGATAATCTTATGAAGGTTTACCAGGACGAAAACATGATGGCAAATATAGAATCAGCCATTACCGAAGAGAAGGTAATCGAATTTATTAAAGAAAAAGCTAACATTGTCGAGGAGTTAGAAGCAAAAACTAAAATTGACAATGAAGAATAAGACAGTATAATTTCTGTTTAATGTCTTACGTACCCGTAGTAGTAGAACAAACCAGCAGAGGAGAGCGGGCTTATGATATCTTCTCACGACTTCTCAAAGACAGAATTGTATTTCTAGGGTCCGCCATAGATGATTCTGTTGCCGATGTTGTCATTGCACAGCTACTTTTTCTCGAATCAGAGAATCCAGACAAGCCAATTTACATCTATATAAATTCACCGGGTGGCCAGGTAACATCGGGCCTCGCGATATATGATACTATGCAGTATATAAAACCGGATGTAAGCACAATTTGTATTGGACAGGCAGCCAGTATGGCAGCTGTACTTCTCGCAGCAGGGAAAAAGGGCCACAGATTTGCACTCCCCCATGCAAGGGTAATGATGCACCAGGTACTGGCAGGCGTACAGGGCCAGGCAAGTGATATTGAAATCCATGCAAAGGAAATATTAAGAGTTCGGGAAGACCTGAATAAGATACTTGAGACCCATACCGGTCAAACACTTGAAAAAATAGAAAAAGATACTGACAGAGATTTTTTCCTTAACGCACAAAGTGCTTTAGATTACGGCGTTGTAGATGCTATAATTACAAAGAGAGAGGAGGCTGTTTAGTGACGACAAGCAGACGAGATGGTAAAGAAGGTAAGCTTTACTGTTCTTTTTGTGGAAAGAGCCAAAAAGAAGTAAAAAAGCTTATTGCAGGTCCTACTGTTTACATTTGTAACGAATGTATTGAGCTGTGTAATGAAATTATTGCAGAAGAGGATGCAAAGGAAGATACACTCAAAAAGAGTTATTCTCCGCTTCCTTCACCCCCACAGATAAAAGAATTTCTCGATGAATATGTAATTGGCCAGACAAGGGCAAAAAAAGTCCTTTCAGTAGCCGTTTATAATCACTACAAAAGAGTAGAACTTAATGACCTTAGCAATAAAAGAAACGAAGTAGAGATACAAAAAAGTAATATTATGCTCATAGGCCCGACAGGGTCGGGTAAAACACTCCTTGCGCAGACACTGGCAAGATTTCTTGATGTCCCTTTCGCAATAGTAGACGCAACCTGTTATACAGAGGCGGGTTACGTTGGTGAAGACGTTGAAAATATGATTGTGAGCCTCCTGCAGGCAGCTGATTATGATGTAGAGCGTGCATCCAAAGGCATAATATATATTGATGAAATAGATAAAATTGCCAGAAAATCCGGCGACAGTCCGTCAATCACAAGGGACGTGTCAGGCGAAGGTGTTCAGCAGGCACTTCTTAAAATAATGGAAGGTACAAAAGCAAATGTCCCTCCAAAAGGTGGAAGAAAGCACCCACAGCAGGAATTCATTCAGATAGATACAACAAATATACTTTTTATTGTTGGCGGTGCATTTTGCGGCCTTGATGATGTTATAAAAAACCGTATAGGAGAAAAATCCATAGGTTTTGGCGCATCCATTGAAAAAGTAGATGAAAAAGATTACGGATCATTATTAAAAATGACACAGCCCGAGGACCAGATACTTTTTGGTCTAATTCCTGAATTTGTAGGAAGGATACCGGTTGTTGCAACTCTTGATGAGCTTGATGAAGAATCACTTGTAGAAATATTAACTAAACCAAAGAACGCTGTAATAAAGCAGTTCCAAAAGCTAATGGAGCTAGAAGGTGTTGAGCTTGAAGTTACCAAGTCGGCACTTAAAGCAATTGCCCAGGAAGCTATCAGTAGAAAGACCGGAGCACGTGGACTCAGAGCGATAATAGAATCTATAATGCTTGATATCTCTTACGAGGTACCCACTATCGAAGGTCTCAGACGCTGCGTAATTACTGAAGAAGTGGTTCATAATACCGGAGAACCTCTCTATTTTTACGAGGAAGAAAGGCGTATTGGCGCATAATACGGTATTTTCTGCTGGTTTTTTATAGACAAAATATAAATTTCAGTTATAAAATTAGTCCAATAATTTTTTGGGCGTTTAGCTCAGTGGGAGAGCGCTTGCCTTACAAGCAAGATGTCACAGGTTCAAATCCTGTAACGCCCATTATTATTCCCGGTGGGGCCGTAGTTCAGCCTGGTTAGAACGCTGGCCTGTCAAGCCAGAGGTCGCGAGTTCAAATCTCGTCGGTCCCGCCATTTTTTAAGCTTTTACTTTCATTCCAGTTACTTTTAACTTATGGAAAATTTGTTTGAAACCATAGAAATTAAAAATCAGTTAGAAGAAAGGAATTTAACCCCCCAATACATTCAGGACCAGATATATACTTTTGAGAAAGGGCTTTCACCTGTTAAATTGGTAAGTCCATGTACAGCAGATAATGGAATAATCAGCCTTAATGAAAAAGATATAGAAAATTACATCCAAAAATATAATGCCAATGTAAGTAATATTGAATCCTGTAAATTTGTCCCCGCTTCGGGAGCAGCTACACGCATGTTTAAAGATATTGTTTCCGAATATTCGGGCACTGAAGACTACAGTAATCAAAATAGTCCCAATATTAACAAATTAATAGATAGCCTGACTGATTTTGCTTTTTTTAATGAAATGGATATCGAATCAACTGAAGGTACTAAAAGAATATTAGATAAAATTCTTTTAGAAGCAGGCCTAAACTATTTAAAACTTCCAAAAGGACTGATTAAATTTCATAAATATCCAGATTCATCAAGGACTGCTTTTGAAGAGCATCTTGTGGAATCAAAAGAATATATTGGTGATGAATCGGGAAACTGCAACATACACTTTACGGTGTCCCCTGAATATAGATTGGAAATAGAAAATTATCTTGAAGCTAAATTGTATGATTACCAGGATAACAATACAAAATTTAACCTTAGTTACTCCATACAAAACCCTGCAACTGATACCATTGCGGTTGATATGAATAACAAACCGGTAATTAATGAAAATGGTGAGCTTACTTTCAGGCCGGCGGGGCATGGGGCTTTGATTAATAACCTGAATATTATTGATGCAGATATTATTTTTATAAAAAATATCGACAATGTTACTACCGAAAAATATTTACCTGAGACGGTAAAATATAAAAAAGTGTTGGGCGGATATCTAATATCTATAAAAAATAAGATTAATGAAATAATTTTGGAACTTGAATCCGTAGGTATAGATAAGGATAAATTAAGTGGTATAAAAGAATTTATTTCCTGGGACCTTAATATAGATCTGCCTGATAATTTAAATACTGAACATATTAAAAACCTGCTTAACCGCCCAATAAGGGTGTGCGGTGTAGTAAGAAACGAAGGAGAGCCTGGTGGAGGGCCATTCTGGGTAAATAACAACGGGATTAATACAAAACAAATTGTGGAATCTGCTCAGGTTGATATGGCAGATGATTCCCAAAAAGAGATATGGAACTCATCAACACATTTTAATCCTGTGGACATTGTATGCAGTGTAAGAGATTACAAAGGTAAAAAGTTTGACCTTGATATTTTTATAGATAAGGATGCAGGAATAATAACCACGAAAAGCGCCAATGGCAGGGAAATAAAAGCACTTGAACTTCCAGGACTTTGGAACGGGGCGATGGCTGACTGGATAACATTGTTTATAGAGGTACCGCTTATAACCTTTAACCCCGTTAAGACTGTTTTTGATCTTTTAAGAAAAGAACACCGGAATTAAATCTTGATATTAACATTGTTTATTTGGGTATAGAATATTAAATAACGGGAAAGAAAGATGTCTAAACTAAAACTACATGCAATAATCCTTGCCGGCGGTTCCGGTACAAGGCTTTGGCCACTCTCACGCGAAGAGTATCCAAAACAGTTCTCTAACATTATAGGAACTGATTCTTTACTGCAATCAACATATAAAAGATTACTTCATCATTTTGGCCAGGAAAATATTTCCGTAGTTGTGGGCGATAACCATAAATTTGAGGTAAACCGCCACCTTAAGGAAATTAATATCAATAAAAGCGAAAATATCATAACAGAACCTCTTGGCAGAAATACTGCACCGGCGATACTTTATGGAACACTAAAAATACTTTCTAATGTTGATGATGCACTTATCTTTGTTTTCCCTGCTGACCATGTTATTGAAAACGCAAAGGCTTTTGAAAATGCGATTCGGGGTGCAGACTTACTTGCACATGAGGGGTTTATTGTCACATTTGGAATAAAACCTCAATACCCGGAGACAGGCTACGGATATATTGAGGGAGGCGATCCAATTGAAGAGGGCGGTTTCAGGATTAAAAGATTTGTTGAAAAGCCTGATAAAGAGAAGGCCACTGAATATATGAATAGTGGGAACTATTTCTGGAACGGCGGTATATTTGCCTTTAAGGCTTCAACAATTCTTGATGAATTCCGTGAACATGTACCTGAAATAGTAGAACTTCTAAAAAGTGACAATATTATTGATGAAACAATTTACAGTAAACTCCCAAATATATCTTTTGATTACGCTGTAATGGAAAAAACTGACAGAGGGGCCGTTCTTCCTGTTTCATTCAAATGGAGTGATGTAGGTTCATGGAAATCTGTATTTGATTTCTTACCAAAAGAAAACAACAATAACGTCCTCAAGGGAGATGTAGTTACTAAAAATTCTAAGAACTGCCTCATTCAGGGTGATAGAAGACTTATTGTAGCCAACGGCCTTTCAGATATTGCAGTTGTCGATACGGATGATGCTGTACTGATTTCTCATATTGACCATTCATCAAATGTGAAATCCATTGTAAATGAACTGAAAGAAAACGGAAGGCAGGAAAGTTTGTCACACCATATTGTTAACAAACCATGGGGATATTATTTAAACCTGAATACCGATGATGGTTACAAAGTAAAAAAAATCGTAGTTAATCCTGGATGTAAACTCTCACTTCAAAAACACGAACACAGGTCTGAGCACTGGATTGTATCAAAAGGGACTGCAAATGTCATAAACGGCGACGATACTGTTATTGTAAAAGAGAAAGGGGCGGTGTTTATCCCCCGGCAAAATGTCCACAGGGTAGAAAATATTGGTGATACCCCGCTACATATAATTGAAGTACAGTTTGGAGATATACTTGAAGAGGGTGATATCGTAAGACTGGAAGATGATTACGGAAGGTTAAGCAATTGAAAAATACTATAAAATTTCTTTATATTTTCATTTTTCTTTTTTCTATAACATTCTCATTTAGTTCTCTCGTTGCAGAAGAGCTGAAGTATGAAATTATCTCTGAGGGCTATTACGACAGTACTAACCGTTCCCAAAGCCAGGTTGTTTTGGATAAAGATGTGTTAAAAGAAATTTTAAAGGAACAGAGTGTTGATAAAGAGATTAATAATATAGATTTTGAAACGGAGACTGTGGCTTTAATAGTCCCTGGTAAAAGCAGTTATCCCGACAGTGTAATTATCGAAGATATAATAAAAAATAACCAGGGCATTATAAGTGTTAACTATAATGTTTTATCTCTTCCATATGTGCCGCAGAAAGATGAAAGAATTAATCGGCCCTATAAATTAATTAAAATATTCCCGGCAGGAAAAGAATTCAAAAGCGTGAGTTTCAGGAAAATGGATTCTGCAAGCCCGGTATTTGTTAATAATTCTGTAGACAACATTATTAAATATTCAAATGTCATGGAAGACAACAGGGAAAACCTGTTTTTAAACTATCTTCCACTTGATAAAGGAAACAGCTGGACATATGATTTTGAATCTCCAAGGGGAAAAGGCAGCCAGACATTTTCAATTGTTACATATACAAACGGCTGGTCCATATTTGATTCATACTTTGGAATGAACAACCTGGCACTTAGGCTCGACAGGGGAGGGCATATCCATGTATCTTCCGATACCGGCAACAGGCCGTTTTATACGCCTGATGTACTGGTGAGTTATCCTAAAGAAACTTTTAAATCAGGTACTTCTGAATTTAATGATATTTTGGTTGTTACATCAAGTGACAAGAGTAATGTAAAGTTTAAAGATATCTATGCCAGAGATGTTGGACTTGTTTATCATGAACACCAGACAAAAAACGGATTGGCAAAATACAGTTTGTCTAATGCTTATGTCAGAGGTAAGCAAATACCTTAAATCATTAATACCTACTAATTGACACAAGATTTCCTTTAGTTATTTTTTTTATTCTTTTCGGAGAGGTGGCCGAGTGGTCGAAGGCGCTCGCCTGCTAAGCGAGTAAGGGGGTTAAACTCCTTCGAGGGTTCGAATCCCTCCCTCTCCGCCACTATTTTCTTCCGTACTTTTATATTTCAGCTAAGTTTAGGAATTGTGTATGAATATCAATTATTATTAATTAACCTCTCATCTGCTTTATTCATGACAGGCGTGGTATGGTTTGTGCAGCTTGTCCATTACCCTTTATTTTCTTTTGTCGATAAGAATTATTTTCCGGAATTTTCCAAAACCCATTCTCAAAATGCAGGTTACGTTGTAATTTTGCCTATGATTGCAGAATTAGTGACCTCAATTTTGCTTTTGATATCAAATTCTTCAAACGGAAATTATTATTACTATAAAGCTGCGTTTATCTTGTTAGTTATTATCTGGATATCAACATTTCTTATACAGGTTCCCTCTCATAAAAGATTATTGTGTGGTTATAATAAGTCAGAAATTAAATTCCTTGTAAAATACAACTGGATAAGAACTGCCGCCTGGTCTACAAGGTCTGTTATTCTTTTATATTTAATGGTGAAAATGAATGGATAAAAAAAATATTTTAATTACCGGTGCCACGGGCTATATAGGAAGCAGGTTATTAAAGGTGCTAAAAAAAACTGATTATTCCATATCCTGTCTTGCCCGAAAACCCGAATATCTCACTTCAAGGGTGCCTGAAGATATAAAAGTAGTAAAAGGCGATGTACTTGATCCTGAATCACTAGAAAAAGCACTAAAAGGGATTGATACGGCCTTTTATTTTGTTCACTCAATGGGCAATAAGGACTCTTTTGAAGAACTGGACAGGGTAGGTGCCCAGAACTTTGCCCAGGCTGCAGAAAAGATGAATGTAAAAAGAATAATATATCTGGGGGGTTTGGGTGATTCTTCAAAAAAACTGTCTCAGCACCTTGAAAGCAGGCATGAAACCGGAGAAATACTAAGGAACTATAAAACACAGGTTATAGAATTCAGGTCTTCCGTAGTTATAGGTGCAGGCAGTCTGTCATTTGAGCTGATAAGGGCGTTGGTGGAAAAACTACCTATTATGACAACTCCCAGATGGGTATATGTAGAAACACAGCCAATTTTGATAAATGACCTGTTGGACTATCTAACCGGATCAATTGATAAAGAGTTTGAGGGCAATAAGATATTTGAAATAGGCTGCGAAGATATAGTAACTTATGGTGATTTGATGAAAATTTATGCTGATCACAGGGGGCTTAATCGCTATATCATCCCTGTTCCTGTATTGACCCCCTGGCTTTCAAGTTTATGGCTTGGACTTGTAACACCTATATATGCAAGGATAGGCAGGAAAATTATAGACAGCCTCAAATATTCTACAGTAGTAAAGGACCATTCCGTTAACGAATATTTTGATATTAAACCGAAAGACGTGTCAGAATCAGTCAAAATTGCACTTGCTGATGAAGAAAAAAAGTTTCACCAGAATGATTGGCAGCAGTCTCTCTCTTCCACAAATACACTGCGAAGCTGGGGAGGAAAAAAGTTTGGTTCCAGGATTGTTGATACTCACAGTTATTCCTCGGACCTGCCAAAAGAGAAACTGTTTGTGCCGATTAAAAATATAGGCGGTAAAAATGGATGGTATTATGCAAACTGGCTATGGAAAATAAGAGGTTATCTGGATGTCCTGTTTGGGGGCGTGGGTATGAGACGTTCCAGGTCAGAAGACAATGATATAAGGGTCGGAGATATAATAGACTGGTGGAGAGTTGAAGAATACAGGGAA
>JAJCZQ010000010.1 GCA_029262335.1 Deltaproteobacteria bacterium
CCATCATGAATTCCCGCACCAAAGTCATCGTCATCATCATCGTCATCACCTAAAGCCGGATCAAGAAGGCAGTCTTCAATATCTAACCCATCTACTCCGATGTCCTGTACGCAGTTAAAAGCCACAGTTGAAGAACCTATATTTGCTTCACCGCTGGTCCAGATACCTGCTCCTTCATCACCGGATACATTTTTTGCAATAGTAGAATTTAGGATATTTAAGTCATCATCGTCATCATCATCACCACCACAAAAATCGCAGCCAAAGTTTGAATAGATACCGCCGCCATTATCGAAAGCCCTGTTTTCGGAAATATTAGATTTTAATATTGTTAGTTTTGAATCTCTTGAGTAAATTCCACCGCCATCATCATTTGTGGAATTATCAGTAACAGAACTGTTTTCAATAAACAGTTCAGAATCGCCGTCATCGTCATCACCATTACCAGTATCAATGTAGATCCCGCCCCCATCTTCATTGGCTTCGTTACCATAAATATCAGAGTTGTGAATTACACCGTGCGTATTATAAGCCCACAGGCCGCCGCCTTCGAAGTCTGCATTGTTATTTATGATCTTTGATTCTAAAACTATTAGGTTGTATTCGGTTTCACCTTCATCATAATAACTATAAACACCCCCGCCGGCGCCGTAATCACAACAAAACCCTGTTGCACTATTATCGGACACTTCAGATTTGGTTAATTTGAGGTATCCGATATTTGCTATACCTCCTCCAAATATTGCAGAGTTTGAAGTTATTATTGATGAATCGAGTTCAAGGTAACCTTCGTTAAGAATGGCACCTCCGGAGACAAATTCTCCCTCACCGCCAAAAGAAACGGTCCTTAATTCAAAATTATCCGCTACATTACCGCCAGTAAGTGTGAGGCCTGAAATTTTAACCTCATAATCATATTCTATATGAAAGATTCTTGAAGACTCACCAGCCTGCTGGATTGTAAGTCTTTCAGCACCAGGCCCTTGTATATATACATCATCTTCAATTTCAAGCTGTGAGCTTAATAGAATTGTCTGATCAAGAAGCAAGTCGTCAAATGTGATTTGATCCGATTCTTCGCCAACATCATCAAGTGCGCCTCTTAAGGTACAGTCAATGGGACAATTACCTTCATGGTCCCCAAGACTGTTTACAACAATCTGAGCAGATATAGTTTGTGTTGAAATTAAAAACAGAAATAAAAATAAACTAAAAAGAAATACTGAACGTAATGATCCGTTTAAGTTTTTTATATTCATCCTAAAATTCACTCTCCTTTAAGTAACCCTGATTCTAGCAAATTTTAAACAAGAATGCAAATATTTTTACCTGTGCGCAATAATTGTTCGCGTCTATGACAATTTTTGTCACTACATGGGCAAAGAAAAAGGGAGTTATTAACTCCCTTTTTTAATATATTTACAATAATTGTAATAGTTTAGGAATATGCTTTAACGGTGTTTTCCATTACCTCAACATTGCTCTGTTTGCCTACAGGAACAGGGGTAATAATTGCAAGCTCCAGTCCTGCGTCATAATACCTCTGCAGTTTTTCACGGCATTTATCAGCCGGCCCTGCAAGTGCCACTGCCTCTGCAAGCTCAGTTGAAAACACTTCGGCCGGGTTTGCACCATCTTTTATCTGGTCAACAACATCACCGAAACCAATATTCCTGATAAGCCTTTGATAGAATGGAAAACGTGCATAACCTGACAGACCTTTTTTTGCTGCTTCGATTGCTGCGCCTTCATCATCCGACACAAAAGAAGGAATTCCATCTGTAATTGTAATATCAGAAAAGTCTCTTCCTGCTTTTTCAGCACCGTTTTTTACATTCTGAATAAGTTCTCCCAAATACTCCGGAGGGCACATATATGGCATAAGTCCATCTGCTACTTCTCCGGCAAGCTCGGAGGCGCCCTTTGTAAGACCTGCAATATATACAGGGAGATCAGGCTGCTTTCTTTTTAGTGTTAACCTCTCTGAACTTCCATCAGCAAGCGATTTAACTTCTTCTACATACTCCCTCATGTCTTCCACAGGATCACCCATATCAATATCGTATCTGCTATTCACGGGTTTATGACTAACACCGAGCCCAAGTATCATCCTGCCGTCAGTGATCTCCTGGATTGTAAGCGATGAAGCTGCTGCAACAACGGGCTGCCTCATATAAATATTGGCAATCCATGTACCTACATTAATTTTTTTTGTTGCTTCAGCAAACACCTGCGCATTTGTTATTGCACTGTAAGGCGGGACTTCGGGTGAAAATATAGCTTCAAACCCACCCTCCTCTGCTATTTTTGCAAGTGATCGTAAATCTTCTACACTGCATCCCCATACTGGTGATATTGTTGCAACTCTGCCCATAATGTTCTCCTTTGCATCTTTTATTAATATTGATTAATTACGTCCCTGAAATAGTCCGGCCTCAGGAGTTTTTCGTCGTTTGCAGCTAGTACCTGTCTTATTTCTGATAAAACTCTTTCCTTTTCTTCAGGAAACTTTGCTTTTATTGCAAGAAAATTTGATATGTGGTTTGAATAGAAATAACCATTAGTAAGATTTGTGCCTTCAACAATGGTTTCCAGTTCTTTTATCAGTTGGAATTTCTCAGGAAGTTTGAATTCACCATTTTTCCATTCCTGGTATATAGGGGCCCCTTCCCTTAGCTGTAAAGTCAGTGCACCTACGTATTCCGGGTCTGTTTCAGTAAGCAATCTCCCGGTAGCTTCGGCATGTTCATTGCTTCTTTTTTCGCCGCCTACTCCAAGCAGTACCATTGCTGAATTCATAATCCCGGCTTCCTTTAGTTTTTGTGAAGCTTCCACTGTTTCATCAAAACTGGCGCCTTTCTTTATTCTTTCAAGTACAACGTCATCCCCGCTTTCAAAACCTATATAAACCATCTCCAGGCCATTGTTTTTAATCTCTTTGAGGTCTTTGACACTTTTACGGAGTATATCCCCCACATTTGCATACATCGTAATTCTCTCAAGACCCTTGTTGGCTGAGTATAGATATTCCATTATTTCAACAAGTTTTGAAGTTGAAAGTACGAGGGCATTGCCGTCTGAAATAAATACCCTGTTATTAAGTAGTCCTTCCGCGGAAGCATCATCAATTATCTGCTTTATTTCATCCATCGGGCGGATTCTGAATTTCTGCTCTTCTTTTCTGTACATAGCACAATAGGTACAGTTGTTGTGAGAACAGCCTATAGTTGCCTGTAAAATAAAGCTTTTATGTTCGCTTGGTGGGCGAAAAAAGGGTGTTATATATTCAATCATCTACATACAAACTAACAAAATTTGATATACCATTCAAGTTGTCTTTACAATTAATCTTATTTGTATATAATTCAGCCCATGTTTAATTTGGAACCACATGAAAAAGAAGGCGCATATTATATAGCAGGAATATTTATTTTGATTTTTTCAATAATCGGATTAGCTTCCCTGACACATTTTGTGCTAACTCCCTAATTTATTGACCAGCTAAGTGCAAGTAATACAATCTCTTCGGGACTAATTTCCTTATTTGTACTGTCATAAAAAGTCACATTTTCGTTATCCTCAGTAAAATCTATATTAAATAGTTGCTGCATTTTTGCATTACCCGGACTATTGATCCCGTTTTTCTTTGATTTTCCATAAATAAATATCTTATTCTCAGAACTTTGCATAAAAAAAGCGTATTTAACAGCCGTTGAAATCACAAATCCCCCTCCACCGCTTTCAAAATGAAAAAACAGAGGTACAAGGTCCGCCGGCAGCCGGTGAAGCTTTACGGAACTACTTTTCAGTGTTAAAACTGCTTTATCAGCAAAATTATAAAGTGATTCAATAGCAGGCAAATATCTATCAGAA
The DNA here is from genome assembly GCA_029262335.1 of Deltaproteobacteria bacterium. GTDB lineage: Bacteria > Desulfobacterota_D > UBA1144 > Nemesobacterales > JAJCZQ01 > JAJCZQ01. The sequence continues at coordinate 3,874 of JAJCZQ010000010.1, forward strand.
ATATCTTTATCTGGATCTTTTTCTTCGGTATTAACCGATAACTTTTTTATTTCTTCGGTAAATTTATCCATTTTATTGTTCCATATGCTATAATAATATTTATAATACTTGTTGAATCTAATAGTAACAGCGGGGTATTAAAGTATAGATAAAGTATACGGAAAAACATCGGGTCTCACACAAAGCCAGCTTAAAAACATATCAAGGCTTTACAGAAGGAGAATGCAGCCCGATGAACTCATTAGTAACGAACTGGTCAGGGCCCTGACTTCCTTTTCCTTTCAGATCAACCGAACTATCTCAATCATTATAAACCGCAGGGGTAAAGTCTTTAAAGTAATTATTGGTGATGCCAGCGAAGTAGATTTCGAAAAACTCCTTGGCAGGTTCAGAGAAGCAAAATCAAGGCTTAGAGGTTTCAGACTTTTTCATACTCATATGAAAGATGCTGTTTTATCAAAAAATGACCTTACCACTTTGATTCAGGAAAGGCTTGACCTGATAGGTGTTGTTCAGGTTGCAGACCAGGGCTATGCAGGAAATATCCAGTTGGCACATATTATCCCCTCAGGCGGCAATAGTGATAAAAAATGGGAATTATATACTTATAACGATGCCGGCCAAATAGATATAGACCTTAACTCCCTTATAAGTGAAACAGAAAACAAGTTACAAAAATCCTATACCGAACTTGGAGGCGACCCATGCCTTGAGGGCGTCCTTCTCGTGGGATTTCATACAAGGTACAGATCAGATGCAGAAAAATCTGTCGAAGAATTAAAATCCCTTGCACTTTCAGCGGGAAAGAAAGTCCTGGACTCAGTAATACAGGTAAGAAGGGACATAGACCCTAGATATTTGATAGGTAAAGGTAAATTAAAGGACGTAATACTACAGGCCGAACATATAGGTGCCGGGACTATTATCTTTGATGTTGAGCTTACCCCGGCTCAGGTAAACGGAATAATAAAAGAAACAACTCTTAATATAATCGACAAAACTGAACTTATACTTGAGATATTCGAACGACACGCTGTCACAAGTGAAGGAAAATTGCAGGTCAGACTTGCAGAGCTTAAATACTGCCTGCCCCGTCTTAGGGGAAAGGGCATTGAATATTCACAGCTTGGGGGTGGTATAGGAACACGAGGCCCCGGTGAAAAGAAAATCGAGTATCAAAGAAGGACAATAAGAAAACAGATAGATAATCTTGAAAAGCAGATCGACAACATCTGCTTCAGGAGAAAAAATACAAGGGAAAAAAGGACCGCAACAGGAATACCGGTTGTATCACTACTTGGATATACCAATGTCGGAAAATCAACACTCTTTAACCGTCTAACCAAGGACAGTGTTAAAGTGCAGAACAAACTCTTTTCCACACTCAGCCCCACAACAAGAAGAATAAAACTTCCTTCAACAATGGATATCTTAATTACTGATACTGTGGGTTTCATAAGCGGCCTTCCGGAAGAGTTGATTAATGCTTTCAGGGCCACACTCGAAGAAATTGGAGAAGCCGACCTTCTGCTTCATGTTGCAGATGCCGGTGACCCGTCAATGGAAGAAAAAATAGAATCCGTAGATAATATAATCTCATCTATGGGATTTGATGGAATTCCAAAACTTATTGTTTTTAACAAAAGGGATAATGCTGATATTGAAACTATCGAATTCCTTGAAAGAACTTACAACACAAAAGTTATTTCAGCATTAAATAAAACCAATATACAGTTTATAAGAGAACTACTTGATTTAGAATTACAGAAGATTTTTCAGTTCCCCGAAGAAATCCAACTCGATTATAAATACAGTGCTTAGAAAATATTAGGCAAAAAAAAAGGGTACCGAAGTACCCTTTTTTAATTTAAAGCTTTTATACTCTGGTTTACTACCAGGGTTTACTTTTATCATCAGTATCCTGAAGATTTTTTAACCATTTTGAATCATCATAATCACATGGACCAAAAACTAAACCAAGGTTTGCAATGATTAATCCAATATCTGTATTACCAACCTGCTCGGCTCTTTTTTTGATTTTGTCGTGAATTGGGTCTGGAATATTTATTGTTATTTCAGCCATTGTTAGTCTCCTTATTTATTAGAAGTTAGTCAGTTGCACTAATTCCTCTTTTTTCTCTGTAAGATTCAAGCTCTTCTCTCTTAACTGTTGGAGTGAGTTTAAAACTTTCGTCAACTTCAGCCCCTTCAACGGAAGCTAAAATTTCCTCTCTTGATAGAGGAGTTAGCTTTTTGTCTCCGGCAACTTCGCCAAGCTGTGATTCTTCGAGTTTCCAGTCAGTCAGATACTCATCACCAAGACCAAATCTTCTTGTAAGCCTGTTAAGTTCTTCAAGTCTTCCTGGTAATGGAGCTTTTGGTTGAAGAAGATTAAGGTCTTCAACTAATTTTACAACTTCAGGGTCTCTTGGGAAAGGACTACCAACTTTTCCTTCAAAATACATTGTTTCAAAAGGAGGTCTTGGTCTTCTACCACCACCGTCCATACTTTCAGCAGGGTAACCAAGTGTCATTAGCCAGCAGAATGTGTATGTATCTGGAAGGTTAAATTTTGCCTTTACATTTCTTCTAGCTCCACCGCTAGCACCATTTAGACATGTTCCAAGTCCTAATGCTGATGCTGCAACTAAAGCATTTTGAATTGCATTTCCTAAATCGATTGCTGCAAGCCTGTGCATAATTGCATCAGGTAGCATTGCAGGTAGTGGGAACAGTTTATTAACTCTGTCGTATTCCCAGCCATGTGCTTTATCAAGACCACCGGTCCTCATAATATCATGGATTGACTGGCCCATTGTATCGTAG
>JAJCZQ010000011.1 GCA_029262335.1 Deltaproteobacteria bacterium
AAACCTTGTCTGAGGCAACGGGCCTTCACTGGAGTCTACAAGTAAAAGTGCGCCGTCTACCATGTTGAGGCTTCTTTCGACTTCGCCGCCAAAATCAGCATGGCCTGGGGTGTCCACAATGTTTATTTTTTTGTCTTTATATAGGACGGCTGTATTTTTAGCCATGATTGTAATGCCGCGTTCTTTCTCAAGGTCCATTGAGTCCATAATTCTCTCACTGACCTGCTCATGGTCACTAAATATATTACTCTGATCAAGCATTGCATCCACGAGTGTGGTCTTTCCGTGGTCAACATGCGCTATGATTGCGATATTCCTGATATTGTCTTTTTTCATTTAAACTTTTTCTTCCTTAATATTTTAAAAGATTGAACAGTATTAATGAATTATTCATTAATACAAGGTTTAAGTTTAGATTATAAAAAATTAATATTTTTGATTGGTTACGGGCCGTCAGGTGGAAAAAGGCCTTATTTAAACAGTTTAGGTTTTTTCAGGTTAAACGGGGTTTTTCTTATTACATCGTTTACCTCGGACGGAAGGTATCTTCTGTAATCAAACATATTATCAAACTGCCTTAGCATTGCCTGGGTCATAACTCTTGGCACAATGGGCACTCCGTTTACAACAGTTGTATAATAACCGCCTGATACATAGACCCTCTTAGACCCCGCATGCAGCCCGCTTACATATATTCTTCCCACTCTTACCCCGAAGAAATCATCATTGGCATTTATATATAGAACCGTTCCTTTTACACCGGCAACTGCATTTCGTGTCTGAAATTCAACTGTTGAGTTTGTGTTTTTGATCTTACTTATTTCACTTTTTATAGTTCCCTTTATTATGCTGAATTTACTCTTTCTTTCGGATGGATTGTAGACAAATTCATTTACCTCAAGGCTGGAATCTGATGATACCTCAATGGAAGTGTTGTCTGTAAAGACTATCTTTGTAAAAGAGTCTTCTCCGGTTTCTATAAGGTCATTCAGGCGAATCTCCTGGTTTTCCGAAGCATCTTTTACATTTCCGTCCCTTGAAAGTTTAACTTCACCAAAAAGCTGTGTTATTGAACCGACAACAGGCTGACCGGCAAAAGCAATTTGCAGATTTGTAAAAACAAAACAGATAACAGCAATTAATATGTAGGATTTAATTTTCATTATATAAGCCTTTTAAGTTCGTCGAGCATGTCGTTTAATTTTTCTACTTCTATTTCGTATTTGTCAGAGATCCTTTTTACGTCCTGCGAATCTATTTTTTTATCTATTGTTGAATTAAGTTCTGCTTTAATTTCAGGTGCTTCACCGTGGGCAAAATGATGGATGCTGAGTACATCGTTTCTGGAATAGTGGCCAAGAGAATCAAAAATGGCTTTTACTGCTTTTATCTGGTTTGCAAAGCATTCGCTGTAAAGTACTGCGTCTTTTTCAAAGTGCGGCTCAAAAAGGTGCCTGCCTGCGGGGTTAATTATAGCGCTTCCCCCGGATGACCAGTCATAATTCATGTGGTCACTATTTTTAATATGGTCCCATTTTTCGGGAAAATCATCCTCTGTAAGATATCCGCATGCACTTAGCACAAAAGAACCTGCTTCAAATGCATGCACACGGGCAACTGACTGTATAAGGCAGTTGTTTCCGCCGGGGCTTGTATCGGCATCCAGGAGCTGTTCCTTACCTCTTTGCCAGTTGCCGGGCCAGACAGCAATATGAAACTCCTCGCCCTTGGTTATCATATGTGCCCTTACGAGTGTCATATGGTTTTCCCAGCAAATAAGCCCGCCGATTCTACCGATTTCCGTGTCATACACGTTCATGTCCGTACCGTCGCCCATACCCCAGTAGACCCTTTCGGTATAAGTTGGCATAAGTTTTCTGTGCCTGCCCATGACTTCGCCGTATTTGTCTATGAAGAGAAGTGAGTTGTACACAGTCTGGCTTCCGGGCGTGTCTGAAAGTTCATTACAGCCCATTACCAAATATGTACCTGCTTCCCTTGCGGCCTGTCCGAGTATTCTTGTATCTTCCCCTGGTATTGAAACAGAGTTGTCCTGGAGGGTAATCATGTAATCGGTCCAGTCATGTGGATTACTTTCGTACCCCAGAGTATAAAATGCCGGGTAACCCGGAATAAAAGCTTCCGGAAAGACTACAAGCTCTGCACCGTTTTCACCTGCTTCCTTAATATAACGACAGGCTTTCTCGATAGTTTTTTCCTTGTCCATAAACACAGGGGCAACCTGTGCAACAGCTACTTTTACTTTTTCTCTTCCGCCGAGGACTTTGTTCATAATATTATTATTCAAAAATATAACATTAGTTTTATATAATATATAATTCTAAATTATATGAGGTTGTAATGAACGGATGTGTTAAGATAAAATGTTTAGATAAAAATTAGGAGGAATTATATGTCAGAAAGAAAATTTGGATTTGATACTAATTGCGTACATGCAGGCCAGTCGCCTGATCCAGCCACAAACTCCAGGGCTGTACCTATATACCAGACTACTGCATATGCATTTAATGATACTGAACATGCAGCAGCCTTATTTAACCTTGAACAATTTGGAAATATATATACCAGGATAATGAACCCTACCAATGGTGTTTTTGAAGAAAGAATGGCTGCCCTGGAGGGCGGGACAGCAGCTCTTGCTCTGAGCTCCGGAATGGCAGCACAGATGACCTCAATACTTAACATTATGCAGACCGGGCACGAGTTGGTGTCTTCCAGCACTCTCTACGGAGGAACATACACACAGTTTGATGTTAATCTGCGGGAAATGGGGATTAACGTTACCTTTGTTGACCCTAATGATCCGGAGAACTTTAGAAAAGCAATTACCGACAAGACCAGGGCCTTGTATGCCGAGACGGTCAGTAACCCGCTTGGAAATGTGCTTGATATTCAGGCAGTTGCAGACATAGCTCATGAGGCAGGTATCCCGTTAATTATTGATAACACTTTTGCCACCCCTTATCTTTGCAGGCCAATAGAACATGGCGCAGATATCGTGGTTAATTCCGGGACAAAATTTATTTGCGGACACGGAACATCTATAGGTGGTGTATTGGTCGAAGCAGGCACATTTCCCTGGGACAATGGAAAGTTCCCCTGCATGACAGAGCCTTCGAAAGGTTATCATGGTGTAAAGTTTTATGAGACTTTTGGCGGTATTGCATACGCTATCAGGGCAAGGGTTGAAATCTTAAGGACCCACGGCCAGGCGCTCAGCCCTTTTAACGCTTTCATGTTAACACAGGGACTTGAAACACTTAACCTGAGAATGGACCGTCACTGTTCAAGTGCACTTGCAATAGCTAAACATTTAAATGACCACCCGTCTGTAGAATGGGTAAAATTTGCCGGACTTCCTGACAGCCCTTATCATGAGCTTTCGAAGAAATATATGCCAAAAGGTGCAGGATCTATATTCACTTTCGGAGTAAAAGGCGGAATCGAAGCAGGAAAAAAATTAATAAACAGTGTTGAGCTTTTCAGCCACCTGGTAAATGTAGGTGATGCAAAATCCTTAATAGCCCATCCTTCATCGACTACACACCGACAGTTAAATGAAGAAGAGCAGCTTTCAGCAGGTGTGACTCCTGAGACTGTTCGTATATCTGTAGGTCTTGAGACACTTGAGGATCTTATTTGGGACTTAGACCAGGCACTTGCAAAATCACAAAAGGGCGGAGCATGAGAAAAGAGGAATTAGGCGAGTCTCCTGTTGTAATTACCCAGGACGGCTCTGTAGGGCTGGTTGAGACCAGGTATTACAACTTTGCCGACCCTCCTGACAGGTTTGTCCTTGAGAACGGCCGCGAGCTTGGCCCGATAACGGTTGCCTACGAAACTTATGGAGAGTTAAACAAAGCACGTGACAATGTAATCCTTATTGAACACGCACTTACAGCCAGTTCACATGCAGCGGGAAAAAACTCTCCGGAAGATAAAAATCCCGGTTGGTGGGATGTTATGATAGGCCCGGGAAAGGCGGTTGATACAGATAAGTATTTTGTTATCTGCTCTAATATTCTTGGCAGCTGTTACGGTACAACCGGCCCCTCTTCCGTAAATCCTGAAACCGGCAAGCCCTATGGCGCATCATTTCCGATAGTAAGTATTCGTGATATTGTCCGCGTCCAGTATCAGCTCCTCAAACATTTAGGAATTGATAATATACGCGGCATTGTTGGCGGATCCATGGGAGGAATGCAGGCTATTGAATGGGCATTGGAATATCCCGATATGGTGGATTCTCTGCTCCTTATTGCTACTGCCGCAAAATCTTCTCCTCAGTCTATTGCGATACACAAAGTTGGAATACAGGCAATCATGGATGACCCCAACTGGAACAGCGGAAATTATTACGGGTCTGACATTCCCGAAAAGGGGCTTTCAATTGCAAGGATGCTGGGCCATATTACCTACCTTAGTGACGGCTGGCTCTGGGAAAAATTTGGAAGAAAACAGGATGATCCTGTTGAAATAAAGTCAAACCTCAACAGTAAATTTGAGATTGAAAAATATCTTGAATACCAGGGATCAAAATTTGTTCAAAGATTTGATGCCAACAGCTACATATATATAATGCGTACTCTCGACCTATATGATGCAGGGGAAGGCTACCCGAATCTTATAGAGTCCTTTAAGAGGATAAAAACCAAAAAGGTGTTAGTTGTATCTTATTCTTCTGACTGGCTGTACCCGTCATACCAGTCACATGAACTTGCCGAAGCTTTAGAAGCTAATAACATCGATGTTTCATATAATGAGATAGATGCACCATATGGACATGATTCTTTTCTTATCGATTATAAGAAGTTAAACCCACTGATAAATAGCTTTTTAAATTCTTTGTAAAAGCAATAATGTTATAAGCGGGCCAATTTCATTTATTTTTAGATTTAACTTGCTACCCAACCGCCGTCTACTGAAAGCATAGAGCCAGTCATAAAATTTACGTTTTCATCACAAAGGAATAATACTGCATGTGCAATTTCATCTGCTGTTCCGAATCTACCCATTGGGTGAAAAGACTTAAAGAGCTCTTCTGCCCCTTCTCTATCTGGCATTTTGTCTAACAATCCGTCTACCATTGGTGTTTCAATTGTACCGGGACATATTGCGTTAACACGTATACCCTGTTTAGCATAATCAAGAGCCATACTTCTTGTTAACTGCGTTACAGCTCCCTTTGTTGAATTGTAAGCACTGATACCAGGTATACCTTTAAGTCCTGCTATTGACGAATTATTTACAATACATCCATAACCTTTTTCAAGCATGTGTGGGATTGCATGCTTAGACATTAAATAAGTGCCCTTTACATTAATATTAAAAAGTCTGTCCCAGGTTTCTGTGTCAGTTTCATGAGTAAGAGCTGCATGAAGTACACCGGCATTATTAAACAAAATATCTATCTTGCCGTATTTATTAAGCGTAAAATCTACTGCTTCCCTGCAGTTATCTTCATTAGAAACATCACTCACAAGGTAATCAATATCGAGACCATTGCCCTTTGCGGCCTCAACAGCTTCCTGAAGTGTTTTCTCAGTACGGCCTGTAATTACTACTTTTGCGCCTTCTTTGGCAAAAAGCTCGGCAGTTGCTTTACCTAACCCTAAGCTTCCGCCTGTAATCAGTGCTACTTTTCCTTCTAATTTCATAATACACCTCACCAATTAAGATTAATTTTATAAATATAATATCTTATAGATAAGGAGATTTATCAAGGGAATAAAAAAGATTAAGAAGTTTTAGCGTAAATAATAAAAAAGGGGCCGAAGCCCCTTTTGTGTAATTACCTACCCGTTCTTTGCCAGCTCTTCAGCTGAGGTGTTTTTGATCTGTTTCCAGTTCTTATTCGCTTTGTTAATATTGCCGCTTAAATCTTCTTCCCACTTGGCCTGAATATTTTTATCGAGATTAAAGTACAAGATGCCGTCCTGGACTTTCCAGATTTGGGGGCTTGCAACAAATTTCTGCCCAACTGCTACTCCGTAAGCACAATAACCACCGAATGCCGGTAGGTATTTCTCAGGGTTTTTATCAAAAGCGTTTTTGTTTTCTTCGCTTATGAATACATATGTAACACCGTCGTGTACTGATTTGTTAAAACCTACACCCGGCTGAGGATTACCTGTGTGATATGAAACCAGGTCGTAACCACCCGCTCCAACTGTACTTATGGAATTATTTCCTGCTATTGCAGAAATGGAACCAAATGATAATGCCACAAGCAGTAATAGTGTAAAAATAATATTTTGTCTTTTCATTTAAAAGACCTCCTTAAATTTTGTACATTTATAGTTGCACCTGCAACTATAAAGATTCAGGAAATCTTTAAAAAGATAAAAATAGTTTATATTTTGCCTATTTTAGTATTATTGTGACTGCATCTGGCAGGTTCCGTTCTGGCCGGGACTGCCTGTAAGGGATTCCTGCTCTCCTGAATACCAGCATATGCAAACACCAAGTTCACCGCAGTCGAAAGTATCTTCACATGGCTGCCCTGTCTTGCAGTTGTTGCATTCAGCTGTGCCGGGGTTTAATGCAAGACCCCCAATAGTAAGAGCGGAAAGTATAAAAAGGCCTATAATAAATTTTTTCATCAAAATCACCTCTCACAGATTTATTATATTTATCATAGCAAATTATTTCAAAAAATACTTTAATTTTCTTTCTGCTTCGATTTGAGGCTATAATTATAGTTAATTTATAAATTACCGGAGGGTTTTACAATGCCAGTAGCAACAGCAAGACATATTTTAGTGGACACAGAAGAAGAATGTAACAATTTAAAAGGCCAGATAGAAGGAGGGGCAGATTTTGGCGAAGTTGCAAAAGAGCATTCAAAGTGCCCTTCAGGCCAGGCGGGCGGAAACCTTGGAGAGTTTGGCCCGGGACAGATGGTACCGGAGTTTGACACCGTCGTATTCTCTGAGGAAGTAAATAAAGTACACGGCCCAGTAAGGACCCAGTTTGGTTTTCACCTAATTGAAATTACAAGCCGGACAGAGATAGATTTAGCATAAGAAATTTGAATCCGGGCATATTCTGTTTTGTTTATGCCCGGAATTTTTTTATTAAATAAGTTTAATACTATTTCTTTTTAGGCTGCCAGAGTTCTATCTTGTTGCCTTCCGGGTCAATAAACCACCCAAACATACCGTATTCATGTTCCTGAACATCATCAAGTATATTGGCCCCACCTATTTTTACCTGCACAAGTGCATTAATCAGGTCGTCAACTATAAGGTTAATCATAAAATCCTTTTTACCAGGGTCAAAATACTCTGTATCTTGATTAAAAGGGGCCCATACCGAAAAGGAACCGGCTTGTAATGATTCATGCTTAAAAGAAGAAGAATTACCTGATTCAAGATCAAAACCGAGCCATTTTTTGTACCATGAAGCCAGCTTGCCCGGTTCTTCACTTTTGAAGAAAATACCGCCAATTCCCAACACTTTTGCTTTTGCTTTTTCCATAGCGTAAATATATTAACTATTTTTAGCTAAGCAACTTAACAGTGGCAAAAGTAATTCTATATACTCACAATTCTTTCTTTAATTGCGTACCTTACCAGTTCTGCTGTCTTATGAAGATTAAGCTTATGCATAATATTGTTTCTATGCACATTTACTGTGTTAAAAGATATACCCATGAATGTTGAAATTTCTTTGCTGGACTTTCCTTCAGCAATAAATTTTAGTACTTCTTTTTCCTTCATAGAAAGTAAATCAGATTCATTAAAAAGGCTTTCATCGAAATTGTTCGAATAAACTTCAAAGATATAGTCACTTATTTCTTCACTAATAAAATATCCCCCGCAGTGCACCTTGTTAATAGCATCTATAATTTCTTCAGCTGCTTTAACTTTTGTAACATAGCCTTTACATCCGGCTTTAAAGGCTTTTAGCACAGTATTCCTGTCTTCATAAACACTCAGAACAATAACCTTGGCATTTGAATCGAGCTTTATTAACTTGCTGATGGTGTCCAGGCCGTCACTGTCCGGCATATAAAGATCCACCACATAAACATTTGCATTGTTGTTCCTTCCAAATGCAAGTACTTCGAGGCCGTTTTTACCTTCACCGACCACTTCTAATAAGTTGTCCCTCTTTATTACTGCTTTAATACCTTCACGAACTATGTCGTGATCATCTGCTATAAATACCTTGATTTTCAAGACCCACCTCCATAGGGCTGAGTAAAAATAAAATTAAAATTTCTATAAGGGAAATAGTGTACTGATGTTTTCTTCAATTTCTTTAAAAAAATGGTTTAAAGTAAATTTTAGTAAAATAATTGAATCATTTTATGTTTATAATTAAATTAAATGGGTCTGTAGAAAAAAATATGAAATCGGGAGATTTAAATGGCTGATACAAAATTCAGGGCAATGGTTGTAAGTGAAACTGGTAAAAATGAGTTTAAAAGAGAGATTGCCGAAAGGAGTATAAGTGATCTTCCCGAAGGTGAAGTTCTTGTAAAAGTCCAATTTTCTTCTCTTAATTATAAGGACGCACTTTCGGCCTCCGGGAACAGGGGTGTTACACGAAATTATCCTCACACGCCGGGCGTAGATGCGGCAGGTTTAGTTGAAGAATCTTCTTCATTAAATTTTTCCAGGGGTGATAAGGTAATAGTGCATGGACATGACCTGGGAATGGATACAGATGGTGGTTTTGGTCAGTACATCAGGGTCCCTGCTGACTGGGTCGTAACACTCCCTGATGGTTTAACTGCAAAAGAAGCAATGATGTATGGAACGGCCGGATTTACAGCAGCCCAGTCAGTGCTAAAGTTGACGGAAAATAAAATTAATCCCGGTAGTGGTAAAATCCTTGTGACCGGTGCTACAGGTGGTGTTGGGTCTATGGCTGTTGCGATACTCGCAAAAGCGGGATTCGAGGTTACAGCATCTACTGGCAAAACAGATCAGGCAGAATTTCTAAAGAGTATTGGTGCTTCGGAAGTAATAAGCCGTGAAGATTCATCAGACCAGAGTGGAAAACTGCTACTAAGAGGTTTGTGGGCCGGAGTCGTTGATACAGTAGGGGGAGATATTCTTGCTACAGCAATTAAATCTACAAATCAAAGAGGTGTAGTTACAACATGCGGAAATGTTGCCTCTCATGACCTCAATATAAATGTTTATCCTTTTATTCTAAGAGGTGTTACGCTCGTGGGAATAGATTCCGCAAGCTGCCCTATGCAGAGGAGAGAAAAAATCTGGGACATGATGGCGACATACTGGAAACTGGGTAATCTTGAGGAACTTTCAAGGACAGTAACATTGGAAGGGCTGAGCGACGAGATCGATAAAATCCTCAAAGGCGGACAGGTTGGAAGGGTAGTTGTGGATTTGTGGAAGTAGAGGAAATTTAAATTGTAATTCTGAATTCAATTCAGAATCTCGAGATTCCGAAACAAGTTAGGAATGACAGACATGTAGTCCTACCCGGATACTGTTTTTTTCTTTATACCAAGCTTTGCCATTCTTGTTCTTAATGTACTGGGGTTCATGCCCAGGATTAATGCAGCCCCTTTGTCGCCGCTGATTCTCCATCCGGTTTTATCAAGGACCGTAACTATATGGTCCCGCTCAATTTCCTCAAGTGTTGAAGATCCATGTATACCTGAATCACCATTTGAATCTGGAATAAGACTGTCGGTAATTTCAAGGTTGTTATCTGGCGACAGTATTGTTGCCCTTTCAATAACATTTTCCAGCTCCCTTATGTTTCCCGGCCAGTTGTAGGATTTTAATTTGTCGAGAACTTTTTTGTTTATCGGCCTGATGGATTTTCCAAGCTTACCGGCGTATTTATTAATGAAATGGTTGCCCAGTGCTTCAATGTCTTCTGCCCTTTCCCTGAGGGGCGGTATTTCAATAGGGAAAACATTGAGTCTGTAATATAAATCAGACCTAAAGGCACCTTCTTTTACAGCTTCTTCGAGGTCCCTGTTTGTAGCTGCTATAACCCTGACATCTACATTTTGTGTTTTTGTTCCGCCCACGGTTTCAAACTCTTTTTCCTGCAGTACTCTTAACAGTTTTGCCTGTGATTCGAGTGGGAGGTCTCCTAATTCATCAAGCATTATGGTGCCGCCGTCGGCAAGTTTAAACTTTCCAACTTTATTGTTTATTGCTCCTGTAAAAGCACCTTTTTCATGTCCGAAAAGTTCACTCTCTATTAAGTTTGCAGGAATTGCCGGACAGTTGATTTTTATAAGGGGTTTATTGTTCCTTTTGCTAAGGTTGTGAACAGAGCGGGCAATCAGCTCTTTTCCTGTCCCCGTTTCTCCCCTAATAAGTACGGTTGTGTCTGTTGATGCAACTTTTTTGATTTTATCGATTACTACCTTTAGTTTATTACTGCTTCCAATTATTTCTTCAAAGTTATGTTCAGTCTGAATCTCTTCTTTTAGGTATATGTTTTCTGATTCCAGTTTGGATTGAAGATTTTTTATCTCTTCGAATGCAAGCTCCAGTTTCTGGTGGCTTCTTCGGAGTGTATTTTCATTTTCCATCCTTTCAAGTTCAGACCCTACCCTTATGGCAAAAATCTGGAGAATAGAAAAGTATTTCGGCAGGTCTTTAAATGAACTATCATGAAAGACTGCCAGGTGTCCGATTACATTATTTTTTGAGTTATATATGGGAAGTCCCAGGTAGCCCTTTGCGCCATATCTTTTTAATTGTTCATCCTCAGGAAACATCTCAAGTACATCATCCATATAACATGAAAATTCGCCCGATACGGCTTTTTTACACGGAGTGCCGTCTAGTGTGTATTCAAAATCTTTTCCGTATTTTTTCCCTTCCCAGAATGCCAGAGTTCTGACTTTAGTATTTTCAGAATTAATACACTTTGATATAAATGCATATTTAACATCAAGAATCTTTGCTATGTTTTTTACAAATGAACGGAAAAACTCAAGCCCGGTAACAGAGTTTGTTTCATGGAGAAGGAGTTTAAAAGATTCTTCTGTAATTTTACGGTCTGTTATATTTATCCAGGAGCCGGCAATTTCCTTGGCTTTACCCTGGTAGTCGTAAACCACTTCGCCGTGATCATAAAACCACTTGTATTTTCCGTCAGCACACTGCCACCTGTATTCAAGGTCGTAGCTGTTTTTCTTGACCAGGTTCTTCATTGAGTCCAGGATCTCGTCCCTGTCATCAGGGTGCAGCCTGCTTTTCCAGAAATTTGAATTCTTGCCAAATTCTTCCACATCAAAACCGGTCAGGTTTTTAACGCCTTTGCTAAGATAGGTGAGCTTAAAATCCCCACTGGCTTTAGTTGTATAAAAAACTACTGGAAGTGTATTTAATACAAGTGTCTGTTTGCTTTTATTATCATCAAGGTTGGTGTTGGATTCTCTTTCACTCATATACTAATTGTTATACAAAATTTTTTAGATAAATAATAGAGGGTGCATTAAATGCACCCTCTATAGTTGGGGGGAGTGGAGTTATAAATCCTGTGGTGCTTTATTTTTTATTTTGGGCCAGTTTTGGTTGGCCTTTTTAATGTTCCCCGGAATGTCTTCCCGCCACATTACCTTTATTGAAGGATCGAGGTTCATATAAAGTTTCCCGTCAACAATTTCCCAGACTTCGGGGTCCGCTGAAAATTTCTTGCCAACCGAAACACCAAAAGCACACCACCCGTTATATGCGGGGAGGTACTTGTCAGGGTTTTTATCAAAGGCTTTTTTGTTTTCTTCTGACGAAAAGAGATATGTAACACCGTTTTGTTCGGAGACGAAATTTCCGTTACCCCTTAATGGCCTTTTATCTGTATAATAGGTCACAAGGTCATATCCGTTTACACCCACTGTGTTATACAGGTACTGCTGGGCTGAAAATGCCTGTATACTCATTACGCCCAATATAATTAATGAAAATAAAAATGTTTTTGTTTTATTCATTGGTTTCTCCTTAATATTAATTTTTATACATATTTAATAGAATATTTATCTGATAAAGCGTTTACCTGTTCATCAGGTGGTTGACCATCTTTGAACATCTCTGCCAGTTCTACAAAGTAGTTGTCAAACTGGCCCGGTAAAATTACAACGCTCAGTCTGCATGGTACATCCCCTATATTTGTAAAACCGTGTGGAATACCTCTTGGCAAAAGAGCTTTTACCCCGGGTACTGCCTTCATTGTCTGGTCCCCAAGTGTTACTTCGATTTCACCTTCGAGAAGTGTTACATATTCATCTTCATGTTCATGAACATGCATATCAATACCACTTCCAACCGGGGTTACTATTTCCATTTCTGAAAATACGCCGTTTGTGTCTTTGCTGTTTACTTTGTGTATAAAGCTTCCACCGTTAAAAGCCATATCATGGCCGCCTCCAGGCGGTACAACTATTGGTTCCTGTTTAAAATCTGACATATTATTTTCTCCTGTTTGTATTTTAAATTTTAGTCCACTGTGATTATCCAGGCTTTTTGGTCGCCAGAAATGCTGCCTTTTACTGCAACATCTTTTTTCTGCGTGCGTGCCTGTAACCTTTGAACTGCTTCGTTTGAACCGTTTACTGCGTAAACGTTGCCTTCTTTTGACCTTGTATCCAGAATTACATGAGCATGATTCTTTGGACTGTTGCAGTTTTTGTTTGCAACTACCGGTTCGACGGTACCTTTTTCCATGTCCGGAATAAGGCATATAACATTTCCGTAAATGATATCGTCTTCATGTACTTCTTCTGCAATGGAATTTAGATTTGTCCCAATCAGACCTATTGCAGTGAATACAAAAATAAAAGCATATGACTTAAAGGATGTGTTCTTCATGTATAACCTCCTAAATAAATTTTTTGATACAATTATATTAGGTACAAGTTGTATGCCAGGAGGTAGTTGTTATGATGAAAAGAGATGTAAACTGCTGTAATAAAAGAGAATATATGTTGATAATAGCTAGAATTAACACTTTTTTTCAGTCAAAATATTCGTTGTATATGACGAAATAACGTAATACCGTATATTTTTGCAGTATTATTTATTAATGAAAATATATTTTCTGCAAAGACAGTAAAATAAGGTAATTTTAGATGGTTATTAATAGAGGAGCGTTCATTTGATTAAATATATTCTGTTGCTGGTATTATTAGTCCCAATTAATGCTTTATCTCAGCCACCCGGTACCGAAGGTCAGGCCCAATTCGCTAAAAATTACAGGATTACACTATCTACAAATTATGAATATGGATTTGATACGGATATTGATGGTGGAGGGGAGTTTAATCTAAACAGGTTTAGTATAAAAGGTGATTACACCAGGCAGTTAAATGATAGATTTAGTCTCTCGGTTGATACGGGTTATATATTTTATGATTATGATTTTTCCGGAAGTGAAGGGTTTGGTGCTTTAAACCCCTGGGACAAAGTAAACAGGGTCTCTGCAGGGTTCAGGATTGATTACAAACTAAACCAAAAATGGACTGTTGGGGCTGGCCCGTTTGTCAGATTTGCCGGTGAGAGCGGCGCTGAATTTGGAGATTCTGTGACCTACGGAGGAACTCTTGGTTTTTTCTATGCACCAAACAGGGATATTTTAATTGGGACAGGACTTTTTGTAAGCAGCCGGATTGAAGATGATGTGCTCGTGGTACCGGGGATACTTTTTAACTGGCAGGTAAATGAAAAATTCAGAATATCTTCTCTTATTACCGGTGCCAGGACAGAGCTTGGCCCAAGTGTTCAATTCTCATATGATATAGGTAATGGCTTTAGTACAGGACTAAGTGTTGGTTATGAATTCCAGAGGTTCAGGCTTGACGATAAAGGAGTTGCAGTAAACGGAGTTGGCGATATTAGTGTGCTGCCTGTTTGGGGCACAATCTATTACGATATAAATAGAATGCTCAGTCTTGCATTTTATGGTGGAGTTGGATTTTTCGGTAATTTGGAACTTGAGGACAGTAATGGTGACAGGATATTAAAAGAAGATTTTGATACCCTGTTTTTCCTGGGTGCAGGATTAAAAGTTAATCTGTAATTCCCTGCTTAGTCTGAATAAATTTATCAGCATCATAACCATTATTTTCTATAGCATTATAAGCTTCCTTAAGTTTTTCAGAATCAGGGTCTATATCACGTGTAAGTATCCACCCGTATTTTCTTCCTGGTTCACCAACTACTGCCACTTTATATTCTTCGTCAACGTAAAGTACCCAGTAATTACCCCAGAATAGATTTATTCCGAAAATACTAAAAAAGCTTACTTTTAACTGTGAATTTGTTTCAGTATTTACAATCTTTGCTGTTCCTTTTGCCTTATCTGTATTTCCGTCAGTTTCCAGGCATTCATTTATTACCCGGACTTTGCCGTCAGGTAATAATGTGTAGTTAGCTGTTACATTACCTTCGCACTTGTTCTGAAAACGATTTGGAATCCTGGCATACTCGTACCATGTCCCCATGTATTTATTTACATCTACATATTCAACTGATTCTACATCTTTCATATTTTTAGTCTCGGCAGGTAAATAGTTTGTGAAACCTATTATGGCAATAAATACTAAAGTGAATATTTTCATATTAATAAGTATATATGGTTTAATTTGCAATGCTTTGTAAACATATTAAAATTAAATTAGTTTTTATTAGTAACTAAAAATTGTGAGGGACGCACAATCAGAAACTATTTAATTATCATAAGTATTTTATCTATATCATTTTTTACTTCAGCTACCTGGTCTAGCAGTCAGGATTCTATAAACCCGGTATCTCCAAGTAGGAATATTCAACAACCTCAAAATAGAGAACTAAAAGAAAATAAAGGCCTTTCTTCCAGTAATTACAGATCTATTGATGGAAGCGGTAACAATCAGGTAAACGAGGAGATGGGTTCAGCCTTTTCTTCTCTTGGGAGATTGGTTTCCCCTGATTATTCAGATGGTATTTCAGAACTTGCCGGCAGTGATCGTCTGAGTGCTAGAGAGATAAGTAATTTAGTTGTTGCACAGGAAGGTTTAATTC
>JAJCZQ010000012.1 GCA_029262335.1 Deltaproteobacteria bacterium
GAATTTGATACAGGCTCAGTTGTGGTACTTAATCCAATTCCTGATCTGGGATCAGTGTTTACCGCATTTGCGGGAGATCCCGGCTGTTTTGAAGCTGAAATAATAGTTGGAAGTGACCTTTCCTGCGTAGTAGTATTTGTACCGCAGGGAGGACTGTTAGATGGCGGTGAAGATGAATCTGACAGCGGCTGCAGCCTGGCTTCTGGTAAGATAGATATGAATTCTGCAGGGGCAAACCTGTTATTATTGTTACTGCCATTAATGCTTTTATTTAGAAAAAGAAAGCTTGAGAATAAATAAATTTTCATTGAAATTAGCCTCTAATTTTTATATAATATATATAGAGGTAAAAATTATGGATAGTGACAGTCCACCTGACCAGTAAATGTTTTAATTTGATTAAATTATGGCGGGGAGTATTACAGTCCGCCAATAAATAACAGACCGTTATTAGCTAAATATAGCAAACAAAACAGGGAGCCTTTAAGGCTCCCTTTCTATTTTCTCCCTATTAATGTAATTCTCTTAGAAACAATGTTATCTTAAACAGCATATGAAAAAGTTATTTTGTTTAATTATATGTATTTTTCTTTTTTCCTGTGAAAATTCTGTAAAAGATGTTCCTGAAGACAGTCCTAAAAATGAAACTACTCCCGGAATGGTGCTGGTTCCTGCCGCAGATTTTATTATGGGAGGTAACGATAAACTTGCAAGGCCTGATGAACTTCCGAAGCACAGGGTCTTACTCGACAGTTTCTATATAGATGAGACTGAAGTAACTAATAAGCAGTTCAAAGAGTTTACTGATAAAACAGGTTATATAACAACGGCAGAAAAACCTCCGGACTGGGACGAACTCAAAAAACAGCTTCCTGAAGGTACACAAAAACCTTCTGAAGAACTGCTTGTACCGGGATCACTTGTATTTAATCCTCCAAGAGGGAAAGTGAACTTAAATAACCATTACCAGTGGTGGGCATGGGTGACGGGGGCAAACTGGAAAAGTCCTCTCGGTACGGGAAGCAGCATTGAAGGTCTTGAGGAACATCCTGTTATTCATGTTTCATGGTACGATGCAGAAGAGTATTGCCGATCGGCTGGGAAGAGACTTCCAACAGAGGCTGAATGGGAATGGGCTGCAAGAGGCGGTTTTGAAAATAAGCCTTATAGCTGGGGAGACGAAAAAGTAGATAAAGGTGATCCAAAAGCTAATACATGGGACGGGAGTTTTCCCGAATACAACAATGTAAGGGACGGGTTCAGAGTTACAGCACCCGTGAAATCATACCCACCCAATAGATATGGCATTTATGATATTGCCGGAAACGTATGGGAATGGACATCAGACTGGTACAGGCCTGATTATTA
This sequence comes from Deltaproteobacteria bacterium, assembly GCA_029262335.1. Classification (GTDB taxonomy): domain Bacteria; phylum Desulfobacterota_D; class UBA1144; order Nemesobacterales; family JAJCZQ01; genus JAJCZQ01. The sequence goes on from JAJCZQ010000012.1 coordinate 1,369, forward strand.
TGCAAAAGTTAAAAGTGAAGAAGGCATTAAAAATCCCAAAGGCCCTGAGGACAGCTTTGATCCGGCAGAGCCAACAGTCCCAAAGAAAGTGCACAGGGGTGGTTCTTTTTTATGTAATGAATCATACTGCTCAGGTTACAGGGTTGCCTTCAGAATGAAGACAAGCCCCGACAGCGGGCTTTCCCATGCTGGTTTCAGGTGTGTAAAAGATATAAAATAAAAAAAGCCGGATTATTAAGTCCGGCCTTTTATTATTTTAATAAAATATAATTATTTTTTATTGGGTTCCAGATGTCTGTAATGTCTCAAGCACACGATCTAATGAGAAACTCCCCGGTTTTTGTCGTGGAGGAAACTCCTGGAATGTAGTTAAAAACTGACCAACATATGCTTGGGCAGGGACAAGGGCAAAAAGTCTTTCTGCACGCCATTGATCATAACCATAAGTTTCATGGTCAGCACGCTCAAACGGGTCCTGTCTTAAGTTAAATAGTTTTGGAAGTCTGAGTTCAACGTAAGGTTCCTGCCATACATCAAATCCATGGGCCCTTTGTTCTGTAAACATTACTTTCCAGTCATTATATCGTAAAGCGGAAAGTGAACCATCGTCTGTGAAATAAAACATTTCATTACGCGGCCATTCTACCTGTTCACCGATCAAACTTGGAAGAATGTTGTAACCATCCAGATGCACCTTATAGGTTGTATCACCAAATTTATGTCCTTTTAACAGTTGTTCCTTAACATTTGGATCACCGGCTGCGGCAACGAATGTCGGGAACCAGTCTTCAAGTGAAACAATTTCATTAGAAATCTGGTGTGGTTCAATTTTAGCCGGCCAGCGTACCATCATTGGAACACGGAAGCCGCCTTCATAAGTTGTATTCTTTTCACCGCGAAATGGAAGCATGCCACCATCGGGCCAGCTCATCAGTTCTGCGCCGTTGTCTGTAGTATATAAAACAATTGTATTTTCAGTTATTCCAAGCTGGTCTAATTTATCCAGCAACTGTCCAACCATACCGTCCTGTTCTGCCATGCCGTCTGCATAGATGCCCTGCCCGGTAACACCACGGGATGATGGTTTTAAATGGGTAAATATATGCATACGGGTTGTGTTGTACCAAACAAAAAACGGTTTATCTTCTTTAACAGCATTATCAATGAATTTGAGTGCCTTACCTGTTACTTCAACGTCAACAGTTTCCATACGTTTTTTCGTAAGTGGCCCTGTATCAGTAATTGAACCGCCTTTATAGCTGTGTATAACACCCCTTGGACCGTAATTTTTCTTAAAGTTTGGGTCTTTAGGATAATCAATGTTTTCAGGTTCTTCCTCAGCGTTCAGGTGATAAAGGTTTCCATAGAATTCATCAAAGCCGTGGTTTGTAGGAAGGTGTTCATCCAGGTCGCCTAGGTGGTTTTTTCCAAACTGTCCGGTTGCGTAACCCATAGTTGTGAGTATATCCGCAATGGTCGGGTCTTCCTTGTATATGCCTTCTTTGGCGCCCGGGAGTCCTACTTTGAGAAGTCCGGTCCTGAATGGGCTCTGCCCGGTAATAAATGCAGCACGACCGGCAGTACAGCTGTTCTGGCCATAACCGTCAGTAAACCTGATTCCTTCATTAGCTATACGGTCGATATTCGGAGTTTTATAACCCATCATACCGTCATTATAGGCACTGATATTAAACCATCCGATATCATCACCCATAATTACAAGAATATTGGGTTTTTTAGTTTCGGCATTTGCACTTCCAATATGAAATATAAACAGAAAAAGCGGTAAAAATAGAATTGCGATAATAAAACTCTTTGTCCTCATCGTTACCTCCCAGCAACATATTTATTTATGCTCTATGTTATCAAATATAGAGTATTTTAGCAATTATATAAAAAAGGCCGGATTTTTATGTCCGGCCTTATATTTTGAATAATGGTTTTTAATTATTTTTAGCCTGATGGAGGGATCATTTTTTCCATTACCTGGTCAAGACTGAAACTTGCTGCTTTTTGTCTTGGCGGGAATTCCTGGAAAGTACTCAGGAACTGGCCTACATACGCCTGAGCAGGAACCAGCATATATGCGTGGTCCAGCAACCAGTCATAATATGTATTTGAAGTAATATTAGCCCTCTCATAAGGGTCCCTTCTCAGATTAAAAATCAGAGGCACTCTTAAAGGGACAAAAGGTTCTGCCCAAACCTGGAGAGTTCCCTGAACGCGCTGTTCCATAAAAATTATTTTCCAGTCATTAAACCTCAACGCTGTAAGGTCTCCGTCATCTGAAAAATAAAAGATATCCTTTCTGGGTCCTTCTTTAGTTTGCTGGGTTAGATAAGGTAAAAAATTAAACCCGTCTAAATGCACTTTAAATTTCTTATTGCCTGCTTTATACCCGGTTTTTAATTCCTCTTTAATATTAGGGTCTCCGGCCATAGCAACAAAAGTGGGCAACCAGTCCATATGGTGCATTATATCGTTGGAGACTGTTCCGGCTTCAATTTTACCGGGCCAGCGTACCATTGCCGGTACTCTCCAGCCGCCTTCCCAGTTGGTATTTTTTTCTCCCCTGAATGGGGTTACTGCCGCATCCGGCCATGTGTTTGCATGAGGGCCGTTATCTGTACTGTAAAATACAACAGTGTTGTCAGCTATTCCAAGTTCGTCCAGCAGGTCAAGCAACTGTCCCACATGCCCGTCGTGTTCCACCATGCCGTCAGCATAGAAATCCTGTCCGGATTTGCCCCTGCTCGAAGGTTTTACATGTGTACGGAAATGCATCCTTGTACCGTTCCACCATACAAAAAATGGTTTTCCTGCCTTGTTCTGTTTTTTTATAAATTCTATTGCACCTGCTACGGATTCATCATCAATAGTTTCCATACGTTTTTTGGTAAGAGGGCCGGTGTCTACAATTTTTCCGCCCGCATAACTATGTATCACACCTCTTGGGCCGAATTTTTTTCTGAATTCCGGGTTTTTAGGATAGTCATAATGTTCGGGTTCTTCTTCAGCGTTTAAGTGGTAGAGATTACCGTAAAATTCGTCAAAGCCATGAGCAGTCGGTAAAAACTCATCCTTATCACCAAGATGGTTTTTCCCAAACTGTCCTGTTGCATAACCATGTGGTTTTAACAGTTCAGCAATAGTTGGGTCTTCTGCCTGTAATCCCAGATCAGCACCCGGTAGCCCCACCTTACTAAGTCCTGTCCTTACAACACTCTGACCTGTTATAAATGCCGAACGTCCGGCTGTGCAGCTTTGTTCACCGTAATAGTCCGTAAATATAAGCCCTTCTTCGGCAATACGGTCGATGTTAGGTGTTTCATACCCAACGAGCCCCATTGTGTAGGCGCTGATATTGGACTGGCCTATATCATCACCCCATATAACCAGAATATTTGGTTTTTCGTTTTGAGCATTTGCAGCACCCAAAAGAAAAATGAAAAGAAAAAGATTTAAAGATAAAAAAGTATAGAGATATTTTTTAAATCTCATATTAACCTCCCAGTTTAAAAATTTAATTTCATCGTAACAAAGATTTAACTTTATTACAATGACTTATAATTTATTTAATTTTCGAAGGGAAAAACTGTTTTCCAGTCGTTTTTCATACTAACAACAACCCACTTGTTTTTACTTGCTGCATCGAGTGCTTTATCAAGTTTGCCGATGTGGCTTTTACGGTCATATGCATATTCTCTTTTGGCATCATCATGATGAAGCAGGAGGCCGAATGTTTTACCCGGGCCCGAAGTTGTCCAGAGCAGCATCTCATAGTCGCCGTCTGAATTCCCGGAAGCGAAAATAGGCCTTTTACCAATGAACTGATGAATCCCAATCGGTTTGCCTTCCTTATCATCTATAAAAAATATTTCCGGCATTTTTACCAGTACTGGTTTGCCGTCCCTTAATTCATATTTTGAAACAACACTGGTCCCGACTACCTGCTCCGGTGGGATACCGTAAAGTTTTTCCGTAACGGGCCTCATAAAATCAATACCGCCGCCTGAGACAATATATGTCTTAAAACCGTTGGCCCTCAGGTATTCGAGGAGTTCCACCATAGGTTGATAAATAAGTTCAGAGTATGAACGTTTAAATTTTGGGTGCTTTGATGTTTTGAACCAGGAAGAAGCAATTAATTCAAAATCTTCAGTTGTCATTCCGGAGTGTGTGACAGAAATAATTTCCAATAGTCCTTTTTTATCCAGCTTTGAATAATCACCTTTTAACACGGATTTGTATGGTTCGGTGTCCTTCCATTCAGGATGGTCCGGTGACATTGCCTTTATACGGTCAATTGCAAATGCAAGCTGGGTATATATGGGCTGTTCGATCCAAAGATTGCCGTCGTTGTCGAATGTTGCAATCCTGTCCTCCGGTTCCACGTAGTCATCGCTACCCGGATTAGTCACTGTTTGTACAAACTGTACTATATATTTCTTTGTACTTGTATCGTTCCATGATGGCAGAGGGTCTGTATCTGCCAAAACCAAACCTGAACATACAAATGTAATAATCAGTAGTATTAAACTAAAACAGAAATTCTTTTTCATATTTTCCTCCCTCTAAATTTAACACAGATAATACACCACATTATATTTCTTAGTAACTTTTAAGTAAAGTTTTGGAAATTTGATATAATCTTTATCTGTTAATTATGAGCATAAATACAAACTTATTAATAATAGGTGCAGGGCCATTCGGGCTTTCCATGAGTGCCTTTTGC
>JAJCZQ010000013.1 GCA_029262335.1 Deltaproteobacteria bacterium
AGATTTACCCCATTAATTCCTGTATATCTGACCCTTGTGTGATTTGATAATAACTGCTCTACCTTTAATTCAGTTTCTGTTAAAAGTTGTGGGTCACTAAGACCGGGGTATCCAAACAGTTGAAAGGCGGGCAATAGTTTAATCAATTGATCATTAAAATCACTATCAATATCATCTTGAATGTTAGTTACAGCAGACTTTAATACATCAGATGTCTGCTTTTCACTAGTATCTTCACTACTTGAAGTTGCAGCTTTAAATAAAGCCTCGAGGATATGTCCTAATACTTCCTTACCACTACGATTTGTATCATCTAGTGCTCTTTCAGCATTCACAAATCCGACCTGAAGTAGAGATCTTAAGTTTGAAAATTCTAGATTTTTCGTATTAGAAATATCATTAGGATCAATAGCTTCAATAGTTGTAATGAAAAATTTGGGGATATATTCCTTCAAATTCTTAAAAAAACTATTTTTTTCTGACTTAATTTCATTAAAGAATGCATCGATCCTACCAGAACCAAGTGAGTAAGCAACTTTAATTTGAGCCAATGAACATTTATCATCTAAATCAATAATAAAATTGGAAAGAGAGCTTAATTCTGTCCCACTTTGATTGTATTCTATAATTAACTCTACATTTATTTCTGGTATTACAGATCTAATTTTGTCTTCACTTTCTTCTTTTATGAAAAGTTGATATGCATCCCAAAATTGCTCATGTACTCCTAATGAAAAATCTTCAAGACTAAAATGAGGTGAACTATCGCCCAAGAGTCTTTGAAATAATTCAGTCAATGAAGTTTTACCGCTATTATTCCTTCCAACAATTAAAGTTGTACGTTCATCAAGTAATAAATCTACTGATTCTAAGAGTCTGAAATTTTTTATTTTTATTTCTTTTATATGCATTTTTTTAAACTATATGAAGAGGATTCAATTTAAACTAATCGTACAATCAAGTTCTATTAAGTCCAATTGATTTTTTATTAATATTTAAGAAATTAAGACAAGAGACTGAAAAGTTTTTATATATTATATATTTTTACTATATAACAAATAAATGTAGTAAGCATGTATTATGCCAAGAGAAGTTTTGAACAAAAACAATATATAAATATAAACTCAATGTATATATTCAATTTAGTAAAAAATAAATCACATTATGTTTTATTAATTAGTTAATACTATATGATTATGTTATTTATTTTTGCTACAAGTATTGCTACAAGCCTAAATACATTTAAATACTATAGAATTCATTCAAACTCATTTTACTAAATAATAATTCTAGAAAATATTAAGTAATGTTAGATATTTATACCATTTAACTCTTTTAAACCCTAATTATCACAATTCATAAGTTAGGTTTTCAAGACCGGTGCATTAGCCGTTCTGCCAGCCTTCCGTAAATCAGAAAATCTAATATACCTAAAAATTAATATAATCCCATATGAAATATTTAAATTTAGGCCTTTTGCCTTAATTCCTTTAAATATTTATAATTGAATACGGCTTAAGGAGGACTATAAATGTTTGCAATATATAAATTTGCAATACTTTTTCTTATTATCACAGTTAATTTTATATTTATTTCTTGTGATGGGAACAATACTGACGAAATTGCAGTAAATAACCAATTAGAGTCCCTGCTGGATGATATTGTAAAATGCGAGATGCTTGAAAAACAGCTAACCGGCCTTTCAGTATCAATAGTTCAAAAGGGAAATGTAATCTACCAAAAATCATTTGGAAACGCTGATATTAAAACAGTTACACCTGTCACATCAAGTACCCCTTTTGCCATCGCATCAATGACCAAGGTATTTACCGCAATAAGTATGCTTCAGCTAATTGAAGAAGGAAAAGCAGGACTTGATGACCAGATAGGCACCTATCTTCCAGACTTAACTAATGACGACTGGAAATTAAGGACGATACGAAATCTTCTTTCAATGAGCAGCGGTATACCTGAACTCTCCTTTTGCAGTGGAGGTAGTAAAGACGGAGAAATATGCGAAAACAGCCCACCTTTTATCTTTAACGCCTGCGGGGACGGCTCATCCTGTGAATCAGCCAACAGGATCCCATACGAAGAATACCTTGAAAAAGTAGCTGCAGTTCCAATGCAGTTTGAACCTGGTTCAGAATATTTTTATTCTAATACTAATTTCCTGTTGCTCGGGAAATTAATAGAGGCAATTAGTGGTAAATCCTATGAAGAATATTTATTGGATAATATTCTTACACCACTTGGCATGTCCGACACAAAGCCCAACACCGTTCCCCCACCCTCAATTACCGGTCTGGCCATCGGCTATAAACACGTAACTAATAGCGAAGAAACAAACCTTCTAGAGTGTATATCATTTGATGATCCGCCGGGAAACTGTTCCTCCGCTCCTCCTTCAGGAGTAAACTGTATGGAAATCCCGGTTGAAAACCTTCGTCTTCCGGACCAGTCATTCAGCGCAGGCTGGCTTGTAACAACCCAAAACGATATTGTTAAACTAGAAAAAGCTCTTCATGATTTAAGCCCCTTGTTATTGAAAAAAGAAACATATGAATTAATGTGGACTAGAACTAAACTCACAAGTGGTAAATTTGAAAATTTTGGACTTGGCTGGGACATCTGCCTTGAACAGGATGATAATTGCCCACAGCCGGTTGATCCTCTTGCAGGTAGTAGCAATGATGGAACTGCATCTGATAACGCAGGCGGCCCCAATGGACGTGTTGTATCAAAAGACGGAGGGCTCCAGGGTTACAGCTCGGTAATTGTAAGATATCTTGATGATGGAATTACAGTCACATTTTTTGTTAATACCCATGATGTAGCTCCAGGGCCATTACAGTTTTTCCCTTCACCTCTTGCCGCGGAGCTAGCAAAAACGGTAAAAGAAAATATTTAGAAACCAAATACGGCTATCTTTACCTACTATTATTTACTCTCCCAATCATAACACTGACTTACATATAGCAATAAACAATTAACTAATTCTTGTATCATAGTGTTTGCCTATATGTACTATAGGGAATAAGTCTAATCCAATCTGATACTACTAACCGTAGGTTTTATCAATAAATCGGTCTGACATTTTCAGGCTAATTTAAAATCATATTTGGGAGGAATTGAAATGATCAAAATAAATTCAATTCTAATTAGTTTTTTAGCATTATTTTTACTCGTATCATGTGACTCTGATGGCGATGGGGAAATGGACGACATTGTCGCCGATTGCCCTGCAGTGGGTAATCTGACACCAACAGAGGTAGGAATAAATCAGTGTGAGATAGACGGAACACTAACCACAAACGGTACACTTACATCAAACATCATCTGGGTACTTGATGGCCGCTTACAGGTCGGCAGCGAGACCGAATCAGCAATACTTACAGTTGATGCAGGTACACAGATTAACGGTTCAGATAATGACCACGTACTTGTGTTCCCTGGTTCTGCTATACAGGCAAACGGTACATCGTCAGAGCCGGTCCATTTTCTCTCTGATGACAGTGACGTAGACGGTAACGCTGAATGGGGCGGGCTCTTTTTAAGGGGATTTAACGGACTTGCTACCCTTACAGGTACACAGGGAGCAAATATTCTGGATTATGTTGTTGTTTCAGAAGCAGGGGCACCTGTAGAAGTTACAATTGACGGCCAGACTGTCAATTACCAGGATAACATAGTCCTAAACGGCGTAGACGAAACAACTATACTTACATTTGTACAGTCACATAACTCAGCTCGTGACGGATTTCATATACTTAATGGTGATCCCCGACTTTCCTGGATACTTGCTACGGGGTCAGCCCGTGACGGTGTCTGGTACAGCAACTTTACAGGTCTTATAAAAGATTTGCTTGTAATACATAACCCTGATCCAAATGGAACAACAGGCCGATCAGGTATATATGCAAGTGAAACGCCGGAAGGAAATTCAAACCCGCGCATTGTAAATGCAACACTTTTTGGACGTGACAATGAAAGCATACCTTCAGCATTAAATGAAGATGCTAACGAATTTGGTATTCTTTTTGCTGACAACACAGACCAGATAAGGCTTGCAAATGTACTTATAGCTAACTTCAGGCACGGCTGCGTTGAAGCAGATGATGGCGCTGACCTAAGCGGCATTGATACCAATATACCGGGGCCGACTTACCTCGACGGCGTACATTGCGCAAATGAAGCAGGGCCAAACCCGACAGAATTTGTTGTAGTGCGTGACGATGCGACAGGTTTTTCAGAAGGTGTAGTTGCACCAAATAACAGCCCCAATGCTGATGGGCTTGTATATTATAATGGTGCAGGGCCGGAACTGCCCGATTCAAACGAAGAATTTGACCCGGCTGCAGGCGGAATAAACCTAACAGGTGAAATAGCCGACAGGGCCAACAACTTTACAGCAAGCTGGTACCTCGACAATATTCGCGGTTTTGGTAATGGCCTGCTTGCCAACCCGTTGTTTCTTAACGGATTTCTTGACGGGGACACAAACAATGACGGTGTTCTTAACGATGAAGACAACGGATCACCGTTTATTATATCCGCTGAGAACCCGTTTAACTCTGACGTTGCAGCTGATACGTTTGGGTATGACATGACGCACGTCGGCGCAGTAAGAGGCGGTGCGGTTACTAACACTCAGTTTGACAACTGGACCGTAGCGACAGGGCCTGGTGAAGGTTTTGTTGTAGGCGGGAACTAAATTATAAAAATACTTATTTTCAAAAAAGGGGCTTAATTAGGCCCCTTTTTCTTTTTTTATACAGAATTTGCTTATTGTTTTTCCTGCAAGGTTCCGGTTTATTTGCAGGACATTAATGAAAAATAGTATTCTATTTACCAGAATAAAATAATCAGTTTTCCGGCAGGTCAACAAATGGCGAGGTAGGCGGTCCTATCAGAGGAGCGGCAACTGGGCTCGCAGCTCCGATGAACACTACCATCGAGTCGCCCCCGGGGTTATCTGATGGGGGCAATATTTCAAAGTTGTTAGTAGCCCATACGTTTCCCGAAGGGTCGATCTGGACAGAAGTGCTTCTTTTAAGGCCGTTAAAAAAGTAGCCCATAGGAGCTATTGGGTCTCCCGTTTCAAGTCCAGGCGGACAACTAGAAGTGTCCTCCCCGCAAAAGTATGAAACAGTCTGTCCGTCAAAGTTTGACACCCAGACGTTACCACTACCGTCGACCGAGATACCCCAAGGCATCAGCAGCCCGCCGCCCTTGAACGACCCGATTTCGGTACCATCTGAATTTACCTTAATTAGAGACGCATCCGGGTTCGTGAAATTCGGGTCTAAGGCAAGCCCTATGAAAGCTCTCAATTCAGGGACTGAATTACCATCACATGGTGCGGTCACAAACCCTGAGTTCGCTACCCATGCGTTTCCGAACATGTCGGTAGCAATACCCATCGGCTTCTTGAACCCGGCCTCGGCTGCTTCATCTCCGGAGACATTTAATAGCAGGTCTCCGTCGGGGTCGAATTTGGCGACGTTAAATGTCTCATTCCCGGTTACCCATGCGTTTCCGTCTATGTCTATAGCGATATCAAATGGTGCGACGACAATTGTTTCAGCTGAATCGTCCGTCTCTTGTATGACAAACGCCTGATCAGGGTCGCCACCCGGGAACTGCGTTACGTTGTTCCCGTTACAGTTTGTTATCCATATATTTCCATTATTATCTGAGACCGTACCCTGCGGGTAGTTGATAGTGTTCCCGGCTCCCGTAAATCCTCCGATCTCGTTACCAACTGTGTTAGGTGATAGTGGTACGCCATCAGGAGAGAATTTTGATACAGACTGAGCCCGGGCATCTGGATCGAGCATACAGTCTTCGCCCTGAAAAGCGAAATTACCTATCCAGACGTTGTTCTCGGTATCCAGAGTTATTCCATAACCCGCTCCGTAAAGCCCGCCGCCCTGATAAGGTGCGCCGGGGACGTCTTCACCGGTAGGCGTCAGCCTAAGTACATGGTCGTCGCCGCAGACTACATCCGTTGGGTTATCATTAAACACAAAGTTATTGGTGATCCACGCGTTCCCTTCGGCGTCAAAAGCCGTATTGCCGGGACCGTTGAATTCCATGCCGTTACCGACATACCTTATCGCCAGGAACCACGCGCTTATATCCTCGGGAGAACCCAGTGTAGGGCTGTAAACGTCTTCCAGTTGCGAAAATTCGAACAGGCCGTCCACGTTCTGCCAAGGGAAATGTGCAATATTAACTGCTGCATCGAGAGTATTAGTTGGGGGAGTACCCCCCGGAGGGGTAGATAAATCAAATAATTGTATGCAGCCTGCATCGGAATTTACACATGCTGCCAGAATATTTGCCAAGGAATTAAAAGTTGCCCTGGTAGTTGTGCTTGCACCGTTCGGGAAATTATCAAGCATTGAAGCCACATTCCCGTTTGAAGGGTCCGCGAGGTTATGAGAAATATCAGCAGCATTCAGAAGCCCGGGATTAGTACCGTCTATCCCTCCCGGGACAAAGAACTGCGCCATTGCATACGCGGCAGCAACAGTGGTCCTTTCGTTAATTACTACATTATCTATTACCGGGAGTCTGCCCAGCATAAGTGCCAGCCTTACATCTGAGCTGTTTGAAAGCTGGTTTGTTTTTGCAATATTTAAGGGGTCGTTTTCAGCAATGAGATATAAAATAGCATTATCATCTCCGGGGTCTTCAAAGCTGATTGAAAATGCACCGGTTTCATCAGATACGTCTTCGCCAAGGAGTATAATGCCGCTTCCTATACCGGAGCAAAACAGACTTACATTAGAGCCGGGGATTACCTGGTTTCCGCTCATTACTACTCCATCTATTTCTCCCTTGTTATTATCATTATCAGAACACGAAGAAAGAACTAACAAAGAAACAAACAGAGCTGTAAAGACAGATTTGAATAAAGACTTTTGAAATAAGATCATTTAATCACCCCTTAAAAAGTTGGTATAAAATTGTAATAACGTTGGAAACTGAGGTCAAGAGTAATCGATAGTACTTAAATTAAAATGAGTAGCCGTGAAGTCCTATTTCAAAAGCAAATTTGTCTTCAACGACCTGTTTCTGATTTTTAGAATATTCCTGCTGGTAGTTTTTCTTTTCTTTACGGTAATGAGACTTTTCAAATACATTAAGTGAACCTTCATAAGGAACACCCAGTTCATTAAAAACTTCTCCAAGTTCATTATCAAGGTTTTCAAATTTAACAACCCTGTCTACAATAAGGTTTTTGTCATCATCGGTATAAATCTCGTAATTATAAGGCAGTTCAGCCTTTTCGAGATATTCATCAAAAGAAATATCATCGTTAAATGTTCTGTACCTTTGCCTTACAAAATGAAAGTGTGAAAGTACCTTGTCCCAGGGGTTCCTGTCGACGGTAAATTTATAGTAACCGTCCCAGATATCCTGTGGGATGCGCCGCTTTATATGAGTGGCCATAATATGTGAATTAAACTTCTTTCCGGAAACACATCTCCAGAGGGTCCTAAGCATTTTTTTGGATGAAGGGAACTGCTCCTGCATCCTTGGAAGAGGGTTAAAAAGGCCTCTGTAGTTGCGTGGATTATAAGAGCCTTCGGGTTTATCAATAGGGGTAACTATATCTTCATCGCCGCATAGATTGCAAAGATAAGTCTGTATGCTTGACCCGGCGGTCTTTCTCGTTTTGACGAATATAAATTTATACTTATGAGATATAATCATTAAGGTACAAATTATACATCAAAGACTATCTTTTTGAATACCCTAATATAAAAACTGGTTTTAATTTTCAGTAATTTCCCTAAGAGCAAGAAAAAGTGCCTGCGTACCAAGTTTTCCATAACCCAGGTCACGGGTCTTTTCATATAGATCCATTGATAGTTTAAGCCCTGGAAGGTCCAGGTTCATACGCTCGCACTCGGCAAGTGCAATACCCAGGTCCTTTATAAAATGTTCCACGAAAAAGCCGGGGTCAAAATCCTCATCGACTATCTTTGGCCCGAGATTTTCCATGAGCCATGTAGAGGCTGCACCGGCGGTTACGGTTTTAATCATCGTATCAGGATCAAGGCCGGCTTTATAGCTGTATAGAAGGGCTTCACAGATTCCTATCATCACACCTCCAACAGTTATCTGGTTGCAGACTTTAGTGTGCTGGCCTGCTCCGGGGCCTCCTTCATAAACAATCTGATGGCCCAATAGCTCAAAAAGTGGCATAATGGAATCAGCTACTTCCTTATCACCACCTACCATAATTGAAAGTTTAGCATTTTTTGCACCTATGTCCCCACCGGAGACAGGGGCATCAACTGAAAAACATCCAAGCTCTTTTGCCTTGTTATAGATTTCAACTGAAAGTGAAGGTTCGGTCGTGGTCATATCCACAAGTATTTTGCCTGCGGTAAGATTGCTGAAAATACCATCTTTCCCAAAATATACTTCTCTTACATCTGCTGGATATCCAACAATGGTAAAGACCACATCAGAATTAAGAGCAACATCGGCAGGAGTATCACACCATTTGGCTCCGGATTTAAGAAGCCGGTCGGCTTTTTGTCTTGTACGGCTGTATGTGGATGTCTGAAAACCAGCATCAATTAAATGCCCGCACATAGGTTCACCCATAATACCGGTACCAATCCAACCTATGCGGGTATTATTAGTGGATACTTTTTTGGGCATATGATTACTGCCTTGCAGCTGTATTTGCTTTTAAAGATGGAAGGTGTTTTCCGCCAAGCACTACTTCACCGCTTGCCTTACCTGACTTTAGACGGTCAACAATATATTCCTTGTCTGGTCCAAGTATGTTTACACCATGGTCTGATTCCACAAGGCATATTAAATTTGCGTTTTCGGTATTATTTATAGCAAGCTCATATATTGCAGAATAATTAAGTATTGCTGCTTCTACAGTACCGCATGGAAGCGACGGATTTGTAGCGCCTGCATGAAATTCATTTTCAAGGAACCAGTTCGGGTCCGGGTATCCATGAAAGTGAAGAATCGGCATACCGTCCTTTATTATTTCCGGTTTATATAGTGCGGAAGATATTGCCTGGGCAAGTATTACATAAGTATCAAATGAAGGCCTTATGTCTCTTCGCGTAAGGTCTATTCCGCCGGGTATTTCAAGATAGAGCTTCCCTTTTATAAGTCCAATCCTGACTATATCTGTTGTTGGGTTTAAGTTTGTTTTATCACAACCTGACCTTGATGTCACAATCCAGATATCGGGTATCTGCTGGTATACTTCTTTATCGTTTAATACCGTTTTTACATACCAACGGTCTTTTTCAGTTGCCCTTACATCTCCCTCAGGAATTCCATCGATAGGATTAAATGATTCCCATTCTTCTTTTGAGACTGTTTTTTTGCCGGCATATTTTGGGGCTTCGGCAAGCGCTATAAACCCGTATGAAACACCGGTTCTGCCGTCAAGTATCTTGTTTACAACGTCCCTGTGTGATTGCCGCTTTACCTTTTCACTGAATTTAGACCCTTCGGGAAAAAGGTCTGTTTCTCGCATTGTTCTTCCAAGCTCTGCCAGCCTGTTTGCGTATTCATTGTTTTCGGAATCAAATTTGCCCTGTATAAACCTGTTTAGAACAGGGGGTTTTATAGGTGCATATATCTTGGGTATCAGTGACTTTGTAACAAAACTGTTAAGTTCATCGTGATCATAAATAGAGTCGGAAAGGTTCATGTTTATAATGGCAAATTTTTTACCGGATATTCCTATAACAATCTCAGACATTGTGGAAATAAGGTTTCTGAGTCCAAGAGTAATCTTTCTTTCGTAAGTTGTCGTTTTATCTTCAAATTCAGGGTCAAGTGTCATAAGTGTAATGATCTGTGTATTAAAAGGGTCCATTACATAACGTGCTGTAAAATCATCCGCCCATCCGCTTATTTTCAGAATATCCATTACCGAACGCTCTGAGTTTCTCACCATCCGGTAAATACCTTCTGCCACCTGGGTACAAACTTTTCGCAGGGGTGAATGGTCTCTCTTAACATCAATAACTGCATTAATATTACGTTTAACCTTTCTTGTGCTGAGTAGTTTTGAAATTAACCCGTTTGTAACTTCTTCTGAAGTTGCTTCTTCCCATGGGACTACATCAACACCATTGTCTTTTAAACAGTTGATAAGGGATTCCCTGTAGTTTTTTACATTACCTTCATAATAGCTGGAAGGGACAGGGCGGAATGTTACCTTTACCCTCTCGGCCATCTCTCTTGGCATTTTTGGGTTGATAATATCCTTGTTTACCGGCATGCCTGACAGTATGGAGATTGTAGACAGTTCAAGGTCTGCTATGTGACCGTTTTTCATATATTTTATTTTCCTCTGAAAAATCAACTACTATACTACACGATTGAAATTATTTTTATATCACGAGTTTTCCTGAGCAAGATACTTTTCAACTTCCGGCTCCAGAGCGCCCCTAACGCTGTTTTCCAGCTCCTCCCTGCCCTTCTTTCCCCTGGGAAGTAAACTTACGTCAATTGGATCAAAAAATTTAACATTTATTACATTATTTGGATTTAGTTTGAATTCTTTTTTGTTTTTAATATTTTTTCCGCCCCATATAAGCATCGGCACTACCGGTACGCCTGCCAGCATGGCAATAAGAAAACCACCTTTTTTAAAAGGCAGCAGCCGCCCGTCGAGGCTCCTTGTACCCTCGGGTGCAAGTATTACTGAAGGGCCGGTTTTAATATCCGACACTATTTTCTTTACCTCTCTTGTATCCTCTGAAGAACCGTCCCGCGAAACGAAATAATGCCCGCCTACTTTTGATACCCACCCTACAAAAGGCATTTTTAATACCTCTTTTTTCATTACTGCTTTCCATTCAAAAGGGATAACAGCGGCAAAAGTAAGTATATCAAAGGAACTCTGGTGGTTATACATTATTATTGTACTTCTATCCAAAGGGAGTTTTTCATAATTCTCAATTTCAATTTTAACTCCCCAGGCCCACAGCATGCTCCTACCCCAGTTTCTAACTGCGAGCGTAACAGCTAGCCTGTTAGAAAAAGGTGCCAGTATTAGGCCTAAAATGCCCCAGAACGTTGTAAAAAAGGCAGAAAGAATATAAGCAAATAGTAGTTTTACCATAATAATTTCAATTGATTTATCACTGAACCATAAATAATGTCAAGTGTATCAGGGGTTAGTTGTACTATTCAGGGACCAGGACCCTGAGCCTGTTTCTAAGAAGAGCTATACTGTATACCCCTTCCTCAAGGACAAATATCTCCCCATCCATATGTCCGGGAATACTTTCATATACTGTTAGTTCGGCATTCTCAAGTTTAAGGATATTTACCCCCTCCCTGCCTACATGGTCGGCCTTAAGCGCACGGCTGAGTGTTAACAGTCTTTTAATAAAGTTCATGTTTTCTATTAAATGAATGTCGAGAAGGTTATCACTGACACTTGCACCGGGAGCGAGCCGTATACCTCCCTGAGTCGGCCCGTTGGAGGCTCCAAGGAGAATAAAACTGCTTTCATACACTTTGTCCCCGGAACTAAGTTTAGCCTTAAACCCATTAAACTTAACTGCCTCAATCACCGCACCGATAAGGTAGCCTGGGAATGCGCCTAAAACTTTTAAATACTTAAACCTTTTTGCTACTGCCCCGTCAAGGCCAATACCGAGCCCGTTTATAAAATACCGATCACGGAACTTACCTATATCGACGCCAATCTCCCTGCCGGCAACAATATTTCTAAGGGCCAGGTTAAAATCATAGGGAATTCCAAGAGCGCGGGGGAAATCGTTGCCGCTTCCGCTCGGGATCACCGAAAAGGCAATATCTGCATCGTGTTTTACTAATGAGTTTACAATTTCACTCGAAGTACCGTCGCCACCTACGGAGATTACGTGTGTAAACCCCTGTTTAACAGCATTTTTGGCAAAATCCTCAGCATCTCCTCTTTTCGCGGTCTGTTTTATTTCAAAATTTATACCGTTTTCGCCGAGATATTTATCAATTTCCGCGGATTTTCCTACCGCAGTGCCTTTACCCGACTTCGGATTTATTATGATTAGGTAATTTCTGTCCTGCAAATTAATCATCTCAATAGATTTTATCTGCTATATCAGTAATAGTAAGTAGCACCAAATATTAATTTTCCAACTTGCTAAAGATTATAATTCATGGTATTAATGTGGGGTTTATTTTAAAAACACAGGAGAAATTTTATGTCTGAACAAACACAGTCCGGCGAATTGGTAAGTATGAAAAACCTGCTTGAAGCCGGTGTACATTTTGGCCACCAGAAAAGTCACTGGAATCCAAGAATGAAGTCTTATATTTTCGGAGCTAGAAACGGGATCCATATAATAGACCTCCAGCAAACAGTGGGCTTATTCAAAAAAGCAAATGATTATATTAAAGGTGTAGCAAGCAACGGTGGTGATGTACTTTTCGTAGGGACTAAGAAACAGGCCCAGGGTATTATTGCCGAAGAAGCACAAAGGTGTGAAATGCCCTACATAAATTCAAGATGGCTTGGCGGCACACTTACTAACTTCCATACAATCAGATCAAGGGTTGACTATCTACTTGAACTTAAAAAACTAGAAGAAGACGGACAGATGGAACTTCTGCCTAAGAAAGAGGTAAAAAACCTAAAAAGGGAAATACAGAAACTTGAATACCTGATTGGCGGAATTGTAAATCTTAAAAAGCCACCTGCAGCTCTTTTTATTATTGATACAAGAAAAGAAGATATAGCCGTAAAGGAAGCAAGGACTCTTGGTATTCCGATTACAGCTGTTGTTGACACCAACTGTGACCCTGAAGATGCCGATTACATCATACCAAGTAATGACGATGCAATTAGGGCCATAAAACTGTTTGTATCCAAAATGGCAGATGCCTGTATTGAAGGAAGACATATTTACGAACAGAAACTCATGGCTGGCGAAATAGAAAAACCAAAAGAAGAAGAATCAAATGTAATAGTTGAAAGAAAAGTATTTGTTTTCAAAGAATTCGGTGATGAGAACAAGGAAGAGACTGCAACTTCGGTAGCAGTATCCGAAGGACCTTCAGAAGTTAATGGAGCAGAGAACAAGGAGGAACCATCAGAAGATGCATGATATTACAGCACAAATGGTAAAAGATCTAAGAGACCGTACAGGGGCCTCTTTTATAGATTGCAAAAATGTACTTAATGATACAGATGGTGATATGGACAAGTCCGTTGAACTTCTAAAAATAAAAGGCGTTGCAAAAGCCTCAAAGAAGGCAAGCAGGGTAACACCTGAAGGCTCTATTACTTCTTATATTCATGCCGGCGGCAAGATAGGTGTTTTGCTTGAAATTAACTGTGAAACAGACTTTGTTGCAAGGAACGAGGAGTTCCAAAAGCTTTCAAGGGAAATTGCAATGCAGATTGCGGCAGCAAATCCCCAGTACATCAATTCTGAAGATGTACCCGACAGTGTTATAGAAAAAGAAAAAGAAGTAATGAAAGCCCAGGTTATTGAAGAAGGGAAAAAACCTGAAATTGCAGAGAAAATAGTTGAAGGAAAAATTAAGAAATTTTATGAAGAAATATGCCTTCTCGAACAGGCATATATAAGAGAACCTAAAACTAAAATTTCGGACCTGGTTCAGAATGCAATTGCTAAAATTGGTGAAAACATAGTAGTCAGAAGATTTGAAAGATTTCAGTTAGGCGAACCTCTGGAATAATAAAAATTATATGACTTCACCCCGCAAGAAAAAACCAAAATTCAAAAGAATACTTTTAAAGTTGAGTGGAGAAGCTCTTCAGGGGACTGATACCTATGGTATTAATGCCAAAATACTTGCTTCTATCTCAAGTGAAATAAAAGAAATTCATGAGCAGGGTGTTGAGGTAACCATAGTAATTGGCGGGGGCAATATATTCAGGGGGATTTCCGGAGCATCCACCGGCATGGACAGATCAACTGCCGACTATATGGGGATGCTGGCAACAGTAATAAATGCCCTTGCACTCCAGGATTCATTAGAAAGAAACGGGGTATTAACACGTATCCAGACTGCCCTCGAAATCAAACAGGTTGCTGAACCTTTTATCAAAAGAAGAGCAATACGCCATATTGAAAAAGGGCGCGTTGTAATCTTCGCAGCCGGCACCGGAAACCCATTCTTCACTACCGACACCGCAGCAACACTTCGTGCACTTCAGATCAACGCAGAAATAATCCTTAAAGCTACAAAAGTCGAAGGGGTGTATGACAAAGACCCCATGAAGCATAAAGATGCAAAAAAATTCGATGAACTCAGTTATATGGACATACTGAAAAAAGAGCTAAAAGTCATGGATGCAACAGCAATCTCACTTTGTATGGAAGAAAAAATTCCTATTATTGTCTTCAATCTGTTCAAAAAAGGAAATATAAAACGTATAATTGAAGGCAAGAAGATTGGTACAATAGTAAGGAGTAGTTAATCATGTGTGATGAAATTGATCTATACCTTGATGATGCCGAATCAAGGATGAGTAAAACAATAAGTGTTCTCAAACAGGACCTTAACAAAGTCCGTACCGGAAGGGCTACTACTGCACTTGTTGCAGATATAGTTGTTGATTATTATGGAACAGCCACACCATTAAACCAGATGTCAAACGTTAGTACACCTGACTCTACAACAATTGTAATTCAGCCCTGGGACGAAACACTCCTCGTTGAAGTTGAAAAGGCTTTAGTTAAATCTGATATTGGAATTACACCTGCCAACGACGGAAAAATAATCCGATTAAATATCCCTCCCCTCAATGAGGAACGAAGAAAAGAACTGGTTAAAGTTGTTTCTAAAATATCCGAAGACCATAAAATCTCAATCAGGCAAATAAGGAAAGATACCAACAACCATATTAAAGATTTGGAAAAAAGTGATCATGTTCCGGAAGATGTTGTAAAGAAGACATTATCACAGGTACAACTGCTGACTGATAAAATGATCGAAGAAATAACTAAGATCAATGAAAAAAAACAAAAAGAAGTATTAGAAATTTAAGTTATAATTTTAATATATAAAAAGTTTGAAAAGGAAACAAAAGTGAAAGCTTCAATATCAGGCCTGACTTCCTACCTATTTATGGCTTCTTTAATTGCACTTGCGATATCCGCATTTGCACTTGTTATAATAGTTGCAAAACATTTCTTTGGGACTATATCAAAAAATGAAGTGGAGATTGGTTACAGGTTTCTTACAATATTTGGGGTTTCTGCTGTTATTGCCCCGATCACTCTGTACATAAACTTAAAATTTGACAGAATTGAAAAACTTAAAGATGAAGAAAGTTTCTAAATATCTATTCATTTCTAAGTTTTCCACTTTTTAAAGTTTAATTTTTAAATGAAAAATCTTTCCTTAAATAGAAAACCATCCCTCATAATATGTGTAAATGACAAGTATCTTCAGGAAACGGTAATTAACCTGACTGATTCATCCAGTTTTTCTTCAGTTTTCCTTTCCACTTATACAGATCTTATAACTGATATTAATGTAAGAAATTCAATGTCAGTAATATTAGAATTTACTGATGACAGGAAAGACAACTTATATTTTTTAAAACAGATAAAAAAGAATTTTCCACATATTGATATATTGGTCATTTACAGATTTGATGATTCAGATATTAATACCAAGGAGTTCAGGTTAAAAGCTCTGGAAAACGGTGCAACGGACTGCATAAAATATCCGGAAGAAATACAGTTCCTCGATATTCGTATTAACAACTCATATTCCAGTCAGTTCTCAATGCTTGAACTTAATACAAACCTTGAATTCTGGAATACAATTAATAAAGCAGTCAAATCAATTATCAAAGACCTTTACGGAAAAACATTTTTCAAAAGACTTTTAAAACAGTCCATTAATATTACAAAGGGTGACTTCGGTTCTATCGTTATGCTTGATAATGAAAAACCCGCATACACCTTTTCCTGGGATGGAAATAAATGGATTGAGGATGACAATCCTGAATTTGAATTTTCTACAAAACTCTACAAGCTAAAACTCCACGATTACTGTGTATTCATGGAAGATGATGAGCTTCTAACCCAATCAGAGATGCCTTTTGTATTCAGGCAGTCTACTCTCAGGTCTTATATTAATTTTCCAATCTACAATAAGAAAAAGGAAATTATAGGCTTTCTGGAACTTTACAAAACCAGCAGCAGATTCGATGCAAGCCTGTATACAACACTTATTAATATTATTTTGGAATCGCTTCCCTTTGATAAAATATCCTGGCAGGAAACCACAGAGAAAAAGACCGATGTTGAAATCCGCTATGATGACAACTACCTTTCAATTGTTGATAACACGCCGCTTCCTATAATTATAATAAAAAATGACCTTATTTGTTTTGTAAATAAAGCTACATCCACAATATTGGGCTACGAAAAAAAGGAACTTATCAATGTTGAATTCTCATCAATTAGTCCAAGTCCTTTAAATAGCCGCAAGCTTAATGAAGATGATTCCGATCCCAATGCAATCGGGTTAATAGAACTTAATCTTCTTAAAAAGAATGGCAATACAGTCACTTTTGAAGGTGATATGAGCTTTATCACTTTTATGAACAGCAATGCTATTCTTCTAATTTGCAAAGAAGCTCCGGATGAGCAAAAAGGCGGTAGCAGCTCCCGTGGATCCAGTGAAGCTCTAAGGCTGGCAGCAGCTGTAAAGAGTCTGAAATCAGCTGTAACTATTACAGATATGGACAGAAACATTGTATATGTAAACCCGGCACATAAGAACACATTTGGTTATGATCCAAATGATCTTATAGGCAACCAGAGCGGCATCCTGTTTTCCATTAATGACCCATCGGGAATCAGTGATAAAATATATGACGCCATTGTTGCCGTTGGTTGGGAAGGTGAAAGGATCAGTATAAGGGAAAATGGTGATGTCTTTCCTTCATATGAAAAAATATCCCTTGTAAAAGATCAGGATGGCAACCCCCTTGGTATTGTTTCAATAATAGACGAGATCACTGAAAGAAAAAGACTTGAGCAGGCCCTAAAAGAGTCCGAAGAACGTTACAGGACCCTTGTAGAGACTGCATCTACGGCAATTATAGCACTTGATGAAAATGGAAAAGTTATTTTATACAATCCTTCAGCAGAAAAAATATTTTTATACACAAAAGCTGAACTGGTTGATAAAAACATGCTCTCCCTTATCGATGAAATAAAAGGTGACGTGACAAATCTGGACAACCTCATCGGGACAACTGCCGAACTGTTTGGTATAAATAAGGAAGGGGATAAATTTCCAATTGAAATAACCTTGTCAAAATGCAAAATTGAAGGAAGAACAATATATACTGCAATAATCCTGGATATTACCGAAAGAAAGAATCTTCAAAACCAGCTTATACAGTCCGCCAAACTTGCTGCTATAGGAGAACTAATTTCAGGAGTAACCCATGAAGTAAACAACCCCCTTGCAGTAGTTATGGGATATTCTGAGTTGCTGCTTAGCGAAAACAAAATTGATGAAGATACAAAAAAAGCAGTAAAAGTTATATTCAGTGAATCTGAGAGGGCAAGAAAAGTTATACAAAACATGCTTTCTTTTGCAAGGCAGAATGCTCCTGAAAAAGAACCGGTAATGCTCAATGAAATTATTGACACGACTCTGGAGCTTGCAGATTTTGATCTGAGAAAACACTCTATCAGGGTTGTAAAAAAGTTTGATGAAAGCCTTCCGTTAATACTTGGGGAATCAAATCAGTTAAAGCAGATATTTCTTAATCTTTTAATTAATGCCCAGCAGGCAATTGCCGATAGCGGTACTGAAGGCACAATTACCATTGAGACAAGTAAAGTAAATACTGGTGACAACGAAGGCAGTAACGGTTTTGCAAAAGTAACTATTAGTGACAACGGGCCGGGAATACCTAAAAAAATCCTCGACAATATTTTTGACCCTTTCTTTACAACCAAACCTGAAGGCATCGGAACCGGGCTTGGTCTCTCAGTGTCCCTTGGGATTATCAAGGACCATAGAGGAAACATTGAAGTAAACAGCGTAGAAAATGAAGGTACAAGTTTTAATATCCAGTTTCCCTACCACCAGACAAACTGAATTTACCCTACTCAATTACCTCGATACCGTTCATATAAGGAATTAAAATATCAGGGATTTTAACTTTGCCGTCCTGCTGCTGATAATTTTCAAGAATGGCTATAAATGCACGGCCTATTGCTATACCCGAACCGTTTAACGTATGTACAAATGCAGGTTTCCCGCCTCCTGGACGGTATCTTATGTTTGCCCTCCGGGCCTGAAAACTTTCAAAATTGCTACAGGATGAAATTTCCCTGTACCTTTGTTCACTTGGTATCCAAACTTCTATGTCATATGTCTTAGCAGAAGAAAAACCCATATCCCCGGTACACAAAAGAACAATTCTGTACGGAAGCCCGAGCAGCTCAAGGATTCGTGCTGCATCACGTGTAAGTTTTTCATGCTCATCGTAAGAGTTTTGCGGTGTACTTAGCTTTACAAGTTCCACCTTGTTAAACTGATGCTGACGAAATATCCCGTGAATATCTTTTCCATAGGAACCTGCCTCTTTCCTGAAACATGGAGTATAGGAAACAAATTTTCTGGGGAGGTCTTCTTCTTCGAGTATTTCATCGCGGTTAATATTAGTAACAGGCACCTCTGCAGTTGGAATAAGATAATAGTCCGTATCACTTAGTTTAAAGAGGTCTTCTTCAAACTTTGGAAGATTACCGGTACCTATAAAACTGGCAGTATTGGCAATAAACGGGGGAAGGACTTCAATATATCCATGTTCACTAACATGTGTATCCAGCATAAAGTTTATAAGTGCCCTCTCAAGCCTGGCCCCTTGTCCCTTGTAAAGAGCAAACCTGGACCCGGCGATTTTAGCCGCCCTTGGAAGATCGAGTATGTCGAGGTTACTTCCAATCTCCACATGGTCTTTTATCTCAAAATCAAATTCCGCGGGACTGCCCCATTTACTTATCTCGGGGTTGTCATTTTCATCAACGCCCACCGGCACAGAGGCATCGGGCATGTTTGGAATATGGAGCATTATGTCATGGTATTCACTCTCGATTTCTGTCCGTTTTGCATTTAAGTCTTTGATATCATTGGAAATATTTTTCAGCTTTTTTGATAAAACATCAGCCTCTTCATCGGAGCCATTTCGCTTTAATTCTCCAACTTTCTTAGAACCCTGGTTCCTTTCATGCTCAAGTGTTTCCACCTGTACAATTATTTTTTTTCTTTCTTCATTAAGTCTTTCAAGCCCGTCAAAGTCCAGCTCCATTCCTCTTTGCTGTATTTTTTCTTTAACGGCTTCAAGATTGTTTTCCAGGTATTTTTGTTCTAACATATTATTTTCAATTAAACCTATCCTTTTCAATTAGGTTTATATATTAACACAGCATACAAATTCATAAACTTACTTTAGAACATTATTGTAATTATAAAAGGGTTGAGCATAATTCTTCAAAAAAAGGAAAGCCCATGAAGAAACTGACAAACGGAATAGAAATTACATACTTCGGCCATTCAACATTCGGTATAAATCCCCCGGCGGGAAAAAAATCATAATTGATCCATGGATTGATACAAACCCCTCATGTCCCGAGAACCTTAAAGATATTCAGTCTGTAGATATAATTGCGATAACTCACGGGCACTTTGATCACATTGGAGATTTAATTGATATATGCAGTTAACATGGCCCGCTTGTAATTGCAAACTGGGAAATATGTGACTGGCTTGGGACAAAGGGCATAGAAAACTGTATGCCTATGAATAAGGGCGGTTGCCAGACTATAGACAATATTAAATTTGTAATGACCCATGCTCAGCACATCAGCGGGATAAAGGAAGATGACGGGACCATAATCTATGCAGGTGAGCCTGGTGGGTATGTAATAGAATTTGAAAACAACTACAGCATATATCATGCAGGTGACACAAATTTATTTGGTGACATGAAACTAATTGCCGAACTCTATAGTCCTGATTTATCAATGCTGCCAATAGGAGATGTGTTTACAATGTCTCCATATGAAGCATCTCATGCCTGCAGGTTCCTTAAATCAAGATATGTAATACCTATGCACTATGCCACTTTTCCTCTCCTAAGTGGTACTCCTGAAGAACTTCGGAAACTTACAGGAGATTTGGAGGAGTTTGAAATCCTGACCTTAAAGCCGGGAGAGGTTCTTAGCTGAACAACTTTTTTTTACTGGTAAAATATTAAGAAACCACAAAAACAAGGTAATTTTTCTGTCGTTTAGTAATAATTAATTTCCGATATTTCTTGACACCTATATGATTTACAAAAATAATATAGTGCGATGAATAAAAAAGTTATAACTTTTATGATCCTGGGACTGCTTGTATTTTCTGCCTGCGGTAAGAAAGCAAAGATTCAAAGCGGTACAGCTCAGGAACTATACTCCGATGCAACAAATGAGCTTTACAACAAAAAAGGCGGGTTCCCCTGGGTATTTACAGGCCCGGATTACGACCTCATCCTTGAAACACTCCGCGAGATACAGCTAAGGTACACATTTAGCCCATTTGCAACACTTGCCGAGATTAGAACGGCAGACACCTATTTTAGGAAACAAGAATACCTTCAGGCCATTACTGAGTACGATAATTTTATTAAGAACCACCCGGGGCATAATGAAGTTGAATACGCTATGTACCAGCTGGCCCTTTCAAATTACAAGTTAAAAGGATCAAAAGAAAAAGACCCTACTTATGCCAGGGAAGCTGTAAAATGGTTTAAACAGTTTGAGAGCAGCTATCCGGACTCAGCGCTTATTCCCGAAGCCGAAAAACGTATTGCAAAATGTAATGAGATACTTGCAGAGAGAGAAATTTTTATCGGAAAATTCTATATGAAAAAAAAGAACTACAAGGCAGCTGAAGCCAGGTTTAACCTTGTACTTCAGGACTTTCCTGAAACGAAATATTCAGAAGAAGCATATAATTTAATCAGCAAACTGCCGGCAGAAAAAGCCCCGAATCCTGATGAAACTTAAACTCTTTACCATATTTTTATTCCTGATAGTTTCTTTTGTTTCCTGCAGCAACAATATTGACAAGGAAATAACAAACCTCCTGGATAAAAGGAAATCTGCATTTGAAGAAAAAAACCCGGATATATATGAGAACCTTATTCTTTCCTCCTACAAAGTAGAGACCCGAAATGGAAATAAAACCAAAGAAGATGTCCTGAAAGATTTCAGGTTAAATACAACACCTTTTGACAGTATTGAAATGTCTCATAAAGACAGGAAGGTTACCAACGAAGACGGTAAAGCTAAAGTAGTCCAGAAAACAACGGTCCTGTTGGCACTGGAAGACCAGAATACAAAGTATGAGATTACCGAGGTATTGATTCTGCAAAAGGAAAACAACGAGTGGAAGATTTCAAAGGAATCTAGCCTTGACCTCTTCAGGGGTTTTGTGTTCGGAAAACAAAATTAGAACTTCTTTTCATCACGCTCCTGCTCTTCCTTGCATGAAATACAAAGTACAGCTTCCGGCCTTACATTTAATCTTTCGTGTGTAATATATTCCCCGCAGTATTCACATATGCCGTAAGTACCTTCGTCTATTTTTTTTAAAGCAGTTTTTATTTTCTGAATAAGTTTTCTTTCCCTGTCTCTTTTTCTAAGTTCGATAGAGCTGTTTGATTCGGAAAGTGCCCTGTCCAGGGGGTCAGGAAACGCTTCTTTCCCTTCACTCATACGCGAGAGTGTGTCCTCGGCAATGCCAAGCAGTTCTGCGTGCCTTCTAATAAGCAATTCCCTGTACATTTTTATTTCGTTTTCATTCATTACTATTTATTATAGCATTATTTGAGAGACTGAATAATAATATTAATCAAATTTGAAAATTATATTTTAAAAGCCGGTAATTTATTTTAAATTTAATATTCCGATTCATGAATTAACCCGTTAAGATTAAACCCTCAATGCTAAAATTGTCTAAAATATCGCTTCAAATACCTTACGAAGTAAAGGACCTGCTGTCCGATTTCCTTATCGGCCAGAATGCATCATCAATTTCAGAGGATCTGGACGATAATGGCCCGCTGACTCTTTCCGCACTTTTTCCTATTGCCGACGACCTCGAACCGATAATGGAGAATTTGTATAATTTTATTGATATTATCAAAGAAAATATTGTTGATTTTGAACCCGGGGAAATAAAAGTAGAGCATATTGACAGATCAAGCTGGGAGATATGGAAAAGTTTGTTAAAAACCGTAAGGGCTGGCAAAAATGTTGTTATATCCCCGCCCTGGGAAAAACATAATTGCATTGAAAATGAAGTATCTATTACAATTAATCCCTCCATGGCTTTTGGCACGGGACACCACGAAACAACAAAAGTATGTATATCATATATAGAGAAAATGACCGAGAGTAAAAAAATCAACTCTCTTCTGGATGTTGGCTGCGGTAGTGCCATTCTTTCGATTGCAGCAGTGAAACTTGGAGTAAGTGAAGTAATAGCATTTGATACCGACCCTGTTGCTATCAGGGAAGCTAATGAGAACAAGACAAGAAATGCCATTTCCGATCAAATTAAGACGTACTGCGGCCCCATACAGTGCATAAACGGCACATTTGACATTGTAGTGGCTAATATATCCGTAGAAGCTATCCTGATGATGAAATCCGAACTTAAATCAAGGCTCAAAAGCGACGGCCGCCTGATACTCTCAGGCATACCCGTGATGAGAATGGAGGAGCTTGAAAGAGGAATATTAAATGAAGGATTTGAATTTTTGGACAAACAGATAGATGGGGAATGGGTAGGGATGTTCTTAAAACACTTATAATTAATACTCAGGAGAAAACATGTCGTCTTTTAAAACTATAGAATGGACCGATAATAAGGTCGTAATGATTGACCAGAGAAAACTTCCCGGTGTTGAGATTTACAATGAGTATTCAACACATAAAGAAGTTGCTGAGGCCATAAAAAGCATGGTAATAAGGGGAGCTCCCGCTATTGGAGTTGCCGCTGCTATGGGAGTAGCAATTGGTTCGCTCGAATATAAAGGCGAAGACAGGCAGAAAATGATTGATTTTCTGGACAAAGTTTGTGACACCCTTGCCGGTACCAGGCCTACTGCCGTTAATCTTTTCTGGGCAATTGATAGAATGAAAAGAGTAATTGATGCCAATAAAGATAAGAATATCGAAGAAATTAAAAATATCCTCGTTACGGAAGCAAATCTTATACTCAGAGAAGATATAGAAACATGTATGGAAATAGGTTTACAGGGCTCTCAGCTGATTATTAAGGACTCATCTGTCCTTACCCACTGCAATGCCGGTGGTCTCGCTACCGGAGGTTACGGCACAGCTCTGGGTGTTATAAGGAGTGCAATTGAAAAGGGTAAAAATATCACGGTAATTTCTTCTGAAACAAGGCCTTTTCTCCAGGGTGCAAGGCTAACTGCCTGGGAACTACAAAAAGATGACATTCCCGTCACTTTGGTAACAGACAACATGGTAGGTTCATTAATGGGAAACGGCAGAATTGACTCTGTAGTTGTGGGGGCCGACAGAATTGCTGCAAATGGTGATGTCGCCAACAAAATAGGTACCTACGCTGTTGCGGTAATGGCAAAACACCATAATATACCTTTTTATGTTGCCGCGCCGGTATCAACAATTGATTTTGAATGCAGCAGAGGAGACCGGATCCCTATTGAACAAAGGGACATTTCCGAAGTCACACATATTGGTGATACAAGGATTGCCGCGGATGTTGATGTTATTAATCCTGCTTTCGATATTACACCAAACGGTCTTGTTGACGCTATTATAACGGAGAAAGGTGTGGTAAAAGCACCCTATAATGAATCAATTGCAAAACTGAGATAGGCAGAAGTTTTACCCCCCTCTTTCGATCTCTTCCTGGGCTTCAACACTCAGCATTGTAAAAGGAA
This sequence comes from Deltaproteobacteria bacterium, assembly GCA_029262335.1. Classification (GTDB taxonomy): domain Bacteria; phylum Desulfobacterota_D; class UBA1144; order Nemesobacterales; family JAJCZQ01; genus JAJCZQ01. Next base: position 24,011 of record JAJCZQ010000013.1, read on the forward strand.
GTACTCTCAGCCTTTCTTCGCCGATCTTTTCACCGGTAACTTCACATATGCCGTAAGTTCCCTCTTCAACTCTTTTAAGCGCCTGTTCTATAAGCATCAGCTTATCGCGTTCCCTGTTTGAGAGTGTAAGGGCAAGTTCTCTTTGCCTGTCTTCAGAGGCGTGGTCATAGAAATCTCCCACATCAAAACGCAAATGGTTTGATTCTTCTTTAACTGACCTGGTAACGTCTTCGAGCAGTTCTTCTCTCATTTGAAGAAGCATCTTCTTCATCTCTTTGAGAAATGCCTTTGAATATTCATCCGGGCCAGGCTCTTTAGGTTTTCTGGTTGTAGTATTTTTGGCCTTGTTTGAAGTTGCAGGTTTCTTGGCTGCAGTTTTTTTTGTTGTTTTTGGAGACACTATTACCACCTTTTCGAGGCAAATTTTTGCTGTATTAGAATAAGACTATTTTAATCTTTGTCAAGAAAATAATTATTAATAAAAATATGTTATTATCATCTAAAAATTATAAAATTTTGTGTTAATAATCTTTAAACAATATTTTTGATAAAACTAAACATATGAAATACCAAAGAGAGCTCTGGTCCACCAGAATCGGCCTGATCTTTGCGATGGCCGGAAGTGCTATAGGACTTGGAAATTTTCTTCGTTTTCCTGTCCAGGCCGCAGAAAACGGCGGCGGGGCATTTATGGTGCCCTATATCATTGCTTTTATTGTGCTGGGCATACCTCTTATGTGGGTAGAATGGGCACTTGGGAGGTTTGGAGGAAAACACGGACATGGTACAGCTCCCTCTATTTTTGCCCTGATCTGGAAAAGCCCCATAGCAAGAATACTCGGCGTATTTGGACTTTGGATCCCGTTCGTTGTAACAATATATTATATCTATATTGAATCATGGACACTTGGATATTCACTTCATTTCCTTCTTGGTCAAAGCCCGTCTCTTCCCCCTGAAAGTGTTGCGGGCGCCGCAGATTATGTAAAACCATTCAGCAACTTCTTATCTAATTATATTGGATCCGGCAACGGCGATATTCTAAGCCCGTCCACAATGGCATATGTTGCTTTTGTAATAACAATTGTTGTAAATGTTTATATTCTGCTAAGGGGTATAACCCGGGGCATTGAGCTGTTTGCCAAATTTGCCCTTCCGCTTCTTTTTATTATCGCCGCTTTTCTTATGTACAAGGTATTAAATCTCAACACCCCTGAGGGAAGCGCTATATCGGGACTAAATTTTCTTTGGAACCCGGATTTTTCTGCACTCAGGGACCCAAAGGTATGGATAGCAGCGGCAGGCCAGATTTTCTTTACCCTTAGCCTGGGCTTTGGAGCCATTATAACTTACGCCTCTTATGTAAAGCATAACGACGATATTACCCTGACCGGACTTACATCTGCATCGTTAAATGAAACAGCTGAAGTTGTACTTGGCGGCTCTATTGCTATTCCGGCAGCTGTAGCATTTTTTGGCATTACGGGAGCAGTTGCTGTCGCCCAGTCGGGTGCATTCAGTCTCGGTTTTATAAGTCTTCCGGCAATATTTGCCAGCATACCGGGCACAGTTGTTGGTATACCAAATGGGCAGATACTGGGCTTCCTGTGGTTTTTTCTTCTTTTTTTCGCGGGGCTTACATCTTCTGTTTCCATTTCACAGCCGGTAATAACCTTTCTTCAGGATGAATTTGGATTTAACAGAAAAAAAGCAGTATTTACAATGGTTTCTTTACTTGTCGTAAGTGTACTCCTGGTCATCTTTGTCGATAAGACACTGGACGAATGGGATTTCTGGGCCGGTACTATAGGAGTTGTATTGTTCGGTTTTATAGAACTAATAATGTTTATGTGGATTTTTGGCGGGACAAATGCGTGGAATGAAATAAACAGGAATGGTTTTATTAAAGTACCGAGGTTCTTTTATTACATATTAAGATACATCACACCGCTGTTCCTTATTATAATTATTTCGTGGTGGAGTTATGAATACCTGCCTTCCAAGTTTGATAAAGCGCCATGGAACATATGGCTTGCAAGATTTTGGCTTATAGGCCTGTTTGTTTTATTTACCGTATTGGTATTTATATCCGGCAGAAGAAATGGAGAAAACAATGGGAACTGAAGCACTGATATTTATGGTAATTTCGTGGGGTCTTACACTGGGCCTTCTAAGCTTCTGTATTTACAAACTTTTTAAAAACTCCTGATTACTGCCTTTCTTTGTAAAACTTGTTTTCCCATTTTTTAAAGTTAGCTTCTGTTTCCTTAACAAAAGGCGTAAACAGTGAAACGTTAATAATCAGTTTATTAAGCAAATTAAACGGAAACTTTAAGGGCCTTAGAAAATCTACAAAAAGCACCACGCGAAAACCATCCGTATCATTCCACACCTGGTGGTTATATGTATCATCAAATATAATGGTTTTTCCTTCTTCCCAACTGTAAATTTCCTCATCTATTCTGATTCGGCACTGTTCCCTGGGTTCGGGAATTATAAGGCCAAGGTGGTACCTCAATACTCCGTTATAAGGCCCTTTGTGGGCTGGTATATGCTTATTTGGTGAAAGTATGGAAAAGAATGCATTTTTCATTTCGGGAATATTTTCAAGCAGCTTTACAGTTTCCGGGCACCTCTTACGGTTTGCCTCACAATTAATACCGTGTCCGGCAAGGAAAAAGGTTTTCCAGTTATTGTCCTGGGTTATCGTGTTTACCTGTTCAATTATATCGTGAAAATTGGGAAGATCTTCCCTGTCTTTCATTACCTCATCAAGCTCTTTCCTGATCTTTTCCCAGTTTACTTCTATATTCTTTACCCAGGGAAAAAGTTCATTATCATAAATTGGCTGGTCTTTAAATATGGAGTATTTAAAATTCATGGATTCAACCCAGTTTAAAAACTTTGAAATAAGCGGGGGGGCATAGTCCTTTGGTGGATTGTATCTTTTACCGGAATTTTGTGTTTTTTCATTACTGCTGGTTGCCATGATTAATACCTCTGATAATATCAGTTATAAATTTCTCTCTTTTTAATTTTACTAAGCTTTATTATATCCTCAAGCACATGTAGAAAAAAGAATGTAATACCGATTGTTGCAAAAATAAATACCAACTTTACACCGCCTACAATTGCCAGCACAAGAAACGCCATCGAATAAACATTTCTCCTTCCAAGCGGCCTTAGAAAAGAAATAAACTTTCTGACAAATGTTGTCTTCTTTTCATCGATAAAATTATCAACATCCATATATGCTACAAGACTTCCGGAATCAGTATATTTTAGAAGAAAGTAAAATGACCATGCAATAAAAAACACATAAAAGAATACGTTCACTGCACCCACTGCAATTATCCAAGAACTCTGTGCCTGCAGGTAATAGCCTATTGGCAGGCCAATATAAAATGAGAGCATACTTACCTGGTCACTTATCGTATCTACCCACTGCCCCTTCTTTGTTTCCATAAGCTTGACCCTTGCAATTTCACCGTCACACCTGTCAAGAATGGTTGCGATCTGCATACAGATTGCACCTATTACAGGATGGCCAAGAGCATAAAAAGGCCCTGAAAGTACCCCAATAACATTTATTAAAACGCTTATCATATTGGGAGTAAGCGATGTCTTCACCAGCTGTCTGCTAAGTGGCAGGGAAAACCTGCCGTTGATGTTAACTGCAATCCAGCCTGTTGCTGTTTTTCCCACATTGGAGAAGATTATTTCCTTTGCCCGGTCCAGTGATTCCTGGTCAGGTGAAAGGTTCATCATATATCCTTCACTTATGTAAAGATTATTAAGGCTGTTTTTTGAATTGCCTTTCAGCAATTCACTAAGGTCACCGTTTTTTCTTAACTTGTTGATATCACTTTTTTTGAGTTTCAGAAGACCATACGCAGTGTTATTGCTGTCAGTAAGTACCGTATTCCCGGTCTGGTCTTCAGTGGATTCTATAAAAGCTTTTATGGTTGTGGAATAAGTTAATAAATTAGACTGAATCACAAATGAATATTCATCTTCATATTTGAAATTATCATTTTCACAAACGAAGTCTATACGGGCCTGTATTCGTTTGTCATTGGCGATTTTAAGCAGTGAAAGCTTTGAAGATTCTTCACAGAATATTGTAAAATGGGAAATTCCTGCCCTTTCTGCATTTATTAATAATCTTTTTAACTGCAGGACTTCTGAAACAGGAATCTGGGGAAATAAGTTTAAATTTTCTCTGTTAAGACCAAAACCTGTAGCGAGGATTAAAGCATGTTTCATTCTACTGATTAGATTTTACTACCTTCAGATAAGACTTTGCATCTCCGACATTGAGAAATTTTTCAGAATGGGCCCTTACATTAAAAAGGTCGACAGGGTAATCCACATCCATCCAGAAAAGTTCATCTATATCAAGTGACTTAATCTTATAGCCCTTATTAATGAGTCTTTGTATCGAACTTATATACCATTTCTTTTCAGCACCGGGAGAACGCATTTCTTCCTCAATGGCCCTTTTAATGATTTCAACACCAGTGTCCCTGAATACCCTAAGGCCAACGGATTCAGCAGATATATTCCTGTTAATGGACTTACTGATATCTACAATTCTGCCGTCATCAAGATTTACCTTCATGTCTTCTTCTTCGTAGTTTTTCTTTCTTTTAATAGGAAGGCAGATTTTTTCGTTAGAAAGTGAAAGTGCCTGGTCCAGCACATCAATTTCATAAACATCATCACCATTCATAACGACAATGTCTTCATTCATCTCACCTCGTGCAATCCAGAGTGAGATAAGACTGTTAGTTGTCTGGTAAAAGGGGTTGTAAAGAGTTTTTATCCTCATACCAAGGCCGTCAAAGTTCCTTAAAAAGTTTTCCACTCTTTCGAACCCAAATCCAACCACAATAACTACTTCACTGATTCCACAGTCTTTAATATGATTTAACTGGTGCTCCAATATGGTAAGGCCGCCAATATCCAAAAGACATTTTGGTATATATTGGGTGTAAGGATACAGCCTTGTACCTCTACCAGCTGCAAGTATAATTGCTTTCATTTAAGAAATCTCCGATGTTATCTCCCTCAATTTTTTTGGAAGTAAGAATAATAATATTGAATATCTGTCCTTCATCCTGTTGATTAATGCTTAAAATTTATAACCTCACATACAAAATATGTCAATAATTTCGTATACATATAACCAATTATTCTTAGAATAAATTATGTATTTATGTGGGGTATAGTTAGTTTTGATAAATTTAATTTATTATGGATTCAAACAATTAAATATCAGCTTTCTGCCAGTTTTAAATTAATACTATCAGGTTTTACTGATACAACCTTGTTTGATTCATCTACATATATAAGCCTTGGAATATGTTTTTTACACTCCTGTTCGTTATATGTAGAGAAGTTCGCGATAATAAGGCAATCACCTTCACGTGCAAGATGGGCAGCTGCACCGTTTACACATATTACATTTGATCCTCTCTTACCTTCAATCACATAAGTGGAAAACCTGTGGCCGTTGGTAACATTAAAAATATGTACTTCTTCATAGGGAAGCAGATCAGCTATGTCCATAAGATTTCTGTCCAGTGTAAGACTGCCTTCATAATCAAGATCGGCTTCTGTGACAGTAGCCCTGTGTATTTTTGACTTTAACAATGTCCTAAGCATGATTCTTATACTCCCGTATATATTAACTATAATATGATATTATCGATCAGGCGTGTATTGCCGATCCTTGCTGCAACTGCTACCAAATTACCAGACTGAGTCGTTTTAATCAATTCCAGGTTCTCAGAGTCCCTGATTTCAAGGTAATCAATATCATTTACATCACTGTTTTTAAGTACGGCAAGGCCTTCTTCCAATAGCTTGCCCGTATCTTTACATCCGCCCTGGAAACTTGCCTTAATCGAAGAAAGGGCCTTTGAAAGTGAAAGTGCCTTTAACCTTTCCTCATCCGAGAGATAAGCGTTCCTCGAACTAAGTGCAAGTCCGTCTTTTTCCCTTACTATAGGCATTGGTATAATTTCTACACCCAGGTGAAGGTCTTTTACTAATCTTTCAATAACTTTTAACTGCTGAAAATCTTTTTGTCCGAATATCGCAAAATCGGGCTGAACAATGTTAAACAGTTTCAACACCACTGTGGCAACACCCCTGAAATGCCCCGGCCGGGATTTGCCGCAGAGCACTTTTTGAAGTTCCGCAACTTCCAGATAAGTCTGAAAGTTCTCAGGGTATATATCTTTTGCTTCCGGCGTAAATATCGTATCGACCCTGTAGGGTGAAAGTTTATCCATATCTCCTTCCAGGTCTCTTGTGTATTTCCCGAAGTCTTCATTTTGTCCAAACTGCGTAGGATTTACGAAGATGCTTACTACGGTATGCTCCGCAACCTCGTTTGCCCTGGATACAAGACTAAGGTGTCCGTCGTGAAGGGCGCCCATAGTGGGAACAAAAGCGATTTTATGATTGCCCTGCTTTAATTCCTTTGAATATTCATTCATCTCTTTTAATGATGAAATAATACGGATGTTATTACTCATAGCTGTTATTTTTTGAGGGAAATTTCCGGCTCTTTACCTGCTGAATATATTTTTCTGTTGCCTTAATAAATATTTTCCTTCCTTCTGCAAATTTATTTACAAATTTGGGAAGAGGTTCCGGACTGAGTCCGGCCATATCGTTAAAGACAAGTACCTGTCCGTCACAGTTGTTTCCTGCACCTATCCCGATTGTGGGAATGGATAAAGATTTTGTAATTTTTTCAGCAAGTGGTGCCGGGATACTTTCAATTACTAGTAAAAAAGCTCCTGCGTCTTCTGCAAGATGGGCAAGGTGGAGCAGGTGGTCAGCATCGTCCTTGCTTCTTCCCTGCACCTTGTAGCCGCCAGCTACATGTACAGACTGCGGGCAAAGCCCGATATGAGCAATGACCGGTATACCAGCTTTATTAATTGCGTAGACCGTATCAATGTATTCCTCGTTTACTTCAAGTTTCACAGACTCTGCATTACCTTCTTTTATCAATCTGCCGGCATTACTTATTGCGCTGTCCACCGACACCTGATATGAAAGGAAAGGCATATCTGCCGCAAGATGTGCATTTTTAACTCCGCGGGAGACTATCTTGGTATGGTAAATCATCTCTTCAAGACTTACTGCAAGTGTGTTGTCCAGTCCCTGGATTACATTTCCAAGCGAATCACCAACGAGTATGGAATCGATTCCCGCACTGTCAACCAGCTCTGCTGTAGCAGCATCGTAAGCGGTGATCATTGAGATCTTATCACCGTTTTCCTTCATCTGTTTAAATTTAGTTATACGTATTTTCGGCATACTTTAATAATGCCAGCAATGATGAAATATGCCAACAGGCAAAATTGGGCAGCAGGAAGTTAAGGATAAATTTAGTTATTCCAGGATTACTTTGCCGTTATATCCATTATTTCTAAGATTTCTCTTCATTGACTCGGCTTTTGATTTGCTGGAGTACATACCTACCCTCACCCTGTAATAGGTGTCCCCTTTTATTTCGATCGACTCAATTCTCGCTTCCCTGGCAATGCCGGACCCAAGTTCATCCTTAAGGCTCATAGCATTAACCTTACTACTGAATGAACCAACCTGGACAGTGTATATGGGATTAAAGTAGTTTTGATTCCGTTTTGATGGTGAAGAAATTACCTCAACCTTTACTTTTGCAACACCGGTCCTTATAAGGTCGATGGATTTAGCAGAACTGTAGGAAAGGTCAATAATCCGGCCACGGATAAATGGCCCCCTGTCGTTAATCTTAACAACAACGTCCATTCCGTTTTCGAGGTTTGTCACTCTTACAACAGTCCCGAAAGGAAGGGACTTATGAGCGGCAGTATAGTCATACTTACTGAATCTCTCACCGCTTGCGGCAAGATTGCCGTGTTCCTTGTCACCGTACCATGAGGCAAGTCCTGTCTGGGTGTATCCGTCTACATACTTTAATTCGTCAGAAGAATCGTAACCCCTTGAACTCTTCTTGCTTCCGCAGCCAAGGGACACAAATAAAACCATTACCATTCCGATAAATAAAACATTTCTCATATTAAATCCGTATTTCAGATATCCTGTACAATTTCTAATTTAACACTGCAGATACCCTTCCTCATACACCCAAGCTCTGCCGCGGCCGCCTTCTCGAGAGGTCAATAATTCTTCCCTTTACATAAGGGCCCCTGTCATTAATCGTGACCACAACAATTCTGCCGTTGTCTACATTCAGGACTTTTACCTTTGTACCAAAATCAAGGGTTCTGTGCGCGGCTGTAAAAACTTTCATATCAAACCGTTCACCGCTTGCCGTCCTGTTACCATGATGCCCCGGCCCGTACCATGAAGCAAGTCCGGTCGAAACAAAAACCTGCTCAGAATCCGAGCTGCATGGAATAAACATCATTAATATTATGCAGAATAAATATATACAGTTATTCATATTATTAATTTATTCTGCAATAAATCTCTTGAGATTGTCAAGGATTAGAATAAAATTCTAACCTTAAATAACCGGGAATAAAATAAATGAGTAATTCACCAGATGATTTTTCACTTATAAAAAGGCTACCCCCTTATGTGTTTAATGTTGTAAACGAATACAAGACAAGGGCAAGGGCAAAGGGCGAAGATATAATTGACCTTGGCATGGGAAATCCTGACCAGGCTACTCCTCAGCATATTGTAGACAAGCTGATGGAAGCAGTGGCAAATCCGAGGAACCATAGGTATTCCTCCTCGGCCGGTATTCCCAAACTCAGACTTGCAATCAGCAACTGGTACAAAAGAAGATACGATATTGATATAGACCCTGACTCCGAAGCAGTTGTAACAATCGGTTCTAAAGAGGGAATTTCGCATTTAATGCTTTCAATACTTTCCCCGGGAGACAACGTAATCGTACCAAACCCCGCATACCCGATTCATATATATTCTGTTATTATCTCAAGGGGAGACGTACAGAGCATCCCTCTTCATGACGAAGACCAGCTCATTGATTCAATTCAAAAGGTACTAAACGAAGTATGGCCAAAACCCAAGGTGCTGATACTTTCATACCCCAACAACCCCACAACAAAAACTGCAAGCCCCGAATTTTTTCAGAAAGTAGTTGATCTAGCAAAGGAAGCAGGCCTGATTATTGTGCATGACCTGGCATATGCTGACCTATGCTTTGACGGATATAAAGCACCCAGCATACTGCAGGCTAAAGGCGGAAAAGAAGTTGCAGTCGAATTTTATTCAATGTCAAAGAGTTATAATATGCCCGGCTGGAGAGTTGGCTTTATGGTTGGAAATGAGAATATAATTTCAGCTTTAAAAAGAATTAAAAGCTATCTCGATTACGGAATATTTCAGCCAATACAGATTGCATCAATCCATGCACTTAACAGTCCGCAGGACTGCGTGGAAGAGATAAGCGCCCTTTACCTCTCAAGGCGAAATAAACTAATAGAATCTTTTAACAGGGCAGGATGGGAAATACCCACTCCTAAGGCAACGATGTTTGTCTGGGCAGAAATTCCCGAACAATTTAAAGAAATCGGATCACTTGAATTTTCAAAAATGCTTATTGAGAAGGCAAAAGTTGCTGTTTCACCCGGAATAGGTTTCGGCCCGTACGGCGAGGGCTTTGTAAGGCTTGCACTTGTTGAGAATGAAATGAGAATTATGCAGGCAGCCCGCGGAATAAAAAAAATAATGTCGTAAAGTCAGAATGCCTGGCCCACGCTTAGAAATACCTGGAACCTGTCTAAATCCGGATTAGGATTTAGCGCATATCCAAAATCCAGTCTTACAGGCCCTATAATTGTATTGTATCTTACACCCGAACCGACTGCGTATTTTAGTTCGTTGAGCGGGTAGCTGAAACTGTCTGAAAATACGTTACCGTAATCAAGAAACACAACCCCCCCAAAATCTGCATACACCGGAAACCTGAACTCTAAGTTGCCAACAAGCAGTGAGTTTCCGCCAAGCGGGTCTTCATTGCTGTCCAGAGGCCCGAGACGCTGAAAAGGAAAACCCCTCATGCTGTTACTGCCCCCGGCAAAAAACCTCTTAAAGATGGGAACATCAAACTCCCCGGTTGAACCGAAGGGGTATAACATTCCGAACTGCAGCCTTTTAGCAATAACAAAATCTTTTTTAATTTCCTTGTATGCCCTCAGGTCTGTAAAAGACATAAAGTAATTTACATTTGAACCAAATGCCTTAAAAGCAGACTCAAACCGCTGGTCCGCAAAAACGCCATTAGTGGGGTCAAATATATTATCAGTTGTATTGTAGTTTAGTCCGCCGCCAAATGTTGTAAGAAATACGTTCTCCCTGCTCTGTTCAATTGGGGTCCTTGTCGCCTGCGAGTTAATCCTTGAATAAATAATATTAAATGAACTATTACCCCTCAGGTGCCGGCTTAACCTTTTTGACAATGTCAATGAAGATGACACCGAGGAGCCTTCATAACTTGGGAGGTCGTCTCTTTGGAAATTTACCAGGGCCGTAAGCTGGGAGTCACGTCCCGCAACGTAGGGCTGTGTAATACTTGTCTGGATAAGCTGTGTTATAAATGAGGCTTTTGTAAGTACGTCGAGATTTCGGCCGCCGCCCAGAAAATTTCTTTGTGTCCAGCCTATCTGGCCCCTTAACTTATCTTCCGTACCAAAACCAACACCAAACCTGATACTCCCTAATTCCCTGTCCACAACAGTTATAAGGGTATCAACGGTCAGTGTGTCATCATTGTATATCTGGTTAATTATTACAGACTTAAAAAAACCAAGCTGAAATATCCTTGTCTGGGACTCTGATACTTTCTCTAGTGAATATACTTCATCGGGTTCGTATATAATTTCCCTTCTTACAAGGTATGTTGGGGTTTTCTTGTTCCCCACGATCTCAATATTCCCAAATGTATATTTATCACCAGGAATTATTTTAAAATTTACTTCCGCCCATTTTTCGCTCCTGTTAACAAGTGCTTCAGATTCAATCTCATGTTTTGGATACCCAAGATTTGAACTAATTCTGTTAATCTCTGTTTTTGCCTGCTCAAATTTAATTGGAGAAAACTCTTTATCGGCTTCAAGCGGGATTGTCTCTATGATTTTTTGTCTTATATCCAGGTACTGCTCGCCATCCGGGCTACCCTGTCCCGGCGGGTTCTTTATTACAATACTGAGACTTCTGAGAATCACCGGAGTACCCTGGTCTATTGTTATAAAAATTTTGACCCTGTCTTTTGCATCGTTGTATTCAAGCTTATAATCCACAACGGCATCGTAATAGCCATTGTTTGCAAAAAGCTCTTTAATTCTCAGGATATCATCTTTAAATACATCTTCGTCAAATTCGGGTTTTGCAACCCACGGTTTTATGGAAGGAGACAGGGTTTCAATGCTCAGTCTTATCTCCTTGGTTTCAATTGCCTTATTCCCCTTGATTTTAAGTTTGGACACGCGGACTGTATCGTCAATTATCTCCTGGGCATACACAAATTCTGTACAGAATAAGAAAAAAATTAACGGTAAAATAATAAGAGGGCTGATTTTAAACTTATTTTTCATAAAGAGAAAAAGTAAAGACTGGTTTTAAGAGTTATAATATTATTGTAAAAATACTTTTTTGGCAGTAATTTTAATTTTATGATATTATTCCAGAAACATTAGATAAGTATAGTAAAATTTAAATATATTTTATGAAAAAATGTATAAAAGTCTAAGTTTAGCGTTGTTATTTTACCTGTCATTCTGCTTATACCCCGTAAGTTCCTATTGCGAAGATTGGGCCTTTATCGGACACTCAGGTAAACCGGGTGAATCTAATTTTTATATTTTTACATTATCCAAAGACGGTTCGGTACCCGGAGAGTTACTTATAACACAAAAACATGTGTTCAGTATCCCGCAGAAACTAAGCAGCGGAAAATCATATAATTCTGTTCTTATTACAAGATCACTTAAATGCAGTGAACGGGTAATTTCTACTGACAAAGCCATATTTTCAAATAGCATCGGCTCATCTGTAGCAAAATATGAAAATAAAAACAGTACTAAATTATTTGAAAAAATAGATGACGGAGAGGAAATAGATCTGTTTCTGCTTAACAAATACTGCACAAACAATTAATTACAGATTATGAATGAACTATTATTTGCACTTTTTTTAATGGCTGGATTTCTTCTAGGGACCCTTCTTTTTGGCCATCTTTTTTATTTTACTGCAATCTCTTTGCCAAATTTGATTAAAAACAGCGGCAGCAGCACTTTTGGCGCAACCGCTATTGAAATGATGAGGAAGGTATTTCCCTTACTTATTTGGATAGTATTATCCGTTAGTCTTGTACTTGTGATTAACAACTATTTTTCGTTCTATATTAAGCTTTTTTACTGCGGGCTTGCAATAGCATTTATCTTCTCAGTCAGTGGTTTCAAGCGTGTAACAGGCAGGTAATCAATGTTGTTAAAAAGTCCTTGCACCCGGGCCGCCCTGCTGGGAATAATTACCGTCTTTAAACATCTGGTCAGCCGGACTCCTGACTTCCCCTCTTCTTTTTAAATCAAGTTCGGCCTCTACCTTGGTAGTAGCAACCGGGTTATATGTATATTCGAGTTTTAATTTTCCCTTGTCTCTGTTTGTACTAAACATTAAATCCAGGTGGTCAATATCCCATTCCCATGTATCGTAAGAAAACATTTTGTCAGTTGCGGTAGGTTCGCCGTATTTAGATACAATCTGCTTGAGCATTTCATTTTGTATATCAACAAATTCCAAATCATCACTTGATTTTATCATTACGGCAGCACTCATGAGTTTATTTTTATAAAACTCCAGCCTTGTTTTCTGGTCTGCTCCTTTTACATCTGTAAATTCCACTACGGCACCTTCAAAAATGATTGTCCTCACCTCTTTGGAATCCATTTCATTTTTAACAATCTTGTGCCCGTTATTTTTTATCTGTTTTTTTGCATCACCGTTGGACATTCCAAATTTAAAACCCAGGCGCGAAGTGTTAAGAGAGTCCGCAGCAGCCGTTGAGGCAGTAACCGTCATGACTACAAAGAAAAGATATATTAATTTCGTGATGTTTTTCATATTAAGCCCTTCTTAATTTTTAAATTTTAACCTTATCATTCCAACACTATATTTTAACATCAAATAATAATTCAAATCAAATTATTAAGGCCATGTATTCCGTAAGATATGCCTCTTATTAATAAACTCAATATATTAAAAAAAGTTTTAACTAATCCTTACAATTGAAATAGGTCAAAGCTTTGGTACATTATCTGCAATCCTTTTTACCGGTAACACAATTTAATTTTAACAGGAAAATATTTATGCATGATATAAAGAATTTTATTAGAGATATTCCCGACTTTCCAAAAGAAGGCATTTTATTCAGGGACATTACTCCCCTGCTCCAGGACGCTGCAGCATTTGAAAACTCCGTGAATCAGTTGGCCGGATTACTTGAAGGACAGGACATTGATTACCTTGTGGGTATTGAATCAAGGGGTTTTATATTTGCTTCGGCCCTTTCCATGAAAATGCAAAAAGGTTTTATAACCGTAAGAAAACCCGGGAAACTGCCTTTTACGAGGATACAGGAATCGTACGATCTTGAATACGGTTCAGACTCCCTCGAAATTCACGACGATTCATTAAAAGACGGTAAAAACGTGATTATTGTAGACGACCTTCTTGCAACCGGAGGGACCGCGCTGGCAACAGGGAACCTGATCAAACAACTTAACGGCAATATAGTCGGGTACCTCTTCCTTATAGAACTTACAGAACTTGAAGGTGCGGGAAAGCTCGGCACTGAAAATGTATGGTCATTATTAAAATATAACGATTAAAATACTATTATGAGCACACTTAGGGTTAATCTAAAAAATAATGCAGACAACTCCTATGATATAAAGATCGGCCAGGATATGTTCGGAGATTTTATCTCGGGTCTTAAAGACGATCCTATCGCCCACTCTTATGTCATAGTAACCGACTCCAATGTAAGGGAGCTTTATGGTGAAAAGCTCAAAAGCCTTCTGGATGAGATTGCCGATAAAACTCTCCTTCTGGATTTTCCTGCAGGCGAGATGCAGAAAAACAGAGAGGTCAAATCAGAAATCGAAGACCGTATGCTTGAAGCGGGTTTTGGAAGGGATTCGGCCCTGATTGCTCTTGGCGGTGGCGTAGTTGGTGATCTTGCAGGCTATGTTGCAGCCACTTACACAAGGGGTATTCCCTATATTCAGGTCCCGACCACTCTTGTTGCATGTGTTGACAGTTCGATAGGCGGAAAAACAGCAATAGATACTCCGCATGGGAAAAACCTGATTGGTGCATTTTACCAGCCCCAGTCAGTAATAATTGATATTAATACATTAACTACCCTTGGCCCCGAAGAAATCAGGGAAGGCCTTGCCGAAGTTATTAAATATGGAATTATTGCAGATTATGAACTGTTTGAACTAATAGAAAAAAAGACCGGGGACATCTTTAACTACGATATTAACCTTCTTTCATTAATAGTAGAAAGATGCTGCCGGATAAAAGGTGATGTAGTTGAAAATGATGAAAAGGAATCAAACTTACGAAAAATATTAAATTTTGGCCATACAATTGGCCATGCAATTGAGAACCACTCCAACTATACCCTTACCCACGGCAACTCTATATCAATAGGTATGGTACTCGAAGGACTTATAGCCGTTAACCTGGGTATTTGGACCGAAGATGATCTGGAAAGGGTTAAATCGGTATTTATAAATGCCGGGCTGCCTGTGGAAATACCTTTTGACATAGACCCCGAAAAACTGATCTCTTCTATGAAGATCGACAAGAAATCACGCGCCGGTGTAATTGAGATGTCACTTCCCGAAGCTATTGGAAAGATTTACAGGATTGACGGCAAATATGCTGTAAAAATTGATGATGAAATTATAAGAGAAGTTTTTTGACCCCCGTATGAACCGGAAAACCCCTATTAAACCTGAACTCGACATATCTTTAATTTCCCTGCCTTTAAACAAAGAAGAAATCTTTGGTAACGACAACAATTCTGCTCTTGAGATTGGTTTTGGTGAAGGTGAGTTTATAGTTGAAATTGCTGAAAACAACCCGGACTGGAACTACCTGGGAATTGAAATTAAGTATTTCAGGTATAAAAAAGCAGTGAGACTCTGCATAGAACATAACGTAAGGAACGTAAAACTGCTTCATTTTGATGCTGATATGGCAGTTGAGCAGGTATTTAAACCAAACATATTTGACCGGGTATATATCAATTTCCCCGACCCCTGGCCCAAAGACAGGCACAAAAAACACAGGATTATAAACAACACATTCCTGGACAATCTTTACAAACTAATGAACACAGATGGCATACTTGAGTTCACAAGTGACCATCTTGATTACGTAACACACACAACTGAACATTTTGAAAACCATAAAAAGTTTTCAAATATCTATGGGGAAAAAGGTTATTCCGGCACAATTAAAAACAGGCCTGCAACAAAATTTGAAAAAGAATTCAGGGACGAAGACAGGCCGATCTACTATCTTGCTTTTAAAAAATAGTTATAGTTTTATAATTATATTGTTATGGTTTTGAAGATTAAGAGATATAAGACATAAATAAAAATAATAATTTAACTGGAGAGAGCAATGAATTTTAAACAAATCAGCCTATTACTTCTAATACTAACAACACCAATGCTTTTCAGCTGCAGCGGCAGTAGCGGAGGCAGTCCCGGTTACCTGTTTCAGATAATACTAATTATTGTTCCTCTGTTTATAATAGGTCATTACCTGCATAAAAAACTGGAATCCGCAAATGAATCTCTTTATGTGATAGAGGGACAGCTTAGGAAACTCACCTCAAGGATTGAAGCACTCGAAGAAAAGCTGGCCGAAAAAGCAGCACCAAAAAGGACTAAAAAGTAATTTCTATTTAATCTGGTCCCTGTATTGAGGGGGCACGGAACCTACATTATTGGTA
This sequence comes from Deltaproteobacteria bacterium, assembly GCA_029262335.1. Classification (GTDB taxonomy): domain Bacteria; phylum Desulfobacterota_D; class UBA1144; order Nemesobacterales; family JAJCZQ01; genus JAJCZQ01. The sequence continues at coordinate 40,044 of JAJCZQ010000013.1, forward strand.
ATATGCTGGACACCTTTATCGTCAACCCATTTTATCATACCGGATTTGCTCTTGGGCCTTGAACTTGAAACATCATCGTACTGAATGGCTTCTTCCTCAATAGTCTCAACCTGCTGGTTTTGGACTTCCTGGGCTTTAGCCTCTTCAAGTTCCTGGTTTTTCTTGTCCTGTATTGACTTGTTTACATCAAGGTTGCTTGGCCTGTTGCTGGTTTTGGAGCCAAGTGAACCTGCAGCATCATCAATAGCACCTTCTTCGGTCGTTGTACCAAGTGAAGAAAGCCCATATGGATTAAGGTCTTCAGACGGCCTTACTATATAGTCAGGAAATTCCGGTGCAGGCTGCGATGGTGCATCCTGGGCGATAGATACCATATAACTTAAAGGTAAAATTAATAAAGCTAATACTAGTTTTTTCATTTCATTCTTCCTCTTGTTGAGCTATCAAAAGAATAATCTCTATTATGTCTTTTATCAATCGAATTTATATGGATGGTTAAAGCAGGATTAAACCCCGAAAACAAAAGGAAATATTGGTATTTAACACGTTGACATTAATTATTTCAATGTAATAGTATTATCTCTTTTATATAAACCGGAGGCTATTTTCATGATCGTTGTAATGAAAAATGAGGCAACTAAAGAGGAAATTGATAATGTTAAAGCTCTTATCAAGGAACTGGGTTATACACCTCACCCGATAGAAGGAATATTAAGGACCGTTATCGGTGTTGTTGGTGATGACCGCGGTAAACCACATCATGCTGAAGTATTAAGGCAGTCAAACGGCGTGGATAAGGTTGTACCGATTGAACAGCCTTATAAGCTTGCAAGCCGTGAAGTACAGGGATCAACTTCTCCCGTAAAAGTTGCCGGTACAATAGTCGGAGACAATAATATCTCTGTAATAGCAGGCCCTTGTTCCGTTGAAAACGAAGAACAGCTTATGACTATTGCCAAGGCCGTAAAGGCAGCCGGTGCCACAATGCTAAGAGGAGGCGCTTTTAAGCCAAGGACCTCCCCCTACTCTTTCCAGGGACTTGGGAAAGAAGGATTAAAACTTCTTGCAGCAGCAAGAGAAGAAACAGGTTTGCCTATTGTTACAGAACTAATGGACCCTGATGATATTGAACTTCTTGAAGAATATGCCGACGTACTTCAGATCGGTGCCAGGAACTCCCAAAACTATGCACTTCTGAAACTCGTAGGTAAATCAAAAAAAGCTGTATTACTGAAAAGAGGCATGTCCACTACAATAAACGAATTTCTGATGTGCGCTGAATATATACTTTCAGAGGGCAATCCCAACGTAATACTTTGTGAACGGGGAATCAGGACTTTCGAGACAGCTACCAGAAACACTTTTGACCTGAACGCTATTCCTGTACTCAAGGAAAAGACCCACTTACCTGTATTTGCTGACCCAAGTCACGGGACAGGTTACTGGCAGTACGTAACCTCGATGAGTCTTGCTGCTATTGCAGCAGGTGCTGACGGTCTTGCAATTGAGGTACACAATCAACCTGAGATTGCAGTAAGCGACGGCGGCCAGTCACTAAAACCTGAGAAATTTGAGGATTTAATGCATAGAGCTGCTCCTGTAGCAAATGCAATCGGCAGAACTATATAGTTTTGTTCTAGAATTTTTTCTAACAGCCTGCTTTTCTGACGGCCTGCAATGAATAGCGTTAAAAAAATTTGATTTCAAATCGTTAAGAAACGTAAAGGGGGTGTGGCGGGATTTTACGTTTTAGATTTTAAATTAATGACACGTAGTTTATTCCAACTACATCTAAATATAAATTTCAATAAAATTAATCTTTAATTTCTAAATTTCTGCCATAGTTATATTTTTAGCGTATGAATTGCCAGCCTTGATCTTTCTTTTGCTTCGTTTTCTTTGTATCAAGATAAAGAAAATGAAGAATTGCAAATTAGTAAGTTTGTATTTCTCTCTTAGTTCTTTGTCTAAATACAAAGAACCAAAAATCATGGCTAAACAAAATTTACTAAAAATTAATCATTTCAGCTAAAAAATATAATCCTGCACCATCCCCTATATTTTTCTTTACGCTGAAACAATTAATTTTATTAACGCAAATTTTGTAATGCCATACTTCTTAAAATTTAAATTAATACCAGGGATGACTACAATTTTTTACATTATTCATTTTAGGCCGTGAATAAATACCCTGACATGTTGAATATTTATTTAATTTTATATAAACTCCCCATTTAAATATTTTTATTATTTTAGAGGAGTTCACATGAAATTTTTATCAAAAATATTCTTTATTACTTTACTTATTCTTACCTATACACATTCCGCATTTTCCCAGATTACAATTGAAGCACCGGCCGAAGTAGATGCCGGGTCAGAATTCAAACTCATATGGACCGGGCCCAACAACAAGCAGGATTACATCTCAATTGCCGAAGTTGATATGGAAGACAGAAGATACAGGAGCTATGTTTTCACAAAAAAGGGTGAAGTCGTTACTTTTCGTGCACCTGATGAACCAGGCGAATACGAGCTGAGATATATCGACGGTGAATCATCTACAGCCCTTAAGCGTGTACCAATCACGATACTCGAAACTTCAGCAGTTGTTGAAGCGCCACCCGAAATTGATGCAGGATCGGAATTCAAAGTCTTCTGGACAGGCCCCAATAACAAACAGGATTTTATCACAATAATCCCGGATACGGCCGACGAAGGAAAATACAAAAATTACACCTACACAAAAAGGTCCAAAGAAGACCGTGACGGGAAAACATATTTAATATTAAAAGCCCCGGATGATGCAGGGGATTATGAAGTAAGATACCTTTCAGGCCAGAAATACTACACTCTTGGAAGGGCACCGATTATGGTAAAAGCCTCCAATGCCACAATTGAAGCCCCCGCCGAAGCAGACGCAGGTTCAAATATTAATATCTACTGGACCGGGCCAAATAATCATCGGGACTTTATAACCATAGTTGATGCAGAGGAAGAAGAAGGCAAATACGGCAAGTATTCATATCTAAATAAAAGCAAAAAAGACAGGGACGGGGTTACATACCTCACCATGAGCGTCCCTGATGAAGCAGGCAGCTACGAGATCAGGTACCTTACGGCACAGAGTTATAAAACACTTGCACGTTTCCCTCTTTCCGTAGGTTCCACTGGTGCAGCACTTGAAGCACCGCAGGAGGTAAATTCGGGAGGGACCTTTAAGGTCTACTGGACCGGCCCCGGTAATGACAGGGACTTTATTACAATAGTCCCGGTTGAGACAGAGGAAGGAAAATACAAAAATTACACCTATACAAAAAAAAGCAAAGAAGACCGTGACAACAAAATTTTTCTGGAGTTAAAAGCACCTGAAGAAACCGGGAGTTACGAGATTCGTTATCTCACAGGACAGGACTACAAGACACTTGCCCGTATACCCGTCACTCTTACAGAAATTTCAGCTACACTCGAAGCACCTGACGAGATGGTTGCCGGCGAAAAAATAACCATCACCTGGACAGGGCCGGGAAATGACTCTGATTATGTTCAGATATTTGATGTGGAAGGCAAGACGCCATACGGGACCGGATACGGTTATGTAAAAAGAGGCAACCCCATCACAATAAGGGGACCAAAAGATCCCGGCATGTATGATATTGTTTACCTCACCGGCCAAAAAAGGAACATTCTTGCAAGCAGGCCTTTAAAGGTAGTCCCTTCAAACGAACCAGGCACTTTAAAAATTCTTGTAGGCCCCGGAGGCACAGGGCTTCCTTCGGCAAATCTTGGCGCGGTAGAACTTATACTTGATGCATCGGGAAGTATGCTAAAGAAAATGAACGGCACGCCGCGTATTAATATTGCAAAGGATGCTGTTGTGAAACTTGTAAATGACAGTCTCGAACCGGGGACACCATTTGCACTTAGGGTATTTGGCCATATGGAAGCAGACTCCTGCAGGACTGATCTGGAAATTCCTCTTAATCCTCTTGATAAAACCCAGGCAGTTTCAAAAGTAAATTCCATCCAGGCGAAGAACCTCGCAAAAACTCCTATAGGAAAATCACTTGGAATGATATCAGACGACCTTGCCGGAGTGGAAGGCAAAACTATTATTATCCTTGTTACAGACGGCGAAGAGACCTGTGACGGCGACCCGCAGAAAGAAATACAGAGTTTAATAGACCAGGGTTATGATGTAAGGGTTAATATAGTCGGGTTTGCTATCGACGAACTTATGCTCAAAGAAACTTTCAGGGAATGGGCAAGAGTAGGAAACGGAAGCTACTTTGATGCGGCTGATGCAGACGAGCTTGCCGACAGCATCCAAAAAGCAATTGAAATCCCCTATGAAGTGTTAAACCAGGAAGGCGACGTAGTCGCAACAGGAGTGCTTAACGGAAAACCGGTATCAATACCTGCCGGGACTTATAACGTGAATGTGTTCTTAAGCCCAGTTCAGAAGATTGAAGGTGTAGTTGTTGAACCTGAGCTCGAAAAGGTATACACACTGGAAGAGTAAACTATTAATGGCAACCATCGAACATATAGATGCAATGCTTATCGCTGAAGATATTGAGGCCACAGTTGATTTTTACTGTGACAAACTCGGCTTTGAGCTTGGTTTTCTTATAAAGGAAGGGATTATCCCCTTTGCATCTGTTTACAGGGACGACACATCCATTAATTTCAGGGAAGGAAAGATCAGTTCCCATCCTGGTGAAAATGGCGGCATAGTCCTCCAGGTAGATGATGTTGACGAATTTTACGAGGAAATAAAAAAACGCGGGGCTTTAAGTGAAAATTTTCCTCAAAGTTATCCAGGTATCAGGGAACATCCTCCTGAAGACAAGGATTACGGAATCAGAGACATGTTTCTTGTCGACCCCAACGGCTACATCATCCAGATACTAACACCACTCGAAGAAGAAGATTAATACCTCATTCTTAATATTTGTATTTAACGGCCTGCAATGAATAGCGTTAAAAAAATTTGATTTAAAATCGTTAAGAAATGTAAAGGGGTTGTGGCGGGATTTTACGTTTTAGATTTCAAATCAATGACACGTAGTTTATTCCAACTACATCTAAATATAAATTTCAATAAAATTAATCTTTAATTTCTAAATTTCTGCCATAGTTATATTTTTAGTGTATGAAATTGCCAGCCTTGATATTTGGTTCTATGTATCAAGACAAAGAACAAAAAAAAATGATTCTATCCCATTAATAAATAGTGGTTAATAAACTAAGGGATCGCCGCGCCTTCGGCTCGCGATGACAATCATTTTAGAGAATTTAGCTTTTAATTACGGCCTGCAATAAATAGGGTTAAAAAAATTTGTATTAGGGATTCTGAATCAAGCCTGTGCTCAAATTGATTGGATATTCAAAATGAAAACCTTTTATTTTAAAGATCGGGGATCCATACACTAATTTCTGGATTCCCGTTTTCACGGGAATGACAGCTTTATCTCTTCCCCCATCATGGGGGAAGATTAAGATGGGGGAGAACTACGGCACTAAAATTCAAATGTCTCTGGCTTTTATTTAAATTTCTATTTAAGTGGACTATCCCACATGTAAACAAACCATTGTCATCCCGAACGTATGTTAGAGAACTATTCCTTCTCTATCTCTTTCTTCAACTCCGGTATCACATCCACATGATGTCCAATCATCATCCATTTACCATTTTCATTCCTGAACACACTGGATGCACGGAGTGATCCACCACCAGTGCCCTGGCCGGAAGGGTCAACACTTTTTACAAGCTGGTGTGTGACTGCTATATCTTTGCCAACATTCACATTTACTTTGGAATGTATTACCGAACCACCTATACCAACATGAGCCTGCTTGACCCAGTCAGCATAGAATTCTTCCCAGCCGATCTGGTAACCACCATCCGCACCCATATATGCAATATCATCAGACTGCGACCATATTCCCTTTGCCGGTTCCGGATTACCCTGCAGCATAGCGTTTAATGAAGCATAAAAGCCGTCCAGGGCTTTTTTTACTTCTTTTTCCTCGTTACCGGAAGCAACTGTGCTAACTGAGGCACATGCTGTTAATAATAAAACTGATAGTATTAATAATCCTGTTTTGTTTCGCATTACACTCCTCCTATAGAAAAATATATTATAACAGTAAATAGTATGTCATCATGAATTTACTTTAGGTCCTCTTTTTTTATGTATTTATAAGGGGTGTTTCCCATTTTTTTTATTCTATACCACCTTCAAATTATTTTTTGTATAATTCTTACAGGAGAAATTCCAAATTATGAATAAAGTGTATAAATCCAAAAAAGACCAATGGCTGGTCTGGATAACCTGGTTTTCAAACATTGTAATTATTATTTCTGTAATTTATCTTTTTTTTATCGAAGGGATTACAACTTATAGCCTTGTCTATGGTATATCAATGATACTGGTAGTTTTATTTCTCTATTTTCTCCTTAGTCTAACTTATTACGTAATTACAGACACAGAACTTAGGGTCAGGTCTTTCTTTTTTAAATGGAATATACCTATAGATACAATTAAAAAAATATTTCCGACCAACAATATGCTTTCAAGTCCGGCATTATCATTGGACAGGTTGATGATAATCTACGGAGATGAGAAAAAGATAATGATATCACCTGAAAATAAAAATGAATTTCTTAAAGACATAGCTTCCCAAAACCCGGATTTAATATTCGAAGGCAATACTTTGATAAATAAAAATGATAGTTAAAAGAGTAAAATCTTATTTGGTAATTGTGACTTTTCTGCCAGAGACTTTTAACCTGCCCTCACAGAAATACTCAATTGCTTTAAATATAATCCTGATTTCTTCCCTGAAGATCCTTCTGAGCAGAGTATGTTCATTATCATCTTCTTTGACCGGGACGGTTGCCTGAAGTATTATCGGCCCTGTATCTACCCCTTCGTCTACAAAGTGTGCCGTGCACCCAGCTATTTTAACTCCGTAATCAAGTGCTTGCTGCGTTGCATTAATACCGGGGAAAGAAGGTAAAAGTCCGGGATGGATGTTTATAACCTTGTCCTTGTAGTGGTTTAGAAAATAAGGGGTAAGCACCCTTAGAAATCCAGCCAGGACGACAAGCCCAATATCATATTTCTCAAGTCTCTTTATTATTTCAGCTTCAAACGCTTCCCTTGTCTCAAACCTGGTATGGTCCACAACCTCAATCTTCATAAATGGATTTATTATCTTTTCAAACAGGTAAGGAAAGGTCTTATTGGTCAACATTACCGGAAACTTTGCCGATTTTATACGCATAGCCGCCAATACACCTACCGGGAGCAGGTGGCCAAGCTTGGTGTTACAGCCAGACTCTGTAACAAAAAATGCTACGTTAGTTGTTTTCATTATTTAAATATATTTATTGGTATTAATTCCGCTATTTCACCCCCATCCTGGCCTTCCCACCTCAAGGGGGAAGGAAGAGGGGATATTAATTTTATTTTATTGACACACAACGTCCATTGATACTGAGCCTGTCTTCACAAAACAACCTTACTGCTTCTGGGAATATCCTGTGTTCTTCTGCATGAATTTTATTTAGTAGTGTTTCCTCGGTGTCCTCATCATCAACCGGGACAACGGACTGAATAATTATCGGCCCTGTATCCACACCGTCATCCACAAAATGTATAGTAACGCCTGTAAACTTTACCCCGTAATCAATTGCCTGCTTTGCGGAATGCATTCCCGGAAATGAAGGCAGAAGGGCCGGGTGGAGGTTTATTATCCTGTGTTTATAGTTATTTACAAAATATGAAGTAAGAATCCTCATAAAACCCGCCAGGACTATAAGGTCTATGTTATAATTTTTAAGCCTCTCAATTAACTCTGCTTCAAATGCTTCCCTGCTTTCATACTCCTTGTGGTCTACAACTTCTACCGGGATAGCATGGTTTAGCGCCCTTTCAAGGGCATATGCTTCGGGTTTATTGGAAAGTACTACTGCAATGTTAGCCGACTCTATATTTGCATCTATAATCGACTGCAGATTAGTCCCCGAGCCTGATACGAATACAGCAACATTCTTCTTATTCATGACATGGAAATTTTAATTAAACAGCCCGAAAAAGCAAAAAAGAAGTTAATATAAAAAAGGGTGGAGTAAAATTTCAATAGAAGTTTTAAAGAAAGGTCAGGTATTGGTCCATTATGTATAGCAATAGTTTTCAACTGCTATAAATAATGAACCAGGCAACTACCTACTTTTCCACTCATTGAAGAGCAGTATCATCGGCCTTGAAGGGCTTAACTTCCGGGTTCGGAATGGTACCGGGTGTGGCCCCTTCAGTATTGCCACCTGAATTCAGGAATACATTCTAATAATTTTAAATGAATTGTCAATATAGTTTTGCAAATATATCTATGGCAATAAAAAATTAATGCTTATGGATTGAGTTTAAAAATATTTTTAGGTGTACTGCCCCAAACACAATAAACTCAAATGTAGCAGGATTCAGGATACCAGGGATCGCCGCGCCTTCGGCTCGCGATGACAATCATTTTAGAGAATTTAGCTTTTAATTAAGGCCTGCAATGAATAGCGTTAAAAAAATATGATTTCAAATCGTTAAGAAACGTAAAGGGGTTGCGGCGGGATTTTACGTTTTAGAATTAAAATTATATTTTTAGCGTATGAATTGCCAGCCTTGATCTTTCTTTTGCTTCGTTTTCTTTATATCAAGATAAAGAAAATGAAGATTTGCTATTGATCTACATAGCTTTTGATAGGTGAGGATTTGCTGGTTTTCTTTAGTTTGCTGATGGCTTTAACTTCGATTTGTCTTACTCTTTCCCTTGTAACTTTAAACTTAGTACCTACTTCTTCAAGAGTATGTTCCTTCTCTTCATCAAAACCAAACCTCATTTTGACAATATTTTCTTCCCTTGGATTTAGTGAAGTCAGCAGTGCCTCGCGCATAAGGTTCTTTAGTTCGTTCATCTCGAGGACTTCAATCGGTGATTTTGCCTCATTATCCTCTATAAAGTCCATAAGGCTTCCGTCTTCATCACCTATTGGGGTTTCAAGGGATATTGGATCACGCGCAATCTTCATTATTTTGGACACTTTATCCACAGGCATACCAACTATACCCGCGATCTCTTCCGGCTGTGGCTCCCTGCCAAGGTCCTGTACCAGTTCTCTCGAAGTTTTAACGAGCTTATTAATATTTTCGGTCATATGTACCGGGATTCTTATTATCCTGGACTGGTCCGCAAGGGCCCTTGTGATAGACTGCCTTATCCACCATGTGGCATATGTTGAAAATTTATAGCCCCTTTGGTACTCAAACTTTTCCACGGCTCTCATAAGGCCTATATTGCCTTCCTGGATAAGATCAAGGAACGGCAGTCCCCTTTTTATATAACGCCTTGCAATACTTACAACAAGTCTTAGATTCGATTCAATTAACTCCCTTCTGGCGCCATGGGTAATATTTTTCCCTTTTTTCAGTTTTGAAAGAGATTTCTTTACAGATATATGGTCATCTCCCCCGAACTGGGCCTGGATATCTTCAAGCTCCCTTTTCAGCTCAAGGCTTGTTTGCAGTGAACTATCATCACTTTTGTTATTGTTTCGCTCTATTCTTTTGCTCAGGACTTCCATCCTGTGTATATAGTCCTTAGCTTCAATGATAATCCGTTCCATCTGCATGGAGTTCAGGTTTATCTCCTCGAGATGCGATACAATAATATCATTGTTGTTCTTAAGTTTTTTTAAATAAGGCTTTTTCTTGCTTTTGGAACTTGTCCTGATTTTGTTGGCAATCTTTTCATTATCAAGATAAAGATTGGTTATTGATGTAATTGATTTACGTATACCAAACAGTACTTCTTCATCCTTAAGTTCGTTGTCTTCGTCAAGGTCTGTCACTTCGTGCACTGTAAGTGAGCCTTTCTGCAGTTTTTCACCAAGGTTTATTACTTCCCTTATCATAAGGGGGCATTCAATAATTGACCTGGCTATTAGTTTTTTTCCTTTCTCAATCTTTTTGGAAATAAGTATTTCCTGTTCGCGGGATAGGAGGGAATGCCCTGCTATGTCCTGCAGGTATGCCCTTATGGGATCATTGTCAGCGTATTTAAGGCTTCTGGCAGTAAATACAAGGTCTCCTGACTTTTGGGAGTTCTTATCAGAATTTTCTTCCGTGCTTTCGGACTCAGGTTCATTATCATCCGATTCGCTAAAATTCTCAGATTCCAGATATTTCTCTTCTTCAGGCATAGGTTTTCCTAACTCCCGGCTATCTTTTTCATCATTATTTGCAACATTTAAATCAGTGATTTTTTTATTACTCATTAACGAAGCTCACTCTTTAACTGTTTCTCTTCGAGTATCAGGTTCCTGTAGTCTTCAAGGAGACTTTTCTCTGTATCGAGATCAGAATCCGTTTTTAAATGCTGAATCTGGTTTCGTTTGCTGAGCAGCTTTTCCTTCACCTTTCTTAATTTTAACCTGTTTATGCACTCTTTTAACATCTTTTCTGCAAAGTTTTTATCAATTATATCATCTGATGAAAAAACTGCTTTGGAAATAAGTGTCTGCGAATCGGGATCTGAAATGCTGTTAATAAGTGAATTTATGTCTTCATAATTTCCGGATATGTTCTTTTTTACTATTTCCAGTATGTTGGGGTTGCCTATATAATCGTTAATGGTATCTGCAATCGCAGCTGTTATTAATTCCGGGTATTTAAGGCAGATTTTTAATATAAGCAGTTCGTAAGAATCTACTTCAACAGTACCCGCGGCCTTTGGTTTACCGGGAGTATCACTTCTAGCCGGGCCGGTATTGAGCAGGGAATGAAGATCACTTTCTCTGAACCCAAAGGTATTGGAACACTGTTTTACATAATGCGACTTTTCTACAGAGCTTTCAATCTTGTGTGCAAATTCAATTAGATGGTCTGCAAGTTCAGGCCTTGAGAACCTTCCGCTGTTAAATTCACCTGACATTTTATTAATAAAATATTCCACTAAGTCCATTGAGTCATCTATCAGACTTTCCAAACTGTCCTGCCCGTTATCCAGAATGTAACGGTCCGGGTCAGTACCATCAGGCAATATTACCATCTTTGGGTTTATACCCGTTTGAAGTAAAATCTCCCCCGTCCTCAATGCAGCCTTAATACCTGATTCATCTCCATCATATAATATTACTACATTTTTGGTATATCTCTTCAAAATTCTGGAATGATCCGCACTAAAGGAAGTACCAAGAGTTGCAGCCACATTTTTTATACCGCCTGAGAAAAGACTGAGAAAATCCATGTATCCTTCGACAAGTATCACCCTGCCGGATTTTTTGATATGTTCTATGGAATTAAAGAGGCCGTAAAAGGAGCTCCGCTTTTTATAGAGTGATGATTCGGGGGAATTAAGATATTTTGGTTTATCGTTCTCACTTAGCACCCTGCCTCCGAACCCTATAATGTCTCCGTTTACATCTATAATAGGAAACATTATCCTGTGGCGGAAACGATCGTAATATTCGTCCCTTCCGTCTTTACGTACCAAAAGGCCCGTCTCTGCCCCATATTGAAACGGAACATTTTTTTCCTTAAATATACTAAATAGGTTGTCCCAGCCCTCACCTACGTATCCGAGCTTAAACTCTTTTGCAATTTCCGAAGTTATTCCCCTGCCGGCAAGATAGTCCCTTGCAGGTGCAGAGTTTTTATTTTTTAACAGATTTTTGTGGAAAAAGGATATAGCAAGATTATTTACTTTTAAAAGGTTAGTACGGTTTGAGGATTTTTCTTTTTTGGTCTTATCAGTGGAAAGTGTGATATTGAGTTTTTGTGCAAGTTCTTCAAGGGCTTCCCTGAAGGTCAGGTTCCTGTAGTTAACCAGGAAACTGAATATATCGCCGCCTGCCCCACAGCTAAAACAGTGGTAGAGGCCCTTCTCTTCATTTACCTGCATTGATGGATTCTTATCGTCGTGGAAAGGACAAAGACCGGTATAGGTTCTTCCGGACCTTTTGAGAGAGATATAGGTACTAATCAGGTCAACAATACTTAACCTCCGTTTAATCTCTTCAATTGCAAAATCGTAGGAAGATGTTCCCATTAACTTTTGTAAAGCTTGATAATATTAAATACGTTTTTGAAACAGATTTTAACTCAGAGTTATAAGTGCTGCTAGTTCCTGGTTTTCTTCATCTGGCGTTTTTTAGCAGCATACTTTTTCTTTTTCTTGGTCTGGCTTGGCTTTTCATAGTATTCGCGCCTTCTGACTTCAGATAGAATCCCACCTTTCTCTACCTGCTTCTTGAATCTCTTTAGAGCGCTGTCAATACTTTCTGTGCTGCCTACGTGAATACCTGGCATATGTTGTTACTACCTCCTGGTTACTAAAAAAACAAAGTAAAAGTAAAGAATGATGGCCCCATTGTCAAGTAAAGTGTTTAATCTTTTTTGGGGAATACACCAAAATTCTCACAGTTTTTCTTTATTTGTTCTTCTATTTTTTCTGCATTTAATTTTTCATACTCATGGTCGTATTCATCTTCAAACCTGTGTTCCTCAAATCTTACAAGCCATGAATCCCTGCCGTCGCGTACTTTATCAATTAAAGCCATCTTTAATTCTCCTGAATATTTAATTTAGTAATGATTTTACTGGCGTTATCTCAATTTTTCCATTAAATTTTGGAATTTCCTCGGCCAGAGCCTGTATTGTCTGTGGATAAGGGTGGCATATCCCTATGGCATAACCGTTCTTTTCCGCCTTACTTATAAGCTTTTTAAGCTGGCTTACAACATAGCTCTTTCCTTTTTTCTTATTATCAAGAAACACGTCTCTTCTGGCCACTTTTACACCTTCTTCCTTGGCAAGGCTGTATCCCATTGATTTTGGGGTTGTAAGGCTGTCTACCCAAAAAAGTCCTTTATTTTTCAGATTAAGCATCACAAGCCTCATCAGCTCTTCGTTCTCGGTAAACTTGGAGCCCATATGATTATTTACCCCTATCACGTTTGGTACTGAAGCAAGGTTTGCGTTAAGCTGGGCTATAATCAGATCTTTTGGCTGTCCTACCATTAAAACACCTTCACCCGCATCGTCTGCGTTATATCCGGAAGAAGCTTTAGGCTCCATTGGCTGATGCAGAATTACATCTATTCCGTATTCCCCGGCCTTTTTTGCAGCATAAATGGAATGAGGCCTCTTGGGCATAATGGCAAATGTAATATTGGGTGAAAGCTCAACGAGCTGGTCAACATATTTTTTGCTTAATCCTACGTCATCAACAATTATTGAAATTCTGGGGATTTTACCATCAGGGGTCTTTGATACATAACTGTAGTCCCCTGCTTTATCTGTCTTATCAGCCTTTTTTACTTCAGCAGTTTTTTCAGGCTGTTTTTCTGATTTTTTCTCGGCCTTTTTTTCCGGTGTCTTTTCAACTTTTTTGGGTTCCTGTTTTTTCTCCTGCTTTTTTACTACTACTTTTGGTTTACCGGTCAGAAACCTGAGTTTATGAGTGTCGTAGCCGTCTATCTTAATACTTGCTGTGTAGCCGCTCTTGAATTTCTCAATATTATATTCAACTTTCTTATTAATATTGCTGCTGCCGATGTCCTTTAAAACTCCGTCCAGGCTGTTTTTACTGATATTTTTATCAAGTTTTATGTATTTAATATTCTGGGCCCAGTTAACACCGTCCTGTTCTTTTTTAACAGTTTCTTCATCAGTGACATTCTTTTCCGAAATCCCAAGCTTAAAAAACATCCTGTAAATATCAGAATCAACTTTTTCAATCTCACCTGCAAGTTGTTCAGACGCACGGGTATTCTTTTCCGAAGATAGATTTCCCTTAAGGAGATTGAGGCCAAAAAGAGTAATCCCTACCAGCAGTATAAAACCTGCTACAACAATATAAGTTTTGTTGGGATTTGCCTTTTTTTTCCTAGGCCTTCTCTGCCGGGGTTTAGGTGGAGTCTTACTGGTTTTTTTAGTCAATTTTAATTACCTGGAATCCTGATTTCAGTTTTTATTAATAAGTTCAATTGCCCTGTTAAGCTGGGCATCCTGGTCTTTTTTGTCGTTTTTTATCAGTACATCAGGCATAACACCGATTTTGTTTATTGCACTTCCCTTGGGGGTAAAAAAACGTGCCGTAGTGAGCTTAACGCCGGAGCCGTCATCAAGCTTAATAATTGCCTGTACAGAACCTTTCCCGAAGGTATTTGAACCCACAATAGTTGCATTGCCCGTATCTTTGAGTGCGCCTGCAAATACTTCGGAAGCACTCGCACTGCCTTCGTTTACAAGCACCACCGTGTATTTAGGATCAATTTTGTGATTATTATTGGCAAAATACTCTTTTGACTGTTCAACGCTCCTGCCCCTGATACTTACAATAACCCCGTCATCAATAAAATCATCCGCCATTGATACCGCCTGGTCCAAAAGCCCGCCGGGATTGTTTCTAAGGTCAATTATAAGGCCGTTTAGTTTGTTGCCGCTCTGTTTGTTTAATTTATTGTAGATGTTAATGAAGTCGTCCCTGGAATTTTTCTGAAACTGAAGGACCCTTATATATGCAATATTACCGTCCAGTATCTCTCCCCTGACACTCTGGATTTTAACGATTTCGCGCTTTAGTACAATGTCCCTTGGTTTTTTAACACCCTTGGAACGAATGGTAAGCAGGACTTCGGATCCGACGGGGCCTCTAAGCTGCCTGATTGCTTCGGCGGAGCTTAGGCCGCGCACAATTTTACCGTTAATAGCGGTTATTACATCACCGGATTTTATCCCGGCGCGTGAAGCAGGTGTATCATCAATCGCAGAAATAATTGTTAGAAGCCCGTTTTTATTTGTAACTTCTATTCCCAGGCCGCCGAACTCCCCGTAAGTATCCACTTCGAGTTCGTTGAAATTCTCAGGCGAAAGGTAGACTGAATAAGGATCCAGTGTCCTGAGCATGCCGTTTATTGCCTGCTCCGTAAGTTTTCTGGACTCTACTTCGTCAACATAGTTGTTCTCAATCAGGTCCAGCACCTTGGTAAAATTAGACAGTCCCTTATATACGTCATCATTAGAGGCAAAAAGGGGCAACTGGAAACATAATAAAATAAGAGTTGTATAAGTTATCTTTTTCATAATAATTTAGTAGATTATATTTATAATATTGATTCAGAAAAACAAGAACATTACAACTAGATTTTTTCTGATAAAGTATTACAATTTAGAACTTTAAAACACCGGGTGAATATGACTCAATTATTTTTAAACCTTATTAAAAGATATCTGGAAAGTTTCAATACTTCTATTCCTGAAATTACAAAGAACTGGTTTATTCTCACCAAAGTCCTTTTCTATGTTGGTGCTGTATTTGTATACATTCTAACTTTTATAGTATTAGTGTGTGTAATATTAATAATTCAGTTTATCGCTTTCCCCGTATCATTAATATATAAATACCTGTATTAACTTTACCCTATGTTTTCCGAATAGAAATCCTTACCTGAGCAGTTTATTATGAAAAATCCTGACAAATTAGACCATAAACACTTACCTGAGCACGTGGTAATAATAATGGACGGCAACGGAAGGTGGGCCGAACGCAAAAACCTCAGCAGAATCACCGGGCACAGGGAAGGAATAAAAGCCGTAAGCTCGATAGTTGGTGCTGGCAGGGAAGTCGGCCTTAAATATATAACCCTCTTTGCTTTTTCAGCACAGAACTGGAACAGGCCAAAAAAAGAAGTACTGGCACTAATGGAACTGCTGAAACAGTACCTGATAGAAGAAGGTGAAAGACTGGTAGAGCAGGACATAAAACTAAATGCTATCGGCAGGCTCTATCAGCTCCCGGAAGACGTAGTTGAAACACTAGAATCTATTATCCACAAAACAAAAGACTGCAAAACCATGACACTCACCCTCGCACTAAGTTACGGGAGCAGGGAAGAAATAGTCGACACTGTAAAGACATTGATCAAAAAAGGTATAGACCCCGAGAAAATAGACGAAGAGACCATAAGCAAACATCTTTATACATCGGACATTCCGGACCCGGATCTTCTCATAAGGACGAGCGGGGAGATGAGGATCTCAAACTTTCTTTTATGGCAACTGGCCTATACTGAGATTTACGTGACTAAAACCCTTTGGCCCAACTTTAGAAAACGCCACCTGATAAAAGCAATCCAAAATTACCAAAACCGTGAAAGGCGCTTTGGCCTTACCGGGAAACAGATTCAAAAAAGAGATTAACTTTGAAAAAAATATCAATACTGGGATCAACAGGCTCCATCGGCACGCAGACACTTGAAGTCATCGAACAGTTTCCGGACAGGTTTGAGGTTATTGCACTTGGAGCAGGCACCAATACAGATCTTTTAAAAAAACAGGTTGAGAAATTTAAGCCGAAATTTGCAGCTGTTAAAAATGAAGAATATGCAGATGAACTACAAAGCATTTTAAATTACAGCCAGACAGAGATTATTTATGGTGATGAGGGTTATTGTAAGATTGCCACATTACCCGGGGCAGATATGGTTGTTTCCTCGATGGTTGGTTCTGCAGGACTAAAACCAACCTACGCCGCAATCGAAGCCGGGAAGGCAGTTGGCCTTGCCAACAAGGAATCACTTGTGGTGGCCGGCAAGGTACTTACTGAAGCAGCAAAAAAAAGCGGCTCGCAGATACTTCCCATAGACAGTGAACACAGTGCAATATTCCAGGCCCTTAGCGGTTCACCCAGAAGTGAAGTAAAAAAACTGATAATTACAGCCTCAGGCGGCCCGTTTAGAAACACACCCAAAGAGGATCTGTCCGGTGTGACTGTGGAGAGTGCACTTAAACATCCAACATGGAAAATGGGCAATAAAATTACAATTGATTCTTCCACCCTTATAAATAAAGGTTTTGAAGTTATCGAAGCCAGGTGGCTTTTTGATATTAGTGTTGAATCCATTTCGGTGTGGATTCATCCTCAAAGTATAGTACACTCTATGGTTGAATTTATAGACGGCTCCATTATTTCGCAGCTGGGTATTCCGGACATGAAAATCCCGATAGCTTATGCCCTCTCTTATCCCGGGAGGCTACCGTTAAATAAAGCGGATGCAGTGCCCGTTGACTATTCTTCACTTTCTTTTGAAGAGGTAGACTTCAATAAATTCAGGGGACTTGGGCTTGCTTTCCAGGCCATTAAAGAAGGCGGGACAATGCCGGCAGTACTTAATGCTGCAAATGAAATAGCTGTAAACGAGTTTTTAAATAAGAAAATAAATTACACAGAAATAGTTAAAATAATTGAAAAAGTAATGGAACTTCATAAAACAGTAGATATATTTTCCATTGAAGACAGCCTGATTGCCGATAAATGGGCAAGATCAGAAGCTAAATCACTTATAAATTAGGAGAAATTAATGACTGCCCTTATAGCATTTTTATTTGTAATAGGAATTTTAGTATTTATTCACGAGATGGGACATTTTCTGGTAGCAAAATGGCGCGGCGTGAGAGTAGAAAAATTTTCACTGGGATTCGGTAAAAAACTTGTAGGATTTACAAGGGGTGAGACAGAATACGTAATATGCCTTCTTCCACTTGGCGGATATGTAAAGATGTACGGCGAAGGTTCAGAAGAAAATGTAATAGTAGACAATGTAGAAAAAGGGTCCAATGCAGAAAAAAAGGGATTTCTTTCCGGCGACAGAATTACCGGCATAGAAGGAATAGATTTAAAAGCTGTTTCCTCATGGAAGCAGGTATTGTTTAAATTCAACACCGAACCTCAAAAAGAACTTGCTATTGATATTGAAAGAGACGGGGAAAAAACTGTTATTCTTGCAAACTCTGACGGTATAGAGGGAATAGAAGGTTACACCGAAGAGGAGTATCCAAGAGGGTTCTCAAATAAAAGCATATTTTCCAGGTTCCTGATCGTAATAGCAGGGCCTATGATGAACTTTATACTACCGTTTTTTTTCCTCCCGCTTGTTTTTCTTATTGGAATAAACGTCCCGGCATACCTCGAAAAATCACCGGTAGTCGGATATGTAAACCCGGGTTCTCCTGCATATGAATCAGGTTTCAGGGTAGACGACAAGATACTTTCCATAAACGGCAAAAAGGTAAGTACATGGCGTGATGCAAACATCGGCTTCCAGTCAAACCCTGATTCAACCGTAAATGTCGAAGTGGAAAGAGACGGCTCTGTTAAAGACCTTAGCCTGGAGACAATTGCATCAAAGGAAGGAATAGTAACCGTTGGACTCACCGAACCTATTGAAGCTAAGATCGGTGATGTTATCCCTGGTTCACCGGCCCAGAAAATAGGGCTTCAGAAAGGGGACAAGGTTGTTGAAATAAACAACCAGAAAGTTGCCGATTGGGAAAACATGGCCCAGATAATCAGGCAGAATGCAAACAAGAAGATAAACCTTGAAGTTGAAAGAGACGGGAAACTGCTCGATTTTACAACTACACCGGAAATAAATCCCCAGTCTAACCAGGGGGCTATAGGTATCACACTCTACCGTGAAGAGATTGTCAAAAAATACGGTTTTATTGAATCCATAACCAAGGGTATTGCAGAAGCGGCAAAAATGGTGATTGAAGTAACGGTAATATTTTTTGGGTTCCTGTTTAAACTGATTACCGGACAAATTGCATTAAGCACTGCAGGCAAAAGTATCGCGGGGCCTTTATTCATAGCAAAAATATCAGGTTCGGCAGCCGAGAGCGGCATGGCACAGCTGCTTCAGTTTACATCGTTTATAAGTATAAACCTTGCGGTTATTAACCTGCTTCCGATACCTATGCTTGACGGCGGTCATATACTTTTCCTCATTATTGAAAAGATCAAAGGAAAAAGCCTTAGCAATAAGACACTCGAAATCACCCAGAAAGTAGGGTTTTCAGTTCTTATATTTATAATGTTTCTTGCAGTTTACAATGATGTTTCAAGACTTAGCGGAGATATAATGAGCCCGGTTATGAAGATAATCAATATGTTTAAATAGCCCGGTTTGCCCTTATGAGCATATTAAGACTTGGCAAAGATAACTGGGCCCGGACTTCCCCGACAAAAGAGGGAATAATCTTTATACTTTTATCTTTCATTGTTGGTTTTTCGGCAATTAACACTAACAACAACCTGCTTTATCTGATATTCGGAGTTATGATAAGCCTGGTTGTGGTGTCGGGCTTTATATCCATGATCAACCTTTCAAGGATAGATATCAGTCTCGTAAGTATTCCCGATATTTATGCCCTTACTCCCTTAAGCCTTGTATTCAGATTAAAAAATGAAAAACTTCTTGTCCCGTCCTTTTCCCTGACAATGCAGCTTGAGGATGCAAAGTCATTTCTGATCTACTTACCTTCTAATTCGGAAAGAGAAATCGGTATAAAATGTTTTTTTAAACAAAGGGGGTGGAACACACTTCCCGAAATGAGCCTGGTAACAAAATTCCCTTTTGGTTTTTTTAAAAAATGGATAAAGATAGACCTTGCCGATTCAAGGGTACTTGTCTACCCCAGGATAAATGAGATTGAAATCAATGACAGCAGTAATAAAGACCACTACACTGGTGAAACCCGGTACAGGAAAACAGGGCAGAGTGAAGAACTCAAGTCCATAAGAGACTACAATCCCGGTGATTCGAGGAAAAATATCGAATGGAAAAGTACCGCTAAAGTGGGCCGTATGATGGTAAAGGAATTTGCGGCAACAGATACAAAGAGTGCTAGAATAGTATTTGATCCGGACACGGAAAATTCCATGAACCTTGAACACTATATAAGTGAGAAGGCATCACTTCTTGCTGAATACATCAAAAAAGGATTTTCTGTAGACTTCATAATTGGAAAGAAAGAATACAGGGCAGTATACAACTCCGGGCAGCAGAAAAGGATACTGACTATGCTTGCCCTCTATGAAAGGTAATATATTTACTATGGACAATGAAGAGATACTAAAAGTTAACGAAATGTTTTATAAAGCCCTTGGCACACGTGACCTGGAGCTCATGAAAGAGATATGGATTCTTGAGGAAAGGGCCGGATGTGTACACCCGGGCTGGACAATACTTAGAAGCTGGGAAAACATATACCAGAGCTGGGAAAATATTTTTGACCCGGAAGACCAGGTTGATATAAATCTGTCTCAAATAAATATTAATATTAAAAACAACCGTGCATGGCTGACTTGTGTGCAGGAGATGGTCTATATAAAAAGAGACCCGTCAATGTTTAACCTCTCGCAGTCTACTAATATATTTGAAAAAATAGGTGATAAATGGTTTATGGTAGTCCATCATGCTTCACCTATACCGGCTGAGAATTTTAAGGTTACCGACAAAAACTTACAGTAAGCTTATTCCTTTAACCTTGATTTTATTGATACCTCTGAGTTGAGTGTCCTGTGTACCGGGCACCTTTCAGATATTTCCAGCAGCCTCTTTATCTGTTCGGGTGTTAAATCTCCCGTGAGTTCAATTTCCTTTTCAATCCTGTCTATTCTTCCCTTTTCCGTCTCGCAGTCCATACAGTCCTCAGCATGAATCTTCTCATGGCTTAGCCTTGAGATAACTTTTTCGAGGGGAATACCTTTATGGTCTGCATACATCTTAAGAGTCATATTCGTACAGCTTCCAAGCGATGCAAGCAAAAGTTCATAGGGCGAAGGCCCGTTATCAGTGCCGCCTGCAGCAATGGGTTCATCTGCATAAAAATAATGGCCACCTGCATTAATAGTAGAAAAGAAACCTGACATGTCAGTTGAGACTGCAACCTGGTTACCGTCTAACCTTACAAAACTATCGGATTTTTTGGGGTCATCATTAGTTAAATATTTTCTGACCCATGAAGCGATAAGATACCCTGCATTTGCAGAATCGTTGGGGTCAGACAGCAGGTGGTCGGCCTTATCAAGTGATACAAAACTTTTCGGGTGTTTTGCCGCAATAAATATTTCGGTCGCATTATCTATCCCTACAATCCGGTCATAAGGGGAATGCAGAATCAGAAGCGGCATATTGAGCTGTTTGATCTTCTCACTGAGTGACTGTTTTTCGACATCATCAATAAACTGTTTTTTTATATTAAATTCCCTGCCGGCAATATTTACCCTGCCAATCCCCTTCTCTTCTATCTCCTCAACATTACCTATATGCCGGAGTATATGGTCAGGGCTGCTTGGGGCTGCAATTGTAACCACCGCCCTGCACGACTGTATTTCACCTGCCGCGGCAAGCACGGCTGCACCTCCCAGGGAATGGCCTATCAGCACGGAGGGGGCTTCAAAATGTTCTTTCATATAAGAAGCTGCGTCTGCCAAATCTTCAATGTTTGAACTGAAATTGGTATCAGAGAATTCACCTTCACTTTCTCCAAGGCCGGTAAAATCAAATCTCAAAACACCAATGCCATTTTTAACCAGTGAATCGGATATATGCCCAAGGGCCTTAATATTTTTGGAGCACGTAAAACAGTGTGCAAAAAGTATAAATGCAGTTGGCTTTTTGTCAGGAAGCTGTACAATGCCGGTTAGTTCATAATTCTTTCTGTTCTTAAATTTGATTCTTTCTTGTATCATTTATTTCATTATATCCAAACTTAAATAGAAAAAAATGTTAAAACTTGTAAATAACAGAATAATATCCCTCGATCTGTTAAGGGCATTCGCAGTTATAGCGATGATCCAGGGGCATACTGTAGACATACTTCTTAGACAGTCCTACAGGGGTAAGGATTCATTTATGTACTATCTCTGGAACTTTAACAGAGGCCTTACGGCTCCTATTTTTTTATTTACAGCGGGCTGCGTATTCACATTTATTTTCAGAAACAAAAAACTGCCCTTTAGCAACAACCCGCGTGTAAAAAAGGGGTTAATCCGGGGAGTTGTACTCATATTTATCGGGTATTTAATAAAATGGCCGTCAGCAGATTTTATTCATATTGCAAATATTTCACAAAAGAGCTGGGAAGGTTTTTTCGCAATTGATGTACTTCAGTTAATCGGTGTGGGATTAATATTAATACTATTTTTATTCTATATTCAGGAAAAACTTGGGCTAAATGTATACAGGTTTTTAGTCTCATCAATTCTATTCTTACTGTTACTATCAATATTTTGTGAATTAGTAGACTGGTACACATTTTTACATCCTTTTCCGGCCGGATACCTCTTTATGGGAGAAGGGGCAAAATTTCCACTCCTGCCTAATCTTACATATATGCTTTCCGGGGCAGTACTCGGGCACTATATTGCATTAAACCACAATAACATAAAAAGTCCAAAATTAAGATATTCCCTTTTGTTCTCCGGTATTGCACTTATCCTCATTTATGAACTGCTTAACCTCCTTCATCATCAGACAGGCAACCCGTTTAACATCCTTTCAAAAACCACAAACATGGTTTTTATCAGGACCGGGATGGTTGTACTAATAGTTTTATTAATTATGGAGATATCAACAAGAGTACGGAGTCTGCCAAAATTTATAGAAGTTACGGGAACTTATACACTCTTAATATATGTTGTACACCTGTTTATACTTTACGGTAGTGCCTGGAACAGGGGTATTGCATATTATTATAAATACAGCTTTAGTATTGCCGGATCAGTATTAGCAGCTCTGGGATTAATCTGCCTTATGATACTTCTGGCATGTGCGGCAAACTATATTGAGCAGTGGAAAAGGGGTTTGAAGGAAAAGCCCTCTATTTAGAATAGTTTTTATGGCCTTCTTTTTTTAGCTTCTTAACTTTTTCAAGGACCTGGTTAGAAAGGCCTTTTTTAAATTCTGCTATTTTCTTTCTTAGCTTAAGATCTGAAACACCAAGAATCTGAGCTGCCAGTATTCCGGCGTTACGTGCACCGTTAAGTGCAACAGTAGCAACAGGTACACCTGCCGGCATCTGCAGGATTGAAAGCATTGAATCCCAGCCATCAATAGAGTTTGAAGATTTTACAGGAACACCTATTACGGGAAGTGAGGTAATTGAAGCTACCATGCCCGGAAGATGGGCCGCCCCGCCTGCACCGGCTATGATGACTTTTATCCCCCTGCCCTCAGCCTGCTCTGCAAATTTAACAAGCCTCTTTGGGGTCCTGTGTGCTGATACAATAGTGACTTCATATTCAACCCCGCAGCCATCAAGGAATTCGGCTGCTCCGTTCATTACGGAAAGGTCAGAATCAGAACCCATAATTATGCTGACTACAGGCTTTTTCATGTAACAACCTTTAATATTTTTTTAATCATATCGGCTTTCTCAAGTGCATTATCAATATTACTGTCTACTATAGTTATATGCCCCATTTTTCTAAAAGGCTTAGTAATTTTTTTTCCGTATATATGAATATTTACCCCGTCAATCTTCATGCACTCTTCAAGGCCCTGGTATACGGCTTCTCCTTCATGACCGGGTTCACCCAGAAGATTTAACATAACAGAAGGTGATTTTATCTCTGGGTTGCCGAGGGGAAGGTCAAAAAGTGCCCTAAGGTGCTGCTCATACTGGGATGTATCACATGATTCTATAGTCTGGTGGCCGCTGTTATGGGGCCGCGGTGCTACCTCGTTTATCAAAAGGTTGCCATTTTTATCAAGAAACATTTCTACTGCAAGTATCCCGTAAAGGCCAAACTTTTTAATAATATTTTCTGCAAGCTCTTCAGCCTTCCCGGAAAGTTCGGGGTCAATATCAGCCGGGCTTATAAGATAGTCCACAAGGTTGGCATCATAGTTAAATACCATCTCAACCGGCGGAAAACACCTGACCTCATTATTGCCGTTTTGAGCAACAATTACGGAAAGTTCTTTTTTAATATCTACAAGGTCCTCGACTACAGATTCCCCGTCCAGGAGATTATCAAGCTGTCCCTCTTCTCTTACAATATATACGCCTCTCCCGTCATATCCTTCCCTGCAGAGTTTTTGTACAAAGGGGAGTTTTAAATCACCTTTTCCTACCAGATCAATAATCTCATCCCTGCTCTTACAGATAATAAATTCAGAGGTTGGAAGCCCGTTATCTTTGTAAAAGTTTTTTTGAAGGCCTTTATCCTTAATCTTTTCAAGAATTTCTGCAGAAGGCCTCGTTTCAATTCCCTGCTCTCTAAGATATTTAAGCCCTTCTGTACTGACATGTTCTATCTCTATTGTTACAATATCCGCTTTACCCGCCATGCCGGCCACATCATCATAATCCCGAAAGTTGCCCTTAATATTTTTTGAGCTTATTCCTGATGCCGGACAGTCCTCAAGCGGGTCAAGGACAACAGTTTCTATGTCCCAGTTACTTGCCGCCTGGCAAAGCATTTTTCCGAGCTGGCCGCCTCCCAGTATTCCAAGTCTTAAATTTAATAATCTGTTTTTTTCTGTCATCCGTAAATCCGCTTTTTCACTTTCAGAACTGTATCATGTCCAGAATATCCATGGGATTTTCTATAATATACTCAGCACCGTCGTTTTGCAGCTCCTCTTTTCCCCTGAATCCCCATAGTACTCCCACAGGGACCATACCTGCCGAGACTGCGGTCTTCATATCAACACCCGAGTCCCCGAAATAAACAGTCTGACTGCCGGGTATTCCAATATTTTCCAGAAGCAGCTTTGCACCTGTTGGGTCAGGCTTTTTAGGAAACCCTTCTCTGCTACCCATTACAACTTTAAAATCCCACTTTGAAAGCAGGCTCTTATTTAATTTGAGGGTAATATCCTCAGGTTTGTTTGTTAATAACGTCAGGATCATAGATTTGTCAGAAAGGTGGTCCAGCAGTTCAGGCACTCCATCGTACAGGACAGTATCAACATCAAAATTGCTGTGATAGTCTGTCATAAACTCACCTAGGCATTCCTTTAGTATTTCTTCACTTCGGCTTTGTTCGGGAAGGGCGCGTTTAACCATCATTTCGGCCCCGTTTCCTATGAAATCCTGGTACCTGGAAATCTCGTGAACAGGGAACCCATGAGATACAAGTACCCTGTTTACAGCATTGCCAAGGTCTGCTGCCGAGTCCACAAGCGTACCGTCCAGATCAAATACTACTGCTTTATAGTTCATACTCTTATACACCCCTGAAAAATAATGGGTTCTAATTATACGCGAAATTACCGTATTAAGAAATTATGAAAAATTAATTATAAATTATTGCCTGAAAATATAGAGTTTCTGGAATTCTAAAATTGATACCGGCTCTCCTATTACCGTGACTTTATCACCGTATTGAAACTCTGTATCACCATCGGGAACAACTATTTCATTTTCTCTTTTAATAATAGCAATAAGGCATTTGTCGGGCAATTCAACATTTTTAATCTTCATCCCGACAAGCCTGGAACTATCATCAAGGCTAACGGACAGATACCTCTCGTCATGTATAAGTATCTCTTTAAGCTGCTGCTCATCGGTTGCATCTGACCAGTATTGCTGAAACTGTTTATCATCTACCACACCTGCAACCTGAGCAAGTATTCTTAAATGAAGATTTGCATTATTTTCAGGGCTTATTAAAAAGAACAGCGCCTTCACGGTCTGGGTCTCTTCTTCAAACCCCTTAAGTGGGTTTTCAAATTTTATATCAACACCGTTTCTGGCCCTGACAATTACCATCTCCATTCGGGAAATGTTTTTAAGGCGGAAATGCGGCAGTGCAACTGATTTTGTGACCGGAGTGTTGCCTACCCTGGTTCCTTCAAGAAAAGGTTTTTTTATTTCATCCTCATACATATGTAAAACTTTGGAAAATCTCCTGGACACAATATCAACAATATCTTCAAACTCGGCTTTATATTGAATATCAACTACCGGGCTCCTTGCAACAAGCTCATCAAACGGATCGTCTTTTCTGAGGCCTTTTTCCTTAAGAATGCCCCTTAGTTCCCTATCCAGATTTTCTGTCCCGGATTTGCCGAGGTTCTCAAACATATTAAATATTGCGCCTCTTCTCATCACCCTCTTTTTTACATAAATTTTGTACCATATGACACTTATTATTATCATTGCAATACTGAACAGCTTTGGCACCAATCCCATGCCGGAAAGCAGCCAGTATGAGGATACTATGCCCAGAATTGGCATCCAGGGATAAAAGGGTGACCTGTAACCCGGGTCATAAGAATCAATCCTGCTTTCCCTCATAACAATTACTGCTACACAGACCAGTAAAAACATAAGAAGCTGAAAGGCGCTTGCAAGCTTGGCAATCTTTGTGGTATCAAGAAATACAATTATCAGAATAATCGCCAGCACCGTTACAATAATTGAGTAGTGGGGCATACTCCTGCTGCTTAATTTTTGGAGAAAAGAAGGCATTATGTCGTCCCTGCTCATTGCAAGCGGAAACCTGGATGCACTCATAGTCCCCGCATTTGCTACGGATATAAAAGCAAGAAGTGCAGCAACTGAAACCATTACTACTCCGAATTTACCGAATATATAGCTGGCAGCTGTGGCAACCGGAGTGACATCACCTGAGAGAATATTCATTGGTACAACACCTACCATTACAACCGTACCAAGTACGTATATCGTAATGGCAACGCCAAGTGAGATAAATATTCCATACGTAAGATTCCGTTCAGGGTCTTTTACCTCTTCTGACAGGCTTGTAACTTTTGTGAGGCCGGCATAACTAACGTGTACCATTGCCGCAGTTGCTATCAAAGAATTTGAGGAAATATCAAATATTCCGTTAAAGTTCTGCTGATGAACGGCAGGTATACCGCCGCTTATAAAGATAATGAGTAAAATTAGGAGACTCATTACCAAAACAACCTGGACACCGCCGCTCATTTCTGAGCCTGCAAGGTTTAGAAAACCAATTATTACTGCAATCAGTACTGCGATCTGTACAATGGGAAGCGAGGGAAGGAAAAGGGAAAGATAAAAGCCCATTGCAATTAGTGCAAAAGCCACTTTTAGTACCATTGCAAGCCATGTCCCGATACCCCCAATAGTGCCAAAAACAGGGCCCAAAGCCCTGTCAAGAATATAATAAAACCCCCCTGCCCTTGGCATTGCCGTAGTCAGTTCAATAGTGCAGAAGGTGGCAGGTATAAGCGGAATTGCAGCTATTATATATGCAATAATAATACTTGGTCCGGCCTTTTCTGCGGCAAGCCCGGGTAGCAGGAAAAATCCTGCACTAAGTGTAGTCCCCGTTGCAAGTACAAATACATCAAGAAGTTTTAATTTTTTTTGAAGTTTCTTGTTTTCAGCTAATTCACACATAAAGGTACATAAATTTAATGAGCAACATCTTCCTTGACAGACAAAAAAGATTTAACTGGGTAGTTAGATTGGTTCGCTATTTAGCTGTTCGTCGTAAATCCGGTGTTTAGCTAACCTGTACCTAAGCGACCTAAGGGTTATACCGAGCACTTTTGCAGCTTCGGTCTTATTACCTCTTGAAGATTTGAGGGCATTTTCAATTATTTGTTTTTCAACATCGCCAAGCACGGAATCAATACTGTCCTTTGCATTTAATGTATCTGTAAGGTCAATATAATCACCTTCCGTATTAAGTTTTGGAAGTGATTCCTTATTTATAACATCATTTGTCTCAAGCGCTACGCACCTTGCAATTATGTTTTCAAGTTCACGAATATTCCCCGGATAATGATACCTCTCGAGTTCCTCAAGTGCTTCATTTGAAATACTTGTAATCTCTTTATCCATTTCTGCGGCAAATTTATGAAGAAAATGAAGTGCAAGCATGGGAATATCGTCTTTTCTTTCCCTAAGAGGTGGTATTGCAACCTTGATAACATTTAACCTGTAGAAAAGGTCTTCCCTGAACTTATTGTCAGTAATCTCCTGTTCAAGGTTTTTGTTTGTAGCTGAAATTACCCTGACATCAATGCTTACAGATTCTGTTTTTCCAAGCGGCCGTACTTTTTTCTCTTCAAGGACCCTGAGCAGCTTTACCTGGAGATGAATTGGCAGATCACCTATCTCATCAAGGAATATTGTGCCTCCACTGGCTTCTTCGAACAGCCCTTTTTTATCTCTGGTTGCACCTGTAAAAGCACCTTTGGCGTGGCCAAAAAATTCACTCTCAATCAATGTTTCCGGGATAGCACCGCAGTTTACCGGAATAAACGGTCCGTCTTTTCTGCTGCCGCTGTAATGTACAGCTCGGGCAACCAGTTCTTTACCCGTTCCGCTTTCACCTGTAACAAGAACATTTACTTTCAGTTCAGAAACCCTGTTTATAAGTGAAAATATCTGCTGTATTGAATTACTTGTGCCAATTATATTTTCAAACCCGTATTTGGTTTCAAGTTCTTTTTTTAATCTTGTATTTTCCTTTTCAAGGACTTTTTTATCAAGGGATTTTTTAATTACGAGTTTAATTTCGTCAATTTTAAATGGTTTTGTAATGTAGTCATACGCACCAAGCTTCATAGCTTCAATTGCAGACTCATGTGAAGCAAAAGCTGTAATCATAATAATGGTGGTGTCGTATTTTTTTTCCCTGGTTTGCCTTAGAACTTCTATGCCGTTAATACCAGGCATCTGTATAT
>JAJCZQ010000014.1 GCA_029262335.1 Deltaproteobacteria bacterium
GCTTCCCACAAAGCTGGCAAACATTACGGATAGTACAAGAGGATAGGAACTCCAGTTTTCTGTAAGCATATTAACCAGATTTAGGTCCGACAAGTTTTACTTCCTTTTCCACATTTATTTTATTTTTCACATCATTCAAAACTATATTTATTGTTTTCACACCACTTCCAGAAATAAAACCGACCGGGAATTTCACAAAAAAATGTAGTGTTGTATCTTTTCCTGCCCAAACATCAACACTGTTATTCTGGGAAATTAACTGGACAGTTTCGGGGAGGGCAGTATCTGCTAGGCCAAGCCGGAGTGTCTTATTTTCAAATGACTGGTTATTAATATGCAGCTTAAAATGATTAATAATAAAATCATTATTGTCAGAATCTTTAACAATAGTAAAGGGTGAATCTTTGGCCCTTAAGACTGTATAAGCAACATCCTCTCTTTTTGAAATTGAAAAGAATAATCCAGAAAAGAACAAGATCAAAAGGACAGCATAAACGGCGGTTCTGGATCTTAAAAAATTTGTATTATTCCCTGACAATCCGGCCTCTGTTTCATACCTGATGAGCCCCTTCGGTTTATCAACCTTATCCATCACCTCATCACATACGTCCATACAGGCAGTACAGGCAATACATTCCAGTTGTAGTCCGTTTCTTATATCAATCCCAGTCGGGCAGACGGAAACACATTTGTAACAGTTGATACAATCTCCCTCATTTTCCACATTATCAGCAATACCCTTTCTTGGTTCACCGCGGTTAAAGTCATATGCAACATTTACGGAATTTTCATCAAGCAGTGCCGACTGAAACCTTCCATAAGGGCACATTATTATGCAGAACTGTTCCCTGAACCAGCCAAAATCAAACAGGATTGCCCCTGTGATAAAAAGCATAAAAAGGAAAATAGTCCAATGCTCCCTTGGGTCCCCCTGGGTCATTGATATAATTCGCTCAGCACCAACGAAATAAGCTAGAAAGCTATGCGCGATTAGTAATGAAACCAATAGAAACAGGAACCATTTCATCGAATACTTAAAGAATTTGGCCCCATTCATAGGAGATCTGACCAGAAGTTTTTGCTTTATATGACTCCCTATTACAAGCCGTTCTATGCGCCTAAAAACACCATCAATAAATACAGTCTGGGGACAGCCCCAGCCGCACCAAATCCTGCCCCAAATTGCCGTTACAAAGGCAAGACCAATAGTTAGTATCCCAAGTATAAAGAAAATAAGAGGTGCATCGTGGTACCAGAAGTTAAGTCCAAATATAGAAATCTTTTTATCAATTACATCAAAGAGTAAAGCCTGGTGACCGGCAACTTTTACCCATGGCAGCATAAGAAATATTACAATTAATACCGCCTGAACAACTGTACGGAATCTATTGTAATACCCACTAACGGCCTCTGGAAAAATATAAACTCTTTTCCCTTTTTCATCGGTAGTTGAAAGCCGTTCTCCCGGCAAATTTCTCTGGTCAAGTACCTTCATTTTAACTACTCAATTTTATTACCCTGCGGGGGTTTTGCACCAGGTGGATTGGTCCCTTTTATACTGTAAATATATAGTGCCACGTTCTCTATCATATCGGGCTGTATTAGGTCTTTCCACGGAGGCATACCTTTTTCGGGAACCCCGGTGTTTACCATGGCTATAATGTTTGTAATTGAACCATCACCATGTATCCAGTATTCATCTGTTAGGTTTGGCCCTATAAGCCCCTGCCCCTGATTACCATGACAGGCCATGCATTTAACCAGGAACTCTTTCTGCCCGGCTTCAATCTTTGTGGAGTCCGATGTCAGTGCAACAAGTACACTTTCATCTTTTTCATCGCCTCCAGTTACTGCAACAGCGGCCCTCCTGAGTTCTATTTTTTCCATACTGGCTGCAAGCTCCTGGTCCGAATTTGGCCCCCCGAACACATAATAGAACATCACATATCCTATGGCAAAAATTATCGAGAGATAAAAGGTCATAAGCCACCATCCGGGAAGTGGATTATCCAGCTCCTGGATTCCGTCATAATCGTGGTCCATTAATTTATCGTTTTCATTCGATTGATTCATTATTCGTTTCCTCCTCTTCAAGCGGCATTTTTTCCATTTTTTTAAATAGCTCCCTGTTTTTAGGCCTTGTAATAAAAAACAGCAATAACATGAAAAAAACGAAAAACAGAATTAGCGGAACAAGTACCATTTCCGGATATTGAAAATAAGATAGTGCTGACTGTTTCATCATCTCCTCCCTATTTTTTCCCCAGGCTCTGCAGATAAGAAATAAGAGCAATAATCTGAGTATCTTTTATGTTCTCAAGTGAAGGGTCCTGCTCCAACAGTGCATTAAAAAGCTCAAGGGATTCTTTCTCGGCAATTATGTCTGCATTAGCAACTGTTTCGTCATCATAGGGGACCCCCAGT
Source organism: Deltaproteobacteria bacterium (assembly GCA_029262335.1). Taxonomy (GTDB): domain Bacteria; phylum Desulfobacterota_D; class UBA1144; order Nemesobacterales; family JAJCZQ01; genus JAJCZQ01. The sequence goes on from JAJCZQ010000014.1 coordinate 2,425, forward strand.
CTTTTCATAACACTCAGTTTTCTTCTCAGAATCTGGTAATCAAGCTTTTTATTGTCCAGCCATGGGTACGCTGGCATAATAGACTTTGGAGTTATTTCCCTCGGATCTATCATATGGCGGTAATGCCACATATCCGGATACTTGCCTCCAACCCTTGCGAGGTCAGGGCCAGTTCTTTTTGATCCCCACTGAAAAGGCCTGTCATACATAGACTCTTCTAATTTCGAAGCTTCGCCGTAACGTATCACATCAAAATCAAGTTTCCTTATCATCTGCGAATGACATGTATAACACCCCTCTTTTACATAGATGTCCCTTCCCGCCTGTTCAAGTGGTGTGTACGGCCTCACTTTATTTGCGTCAGGAAGATATTTATGTATCGCAAGTGTTGGAACAATTTCTATAATCGAACCCACAAGTATTGCTATAAATACCAGGACTGTGAAAACAGCTCCCAGGGATTCAAGCTTTCTGTGACCGGTACCTGCAACTTCATCCATCGTGATATTACTCATATCAACCTGCTGCTCATCCTGGCCCTTGGGCGCAAGAGAGATAGTCTTCCACATGTTAATGAGCATCAGTATAAACCCGATAAGAAAAAGTGATCCGCCGATTGCCCTTGCATAATAGAGGGGAACAATCTTGATTACAGTCTCAACAAAATCAGGATATGCAAGCTGTCCGTTTGCATCAATAGACTGCCACATAAGCCCCTGGGTTATACCGCTTGCCCACATCGATATGTAGTAAATCAGTATTCCAAAGAACCCAATCCAGAAATGGTTGTTTGCAAGTCTTTGACTGTAGAGTTTAGTGTTCCATAATTTAGGGACCAGGTAATAGATCATGCCGAAAGTAAGAAACCCGTTCCACCCGAGTGTCCCCCCATGAACATGACCTATTATCCAGTCCGTGTAATGTGCGAGGGAATTAACAGATTTAATTGATAAAAGCGGCCCTTCAAAAGTAGACATACCGTAAAATGTTACGGCAACCGCAAGAAACTTAATTATAGGGTCGGTCCTAACCTTATGCCATGCACCCCTTAAAGTTAAAAGTCCGTTTATCATACCACCCCAGCTCGGTGCCCAGAGCATAATGCTGAATACCATGCCAAGTGTCTGAGCCCAGTCAGGAAGCGCAGAATTAAGGAGATGGTGAGGTCCGGCCCAGATATATATAAATACTAGCGACCAGAAATGGACAATCGAAAGTCGGTAGCTGTATATCGGCCTGTTGGCAGCTTTTGGAATGTAGTAATACATAAGGCCAAGAAATGGCGTAGTTAAAAAGAAAGCTACTGCATTATGTCCATACCACCATTGAACCAATGCATCCTGCACACCTGCATATACGGGGTAGCTCTGAAGGTAACTTACCGGAATCTCAATTGAGTTAACTACATGTAAGACTGCTACGGTAAGTATTGTTGCAATATAAAACCAAAGAGCAACATAAAGGTGCTTTACCCTCCTGACGGCGATTGTTCCAAAAAAATTTATTGCAAAAATCACCCAAATCACCGTGATTGCAATATCAATCGGCCATTCAAGTTCTGCATATTCTTTTGACTGTGAAAACCCAAGTGGAAGTGTTATTAGTGCAGCCAGTATTATCAGCTGCCATCCCCAGAAATGAATACTGCTGAGTGAATCAGAGTACAGTCTTGTTTTTAAAAGCCGCTGGGATGAATGGTAGATACCCGCAAATATGGCATTCCCGCCAAAAGCAAAAATGGCAGCATTTGTGTGAAGAGGCCTGATTCTGCTAAACGTCAGCCACTCTAAGTTAAAGTTTGCCTGCCAGTACGCAAGCTGCGTAGCGGCGAGTAGCCCTACAGCAAATGCAGCAGCACCCCAGATTAGGGCTGCATATATAAATTTCTTAACAATATCATCATCATAAACAGTCCTGGACTGATTATTTTCCATCGACATATTTATCTTCCTCCGGATTTTTTCCTGATATTTTTTCTTTCTTATCATCAATTAACATTCGGTGTGCAGGTGTAACAAGATCGTTATACTGTCCACTCCTGGCCGACCAGATAAATGCCCCTACAAATACCAATGCCAGGAGAAGCGATATTGATATTGTGAGTATAATTATCAACATGGTTTGGTCCCCCTAAGATTTCTGTGCCCCAAATAACTAATAGACAATAAAAGAAAAGAACTCAGGGGCATTAAAACAGCCGCAGCTAAAGGCGTTATAAATCCGAAAAGGGCAAGTGTCCCGGCTGTAATGTTGTATATCAGGGAGGTTAATATCGTGTACCTTATAATTGAAGAAGTTGTTATACCGTGACGAATGAGATCAACTATGCTCAGCAGGCTTTTGTTAATAAGATAGATATCAGAAGCACCAAGGTTTTGTTCGACACTTCCCTGAGTTGCAATACCAATATCCGCCTGCGCCAATGCACCTGAATCATTAAGACCGTCACCCACCATAATGGAATGTTCGGTCCTGGCCAAAAGGTTTATTTTATCTTCAGGGCTTTGTTCGCTGTAACTCTCATCCTCATCTATACCAAGGGCAGATGCGATTTTAAGCACATTTAGCCTTCTGTCTCCGGATAACAAATGGGTATTCAGCCCCATTTTATTTATACAATTAATAGTAAGCTTTGCATCTTCACGAAGTGTATCCCCGAACAGTATTTCGGAAATCTTTATTCCGTTTTTAAGAATATTTATCCTGGTTAAAAGTAGTTGGTTAACATCATTTAAATTGCTTATTGGTTCATTTATAAACTCATACCTGTCCGAACCCAAAATCCCGTAGTAGCCTTTACCCGGAATCAGGCCATGCTCATTTACTTCTTTTACATCCTGTTTCTTAAAATTTAAATACCTGATTATAGATTCAGATATGGGGTGCTTTGATTTTGACTGTACTGAGTATATGGCCCAGAGGTCATAATCGGTTAATAATTTGTTTCCCCATTCTAAGATCCGGAATCTGCCGCTTGTAAGTGTTCCGGTCTTATCAAAAAATATATTTTTTATATTTTTGACCTTATCAAAAAATGCCAGGTTCCTGATTATATAGCCCTTCTCAAATCCTGATTTTATTGAGAAAGAATAAGTAAGAGGCAATACGAAGATAAAAGCGCAGGGGCATGAAACAAGAACAAAAGATATTGTCCTTGTTAGTGATTGCGAAAAACCCAGATTAAAAGAAGCAACTGATAAAAAAGTAAGTGCTATGGATGCGACAGTAAATGTAAAGATAGTGGAATACCTGTCTGTAAAAGCTGAGAGATTCTTATTTACAAAACTTCCGTCATCTATTTTTTTTAGTATTTTGCCAATCCTGGTTTCAAAACCAGTGCTTTTCACCTTCATAGTCAGCAAATCAGATTCAAGGGTTGAACCTGCATATACCTGTTCGCCCGATCTGATGCTTTTGGGATAATTTTCTCCAGTAAGTACAGCCACATCAAGGTACGTATTTGCTGAAAGACTGATCCCGTCAAATGGTATGGTATCCCCCCTGAGAAATTTCACTTTTTCACCTGTTTTTACATCTGCAACAGGTGAAAGAAAGTATTGGCCGGCAACAGCATCCCATCTTAATACTTTCATTTCCCTGAAAATCGAACTGACCTTACTGCTTTTTTTGACAAGTGTGTTTTGAAAGTATCTCAGTACATATCTGCTTAAAAGCAACAGGAATATAAATGCGGCAATGGAATCAAAATATGTTTCTCCTCCGATATACAGATTTGTAACGCTCAACAAAGTCCCTGCAATAATTATGAAAACTACCGCGATATCTACGTCTGCTTTTTTGTATCGGAGAGAATTTAAAACATTCTTATAAAACGGATAGGCACAGTATGTAACCACCGGCAACAGTAAAACTGCGGAAATTATCTGGAATATATCTTTAAAAAATATTTCTGCACCTGAATAAACTGCGGCTGCAAGCAGCATAATATTTCCTGCACAAAAACCGGCCACGCCGATCCTGTATAAAAACTTCCTGCCTTCAGCCTGTTCAAGGTTCTTAGTTTCATCACCAGGCTTTACAGGGTGTGCACTGTAACCAAGTGAATTAGCAAGTGCAGGAAATACCGAAAAATCATCTTTTACTTTTACAGAAGCAATTTTGCTCGACATATTTAGTTCGACCGATTCAATATGCTGAGATGCTTCTGAAAGGTTTTCAATTAACCAAAGGCACCCTGTGCAGTGAATGCCTTCAATATAAAAATCCATTGTTTTGGTATTAGTTGGGTCTGTATATATTTTTTTGAAATTTTCCTGATTCAGATATGAGTAATCTTCCATATCTGTTTTTATTAGAGGTAATTCCTGTTTATGTTTGCCGAAATCCTTAATGCTGTAATATTCTTCAAGGCCCATTGAATGTATCATCTTGCTTACGCTGTAACATCCATTACAGCAGTAGGCCCGTTTGTCTTTAACCACAGCATCATTGATATCTAATTCCGCACCGCAGTGATCGCATTCTGTCCGGTCAGCAATATCTGTATTCTGAAAATTTAATCCCATTTATACTTCCAAAGGTTTTTATCTAAAATTAAATAAAGGCAGCGACGTCAACAATATTTAGAGCACGATTATTTAGTATTAAATTGAGCAAGCGGTATGCCAGTTAAATGGAATAAAAAAAATCAATATCTATAGATGTTTTCGACACTCTGTTTTTTTTTAAACTGTACGATGTACGATAATAAGACACTTATTTCTGACATAATTTTGAAATGTATATTGGAAACACAATTAATTATCTTTTAATTTCAATGGTTTTGATAAGTTTAGCTTTAATGGTCTGAATATTGCCAAACAAACTATTACAATGCAGGAGAAATATCCCCTGGAGTTTACATTAAAAGACAATACCAGGCTCGTTTGCCGGCCTGCTGTTATAGAGGATTTCAAAAAATTAGAGGATTTCTTTTTAGGTGTTCCAAAATTTGATCTGCAGATATTTAAGGATGACGTGTTTAAGGAAGAGAAAATTGAACAATGGCTTATTAGCACTTTTCAAAAAAAACTCATCCAGTTAATTGTAATAAAAAATGACAGAATTATTGGCAGCGGAACACTGGAATCTGAAGGTTTGGACTGGCAAAATACGGCGGAAATTAAAATAATAGTCGGTCTGGAACACCGAAGAAAAGGTATTGGGTCAAGACTGTTTGATCTTCTTTTACATGAAGGTCTGGAGATAGGAATGCAAAAATTAATAATAAGATATGCCTCGGACAACAGGGGAATTATCAGCTTGCTCGAAAACTATGGATTTGATTCAGAAATCACCCTCAGTTATTTCCTTGAAGACAGAGAGAACAAAACAAAAAAAGACATTGTAGTTTCTTCATTAAATATTCAGGACTGGAAAAGAAGATTCGAGTTTTACAGTCCGGTTTTAAAATAAAATATTCTGAGTCTTCTTATAGTTATTATTTTGCTTTACAATTAAAGATATAAATAAACGGACATAATTAAATTTAAATGCGGTTAACAGCATAATGAAAAGAAATCATTTAGTAGAAGATGATATTTTTAAGCTTGTAGTAGAATCAAGTCCCAATGGGATTCTGATAACCGATAAAATTGGGAAGATCTTATTAGTTAACAAACATTTAGAAAAATTATTTGGCTACAAATATTCAGAATTAATAAACAAACCGGTAGAACTTCTTATACCTTCAAAATTCAAAAAGAATCATAAAAAATACAGGGATGCATTTAATAACAAACCTGAAAACAGGCCAATGGGCGCGGACCGCAATCTTTTTGCCTTACATAAATCAGGGACTGAATTTCCTGTGGAAATTGGCCTTAGTCATATTAATACTGAAATAGGATTTTATATACTGGCAACAGTTATCGATATTACAGAAAGAGTTAAAACAGACCTTGCCCTCAGGGAAAGCGAAAGGACACTCCAGGCCATTATTGACAACACTACTGATGCAATTCTTGTTTACGACAAAGAAGGCCTTATAACTTCTTTTAACAAACAGGCCGATCGGGTTTTTAATTTTAAAAAAGGCTTCATTAATAAGGTAACGGATATTATTCCTCCTGAGTATGAATTTGCTTTCTCCACAAAACTAGATGAAGCAATAAAGGGAAATCAGCTACATGATTTTGAAATGGAAAAAATTCTTCCCGATGGAAGCCGTTTATCGGTAAGTATCGGTCTTGTTTACGTAGAGATTGAGAATGGTATGTATATAGAAACGATAAGAGATATTACCGAAAGGGTAAACCTGAGAAATAAAATTATTGATTTTGAAAAGGCACAAATCGTCTCCAAAATGTCAGAGGGTATAGCACACCACATGGGGACACCGCTTGCATCAATGCTTCTCAGAATACAGATGATGAAAGAAGATATATCAGAACTTGAAAACAGCAGTGATTACATAGAGAAACTTAATTCGGTTGAGAACCAGATCTTCTATGGGCAAAAGGTTATGCAGAGGATGCTTAAGTTTGCAAGTAAACCCACAAGTGAAGTATCCCCTGTAAACATTAAATCACTCCTGAGTGAAATATCTGAAATTCTGAAACCAATCTGTTTAAAAACACAAACAGCAATTTTTATTAAAGTTAAAGATAATATCAATGTTATGGGCGATAGTGATATGCTTGAGCTTGTATTTTCGGATATCAGCATGAATGCAATTGATGCAATGCCTGGTGGAGGAAAATTAACAATTAATGTATCAAAAGATAAATCCGGTAATTGTAAAATTTTGTTTAAGGACACCGGCATGGGAATACCTAAACAAATATTACCAATGGTTTTCGAACCTTTTTATAGTACCAAACCGGCAGGCAAAGGTACCGGCCTTGGTTTATCCGTAGCAAAAAGAATTATCCAGGACCATGAAGGTAAAATTCAAATTAAAAGTATTGAAGGAAAAGGTACTGAAGTAAAAATTTCTTTACCTACTCAAGGGGAGGACAAATAAAACCCATTATGTTTAAAGTACTGGTTGTTGATGATGATGAAGAACTTGTAAGTGCAGTAAGTGAACTGCTGGAAAGGAATGGTTACGAGGCGGTAACCGCATTTTCCGGGAATGAAGCCGTTGAAAAGTACATATCATCTCCGGATATTCATGTTGCACTGGTAGACCTTGTAATGCCTATGATGGACGGATTTACACTTATAGACAAGCTAAAGGAAATTAACAAGAACATAGACGTAATTATAATTACGGGTCAGGGCACTGTGCCCACCGCGGTAGAAGCAATTAAAAGAGGGGCCAAGGATTTTATAATAAAACCATATGACAAGGAAATCCTTCTTAATAAACTTGAGCTACTCCGAAACACGCATCAGCTTCAAAATAAAGTATCCAAACTAAAAGATATTATTTCAGACAAGTTCGGCTTTGACAGCATCATTACACGTTCGCCCCTAATGAAGAAAGTTTTTGAGAAAGGGGCATCGGCAGCAAAAAGTGATGCCAATGTATTTATTGTCGGAGATACCGGCACAGGTAAAGGACTTCTTGCAAAAGCCATTCACATTAATAGTGAAAGAAAAGAGCATCCATTTGTTTCAATAAACTGCGGATCGATTCCCAAGGAACTTCTGGAATCAGAGCTTTTTGGGCATAAGAAAGGGTCATTTACAGGTGCGATCAGTGATAAAATCGGGCTGTTCGCTTCTGCCGGCAAAGGGACTGTATTCCTCGATGAAATTGGAGAAATGTCCAAAGATTTACAGGTAAGGATTCTGAATGTTCTTGAAGACCATAAAATAAGGCCCGTTGGAGAAACACGTGAAGTGGAGGTAAATGCAAGAGTATTAGCCGCTACTAACCGTTCCATAAAGGAACTGAAAGACAAATATCTAAGGGAAGATCTTTTTTACAGGCTGGCTGTAATTGTAATTGAACTGCCGGGTTTAAAAGATAGAAAAGAGGACATCCCTTTATTGGCGCAGCATTTTATTCAGAAATTTAATGAGAAGTATAAAAAAAATATAAACGGACTTACATCAGATGCCCTGGAACTGCTCAGCAACTATGAATTCCCCGGTAATATCAGGGAACTCGAAAACCTTCTTGAAGGGATTGTTGCAATTTCATCAGATAAAAAATCAAATATAAACATTAAAGACATTAACTCAAATCTATTATGGAAAGACGAGAATGAATCAACTCATTCAATTTTAAAACTTGATAAAATCGAAAAACAAACATTAAAGCACGCACTCAGGGAATCAAAAGGCAACAAGTCACTGGCAGCAAAACTACTTGGTATTTCAAGAGATACTCTCTACAGGAAAATGAAACAGTTTGGATTCTAAGATTACAGAAGTATTTTATAAAAACCGGATATATGATTATCAATAAAAGGGGGTTATGACAAAATGAAAAGCCTTGTAATTATTTATATTATTGTTCAGATAGTTTTTATTTTTATTGCATTTCAAAAACTGAATATGCCTGAAGGTCTATTAGTTACTATTATTCCCGCTTTAATAATTGCATTTGTTATCAGAAGAATATTTTTTGGCAAAATAAGCTGACACTTAATTTCTACACCTGCTGTATAAAACATCAGTCCGTCCTTCATCACTAATACTGTTAGATTATAAGACATCTTACAGCACACCCACTACAATAATTCAATGTTTTAGGCTTGTTACATCTGGCAACTTTCTTGAATTATAAACCCAATAAGATATTCACGAATAAAAAATAATTTATTCAATTTAACCGTAACAAATAATATTGCCCTGCTATACTTCCCCTAGAATCCTGGATGGTTTTGGAATTTTTTTCAAATTCAGACCAAACCTGTTTTTTGCATGAGTTTCAATGTGCTTTACCGCATCATCAATTGAATCCGTAACTAAAATAAGGTCCAGATCACTACCATCTATCATCTCTTCTTCTATCATACTATGCAGGAGTTCCAATAAGGGTTTAAAGAATTCACTGCCAATTAATACAATCGGAAAATTTAAAATTTTCTTTGTCTGGATTAAGGTAATAGCTTCAAAGAATTCATCCATTGTCCCCACTCCACCCGGCATAACGACAAAAGCATAAGAATATTTAAAAAGCATTACTTTTCTTACAAAGAAATATTCGAGTGATACCCATTTATCGAGGTATGGATTAGGGTCCTGTTCTTCCGGGAGATTTATACTACATGCTACAGATTTGCCGCCGGCATCCTGTGCCCCCCTGTTAGCAGCTTCCATTACTCCGGGCCCTCCACCTGTCATTACAGTAAGTCCGGATTCAGCAATAAGTTGTCCAAGATTTCTTGCCTGAATGTAATATTCATTATCCTCTTCAACACGTGCGGAACCAAAAACAGTTACACACGGCCCGACAAAATGTAATGTCCTGAAACCTCTTAGAAAATCCCTCAGGACTTTAAGTATTTGCCATAATTCACTGGTTCTTGTATGGGGACCTTCAAGAAAAAATTTGTCCTGAATTTTCTTTGAAATATCCCTTAATTTATCTTTATTCATAAGTAGTAAAACATTTTATAGCAGAAAAGCCGATGTGGAAAATCAGGTTGTGAAAAAACATATTTGAGAAAATATTTATTTGAAAATATTTATCAAAAATCAGGGGACAATTTTTAGGTAATTGCCCCTTAAATTAATTGTAAAGAAAACTGTTAGATTAAAACCTAAATCCGGTCCTAAGTCCGTACGTACCAAAAGAGCCGTTATTCAGGTCAACCCAGTTGTACCTTCCCTCTGCACCAACAAATATTTTATCAGTAATATTGAAGTCAACTCCGCCACCAATAAAAAGGCCCAGTTCTACATTACCCTGTCCGGAAGGAAATCCCCTGTCCGAAAGTTCAGCAGGCTGCGGGGCAATCCCGCCTGGAAGATCACCGGGGTCAGTATCATTGAAGAATATATTTATTCCGGGGCCGGCCATCGCATAAGGCTGGACAATCTTATGCCTAAGCAATTTATATTTTAATCCCAGAAGTATCTGTACTGTTGTTAAATCAACGTTTGTCTGCGTTGGAAGCAGGCCGGGTTCAATTACATTTACAGTTGGCTCAGCATTAATACTATCGTCAGATTTACTGACCCCAATATTAATTAATCCCATTATCTTCCCCGTTTCATTAGTAAATAACGGAATACCAAGCTCTCCCGACAAATACCATCCGGTACCAACCTTAAAAGGTCCCGACTGTGCACCAAAAGTCAGAGCAAATTCTCCACCCATAGGGGTATTTTGAGCATATGCGTTACTACTCACACAGACAAGGCAAATCATAAGACCAAACACAAGATATAATTTTTTTATATCCATTTATCCCTCCTTTGCTACCTTACTAAAAGGGATTTAATGCAAACGACTTGCCAGATGTAACATGCTGTAATTATTGACAATATAAAGCACTTAATGTGTAATATGTATTAGAATTGGACGTAAGGATTTATGAAAAATCCATTAAGTATAAACACTCGGCATGAACTGTTTAAGAGTGAATTTTTATAACTAAATATTCAGAAACCCAATTGGGGCAACACCTGAACCCGGATCATAAAATCTTCCGATATTTGGAAGAATTGTAGAGAGTTCCGAACCCGAAACTCCAAACCAAAGTGCAAGCTCAGCAAAGAACTGGTCTGTGGAAGTAGTTGGGATTAAAACTCCCCTGCCCACATCAAGAGGATTATCGAGTGCAAGAACGGGGTAATTACCAAACAGCCTGCTGCCGTTTATTGGCCCGCCCATCACAACCTGGTTACTTCCCCATGCATGGTCCGAACCTTCGCCGTTTGAAGTAAGCGTCCTTGCAAAATCAGAAGTAGAGAATGTGACCACGTCATTTGTAAGACTCATTTCATTTAGGGCGTTATAAAACTCTGAAAGCCCTCTGCTTACAACCGGGAGCATCTGCTGCTGCTGCTGAAGTGTACCATCATGGTGGTCCCATCCTCCAAACAGCACAAAGAACACCTGCCTTTTCTGGCCGATACTTTCGCGTGCGTTTATTACGTTTGCTATAAACTTCATGTTGTTTGAAAACTGATTATCAGAGAAAGGCGCTGCAAGAGGAGTTACGTTCATTAGTGCTTCCCTGAAAGCCCTTTCAGCATCCAGTGAAGTCCTTAGTTTATTTGCATATGCCTGTTCGAAGATATTCCTGTATTCAAGGTTAAGCATACTGTCTATCGATTGGGTCAGGATCTGTTCAAACGGCCCGCCTCCGCCGTATCCTATAATACTGCTCGGCCCGCCCGAACCAACACTGAATTCGGTCGTCTGACTACCGGTCTGAAAAATATTTGTACCCGAGAGGGATATATTCATTGAGATATTATTGTTTCCAATAAGGTTCTGAAGCAGGTCGTTCATCCTGCCGCCCCACCCTATACCGGTTCTCTTATCAGGAAGGCTGGTCTGCCACTGTTCTATCTGGTCAGCATGTGAAAAAAGTCCAAGGGGGAGTAGTTTGGAACCATTTTGAAATTCCTGGACATTTGATACTGGTTCTATTAATGTACCAATATTGGTAATAAAAGAAGCTGCACCATCATTAAAAAGCTGCTGAAGTTCCGGCATACCGGGGTGAAGTCCAAATTCCCGTCCGTCACCGTCAATCTGGTTTAACGCCAGGAGGTCATTCTGGTTTAATGCAAGATCTCCCCTCGCAGACTGGTACTCTGCATATTCGGTGTTTCCCCTTGGAACAAGCATATTAAAGGAGTCATTTCCTCCGGCAAGCAGTATACAAACCATTGCTCTGTACTCATCACCAATGTTAGCTGCTGAAGCACTGTTTATCATTCCGAGGTTAAGAAATGATGAAAAAAAAGGTAGTGACCCCATAGCTGCACAGGCACCGCAGCCTTTTAAAAATGATCTTCTGTTTATTTTATTGTTTTTTGCCATTATTGTCCCCTTAGTTTTGTACTACGTATTCCGGTGAAATCATAAATAGGTAGAGTGCAGCTTCAACCCTTGACTCCGGCTCTTCAAGCTGTGC
>JAJCZQ010000015.1 GCA_029262335.1 Deltaproteobacteria bacterium
TACGAACAAAGGCAGGACTACAGTAATCCCCGTGGATCTTCGGAAAGTTTAAATCCCAAAAGTTATGATAAAAAGGAGCCATATAATTCAGTCAAAAATTATGAGGGAAATTTTGAAGAGCCGCAAAAACATTTTACTTCCGATACTGTCCCGGTTTTTGCGGAGGAATCTCATCAGCTTTTTGAAAATCCGGGTTTTTTCTCGAGTCTTAAAATACTCGGGCAGGCAGGCGCCCTTTACCTGGTATGTGAAAATGAAAACGGACTTGTTTTAATAGACCAGCATGCTGCACATGAAAGAGTTAATTATGAAAAATTTAAAAAGAGTTTTCTTGAATCCGGAAAAGTCCAGAAGCAGGATCTGCTAATACCTGAGATAGTGGAAGTTTCTCCCGGGGAGATCAAACTTTTTGAAAAATACCAGTCAGAACTTGATGAGCTTGGTTATGGATGTGTGCTTTTTGGTGATTCCGCGATACGTATTGTATCAATACCGGCAATGTTAGAGTCCCAAAAGCCCTCAGAGATAATTATAGACCTTCTGGCTGAACTTGAAGAGTTTAATGAAAGCAGGTCACTTGCAGACAAGTTTGACCTGATTTTTGCCACAATGGCATGTCACGGGTCGATCAGGGCCAACCAAAGCTTAAATACGGAAATGATTTATGCATTACTCCAAAGCCTTGATGCAGCTGAATTCCCGCATTCCTGCCCACACGGAAGGCCTGTAGCAAGGGTTGTTACATACCCTGAGCTTGAAAAAATGTTTGGGAGGACATGAATTTGAAAGAAAAAATAATATCCATACTTCGGGAGAGTGCCGATCTTAAACTCAAGTTTGCACAGGAATCACTTGAAAGTGTGATTAATGCAACAAATCTTATCAACAAATGTTTTAAGTCCGGAGGAAAACTGATAATTTTTGGCAACGGCGGCAGTGCATCAGATGCCCAGCATATCGCAGCTGAATATGTAAACAGGTTCCTGCTTAACAGGAAAGCGCTTCCCGCTGTTTCCCTTGCCACTGATACTTCCGTAATTACCTCTATTGCAAATGATTTTGGTTATGAGAACATATTCTCAAGACAGATTGAAGCACTTGGAAAAAAGAACGATATAGCCATTGGCCTTACTACCAGTGGAAATTCGGCAAATGTTTTAAATGGGCTTAAGGCTGCAAAATCATTAGGTATGACAACTATTGTTTTTACAGGAAATAACTTTATTAAATTAAAAAAACTGTCAAAATGTATTATTTCTGTTCCATCTGAATCTACTGCAAGGATTCAGGAAGTCCACATAACTGTGGCACATATTATTTGCGAACTGGTGGAACTGCAAACAGGTGAAAAATAGAAATGAAAATTAAATGTCCTCATTGCAGCGGCGTTACTACCTGGGAAGGGAATAAATACAAACCTTTTTGCAGTGAAAGATGTAAGCTTATTGACCTTGGTTCTTGGGCAGATGAAAAATTTAAAATTGAAGACAAAGTAAACCGTTCCAGCCTGGATATAGGGCTGGCAGGTGATGATGATGAATAAGTCCGGAGGTAATTATTATGGGTGTAGACACAAGCAGGTTTTATAAAGGTTTAAAAATTGAATATGAAGGAAACATCTGGGAAATAGTTGAATTTTCAAGTTCCAAGATGGGAAGGATGGGTGCCATTGTAACCACAAAACTGAAAAATATAGTAAGCGGGGCCGTTCAGGAAAAGAAGTTCAGGTCCGGAGAATCATTTGATGTTCCCGATATTGAAAGAAAGACCATGCAGTTTCTGTACAGCGATGATATGGGTTTTCACTTTATGGATACCGAAAGTTATGAACAGATCAGTTTTAATACTGATCAGGTCGGAGATACCCAAAAATTCATGAAAGAACAGCAGGAAGTAGAAGTGCAGATTTACCAGGACAAGCCCATCGGTATTGAACTGCCTACAAGTGTTGAGTTTGAAATTACATATACCGAACCGGGCGTAAAAGGTGATACTGTATCCAGTACTACCAAACCCGCTACAATTGAGACCGGCGCAACAATAAATGTCCCTCTTTTTGTTAACATGGGCGACAGGGTCAAAGTTGATACAAGAAACGGCAACTATATAGAAAGAGTAAAAAAATAGTTTTTATTAAAACTATTACTTTTTAAAAGGGTCATTAATTTCCGGGTGCCATAGACTAAAATGCTGTTTATGCATTTCATGATATGAATCTTCCCTGAAATGTTTGTCATAAAAGTCCAGGTCAAGATGGTGGGCCTGGAAAACAAGCCGGGTAAACATTGGGTCAAGAAAAGCCGGAAACCTCCCATAGTTTTCAAAAATATATGTACAGAAGTCTTTTACAATCTGGATCCTGACTTCTGATGGATGGTATTCATCTTCAAGGACATCTTTTGGCTCCTTATAAGGGTAGGGGTTTTCTTCCTTCCAAAACTCTCCTCTCATCTGTAAGAATTTGTCTACCGCTTCATTCATATCTTTTACATATGGCGGGCAAAGAGACTCAAATACTCCGTCCCTCCCAACCGGGTAAGGGGCTTTTGTGGACCGCACTGATTTTTCCGGTTGATTAAACCTGAATCCAAGTCCCTTATATTTTGGGTCTACACCGAGGGCATAATGAGGTAAAAGGCCTGTAAAGGTCCAGCCTCCAAGCCCGAGTGCCTGAAGAGCGAGGTTCATGTTCTGACTGATAAATGCCTGCTCAACATTAAGTGTTGTTAATACCCTAAGCTCAAGGTCAAACAGGGACAGTTCTACATCTTTTCTTATGAAGCCTTTTTCAATCCATTTATCCAGTCCGCAGGACCTTCCGCCGTTTAACTCGTCTACGATGTTAAAGCCGTATTTTGATCCAAAATATATGAATAGCAGTACCATGTATTCAACAGTTGTGTTTGTAACGGGAATAAAAAAAGTTGTTCCGGGTTTATTACAGTTCCATGCATTAAAATCAAACAGGCCTGGTTCGCCTTTAGGCAAATCAGCCCTGCCGTCTTCAATTTTGATTTTACTTTTATTAAAAAGCTCTAGGACCTTCTCCATTTGCTGCTCACGGCCGAGGTTTGTAAAGATTGAAGTGTCCTCAGGCATAAGGTCAAAAAGCTTTACCATGTAGACGCCTTCATCATTGGTGTAAAACAGTTCTGTCGAATGTGAATTGCAGGAGCATGGCCAGCTTCTGCCTGTCCACTGAAAAAGCCATGAAATACCTGAACGCGGAAGGTCGCCAAGTGAAAGCCCTGTAGTCCCGGTCCCGGCCCAGATAAGAAAAGCCTCTTCCAGTTCGGATAGCGGGTGGGGGTCATGACTGGATTTGTATTGTAATGTACCTTCAGGAATTTCCATTCCAAGGCCAAACCTTCTTGACCTTCTCGAGAAAATTGAATCAAGCAGTCCAAAGTTTATGGCTTTATCAAAACCTTCAGGAATCTTCATGGTGACACTCCATATATAATTAGTATTTTAGAAATATAATATTATATGAAGTAAATACTATTTTTGTGAATAATAATGATTTGTGCAGGGATAATTATCGGTACTACTTATCTGAACAGGAAGAGCAGATGCCATTGAATAAAACCGAGTAACCAACAACTTCGTAGTCCTGAATTTTATTGTCAATTTTTGTATAGTTAACCGAACTATCGTAGATATCTTCGATCTTCTTACATTCCACGCAGACTATATGGTGGTGAGGTGTAAGATTGGCATCATACCTGGCTGCATTGTAGAGCTGGTTTACTACGGAAATAAGGCCGTGTTTCTCAAAAGTTTCAAGTGTCCTGTATACAGTGGTAAGAGAGATGTTAGGGAAATAATCCTTAATATTCTTGTAAATCATTTCCGTACTTGGATGCTGGTCTGTTTTTGCAAGTTCCTTGTATATAGCTGTCCTTTGCGGAGTTACTTTAAGGCCAAGCTCCTTACTCTTGGTCACAAACTCGGTAACCATTGTTTCGATTTGCTGATTGTTTATTTCCATAATATTTTTGTTACTAAAATTTTATCTATCAAAATTTACCTAAAAAAATTACATATTCAAAGCGGGAAAAATAAAGAAATAAACAGTTAATATTAAAAAGATTAATAATATGAATGATAAAAATGTTATAGCAGTAGTAAGATTTGATGATAAGAAAGCTTCGCTCGATTTTTCTTGCGCCTGTATTGAGGGCGGTATAAATCTCCTCGAGGTAATTACAATAAAGAAAAATTCATATGAAGTCCTTAGTGAACTATCAAATATAGAAAATGTAATTACTGGTGCCGGTACAGTCCTTGATTTAGAGTCGGCTAAGCTGTCTTACAAATCCGGAGCAAAGTTTATTGTTTCACCTCATACTGACAGTGATATTATAAAATATACAAAGTCTAAGGGGCTAATTTCAATAGCAGGTGCTTATACTTCGTCCGAGATTGTAAATGCCTATAATCTGGGTGCTGATTATGTGAAAATATTTCCTGCTTCCCTTGGCGGCCCGGGTTATGTGAAGGCAATCAAAGAGGCACTTCCTTTCATAAAGCTCCTGGTAACAGGCGGTATAAACTTAGAAAATTCCAGGGATTACTTAAACGCGGGAGCTTCTCTGCTTGGCATTTCAACTGCTTTAACGGGAAGTGGTATTAAACCGGACAATAAAGAAGTGGTTAGAAGATCTAAAGAATTTATCAACACAACAAACTAAACAATAATGGCATATACAAAACTACACCTTACCGAACTTAATGAATTTCTTGTTACGGAAATTTTAAAGCATAAAAGCCCTGTTGAGGTAAACATTAAAGATGGCACTACAGATGGGTTTATTGATATTGAGGTAAATAAGTCAGAAAAACTTTTTAATGGAAAGATTTTAGATTTTGACCTTCAGTCATGTGAATGTTCAGGTTTAAATGAACATGATGATTTGTCAGATTATCATGGTAAAAAAGTACATGCCAGCTCTGCCTATGAATTTGTAGAATATTTAACAGGTAGCTGTGACAATTCCCAACTTCTTATAAATGTTGAGGACGGCTCATGGGTAATTAGCCTGCTTAATTTTTCTTAGGAGAATAATTGTCCTTCAGGTAGTCAACAATTTCGTCAATTGCCCTTACATCAGCAAATACCATCCCGCCGCCAAGTAAGCCCCACTTTGCCTTACCCTCGAAAGATGATTCTGCTATTACCAGGCTCTCAGCCTTATCTATAAACCTTACGGTAATAATAATTGTCCCTGTCTTTATAACCTGTTTGTACCATTCAGGGGGCTGAATTTCGGTAATTGTAGCGTCCACAATCAAAACGCCATTGGAAAAGTCCAGCTGGGATCTGCTGACGCCGTCGTATACATTTTTAGATTTTAGTTTTTTAGCAAGAGAATTCGGCATTCTCCAGAGAGTGTCAGCCGGGGTGTTGGGTATATCAGATTTAAAATCCGGAATTTCAACTATGGCAAAAGAAGAAAAACTTTGTGTTGGGGCCTGGGTCTGATAAGTCCTTCTTGAACCGCATGATACCGTAATTAATGAAATGATTAGAACAAGGGCAATTTTCCTGTGCACTTTATATTCCCTCCTCCGGGATATTTATCTGAAAAGTATCTAATAAAATTAAGTTGTTGTAAAGATTTTTAAATATGGAGTTTCTCTAAAAGTATTCGATAACATCATAAAAAGTATTTCTTTGGGCCGGTTTAAACCCGGCACTTTTTATCATATGAACGAGTTCGTCAATTGTGGAGCGCCTCTTGTTCTCGGCACACGCAAGTACATTTTCATCAAATAAAGTCCCGCCAAGGTCGCTTGCCCCATAATGCATTGTTATGGAACCCATTTTTTTACCCTGGGTAAACCATGAACCCTGAATATGCTGGAAGTTATCAAGAAATATCCGGCTTACTGCAAGTACTCTAAGGTACCTGTCTCCTCCAATTTCATTGGGGAGTTTTCTTTCGAGAAAGGTGTTTTTTGGTTTAAAAATCCATGGGATAAAGGCAAGGAAACCACCAGTTTCATCCTGCAGTTCTCTGGTACGCCTAAGATGCTCCATTATATCTTCATCTTCTTCAAAATGGCCAAACATCATGGTAGCAGTGGTTTTAAAACCTGTCTCATGTGCTTCTTTGGTGACTTCTAGCCATTTGTCAGCATCTATTTTAAGAGGGCTGATCTTTTTTCTCATTTTATTGGTAAGCACTTCAGCACCGCCGCCTGGAATAGTGCGAAGGCCTGCGTCCCAAAGGCTTTGAAGGACCTGTTTAGTGGGAATATCTTCATATTTGGAAATTGCTGCAATTTCCGGAGCAGAAAAAGCATGGAGATGGAGATCGGGAATTTCTGAAACGGCTCTTCTTACGATCTCGAGGTAATAATCAAGTTTTAATTCAGGGTTATGGCCCCCCTGAAGCAGTACTGTTGTTGCACCGTTATGAAATGATGTCTTCATCATGCTAATTAGCTTGTCTACAGAAAGGGTATATGCATCATTTGCACCCGGGGGCCTCCAGAATGCGCAAAACAGGCATTCAGTATCACATACATTTGTATAGTTAGGGTTTGTATCTGCAACAAATGTTACAACGTCTTCCGGGTTTAACCTTTTTCTTGCAATATTGGCTAAAGCTCCGAGCTGCAGAATATCGCCTTCCCTTAAAAGATAAAGGCCTTCTTCCTCTGTAATTCTTTTTTCTTCTATGATTTTTTTATATATTTCCTGGAGATCCATGGGCATAAATCAACCTAATTTATAATTCAGTGTCAATTATGAAATTAAACAAAATTGCCGTTATATAGTTTATTAAATATAAACGATTTAATCAGCTATTATTTAATTTGCATAATCAATGCCGGGTTTAAACAATAATGCTTAAAAATACTATTCTGTTAATAACGGTTTTTTTAATAATCTCAGCCAATATTTCTTCGTCAAAACCATTAAACGAAGTATGGATGGAAATATACTCAGGGGACAATAAAGTCGGCCATATTTTCAGAAAAATATCTGAAACGGGAAACAAGACAAAAATTAATGAGCAAACCGTATTAAACCTGAATTTACTGGGGACAGAGACCGAAATGAATATTGAATCGGAATATCAACTCGAAAACAATAAAATCAGTTCATTTAACTATGATGTCAGTTCCTCTTCCATAGCCCTAAATCTTGTAGGAACGATCCGTGGCCAAAAGCTTACAATTGTGGACCTGGCTGATAACAAGAGCCAGGAATTTATTCTAAAAAATGACTATATAGTACCTTCAGTGCTTCCGGAATATATTTACCAAAAGGGTTTAAGGGAAGGGACTTCTTTTGAAATTTATCTGTTTGATCCGGTAAATATCTATACAGGTTACGACCCGGATTTATTAATAGCACATGTTAAAGTGCTTGGTACTGAAAAAGTGGATACAAAATCGGGTATTTATGAAGCCACTAGAGTTTCTGTAAATTTCCTGGGAGCCGATAATACATTATGGATTACAAGCGACGGGACCACCATACTTGAAAAATTTGAACCATCACTTACGGCTGTGGTCAGCAGTAAGAGTGATGCGCTTAAAAAAAGAAACAAGGCCTTTGATATAACCGAAAAAACCTCTATTGCTTCAAACAGGTATATACATAACCCGCGTGAAGTAAAAAAAATGGTTGTAAAGCTTTCCGGCCTCGAAAATATTGACGGACTATTCCTTGACGATGGGAATTATCAGAGTTTGAGTAATAGTATTCTTACTGTAACAAGCCCGGACCTTTTAATCCCGGATTCCTACAGCCTTCCGTATTCAGGTTCTGATTTCAGGGAACACCTTGAGCCGTCAAGGCTAATTCAGAATGATAATCCGGCGATAATAAAGAAGGCAAAAAATATTATTAATAGCGAGAATAATCCACTATTAGCAGTTAAATTAATTAATAACTGGACCTACAACAATATTGAGAAGATTCCTACTGTAAGCATTCCAAGTGCTGTTGAAGTCTTGAAAACCCTAAAAGGGGATTGTAACGAACATGCAGTACTTTTTGCTGCATTGGCAAGAGCTGTGGGTATTCCGGTAAAAGTTGTTCTGGGGGTTGTTTACCTGGAGGGCCGGTTTTATTATCATGCATGGAACGAAGTTTATGTTGGCAAATGGGTACCGGTAGATTCAACATTTGGACAGATACCCTCTGATGCCACTCATCTGAAAATCATTGAAGGTGATATCTCAAAAAGCCCGGATATCCTGAAAGTAGTTGGTAAAATGAAACTCGAAGTAATTGAAACTAATTGAGAAATGATTAAAAGAACAGAATTAATATTTTTTACATTCTTTTTATTACTATTTGTGTCATGTGCACAGAAAGTTACTCACAATAGCAGTATCCGGGAAAATGGTATGGATTTTGTCGGTACGACTTCATATGATTCATACTATAATTTTGCTCTATCCAGGATGTATCTTTACGATACAGACCTTGCCAAATCCATTGAGTATATGGAACTTGCCGAAGCTGCGGACCCTGAGTCGGCTTACCTGAAATATAACCTCGCCCAGCTTTATATCTCTGCAAATCTGACTGAGGACGCAAAAACAAAACTGAAAGAAGTCATAGAAATTGATGATGACAATATCGAATCTTATAAACTTCTTGGCAGGCTTCTTTCCATGTCTACAAATGAAAATGATAAAAAAGAAGCGGGAAATTATCTGCAGAAAGCTGTAAATATTGAACCTGATAATTCAGATTCCTATTTTTTACTTGCGCTTCATTATCTTCAGATAGGTGAAAAAGAAAAAGCAAAGGAACTATTGGAGCAGTCAATTAAACTTCAGCCGAACGATGAAGATGCCTATTTTTTTCTTGGGGAACTGCTGAAGGAAGAAGAAAATCTTGATAGTGCACTGATCCTGTATTCCGAATTACTTACACTTGACCCAAAAAACTTTGCAACCCTGCTGACTTTGGCCTCAATAGAAGAAAAGATGCAAAATTATGATAAGGCACAGGATTATTTTGATGATTTACTAAAGTACCATCCAAATAATTCCAAATCCTACGAACAGTACGGCAACTATCTATACAGGACAAAAAAGGTTGATGAAGCAAAGGCGCAGTATCAAAATGCTGAAATACTTGACTTAAATAATCAGGAAATAAAATTTAAACTCGGCATCATATATCTGGAAAATAAGGAATATGAAATAGCCCTGGAAAAATTTGATTATATACTGTCTACAAAGAGCACTAACGAAGCGGCACTTTATTACAAGGCTCTTACGTTAATTGCGCTCGAAAAATATTCAGATGCCGACAATATACTTAACAGTTTATCAGGCTCCAATGAGTATTTTGACAGGGTAATAATTCAATCTGCGTTTATTCTTGAAAAGCAGGATAAATACGAAAAAGCAAGATCGCTTATGGAAAAAGCCTATACCGATTATCCAAACAATCCTAACATTGCCAATTATCTTGGGGCCATTTACAGGAAAAAGGAAGATTACAATAAAGCACTTGATGTTTATAAGGTTTTTTTAACGAACAACCCCAATAATGAAGCAATTTTATATTCACTTGCCGTGACAAACTTTTCAGCCGGAAATGATGATGAATCAATAAGAATTATGAAAGATATTCTGGAATTAAACCCCGATAATGCTGATGCACTGAACTTTATTGGATATACATATGCAGATAAGGGTGTAAATCTCGATGAGGCCGAAACCTATATTAAGAAGGCAATGAACCTGGCGCCCAATACAGGATATATTATAGACAGCCTTGGCTGGGTGTATTACAGGAAAGGGATGCTTAACGAGGCTATTGTGAACCTTGAACTTGCAGCGCAGCTTTCACCGGAAGATGCCGCCGTCTGGGACCACCTTGGAGACGTGTATCTTGACTCAGGGGATATATCCCGGGCACTTAAGTCCTACGAACATGCACTAAAGCTTTTAAATGAAAATGATGATAAAACCAAAGAAGATAAAAAACTTGAGGCAAAAGTCAGAGATAAGATCAGTGGTATTAATGCCAGACTCAGCAACTAGTTGCAAATTTACAATAGGTCTGACTTTCATATTCGTATTGGCGCTGGTTATTTCAGGCTGCGTACCTAAACAGGTACCAATTAACTATGAAGATATCAATGTTGAAGATATTTTGCAGCAGACAAAAACCAATCAGGAAAGTATCAGTTCCCTGAGGGGAGTTGCAAGAGTAAAGGCAAAGAGCAGATACGATGACCTTGTGATAAACCAGGTTACTTTACTCCAGCTCCCGCTTAAGTTCAGGCTTGAAGCACTTGCAGCATTCGGGCAGAGCATAGCGGTATTAACCTCTGATGGTGAGAAAGTAGTCTTCAAAACATCTAATGACCAGGTTGTTTTCCAGGATGTCAGGAATTTTAACCTTTCAAACTTTTATCCTGGCATACCGGCAGAACTAAAAACCCAGCAGCTTATAGACCTGCTTATAGGGAAAATACCCTTCGGGCTTTGGGATGAAGATTACAATGTAGGTTTTGATAAGAAAGAGGGGAAATTAACTCTTCAGTACAATAATTTTAACGAACAGAATACCCTGCTCATGATTGATCCTGTATCCGGCAATATAGAACATGCAGAAGTGAACCTGGATGAAACAAATATTTTGAAAATAGACTATACAAATTTTATTAAATTGGATAATTTAGTATTCCCAAAGACTATTGAACTAAAATATCTTACTTATGAATTATCAATTAAGTACGGCGATTTAAACCTGAATGATAAAATAGAAGACAGTTTATTTTTTCAATAAATGATTTATTATTTTACTGAGGAGTGATGATATAAGTTGGAAGGAGCATATTCTAAAAGTTTTGAGGTCAGGAATAAATTGGGCCTTCATGCCCGCGCTGCTGCCCAGTTTGTAAGGGTTTCAAGCAAATACGATTCAGACATCAGGATTAAGAAAGACGGCTACGAAGTAGACGGTAAAAGTATCCTCGGAGTACTGTCACTTGCGGCAATAAAGGGGACAACCATCGAGATCGTTACAGATGGTGATGACTCCCAGCAGGCATTCGAAGAGATCAGTGCACTGATAGAGTGCGGTTTTGGCGAAGGCATAGAGTAAAGTCTGTTAGATTTTACTCTTCTTATATTGTACAATTTTCCTATGAAGAAGTCCCTGACAATAATACTTTCGATTGTTTTACTTGCAGTAATTGGTGCATATGTTTTTTTCTTCAGCCCCTGGGTTTCCGGGACTGTTGAGAAGGAATATACGATTGTCTCTCCTGTTTATCATGTAGATAAAATTTACAGATCAATGAAGGGCCCTTCCAGCGTAAACGATTTTAGATTCCCCGGGGTTACAGACGATGAAATAATCTGGATAACAGGTTTTAAGGCTGTGATGGTAGGAGAAGATGGTAAGACCCCTGTCTCCCAGGAATTTATGTGTCACAGTAATCTCGATATTGATATGAAAAGACACAGAAAACTTGTTGGCTGGGATAAAACCAGGACTTCTTCGCGTCTGTTTACCCTTTCACAGGGACAGTATGAAATAGAATTTCCCGAAGGGTACGGCATTCCTTTATTTGGCAAAGAGAAACTTAAACTTGTTACGCAGGTATTAAATTTAAATGATTATGAAAATAAGCACGATGTAAGACATAAAATAACATTGAAATATATACATGATAATGATTCAGAAATACCATTAAAACCGCTTATCCAGTCCGGGGCTGTTGCTGTTAAACTTGTTGACGGGGAAGAGGGGTATTATGGCCTTAAAGATCCGGATGAAGATGTTCATGGTTCAAGCTGCCTTTTGGGTGAATCAGCCAGTCATCATTTATACAAAGACAAATTTGGGAGAAAATTTACCGGCCACTGGGTAGTAGAGCCGGGTATTGAAGAGAACAAGAGCAATGTTACTAAATTCATAAGGGTACCTTATGATACTACAATCCATTATATTGCCGTACACCTCCATCCTTTTGCAGAATCACTTAAATTAATCGATCTTACTACCGGGAAAACCCTTTTTACCAGTAAAGTCAGGGCGCCTGAAGACAAGATTGGAATTGAATATGTCGATTATTTTGAGAGTGAGGAAGGGATACCCGTATTCAAGGACCATCAGTACCAGTTAATAAGCGTCTATAATAACACCAGTGATGAACCACAGGACTCAATGGCTGTTATGTATCTTTATTTACTTGATAAAGAGTTTAACAGGGACCTACTTGTTTCCGGGATGAATGATAATCTAAAATAATTAATGACTCCTAATTCATTTTAATCAATAACAGCTATCAATTATTGTTTTTACTCTAAATATTTGTTTTTAGTTAATATTTACTGTTTCCTATTGCAAAATTGCGCAATTATTGATAAAATATTACCGATTTTGTCTTCAATTCTTAAAGGAGGAATTAGATGAATTTTAAAAGGACTTTATCTTTTCTGTTTTTGCCTATTTTGGCACTAGTTATTGCTTCATGCGGTACTGCACCGCTCCCAACCTCTGATAATCCGAGTATTCAGCTTACAGGTTATTATGACCTTAGGGACAGAGAGAGTTTTGTGCAGGTTACAAATGTATTGAATAACAATATTACAATTCATGTACAGCTATTTAATGTGAACCTTGACTGTACCGAAAATAATTTCTATGACACGCTTACCGGCAGTGACACACATGTTTACAACATTAGAGACATACAGACCAATAACGGCGAACCATCAGGTGTAAATTTACTTGATGATGCTTACGGTTTTGTTGTAATTACTATTGTTGAAGGTGTTGGCGGAGAAGCTGTTAATTTCAGTCTTAACGACCTTATAATTGGTAATTTCAGGATTCTGGATAATTCCGGATATGAATACAGGACCAATATGCAGGGCTTTAACACTAACGAGCCTTTTGAATTTGGTATCGGAAGTGCATTAACATTCAACTTTAACCAGTTTGGCGGAGCAAATCTTTCAGATATTGTTGGTATTGCTTTCGAAAACGGCGGACCCGGTAATGTTGAAGTTGTTGCTACCAATTTTGAAGTTGTAAACGTCATATTTGATGTAGATATTACAGACAACAGGGAAAACCAGTTTTCATGCAGGGACATAATGTTTGCATGTATAAATGAAGATAACCCTAAATATAACGACCTGTTATCTGCAGTAAGTGAAAATATTCTATTTAACGATGTTGCAGTAAACGTAGCAGGGCTTGAATACGGAATTAACGATGCTTTCCCTAACAGCCAGGGCGCACCTGTCCTTTGTCCTCAGAACAATATTACTGAGGGTACAGTAAGGCTAACAGTAGAAGATGCATTCGGTGAACTTCCCGGTAACCTAAACGATGGTATCCTAGGTTTTCTTGATGGTGATGAGTTCTTTGCAGGATATGTCGGGCTTAACAATGGCGCAGGAAGGGGTAGCATGGATGCAATGTGGTATCCTGGACTTGGTGAACTTTTCGCACTTATAAGCTCAGGTGAAGCACTTCTTCAGTGTGATATCGAAAATGATTTTGAAGGATGCTGCAGGAATTTTACAGGCGACGAACTCGATGGAGAAGAGTGTGCTTGTTTAATTCAAACAGGTGGTGACCCATCCTGTACTGAAGAACCATAAAAATTAAAACTTTTATTTTTCAGATTTTAATTTAACCAGAATATCAAAACATGCCGGCAAGAATTTTTCTTGCCGGTTTTTTTTTGGCTAATATAAAAAGATTATTGTAAATATTGGAATTTATTGTTAAATTTAATACACGTTCTTTTTAGGAGGAGAATTTAAGATGAACCATAGGAAAATTTTATTTTTAATACTGTTTTTACCTTTAGTCCTTATTTTTACAGCATCATGCAGCAGCTTATTTAGTGAATCGGATACTACTTCCTCACAGCTTGTATCATTTTATGACCTTAGAGACAGGGAAT
Source organism: Deltaproteobacteria bacterium (assembly GCA_029262335.1). Lineage (GTDB taxonomy): Bacteria > Desulfobacterota_D > UBA1144 > Nemesobacterales > JAJCZQ01 > JAJCZQ01. Next base: position 13,920 of record JAJCZQ010000015.1, read on the forward strand.
CGTTTATACAGATTACCAATACGGATAGTGCAGCAGGCCGGATACATGTACAAATTTTTGATGTTGGCAACAACTGTAATGAAAACAATTTTTATGATGACCTTACCGGCAATGATACTCATGTATATAATTTAAGGGACATTCAGACCAATGATGGAAATCCAGCGGGTGTTGTACTTCCGGATGGTGCTTACGGAATAGTTGTTATTACGCTTGTAAATTCTACAAATAATGGTTTTCTCCCTTTTCCAGACCTGATAGGAAATTTCAGGGTAATAGACAGTTCTGGTTATGAATACAGGACTAATTCAACTGCATTAACATTTTTCCCACTTGAAGAAGGAGATGTAATTCAAAATCAGCTTGAAATATATGTAAACTTCAACAAGGCAAGTGGCATAACTTTTTCAGATGTGATTGGGGTTACACTCGATGACACAGGCGGTGGTGAATTTGGGACTGATCCTATCACTGAAGTGTTATCAACCAATATTGTTGATATAAATGTGTTAATTGATGTTGATATATTTGATCTTGATGAAAATATTTTCTCATGCAGAAATATAATATATGCCTGTACTGATCAGGAGAACCCTCTACTTGAAGAACTGCTTGAAACAGTAGGCGGTGCAAATGTTGCAAGTTTTGAATACGGCATAAATGAAGCTATACCACATTCTAAGGGTGGAGAACTCCTTTGTCCGGGCAATGTAGTTGATGAGGGATTTGCAAGATTGAGACTGCTTGAACAGGAAGCTGATGGTTTTGGTCTTTATATTGGTTTAAACAACGGCAACGGCAGGGGAAGTATGGATTCCTTATGGGCTCCAAATTTACCAAATGAAATAGCTCAAAATGCCGGAATGGACGGTGATGGTGGTGGAATGGATATAATGGTCCCTGGCGATGACACCTAATTGAGCAGATATAAAATTATAAATTAATTATAAAAGCCAGGCTGATTTTTGCCTGGCTTTTTTTATAACATAAAGAGATTATTGTATATTTATTATAATAGTTGTAGATTTATATACATTCTTTTTAGTAGGAGCATTGTCGATGAATTCCAGAAATTTAATAATTCTATCTGTATTTTTACCATTAGTAATGATATTTACGGCATCCTGTAACAGAATCTTTAGTGAATCTGATGCAGATACCTTTCAGCTTGTTTCATTTTACGACCTTAGAGACAGGGACTCATTTGTACAGATTACAAACACATCAGGCTTACCAAATATGATTCATGTACAGGTCTTTGATGTTGGTAACAATTGCAATGAGAACAATTTTTTTGATAACCTTACAGGGAATGATACTCATGTATATAATTTAAGTGACATTCAGACCAATGATGGCAACCCGGCAGGGTTTGTATTACCTGACGGTGCATACGGTATAGTTGTTATTACAGCTGTAAGTAATACGGATTTTCCTGGGAATACTACAATATCTCGTGATGCAGAATTGATAGCAAACTTCAGAGTAATTGATAATAATGGATATGAATACAGGACCAATGCTCTTGGTATTGCTAGTTGGCCAGAATTTATTTTTACTCCGCCCCAGCCAGGTCCGCCTGAATTCTATCTAAACTACAACAATCAAAATGGGGTAGAATTATCAGATGTTGTAGGATTTACGCTTGATGATGCCGGGCTTGAAACCGGCACAAACATTTTTATAGACGAAGTACTATCAGCCGATATTGTAAATATTAATGCATTGATAGATGTTGATATCTTAGATCTTGACGAAAATATATTTTCCTGCAGAAATGTAATTTTTGCATGTACTGACCAGGACAACCCTCTCCTTGAGGAGCTCCTTGAACAAAGTGGTGGGGCAAGTGTTGCAAGTTTTGAATATGGCATAAATAATGCCATACCTCATTCAAAGGGTGGTGAACTGCTATGCCCGGGCAATACAATTGAAGAGGGTATTATAAGGTTAAGGCTTCTTGCAGAACCTGAAGGGAATGGATTTGCATTTGGTGTGTTTTTGGGTTTAAACAATGGAAACGGAAGGGGTAGTATGGATTCTTTCTGGAATCCTAATTTACCTCTTATATTAGGAGATCTTAGTTAATTTAATTTGGTTATAGTTAAAGAGTAGATATACAACTAACCAATTATGATATTAAAAAAATGAAATTAACAACATAAATATTAAGCCAGGCTGATTTTTGCCTGGCTTTTTTTTTATTTAAACCGTTGTGTATAATCCTTTGCTGAAATGAAAATAATTAATGTAGACCGGAAAAACCTGGAAAAAATAAAAAATAAGATTAAAAAGAGTTATTCCGATTTTGATTCAGGACTTGTAAGTGCAGCTTCTAAAATTGTAGAAGATGTAAAAAAGAACGGAAATAGAGCACTTTTTAATTATACTAAGAAATTTGACCGATTTGATGTTAACAGCAGGAATGTAGCTGTATCGCAAACTGATATTGAAAAAGCTGTAAAATCTATTCCCAGACAGCTCCTTAAAGACCTCAGGACCGCAGCTAAAAGAATAGAAACTTACCAGAAGAAAAAATTACCTGTTTCTTACAGTTTTAAAGACCAGCTTGGAAATGAACTTGGCTGGGAAGTAAGGGCGGTAGAAAAAGCCGGACTTTATGTTCCTGGCGGAAAAGCTGCTTATCCATCTACAGTGCTTATGACAGCAATCCCTGCAAAAGTAGCAGGAGTTAGGGATATTTCTATTGTTACGCCATGTCCGGGCGGAGAGTTAAACCCAACAGTGCTTGCAGCAGCCTCTATATGCGGAATTAACAAAATATATAAGGTTGGCGGGGCGCAGGCAATTGCCGCACTTGCATACGGCACAAGGTCAATCGAAAAAGTAGATGTAATTGCCGGCCCCGGAAATATATACGTAACCATTGCCAAAAAACTTGTATTCGGAGCAGTGGATATTGATACACTTGCGGGCCCAAGTGAGGTTCTGATAATTGCAGACGGCTCATGCCAGGCTGACTGGATAGCAGCAGACCTGCTAGCACAGGCAGAGCACGATGAGATGGCAATTCCAACTCTGATTACAACTTCCAGGGTTTTTGCCGCAAAGGTAAAAAAAGAGACCGGGAAATTACTGGCAACTCTTCCAAGGAAAAAAATAGCAAGTGAAGCGATAAAAAGAATGGGAAAAATTTACACCGTAAAAAATCTTGATATGGCAGCTGACCTTTCAAATACTGTTGCCCCCGAACATCTGGAACTGTTTGTGAAATCACCAAAAACACTGCTAAAAAAGATCAATAATGCAGGTGCCGTATTTCTCGGGGATATGTCCACCGAATCATTTGGGGATTATATTGCGGGCCCGAGCCACGTTCTTCCGACCGGCGGCGCTTCAAGGTTTGCATCTCCTCTTAGTGTTTATGATTTTATAAGGATGCCAAGTACTATACAGATATCCAAAAAGGGTTTTAAAGCACTGTCTCAGCCTGTCATTAACATGGCAGAATCAGAGGGGCTTGGAGCACATGCACTATCTGTAAAGGTAAGGCTTGATAAATGAGTAATTCAAAAGACAGCCCAATTGACAGGGTAAATCCTGAAGTACTTGGGGTAAATTCGTATTCGGTCCCGGATATACAATGTTCAGTAAGGCTTGACGGCAACGAAAGCCCGTTTGAAACTGACCCTGAATTGTTAAACCTGATTTCTGAAGAAATATCTTCGATTGAGCTCAACAGGTACCCGGACCCTGAATGTACAGAATTAAAGAAGATTATCTCCAATACCTATGATTTCCCTGATGAAGGAATATTGTTGGGAAATGGTTCTGATGAGTTAATTCAGATGCTTATCGAAACATTTAATGGAAAAAGCGGCGTCGTAATGGTGCCTGGCCCTACATTTTCCATGTACGGGCTTACAAGCAACATCCTCGGTAATAAAGTTGCCGAAACAGAACTGGATGACAATTTTGACCTGGATACAGATGATATTATAAATAAAATAAAAGAAACTGACCCTGACCTGTTATTTTTTGCTTCCCCCAATAATCCAACGGGAAATGCATTCTCGCAGGATAAAATAATAAAAGTGATAGAAGCAACCTCCGGTGTTGTAGTAGTAGATGAGGCATATTTTGATTATTACGGCAAGACTGTGATCCCGCTGATACAAAAATATAAAAACCTTGTGGTTCTTCGTACATTATCAAAGATAGGATTTGCCGCGGTAAGGCTTGGTATATTATTCGGCAGTGGTGAAATTGTGGGCCAGGTAAATAAAACAAGGCTTCCCTATAACATAAATACCCTCTCGCAGAAAATCGCAGAAATTGTAATAAAAAATGAAAATCTTTTAAAGAAAAACTATAAAAAGATAACCGCCGAAAGGGAAAGGCTGTATTCAGAGCTTTGCAAGATAGAAAATATTAAGGCGTATCCAAGTGATGCAAACTTTTTCCTGATTAAAGTACCAGATGCTGATTACTGCTTTAAGACTATGGCCGAGAATGATATTCTGATCAGGAATCTCAGTAGTAATCCAAAACTCAGCGGCTGTATCCGTGTAACAATCGGGACAATTGAAGAGAATAATGCATTTTTAGAAGCCCTGTCAGCTATATCTTTTTCTTAAGTATTTATTAAATATGTAGAGTATAAAAGATGCGAAGCAGATCCACGGAAGAATATCCCCGACCCTGGTGTAAAGCGTATCCCCGTAAAGAAGTGCAACTTCCTCAGTCATAACTTCTTCCGTAAAAATACCGGTACGAGACTTAATATTGCCAACTGAATCTACCACTACACTTACTCCCGTATTAGTAGACCTGATAAGATAACGCCTTGTTTCAACAGCCCTCGGTACTGCAACCAGCAGGTGCTGATAAGGAGCAAATGATTTTCCAAACCACGCATCATTAGTAAGGTTAATCAGTATGTTTGCACCTTTCTTTGCAAACTCTCTGCTAAATGAAGGAAGAATATCTTCATAGCAAATAAGCGGGCCTATTTTTATTCCCTTTTCGTAAATATTTAGAATGCTCAGGTCAGAACCGGGTGTGAAATCCCCGGAGGCGGGGCTGAGCATTTTTATAGCCGGGAAAATATCTGAAAACGGGAGGTATTCCCCAAACAGGAGTAGTTTTATTTTGTTGTATTGACCAAGTATTTTGCCAGTCCCGTCTGTAAGAAATGCGCTGTTGTACTGTATTATATCGTAATCTTCGTTTTCACTATTTGATTTATCAAGTTCAAAGGACAGGCCGCCGGTCAGGAAAAAAGTATCCGGTATTTTTGGAACAGCCATAACTCCCTCGATTTCAAGATACTCAGAGTCCGGGGGCAGGAACTCAAGCACGGCTGACTCGGGCCATATAATCAGGTCTGCCCTATCAAGTTCGAGTGACATCCTTTTGTGTGCCTGGATAATCAGGTAGGAGTTGTTTTCTATTTTTTCTAGAAAATCAAAATTGGCCTGGACTATTCCTACCTCAATTTTTTCAGCTTTTGATATGTTGTTTATTTCTTCCTGGATCCTAAACTGGCCGTAGGCAAAAATGAATACCATTATTAAAACCGCGGCCCCTGTAATCAGCACAGGTTTTTTTTCACCGGATATTATGGATTTAATAATTGAGTAAACGGCGAGGTTTATAAAAACTACCAGAAAACTCAAAAAACTTACTCCAAGCAGATCAACGACCTGGATGATGTTAACGCTTAGCCCCTGGGAGTTCCCAATACTGTAGGGAAAAAGGTGAGGATATAGATAATCAAGAGTGACCCAGATAGCAGAGATGAAAAGTAATTTTTGAAGGTTAATACCCTTTAATAATTTAAATTTGGCGACAAGCCAGGTGAAAATTCCATACTGGATACCCAGAAACATGCAGTACACAAGAATAAACAGTATTCCAACCGGCAGTGGGAATCCCCCAAACCTCGAAAGAGTGCCAACAAGCCAGTACTGGCCAAGGTAGTTAATTGCTGTACCGAAGATGAGTCCTGTTTTAAAGAAACTGCCGTATTTTTCATTATCCAGTGTATAAAGAAGCGGTACAAGGCATATCCATGCGAGGAAAGAAAGATCACTGTATAAAAAGGGGACTGTAAATAATATGGAGGATAATATTATAAAAAAATATTTATTACTCAGATATCTTTTCATTAAAATTTGATGAAATAAATTGATTAAAAACAGAATACAATTACGAAGACCTTAGACTGAAAATTTTATATACACCGAATAAAATAATAACTACGGCCATAACCTGTGCAATTGAAAGGTTTGCAACCGGGCTTGGTGTCGTATTTCTGAGAAACTCAATTATAAACCTTTCACTTCCTGCCAGAATTAAATAAAGTGAAAAGATATAGCCCGTTTTATTACTGTCTTTCCTGATTTTCCAAAGATAGATAAAAACAAACAGCATAATCAATGCTTCATAGATCTGTGTAGGGTGTACCGGGTCAATAGTTGGCGGGAGGCCATTTGGAAATGCCATTGCCCAGGGCAGATCGGACTTCACACCATAGTCATCACCTACTAAAAAACATCCTATTCTGCCAATTGAATAACCGATGGCCATGGCGGGAGCCACAGAGTCTCCAAGCACCCAAAAGTTTAGTTTACTTCTCCTGGCAACAATCCAGGTAAGCAGTACAGCACCAAAAAGGCCACCATAAAATGTAAGGCCGCCCCGCGCGAATATATGCTGAACCGGGTGCTGAATTATTTCTTTTATCGGAACATTCTCAAAGAGGTAGAGAAGCTTTGCTCCTGCTATTCCCCCTATCATTGCAGCAAGAAAAAGATTTCCCAAAAGGTCTTCGGAGAGGCCTTTCCTCCGGAATTCCTTAAGGCAAAGCCAGTATGCCGCAAGAAATGAGAGTGCGACCATTACTCCGAATGATGAAATTGAAAAATTGCCGATTTTTAAAAGTTCTGGATACATATTGTTATTTTTCCGTTTTTATTTTGTGCGCGAGCTCTTTTTTTAACTTTTCAGATGAACTCATAAGTAAATATATAGGGAAAAAAGTTACTATACATATGACTGCCTGTATATAAAAATTGGTGTAAATATCCATTAATATTCTCCTAATACTCTGTTAATAAGAAATAAAAGTTAAACCATAAAACTATTATAAGTAAAGATTAATTCTTGAACCACAAATCTTAAAAAGGTAAATTGTTACTCTGATATGCTAACAACACAGGTGTTAGTCTTAAACAGATTTTTTATTCCGGTCTCAGTAACCAGCCTCAAGAGGGCATTTATACTCTTGTATGGCGGTGCTGCCAAAGCTGTATCCGAAGATTATGAGACATATGATTTTAAATCATGGTCAGATATCACAACTGCACGTGATGAGGACTGCGTCAAGACCGTTTCAAGGATCATAAAGGCCCCAAGGGTCATACTGTTATTACGATACGAGGGTTACTTTAAAAAACAGCCCAGATTTAACCGTATAAATATTTTCAGGCGTGATAATTCTATATGCCAGTATTGCGGCAAGACTTTTATGAAACAGGAACTTACCCTTGACCATGTGATACCTAAATCCCAGGGCGGAACAAGTGTCTGGGAAAATGTTGTCTGTTCATGCGGTAAGTGTAACAGGAAGAAAGGCGGCAAGACTCCCGAACAGGCTAATATGAAAATCCTTAATAAACCTGTAAAACCAAAATGGGGACCATTCTCCAACGTGTTTATTAAAGCTGTAAGATACAAGGAATGGGAACCATTCCTGAATTTTGTCGATGTATCCTACTGGAACGTCGAACTGGAAAACTAAATCGTAAATTTCTTAATAAAAATTGTATATTCTTTCAATAGTTTTATTTATATTATTCTAAATTAACTTGCACCGGAGGCAAAAGTGAAAAGATTTTTTATTATCCCCTTATTATTCCTTTCCGTCCTTTTATCGGAAAATTCTTACTCCCAGATTGTTTTACCGGATGTTACTTCTCCAATAGTCCAGAAAATCAATATATTGATTACCCCTCTGCAAAATCTCGGCCCAAAAAACGAAAATGCCGTGAAATTTAATGATGTACTGAAAAAAGACCTTCAAAATGCAGCTTTATTCAATGTTACCTCCGGAGCATCTTCTTCGGTGAAGGGAGATACTGTAAATTACCAGGCACTATTTGAGGAAGGAGTAGACTATGTTGTTGGCGGCCAGTACAAGGTAGAAGGCCAGAATCTTAAAATTGCTTTAAGGGTCTTTGATGTCAGACAGGAACGCCCGCTGGGAGGACGTACATATGATGCAAGTCCCGGAAAAATCAGGGAAGCAGCACACAGATTTTCAAATATTGTGATGAAGCAGCTGACCGGAATTGATGGGTTCTTTACCTCAAGAGTCGTTGTTGTGGTTGGTGGAAGAAAAAGAGACCTGTTTATAATGGATTACGATGGATTTAACAGTGGACAGCTCTCAGCACATGATGCACTGGTAATGTCCCCCAACTGTTCCAAAGACGGCAGGAAGCTTGTTTATAATTCTGATAAGGAATGGGACCAGGACCTTTATGTGATGGATTTAATACCAAGGGTAAGAGATTCCAGAATTTCTTCTACTTTTTCACTCGAACAAAGCGCCGAGTGGTCACCGAATGGTTCAAAACTGGTTTTCAGTAAGAACGGGGATATATATACATCCAATGCAGGCGGCAAAAACCTGAAAAGACTGACCAAAGGCTATTCTATTGATGTTTCGCCCACATGGTCCCCCGACGGCAGGCAGATAGCTTTTACTTCCGACAGATCCGGCGGGCCGCAGATCTACGTTATGAATGCAGGTGGAGGTAATATCAGAAAAATTACTTCCGGTGGATATAACTCAGACCCATCGTGGTCTCCCAACCCAAAAGTAAATAAAATTGCATATGTAAATGTTTCCGGTTCATCAGCAAATATTTTTACTGTTAATCCTGATGGAAGCGGTACCAAGCAGCTGACTTCCGGATCAAGAAGAAATGAGACGCCTTCATGGACACCTGATGGGCATTTTATCTCCTTCAGTTCCAACAGGAATGTAAACAGCGATATTTACCTGATGTATTTTAACGGCGAGAACCAGGTAAAACTTACAAAAGGCGGGGCAAAAAGATTTCCAACATGGTGCAAACGGTAATTTTTTAAAAGGTTAACTTTGCCAAGAATCTTTATAGCAGCGGTTATGCCTGATGCGATTAAAAAGGATATTTCGCATATTATAAAGAAAGCGAGTGAAAATTTTTCAGGGATCAGGTGGGAAAAACCCGGGAAAATACATGTTACGCCTAAATTTATAGGCAGTATTAATGATAAAACCAGGGATGATATACTTGGCATAGTAAAAAAGATTGCAGTAAAAACCCGGACAATTAAAGTAAGCTTTAGCCATATAGATGCATTTCCGGATTTTAGAAAACCCCGTGTTCTGGTACTAAGATTAAACAAAAGCCAACAATTACAGGATCTTTATTAAATTATTGAAGCTGCGCTTACGGATTTAGGCATTAAAAAGGAGGAAAGAAATTTTATTCCGCACATTACTATTGGCAGAATACAGAAGGGTTTTAAGGTTCTGGATAAAGGCATTAAGATAGAAAGTAAAGAGTTTAATATTATGAACATAGCTGTTATCAAAAGTGAGTTAAAAAAAGATGGTTCCAATTATATAAATTTAGGTGTTTACAAACTGTCATAAGTCATTAGAATATAATGGAATTTTATATAAAAGAATTAGTATTTCAGAAATAGTTTGACAAGTATAAGCATTACATGGCAAACTGTTTTTCTTTATAAAATCTGGAGATTAAAATGTTAGCAGTAATAAAAACAGGCGGCAAACAGTATCTGGTTAAACCAGGCGATATAATTGATATTGAAAAAATTGCAGGTGACGAAGGATCCGAAGTAGAATTTGCGGATGTTCTCATGGTTTCTGACGGAGAAGGGGATGTGAAAGTAGGTACTCCCGTAGTCAAGACTGCCCAGGTAAAAGGTACAATACTTGGTGAGAAAAAAGGCGTTAAAGTTGTTGTATTCAAGTTTAAACGTAGAAAAGGATACAGGAACAAGCAGGGTCACAGGCAAAAATATACATCAGTAAAAATTAACAGTATTGATAGTTAATAGGAGGACTTCTTATGTCAACTACAAAAAGCGGCGGTAGTTCGAAAAACGGAAGAGACTCAAGGGGAAAGAGGCTCGGTATTAAAAAATTTGGCGGAGAAACCGTTAAAGCCGGCAATATTCTTGTAAGGCAGAGAGGGACTACGTTTCATCCCGGATCAAATGTAGGAGTTGGCAGGGATTACACACTGTTTGCTCTTAGTGACGGAGTAATTTCATTTGAGAAATTCTCTAAAACCAAAACAAGAATAAGCGTAAACCCAGCTTAAAGTTTTATATACGCTTTATAATTTTTAATACCTTATTAATTATTTATCCTGTATTTAGACTTTTCTCTTTATTATAGCTTTACTTAATATTCCTTAAATTGTATTATGGAGTATTAGAAAGTTCCGAATCAAAGCGGGTTACTATTGATGTTTATTAAATCATCAAAGGGCAATATAAACTTATCAATACTCTTATTCACTTTTCTTATATGTATAGCAATTGCTTTAGGCGTTGCTTATTTTCACCACTACAACACTCCAAATAAATTTCTTGAATACAAGGTAACCGACATATCTGACAAACTTGCCGGGGTTTCAAACTTTCCGCCGGCTGCCAACAGAATTCTTAATTCAGATAAATCAGTGAGTTATATAAAGCTGCTTGACCGCAACGGTGTTCTTGAGGAAAGCTTCGGCAATGATTCTCTCAGCAACACAAAAAGATTTACAATTAACGGCCCTGGAAACAAAACTATAGTCCTCGGTTTAAAACCACCTTCAAACCTTAAACTTGATACATATTTACTGGTATGGAGCCTTTTAATTGGTTCAGCGTTGTCCCTTTTCCTAATCTTTATAGTATTTAAGAGAGACCCCAAAAGTACTTCAGTTTCACCTGAATCAATGAGTAAGCTTGAAGGTGCTATGGATAAAATCTCGGCAGGCGATTACGGGGAACGTATCGATGTAAGTTCTTCTGCAAGTGAAGATATTTCGATTCTCAATACTTATCAGAGTTTTAACAGGATGGCCGAGAGCCTGAATGATAAATACGAGTCAGATGAAGGTACAGAAACCGTTATAGAAACTTTTAATGAAGAACCTGAATCCGGGCACTCAGAATTATCAAACGGTACCGGTAATAATTACCAGGAAGAATCCGAAGATGAAGCTGAAGTTGTATTAATGGATGAGACTGAAAGTGAGGCTGAATCTGATGATGAAGCAGAACCGGAGATTGTGTTTGATGATGTAAACGGCGGTTCGGATCACTCTGAACCAACAAATGAAGAGGTTGAATTTGACCTGGGTGCCGGCAGGGAAGATGAACAGATTTTTTCAGACCAGGATAAGTTTGAAGATACTGAAGAGAATTTAGATGAAACGCAGCAGGTAACGGAACAGGGATCGCTGGAAGCAGTTCCTCAGGGTGAATCAGATGAAGAGATGTCATCATTTAAACCTAAGATTGTATTACCGCAGGCTGGTGTCTATCCCAAGAACAGGAACGTTACTGTTGTAGTTGCAAAAATTGATGACTTTGAAAATTTAAACCAAAAACTTGAATCTACAGATCTTAGTATGTTTTTGACGCAGTACAGAAAATCCGCATCCCAGATAATATCCGGCTATGGTGGTGTGATTGAAGCACTTCTGCAGGATGAAATAGTCGCCATCTTTAATGCCCCTGATGAGCAAAACAACCCGGAACTTCGGGCAATATGTGCTTCTGTCGAAGTTCTTCATGAACTTGCAACAATGGCAAAAGCCAGGCGGGCAGAAGGCAAGGAAATGATAGCCGGTAAAATCGGTGTTGGAGTACAGTCCCTGGCATATTATTCCGAGACAGGAGTTCCGGATTCTGTAAAGAATGTAATAAAAGAAGCCAGATTTGTATGTGAAAATGCAAATTTATGGAAAGTTTATGTAACCTCTGAGCTTCATGATATAGTAAAAGAAAATGTTGATTCAAAAGAATATTTGGTTGAAGATGAAGTCCTATATTCTATAACTGGTGTGGAACAGGGTGTGGTAGAACGTGATGACTTCTCCTAGATTTATCGCAGTTCATAATTTTAGTCTCTTAATTTTCTATTAAAAATGCAAGTAAAAAAAATCAGGGATTTTAGCCCCAAAAAGCTTGAGAGCTTTATTGTGGAACTTGGTGAAAAACCTTTCAGGGCCAGGCAGGTATGCAAATGGCTATACCAAAAAGATGCAGTATCCTTTGATGAAATGACTGACCTCTCGATTGAGACAAGAGGCAAAATTAAATCCGTTTTTGATATTGAACCCACTCTTAAAATTATTGAGGAACAAAAGTCCACTGACGGGACTTTAAAGTATTTATTTGAACTGTCCGATTCCAACCGTATAGAAAGTGTTATTATTCCTGAAAAAAAGAGATTAACCCTCTGTATTTCCTCACAGGTCGGCTGTGCACTTGGATGCAAATTTTGTCTTACCGGCACTGTTGGTAAGATCAGAAACCTTGATACATCTGAAATTATTGATCAGTACCTCTTTATAAGCAGCAAATTGCCGGGCCCTATAACCAATATTGTATTTATGGGTATGGGTGAACCACTTGATAACATTGAAAGAGTGATTGATACGATTGAGATACTTACAGATAAGAATGCCATTGGCATGTCTTCCAAAAGGATTACGGTGTCTACCTCGGGGCTGGTTTCGGGAATTAACGAGCTTGGTAAGAGAATAAGTGTAAATTTATCTATCTCTTTAAATGCTTCCAATGACAATACCCGGAATGAAGTTATGCCTATTAATAAAAAATATCCAATAAGAAAACTGATAAATTCAGCAGTTAAATACCCGCTTCCGGGGAGAAAAACACTTACGTTTGAGTATGTTTTACTGAAGGGTGTTAATGACTCCGTAAAGAATGCTCATGAAGTTGTGGAGTTGTTAAAAGGAATAAACTGTAAAATAAACCTTATCCCCTTTAACGAAGCTTACCCTCTTCCATATAATACACCTGAGATGAACAGGGTATACGAATTTCAAAAAATACTGGAAAATGCTAAAATAAATGCCAAAATCAGGAAAAGCAGGGGTAGGGACATACTTGGTGCATGCGGACAGCTTGCAGCAAAATACCCACATAAAATTAATAGCAGAAATAAAGAGCAAAGTGCAGATATATAATTATGACAGGAAATGAAATCAGAAGAAAATTTTTGGATTATTTCAAAAATAAAAACCATACGGAAATAAGCAGTTCCAGTTTGATTCCCAAGGATGACCCTACACTGCTTTTTACAAATGCAGGAATGGTCCAGTTTAAGAACGTGTTCCTGGGGCTTGATAAAAGGAGTTACAACAGGGCCACGACTTCCCAGAAATGTGTTCGTGCAGGAGGGAAACATAACGACCTGGATAATGTGGGATACACTGCAAGGCACCATACATTCTTTGAGATGCTTGGTAATTTTTCTTTCGGGGATTATTTTAAGAAAGAAGCCATTGAATTTGCATGGGAGCTTATTACAAAAGTTTATAAACTGCCGGAAGATAAGCTTTGGGTCACTGTATTCAGGGAAGATGACGAAGCTTATGATATATGGAAAGACCATATGAAGGTCTCTGAGTCGCGGCTGTTAAGATGTGATGAAGAAGATAATTTCTGGTCTATGGGCGATACAGGCCCCTGCGGCCCGTGCTCGGAAATACTGATAGACCAGGGTGAAGAGTTCAGCTGCGGTAAAGAAAGCTGCAAACCCGGCTGCGATTGTGACAGGTACCTGGAACTATGGAACCTTGTATTTATGCAGTTTGACAGGAGGACATCCGGGACACTTACGCCACTCCCCAATCCAAGTATAGATACTGGTATGGGGCTTGAGAGAATGGCTGCAGTACTTCAGGGAGTTAAAAGCAACTACGAAACAGACCTCCTCAAAGCAATAATAAACAAAATATCCGAACTTAGTAATACCGAGTATAAGAACGGGACGATTGAAAGTGATTTTTCCATCAGGGTAATTGCTGACCATGCAAGGGCGGTCAATTTTTTACTGTCCGACGGGGTTTTTCCTTCCAACGAGGGAAGGGGATATGTGCTTAGAAGGATACTCCGAAGGGCCGTAAGGCACGCAAAAATGCTTGGTATGAATGAGCCGTTTCTTTATAAGGTACTGCCCAGCGTGAATGAAATATTCGGAGATATCTATACCGAACTTACCGAAAGATCCGAATTTATATCAAACGTTGTAAAGAAAGAAGAAGAAAGGTTTCTCGAAACCATAGACAGGGGCCTTGAACTGCTTCAGTCAGAAGTAGATAGTATTGGCAGTGAAAAAGTGCTCTCGGGAAAAATAGCATTCAAACTTTATGATACATACGGATTTCCCTATGATTTAACAGAAGATATTACATCATCTAAAAACATAAACATTGATAAAAAAGAATTTGATTCTGAAATGGAAAAACAAAGGCAACAGTCCCGTAAATCATGGAAGGGTGCGGGAGACGAATCACTTTCTGCATTATACAATGAGTTTATTTCAGGCGGGTTATTTGTGGATTTTGTTGGTTATGAAAGGAAAGACTCTGAAGCTCAGGTCAGTGTTATCATAAAAGATAATTTGCTGGTTGATAGTGCAGTAGAAGGCGACGTAATTGAGCTTATTACCGACAACACGCCGTTTTACGGCGAGTCCGGCGGGCAGCTTGGCGACAGGGGTAAAATAAGTTCAGATAAATTTACAGCAAACGTAATCAATACAAAAAAGCCATTTCCAAATTTTCATGTCCATGTTGTAGAAATAAAAAAAGGCACTGTCTGGGTTGGAGACAAGGTTAAACTGGAAGTAGATAAAAAACTAAGAAAGGGCACTGAATCTCATCATACTGCAACACATGTACTTCATGCAGCACTTAGTGAAATACTTGGTGACCATGTAAAACAGGCCGGGTCTCTTGTCACTTCCGACAAATTGAGGTTTGATTTCAGCCATTACTCTGCAGTAGATGCTAAAGAATTAAATAAAATAGAAGAGCTCGTAAATGAACGGGTAAGGCTTGATGATAAGGTCATAACTGAGACCGATGTAGCTTATGATGATGCGATTAAAATGGGTGCAACCGCGATATTTGAAGAAAAATACGGTGACAGGGTACGTGTTGTTTCCATTGGTGATTACAGCAAAGAGCTTTGCGGCGGGACCCATCTCCATACCGCAGGTGAAGGGGCATTAATTAAAATTATTAATGAAGAGGCATCTTCAGCCGGTGTAAGAAGGATCGAAGCAGTCTCATCGGAATCGGCACTCAATCATCTAAATGAAACAGGCGGACTGATTAAAAATGCATCATCTTTATTAAGTGTAAAAAATTCTGAAATAATCACCCGGCTTACTGATTTGGTGAGTAAGAATGAACAGCTAAAAAAACAGTATGCTTCCCTGAAAAGCAGGTCCCTTGGGGATTCTGCTGCAGGTCTTTTGGACGATGTTACAGAGATTAACGGCATTAACTTCCTATCAAAGGAGATCCAGGGTTCCGGATCAGGAGAACTAAGAACAATCTGGGACAACCTGAAACAAAGAATCACGTCAGGTGTTGTTGTCCTGGGGAGTAAGGACAGTGAAAAAGTGTATCTGCTGGTTGGAGTTACAAAAGACCTGACTTCAAAATATCATGCCGGGAATATTGTAAAAGAACTTGCTGAAACAGTAGGTGGAAGGGGCGGCGGGAAGCCAGACCTTGCCCAGGCAGGCGGCAGTGAACCGAATAAACTTCAGGATGCATTGTTAAAATCCAAAGAAATAATTCAGAAAATCAGTTAAAAATTAATTTTTTCTATCCCTTTCTCTTTAAAGGCTTTTTTTATTTTTTTAAGGGCCGAATTCTCTATCTGCCTTACTCTTTCACGCGAGATCTCATATTTTTTGCCTATTTCATCAAGCGTATGTGGGGTGTCAGTAAGTATTCTGTTTTCTATAATATATCTTTCCCGGTCCTTTAAGGTTTCAAGTATGGGGCCAAGGTTGTCTTTTACGCTGCTCTCAAGCTGAGACTTAACGAGCAGATCTTCCTGGTTAAATTTCTGGTCCTCAAGAAGGCTGATATATGTGTTGTCCTGGTTTTCACCTATCCTGGTGTCAAGGGAAAAATCCTTTTTAGACATTCTCTGGTCCATCTCAACAACATCTTTGTTTCTAACGCCAAGTTCCTTTGCAATTCTTGAATAGTCTTCTTCCGTTATAAATTCGCTGTCTTTATCAAGAGCGTTTTTTGCAGACCTTAATTTGTAAAAAAGTTTTCTCTGTGCCTGGTTTGTCCCGACTTTTACAAGGCTCCATGATTTCATCAGGTAGTTCTGTATATAAGCCCTGATCCACCACACGGCGTAAGAAATAAGCCGGTATCCCTTTGTAGGATCAAAACCTTTTACGGCATTCATAAGGCCAATATTTCCTTCCTGAATAACATCCATCATATTTATGCCGTAGTTCTTGTATTCGTTTGCCACCTTTACCACGAATTTCAGGTTAGCCGAAACAAGTTTCTTCGCTGCATCAAGATCACCTTCATCCCTGTATTTCACAGCGAGTTTGTACTCCTCTTCCCTGCTTAGTACCGGATGATTACTAATCTCTATAAGGTATCTTTCCAGCGAAGTAGTTAACGCCGGTAAATTCGAAGATGTTTCCTTTTTCTCTTTTTTTTCTTTGTTCTCTGCCATGACTTTAAAAATTATGATTAATAATAATATTACCACTTTATAACTAGTATTATTAAATATTCTGATCAATTACTGTGTTTATAGATTCAATTATATATAATAAGACGATCTTTCTTGACTGTTTTATAACAAACGTATAAATTATGTGATCTCAAATACGGATCCGGCGTAGCTCAGTTGGCAGAGCGGATGACTGTTAATCATTAGGTCGCAGGTTCGAGCCCTGCCGCCGGAGCCATCTCCCAGACCTAAATTAAACTTTTCCAGTATTCCTGAAGTGGTGTAAATGAAGGTGATGTTGATAGTGTTTTAAGATACTCTTCAGATTCATTCCTTTTACCTGAATTTATGCAGCATAAGAGGTATGCCTGCCTGAACAGATCTACCTGCGCATCACTTCCGCCAACCATATTTATACTGTTAATAACCGCCTGCATAGTTATGGCCGAATCACTAAATTTCCCTTTTGCCATCAAAGCTGAAGCCCTTATAAGCGGTACGGATACTTCTTCCCAGACCTTTTTTTCGGTTCTTTTTAAACTGTTAGAAAAATTGACGCTTAATTTTAATGATTCTTCGAGTTCTGGTTCCATCCCGGCCCTTGCAAGAGCATATATATAATGAGCACTGTTGAAACCTATATAGTTAGTCCTTGAGTTCTCGTAGATTTCATTTCCTATTGATTTCCAGAGGTCAAAAGGGACTTCAAACCCTCCCATTTCAAGGCGCCAAAGGAGTGAGATTGCATCCAGCTGCTGTATAACAAGATGGGGGGTTTCTTTGAGAATTGTTTCACTGGTAAAGGAAAAAGCTTTTTTTAAATCGAGGTTTTCAAGATACATCAGTGCGAGGTGCCAGTTGTTATGTGATTTGATTGCCTGGCCGCTCTTTTCCCAAATATATTCATAGTCTTCAAGTATTTTTGTACCTTTATCAATTTCCCCTTTTTTTAAATACACATGGGAAATTGTATGGTGTGCCCAGGGATTAATTTCATTAATCTCAACTGCTTTCTCTGCAGCTTTTAGTGCCTTGTCATATTGCCCGCAAAGCTCAAGAGCAAAGGAATAACTTGATAAGAAATAGCCGGAATTTTTATTAACTTCATATATTCCGGAGAGAGCTTTTAGGAACCTGGGGCCGGAATATTCCTGTCCCAAAAGATAATATATAAATTCAAGGAACTTCATAGAAACAAGGTCCCTTGGCCATCTGGATATAAGTTTTTCCAGTTTTAAAGCAGCATCATTCGGTTTTCCATCCCCCCAGTCTTCAAGTGAAGAAAAGAGTAGTGCTTCTCTCTCGTTTGCACCTTCCCGGATCTTACGGCCCCTTTTTAAATAATAAGAAGCCTGCTCGTCTGCCTGCTCTGTCTGTCCATAGAGCCAAAGCGCAGCACAGTATGACTGGATTGTAAGGCTGGTTTCATAAGTGTCAGCAAACTCCAGTATATCTATCACTCCCGGGGCCATAGATAGCAGGTCCTGCCTGAAATTTTCTATAGTATTTATTACTTCGGGTGAATCGGTTGAGTATTCCAGTCCGCTGCTGTCTTTCATTCGGGTATCCGGGGAGTTTTTATTTTAATAACCAGGTAAACATATATAAACTTTCAAAGGTAATATAGTGATATTAGTTATTAAATATTACAGTACCTTCCCCTGTACCGTCTGAACCGCCAAAGGAAAATCCCTGTACAGCATTATCAGCAAGAAATGTTGAATTGTAATCAATCTGTATAGGGCCTGATGCATTTTCAAACTGTCCGGTTCCTCCCGCAAAGGCCCCAACCTGGGTTGTTGTGGAAGTCATGGTTGCTGTATCAAAGCAGCTAAATCCTGTTGCCCAGTTTCCGAAAATAAGTTCGCCATTATCAAAGCGTTTAACAAAATGTCCCTGAACAAGAGTGAATTCTATCTGCCCGTCTGCACAATTGGAGTTATCCTGTGCAGGTTCAAATTCATTGAGGCTCTGTATTGTTACTGCTCCGAAGGTACTTTCACCTACAAATTCACCAAAATTAGCCGGACTGCCGTCATCGTTTGTATCTGTAACTATTGAGGCACTTACGAAGCTTCCGGAGTAACTTTCTGTAAACTGTGTTTCAGTTTGCTGAGCGTTGCTGTTACTGTCACATCCTGTTAGTAATGTGATTGAATAAAAAGATAGAAAAACTGCAGTTAAAACAAAAAGTTTATTTAATGTTAATTTTTTCATTTCTTACCCCCTTATATTATAATTACGATTATAATATATTTTTTATTTGTAATTCAACTAATAAGTAATTTTTATGACTGGTATTAATAAAAATATTTCTTCAAGGATTGACAGACTCCCTGTATGGCCATACCCCTGGCTTGTACTTATTGTAATCGGGGCAAGTTTCTTTTTCGCATTCTTTGATATCGTGACAATCGGGTTTGCACTCCCCGTAATTATCAAACAGTTTGATATAACTGCATCATATGCATCATGGGCCGTAACAAGCAGCCTGATTGGATATATAATAGGGTCGCTATTTTACAGCCGTATCGGTGACCATTTTGGAAGAAAGACCGGTTTATATCTGTCTGTTTCGACATTTTCAATTGGTGCAATTATTTCGGGATTTAGCCCGAATATGGAATGGCTCATCTTCTGGAGGCTGATTGCAGGTATGGGAATAGGGGCAGAAATTTCCCTGGCAACTACTTACCTTGGGGAACTTTCTCCTGCAAAACTGAGGGGCAGGTACACCGGGTGGGCAATAACAGCAGCATTTGCAGGATTTGCCGCTGTACCGTTTTTTGCCCTGGTACTGGTACCAAATTATAGCTGGGGATGGAGACTGTTACTTGTACTTGGCGGTGTCGGGGGAATTATGATTGCAATAATGAGGAGGAATATTCCCGAATCAGCCCGCTGGCTCAGCTCCAATGGTAATTATGAAAAAGCAGACAAGATTGTATCTTCTGCTGAAATTTATGTACAAAAAAAGACAGGTGCTGATCTGCCGGAAGTAACAGGGACGGAATCGCCGAATACCGATGAAATTAATGTAAGATCCCTTTTCTGCCCTCCGCTTATATTCAGAATTATTTTGTTTGGCACAATCTGGTTTTTTTATTATATAGGAAACTATGCATGGCTCACCCTTACTCCCGAACTTCTCCAGAAAAAAGGTTTTGAACTGACCCAGAGTATCTCACACCTTACTTTAACTGGCATAGGTTTTCTGGCAGGTGCCATACTTGCTGTTTTTATCAGTGATAAGATTGAAAGGAAGAAATCAGTTTCTATTATTGCTTTTACCTGGGCGATTCTTTTACTGCTTATAGGGTATTTCCCCGGTGATAATATGATCTTAATCGCAGGATTTTTTGCTTCCGCCACAATCGGCCTTCTTATCCCAATTCTATATACATATACGGGTGAGAACTTCCCCACAAAAATCAGGGCAACAGGTATCTCAATAACAGATGGTGTAGGGCACCTGGGTGGGGCCTTCTGCGGGCAGATAGTTTTTCTTATATACAGGAATTTTGGTTTTACAGGTGCTATGACAGGGATGGCGATTACAGGAGTTATTGCCGGTATACTGGTGTTAACGGGTAAAAAAACAACGTGTTGTTCACTTGAAGAAATAAATTAATATTTTATAAATTCTACGGAGGTCCGGAATATGAAACTAAAAGACAAAGTGGCAATTATAACAGGCGGATCTTCGGGAATAGGCCATGCCCTTTCAATTGGGTTTGCAAAAGAAGGAGCTAAGATAGTAGTAGCCGCTTTGCACGAGGAAGGCTGCATAGAAGTTGTAAACGAAATAAAGGAAATGGGGGGGGAAGCAATACCTTTTGCTCTTGATGTTTCTGACCTCGGGAAACAGGAAGAGGTGCTTGAAGCGACGTTAAATGCTTTTGGCAAGATGGACATTCTGATAAATGACGCTGCTTACTCAAGGAGAGAGAAAGTACTTGAAGTAACACCCGAAAGCTGGGACCGTCAGATGGACGTAAGCCTTAAGGCGCTGTTTTTTCTTTCACAGTCTTTTTCCAAACAGATAATAAAACAAAAGAGCCACGGGCGAATAATTAATATAGGTTCTGTTGCCGGGGTTATGGACTTTCACCCTGTTTCTATTGCATATCATGCTGCAAAAGCCGGGACGATCCACGTGACCAGAGTTATGGGGGCAGACCTCGCTAAATACAACATAACCGTCAACTGCATATCACCGGGATCAACGGTAAGCCCGATGTCAAAATCCCAGAATAAAAAATATTATGATTACATGACCCAGGGTATCCCTGAACACAGGATGGCTGAACCGGAAGAGATGGTCCCGCCGGCTGTTATGTTTGCTTCAGATGAGGCTGAATACATCACAGGTCAGACCCTGTTTGTTGAAGGCGGAGCGCTTGCGGTATATCTCGGAAGGGAAGAGCCGGATTTTGAGGCCTGATATTAATCTATTTCAAGAAGCAGGTCAGCCCTTTGCCTGTGGCCGCCAAGATACGGTACGTAATGATCATAAAAAATTGATTTTTTAAGTTCCCATCCCTTATGGTCAAGATGCCTTACGGTTTCATCCCTGGCCTCGGCCCTCTTCATTGCAGTTTCTATTGAGACATCGAGAAAAATTTTAAGGTCTATAAACCCGTCAAGTTTTTCATCACAGGAAAACAGTCCTTCGAGTATCAGATAATCAAGCTCAGTTGCATCAACATGAAAAGTATCGTCAAATTCGCCATTGGCGAGGTCATATAACCCGTCAATCGTAAAACTTTCCATATTCTTTACGGACGTTAAAGTATCTTTTACCTTAGCCAGATCGTACCACTCACGCAGGTCGAGATGATTATCTTCAAGTTTACTGACCCAGTCGTGCCTCCCGATCGTTACAAAAAGGTCAGTTGAAATAATAAGGCTTTTCCCGCCAAGCTCTTTCAGCAGGTGTTCGGCCTGGTAACTTTTGCCGCTGCCGATTACACCTTCAAGCGCGATAGTATAGGGATGTTTTTTTTTCTTGTGTTTAATTTCTTCCACTAATTCAGTAAATTTCATTGTTATATGTTTCTCCGAAATAGTAATTAGATTTGGATTTATTTAATTATTAATAATAACTAATGAAAAGCAACGAAAACAGAAACGGTTTATTATCATTATTTCTCAACATTAAGCTCAGCAAATTTTCCTACCTGTTAATATCCCTGGTACTGCTTTTAATTATCTACCCATTGTTTGAAGGTGACCAGAGCCGTCTTGAACTTTTCTTTTTGCTTATTGTAATAATTCAGGTGGCTGGCTTATATGCAATAAGCTACACCAGGACGGATTTTATTATCGGGACGGTTCTTGGTTTATTATGGCTTATTTCTTCTCTCGCTTTTTGGTTTTTCCCGATGAAGATTGATTTTGTCCTCAGTATATTTTTTGGTGTCCTGTTCCTGGTTTTTACTACTTTTATAATTCTTTACCATGTGTTGCAGGGCCAGAAGGTTACTGTTGATACTCTTTTCGGTGCTATCTGTGTTTTTATACTGATAGGTATTATCTGGAGCGGAATATTCTTTTTAATAAACACCCTTTCCCCCGGGTCATTTCTCGTCTCAGAGGCATATAACTATGAGGACAGCACAATTAAATGGTCAACACTTCTTTTCTACAGTTACTCTACTTACACTCCAATGAGTAATTCAGCGATTTATCCCGCAACATCATATGCGGAATCAGCTGCTTCACTTGAAGCTATATTCGGACACCTGTATGTTGTAATGCTGGTGGCAAGGCTGGTGGGATTATATATTATTAATTACCGTTCTGAAGGCGGCGACAGCCCGGATTAAAATTCTGACTCTTTGGGTTCCCTCGCGTTATTGAATGCGACCTTACTTCCCCACTCAAGAAGTTCCTTGCTGCAGTCATCGCGGTCAATTGTTACTTCAATCAGACTAAACCCCTTATGTTTTATGCATTTCTTTATTGCATCCCGGAGTTCACCTTCGGTGTTCACTTTAAAAGAAATACCGTTTCCATCTTCGGCATTAAACACATCTACCAATTCGCTGTACTTCCAGTTTTTTATGTTGTTGTAGGGGCCGTCATGTATTTCGACCTCAATCGTGTATCCGCGGTTATTAATTAGAAATATTATAGGGTTAAGTTTGTACCTTATCATTGTCGAGATTTCCTGTGCGGTCAACTGAAAAGAACCGTCTCCAATGAATGCCATGACCCGGTTGTTTTTCCCAAGGCCAAGTGAATAACCGAGAGTTGCACCTACGGACCAGCCAATGGAGCCATACTGCATCTGCATTTCAAATTTAGCGCCCCCGGGAAGTTTCATTTTCATTCCGTTAAACCATGAATCACCAGTTTCAGCTATAACCGCTGTCTTGGAAGTAATGTAGTTCTGGATTATAGCGAACATCCTCTTAGTGGTAAGGATTTGCTTCGGTTTAACGGGAGGCTCTTTTACAAAGTCTTCCTTTATTCGTTTAAAAGAGGTCACATTATTGTTGTTTGGCTTAACTTTTTTGGACAGTTCGGTAAGGAATTCGGAAAGTACAACATTGTTGTAGGTCCTGTCTGGAAATTTTACATAGTTTGGCCCAGCATTAATAAGTTTGTTTCTTGTGATAAGTGTTGTGTACCCGGTTGTTGTATAGTCCGTGAAGGTTGGGCCTGCAAAAAGGTACAGATGTGATGATTCGACTATCTCACTCACACCCGGACTGCTTACCTGGCCCCAGTATGTGCCCAGATAGTTCTTATGGTCCTCTGGAAACATACCCTTGGCATTGGGCATTGTTGCGACAGCGTAATTACTCTTGTCTGCAAGTTTTTTAAAAGCATCAATTGCGTCCCAGGGCCTTAACTTTACACCTGCTACAAGCATTGGTTTCTGGACAGAGTTAAGTAGCTTTGCCGCGTGTGCAACTGAATCTCTTAGATTACGTTTATCGCTGGTTTTTTGTTCGTTAAAATTAAAATTTCTGGGTTTATGAATTTCAAGTCCTGCAATATTGCAGGGAATTTCTATATAAACCGGTTTGCGTGTCCTGAGGCTTTTATCTATTGCGGAGTCTATCTGGAATGGTGCGACTTTCTTGTGTTTTATAACAACAGAATCACATGTTACATGGGAAAATATTTCCTTTTGGTAGTTGTATCCTACTTCGCCGAGAGTGTGGTGCAGGAGTTGGTTTTCGGGTTCGGAGTTGGTGTTTGGGCCTCCTGAAATAATAATAACAGGAAGGTCTTCCGAGTATGAACCGCCTACAGCATTAAGCGCACTAAAGGCTCCGACTGTAAAGGTTGTAACAACAACACCTACGCCTGCAGCCCTCGCATACCCATCCGCTGCATATCCGGCATTAAGTTCGTTGCAGCAGTTTATTAGTTCCAGGTTTTTGTTCTTTATAAACTCATCGAGAAGAATAAGATTGTAATCACCCGGTACTGCAAAATACTGTTTTACACCAATTTCCTGCAGTCTTTGTGCCAGGTATCCGCCTATACTGATTGTCTCGCCCATGAAATACTCCTCCAGGATTGCAACATTACAAGAATTTAATATATATTACATCAATAATATTAAATTAATGCCTATAAATCCAGACTGCAGTTAAAATATATTGCAAATGAATATTTCTCTTTCCGTTGTACTTCCTGCTTATAATGAGGAAGAAAACATTAAAAAAACTATAGCGGACTGCCTGGGTTATCTGGGTGGGCAGTTTGATGACTATGAAATTATTGTGATTAATGATGGCTCGTCGGACAACACCGCAGGTGAAACTCAGAAATTAATTGATTCCAATAACAAAGTAAGACTTATTAACCATGAAATAAATATGGGTTACGGTACTGCTTTAAATACAGGGCTTGAAGCAGCTTCTATGGATTTCATTTTTTTTATGGACAGTGACGGACAGTTTAATATTTCAGAATTAGAAAAATTAATACCTTATTTAGCAGAAAACCATATTGTAATCGGATACAGAATTAAAAGGGCCGATAACATTATTAGGACTCTTAATGCTTATCTATATGGTCTCTATATACGTTTATTTTTTGGATTAAATGTTAAGGATATTGACTGTGCATTTAAAATATTCCCGAGATCAGCTTTTGATACGGTTAAACCAATAATGTCACGGGGTGCATTATATAGTGCAGAACTGCTGATTAAGTTTAAAAGAATGGAGTATGAGATAAATGAAGTGGGCGTCAGCCATTACCCAAGGTCACATGGTGAACAAAGCGGTGCAAACCTGTCTGTAATATTTAAAATGTTCAGGGAATCCTGGAAATTCAGGAATGAACTATTAAGGTAAATTTATATTGAACTTGAAGATTTACTCCAATATACTTTTACAAATAAATATATATTTTCTTATATTAATTCAAAGGAGGCTTTAAAGCTATGCAGAATATGTTTAAGTTGCTTGGCATTTTTATACTATTTACTGTTTTTTCCTTAAGCTTTGTAAGCTGTGACAGCGGCGGTGATGGCGGAGATTCTCAGAACGGAATAATTAACGGAAAGGTTGAAGATGTTGTTGAAGCGAGCATAAAAAATAGTAATGATGATGCTACTTTTTTAACCACCCTAAAGAATTTCTTTTCTTTTGAAGCAATTGCCCAGCAGGGCGGTATTACCGTAAATGTAATTCAGGATGGAGTTATTATTGATACTACTACAACGGATGAAGACGGTAATTTTACCGTTGCCGGTGCAGGGGATGTAACTCTCCAGTTTATTACACCAGGAGGTACAACGGTGGAGCTTGGCATTAATATCCCTGTCGGTACAGTAACCACATTAAATGTATCTATTAATGAAGATACTGAATCTGCAACAGTAAACGAGTTTGAAAACGGTTTACGGTGTCAGACGGGTGATGTAATTATTGATGATGACGAAGTTACAATTGACGGTAACGGAACAGACGACTGTATAAGGACAGAAGGAAACTGCCTTGTAGATATTAATGCAAATATTGTGAATCTCGAAAACTGCGAAAGATGTATTGATTCTAACGGAACATCTGAGATTTCCATCAATGCAGATGAAATTAACTGTGACGGCTTTGAAGAAGGAATTCGAAGCAGGGGTAATTCCTCTGTTAGCCTTAATGCAGGAGAATGTGTGATAAACGGGGGCACTGATGAACAGGGAGCTTCCACAATTGACCTGGC
>JAJCZQ010000016.1 GCA_029262335.1 Deltaproteobacteria bacterium
TAAGGTATTAAAACTTAGCACTTCCATAATTTTATTTCTTGTACTGCTCACAAGTATCGGCCATTCAGTTGATACAGGCAGGCCCGGACCCGGAGACAAACCAACTGACGTAAAAATCAGGGTTTTTGTTTTAGATATTGATGAGATAATTGATGCCGAGCAAAGCTTTGCCGCAAATGTTTTTATACAGGCTGAATGGAAAGACCCGAGACTGGCCAAACCCGGAGAGATTCTAAAATATGACCTCGATAATATATGGAACCCAAACTTACAGATAATAAACAGGCAAAAAACGTTTAAATCCCTTCCGGATATTGCAGAGGTGGATCCGGATGGAAATGTAATTTACAGGCAAAGAATATTTGGCAAATTTTCACAGCCCTTAAATCTTCGAAAATTTCCGATGGACCAGCAAACATTAAATTTTGACATTATTTCGGTTGGTAATACACCTGAAGAAGTTAACTTAATAAAAAACAATTCAGGTATTAATGAACAATTCTCTTTACCCAACTGGCATATTCTGAACTGGGAGTTTAAAGACCATAATTTTCGGTTTCTTCCCGAAGTACCTGCCAGAGAAGGTTTAGTTTTTTCAATCACTGCCAAAAGATACATTCATTATTACATTTTTAAATTTATTATACCGCTGCTGCTTATCGTTTTTATGTCATGGATAGTATTCTGGATCGACCCCACTGACTATACGGCACAAATCAGTGTTGCTATAACTTCAATGCTGACACTTATAGCGTATCAATACCTTGTGGGAAGCTCCCTCCCCAGGGTCCCGTACCTGACACGTCTCGACAAACTGATGTTCTTTAGTACAACAATGGTATTTTTTACTTTGGTTGAAGTTGTGATAACCTCAGTCCTTACAAAAAATAACAAGGTCGAACTTGCGAGAAAATTTGATTTTCACTGCAGGTATTTATTCCCGGCATTCTTTTTATTTATTATTATTCTCCCCTTCATATAATAAGTAAATGGATTTATAATTATTTCGTTGGAGCAGAAAAAAGATGAACAGAAAATTACATTTTATATTGGTACTAATTTCATTTTTATTTATTTTAGTCTTTACTTCTTTTGAAATTGCACATTCGGACAGTTCGGACAGTAATGAGGATGGTTTTGTTACTCTTACAGGAAACATTATATGCCTCTATCCGGAATCAGGTTCAAAAAAAGTAGAACCTGTTATATCATCTACTCCCTGTGATAAAGAAAAAAAGCATCTTCACTTTTTCTTTGAAACAACCAGGAGGGATGAAAAATTGTATGCAATAGAAGGTTCTCCAGAGGCAATAAAGAAGTTACAAAATATCCAGAAAAGAAAAAACATACAGCTTAGCGGGAAAGTAAGTGGTAACCAAAGGGCCTGGATCCTTACAGTAGATTAACTCACACTTATATTTATAAACCCGCAAAAACTGAATAAAGATTAATTTTCTGAATTCCTTATTTTATTATCGACAATGCTATTAACGGGGCAATGTTGAATATATAAATAAATATTTTGAATAACCCGAGATAGGAATACATGATGATATTCAGAGTCTCACTCGAGAGTGAAAACCAGTTTCCATGCATACTGTACAGCCAGTCCGGTGCATAAATACAGATCAGAGTAGATAATAGCAGTAAAGCTATATTTATTATTGAGCACCATAGAAAAAAACTTTTTAATATTTGAATATTCATAATATTCTCCTATTAATCATTTATTTAGTTTATATTGTCATATAGATATTGGATAAGGTCCGTACTTGTAACTATGCCTTCCATCTCTCCCTTCTTATTCGTTACTATGATTGAGTGAATTGTACTAAACCGAAGTACTTTAGCGGCTTCCTTAATTGTTGATGATAAAGGAAGTGTAATCAGGTCTTTCGTCATTACTTCTTCAATTGAAAAATTATGGTCCAGAATTGCATCAATCATTCTTTCATCCTGCGTATCAATATTAAAAATCAGTTTAAATATGTCCTTTGAAGAAATCATTCCGATAGGATACTTACCATCTAAAACCGGTATATGATGTATCATGTTTTCACGGAAAATATCATTAACATCACTTAGATTTTGCTTCAGGTGAACAGAAAGAATGTCAGTTGTTAAGATACTCTTAATTTTCTCATTTGTTATCAATGCGGGTTCTCCTTTGTAATTTGTTATTTCTTTAATAATGGAGAATAGTGCAAACTTGATACCAAATGTAACAAGCTGAAATAATTGAATTTAAATATATATTTGTTTGTAATGTGTCTTATTATAAGACAATAAAAATGTAAGATAGTTTATATTAAAATAATGGATAATTACCCTATTGAAGCTGCGCCGCCGTCAATAACAATTTCTTCACCAGTCATATAGGATGAGTCATCACTTGCCAGAAAAAGTACTGCTTTGGCAATTTCTTCCGGTACTCCAAATCTCTTCATGGGATTTTGGGAAATTATCTCTTCAGCTATATCATCAGCTACTTCTTTTGGTATCCCGGTTTTTCCTAAAATTGGTGTCTCTATTGGCCCGGGGCTTACGGTATTGACCCTTATTTTCCTGTCTAAAAGTTCTGTTCCAATAGTACGGGCAAGAGATCTTACTGCTGCTTTTGTGGCAGAATAAATGCTCAATCCGGGGATTCCAATCTGGTTTGCATTTGAGCTGTTTATAATAATACTGCTGCCGTCATTCATAACAGGCACTACTTTCTGGATTGTAAAAAATGCACCTTTCAGGTTTACATTCACCTGGAAATCAAAATGTTCTTCGTCTACTTCCGAAAGAGGCCCCATTCTGAGCACTCCCGCGTTTATAAAAAGAATATCTATCTTCCCAAACTGATCCTTTACCTCATTGACCATTGTATCCAGGTCGACAAGTGAACTTACATCAGCTCTGATAACCTGAGCATCGTGCCCAAGCTCTTTACCGGCCTGATTAACCCGGTCTTCATTTTGCCCTGTAACTACAACTTTTGCACCTTCTTCAATGAAAAGCCTTGCTGTTGCAAAACCGATTCCGGTAGTTCCTCCGGTTATTAATGCCTTTTTACCAGACAGTCTGGCCATATATTCCCCTCAAATGAAATATTTAATTATTGTGTAAACAATACCTGTGTATAAAATATATTATTCAGGTTAATAAATTATGATCAAATGTCCTTACTGCGCAGAAGAGATTCAGGATGAAGCAATAAAGTGCCGTTACTGCAACGAATTTTTATACAAAACTGCAGCCACAAAGACTAAATGGTATTTTTCTACTTTCGCCGTAGTTTTTGGACTGCTTTCAATCGGCCCGTTTGCACTGCCGCTTGTATGGTTTCACCCCGAATATAAAACTCTCTCAAAAATAATAATATCCATTTTGGTAATATGCCTGAGTATTTGGTTTTATATTACCCTTAAGGATTTTTATATAAGTTTGAATAAACAGATGAATGACCTTGGTCTAATTTAAAATCCTCTTTTATGTCTCTCTATTTTTGCCAAGTTTCCCCTCGGGATCAAGGTAAAACCACCCCAAAAGAGTTACTATTAATGCAAATACCCCGGTAAGAATAAATACAATCATAAAACTTTCAAATTCTGTGAGGACCGCACTAAGTACCGCAACGCTCATTGTTGCTCCTATCATCTGTGCTGTCGAAACAATGCCGCTTGCCTGTCCCTGTTTTTCATCTGAGACGGAGTTTGTTACCGCAACCCTTGGAGGTGTATATAAGAACGGCTGTGAAAATCCGTAAAGGACCAGGACTGGAAGTATAAATTCATAATGTCTGAACTCAGTCAAAAAACCAATTAAGGTAATAGCTATTCCCCCGAGCATAAGTCCCAGGATTGATGGGTATCTTGGCCCGTATCTATCAGTGAGTTTTCCACAGACTACTGCCATAAATGGTATAGGAATCATTGCCGGCAGGAGGGCCAGACCGGCCTTAAACGGGTCCATATGCAGTACCTTCTGAAAATAGAGTGCTCCGAAAACCACTACTGATAATTTACAAAACTGGCCCGTTAATATCTGTAGATTAGACACGTTGAATGTACCGTTTCTAAACAGGTCAAGCTCAATTAATGGATTTTTAACTTTTAACTCTGTCATACAAAATAAAAAGATCATTACGGCTGATGTAATAAACAGGGAAATTATTAATGCAGAATCCCAGCCCCATTCCGGCCCCTGCATTATTGCCAGTACCAACAGGGTTATTCCAGATACCAGTGTTACCAGGCCCTTAAAATCAAACTTTTTATGTACAGGTTCGAGTTTGGGTTCCTTCCAGGAGGAAAGAAACGTAATTATAATAATTGTAACAATCGGGACGTTGATCCAGAAGATCCAGCGCCATGAAATGGCTTCGGTAAAATAACCACCAATTAAAGGCCCGATAGAAAGAAAAGCGGTACCGATACTGCCAAAGATCCCCATTGCCAACCCTCTTTGATTTGGAGGGAAAACATATGCGATAATAGCCACGGAAGTAGGAAACATAATCGCAGCACCGAGTCCCTGGACAGTCACTGCGCTAATCAGCCAGGTCGGATTTTGTGCAAACCCGGCCGCAATGGATGATGCACCGAATATAAACAGTCCGAGTACGAAAATTTTACGAAAGCCAAATATATCCCCTAGTTTGCCTCCTATTGCTATGAAACCTGCCAGTACAAGCAGGTAGGAATTCATTACCCAGTGGGACAGCACAAGTGACATTGAAAACTCTTTCTGTATTGTGGGAAGTGCTACAGCTACAACAGTTTCATCAAGTAGAATCAGCCCGAATGCAAGGCTTGCCGCAATATGGATAAACCATTTTCTGTATTTATCGATCACTAATAATATAGGATATTTAATTCTCTAAATTGTCAAACTTCAGCATTGTTCATATGAAATATTTCTTATCAATCTACACCCAGCCACTCAAGTACTTCATCCATTTCATTTGAGACTTTTATATTAAGGCCGCGGTTCCTTGCAACTGTTTCCCCGAAACGGTTCGGGTCTATGAGCGGCGGGTTACCGACAACTGCTATTTGTATCCTGCTTGTTTCTTTATGCTGCATTGCAAGATTTGCAATGTAAGTGGCAATATCATATCTCTCGTAAGTTGTCATATTGCCTTTTAGTAATCTAAGGTCAAATAAAACGCGGTTTTTTTTATTGGTTATACATTCCATCAGTATATCAACCATCAGGTCTCTATTTGTTTTAAACTCAAAATGGCCTGAAAATACAGCAAGCAGATGATCATCCTTTATCTCAATATGTATTTCCTGAGACATATTTATCCCCCTAAATCGAATAACTAAAAAATACTATATTAATAATTATACCACTATTAAATTCCGGATTTAATTTCAAAGAAATTATTTTCGCCAGAAC
Source organism: Deltaproteobacteria bacterium (assembly GCA_029262335.1). GTDB lineage: Bacteria > Desulfobacterota_D > UBA1144 > Nemesobacterales > JAJCZQ01 > JAJCZQ01. The sequence goes on from JAJCZQ010000016.1 coordinate 5,392, forward strand.
ATTGGCGTAAAAATTACAAGGACGGTATAGAGTTCAAGACGGCCGATTATCATGAGAAAACATAGCCATAATTTAGAAAACCCAGACAGGAAAAAATAGCTGTGTGTAGGGCCAAACTCTTCAAACGCCGGGCCTACATTGCCAAGACTTGCTGCAGTAGTGGAAAGTGCTCCAAGTATCGAGATCTCCTCAAACGTTAGTATGGCAATTACTGAAAATACAAATATGAATATATACAACATGAAAAAACTCGTAACACTGGATATTACATCGTCTCCTACAACTTTTTGATTAACCCTGATCGGAAGGACTACACGAGGTTTAACAAGATGGTTAATTTCCCTGAAACTTTTCTTTAGCAGAATTAAAATTCTAAGCACTTTCATAGAACCTGAAGTAGAACCTGCACAGGCCCCTATAAACATAAGGGTGAACAAAATAAATACCGTATAAATGGGCCATGGTTCAAAATCCACTGAACTAAACCCGGTAGTTGTAATAATCGATACGACCTGGAAGGATGAATACCTGACGGCTTCAAAGAATCCGTAATACTTATTGATCCA
>JAJCZQ010000017.1 GCA_029262335.1 Deltaproteobacteria bacterium
TTATGCAAAAAAGACTAGGCAGTACCAGCTGTATAAATGTGGATGTTACAGCGGATTAATTACTAATTTATAGTAAAGCTGTCGAGGTTTGCCTTGTTTTCAAAGTAATACACACTACCATTTGCAGCAGCACCAATAACAGCATCAGATTTATCAATGGATTTCCCGCTCACAGGATCAGTAGCCATTCTTTTTGCGGGATTATTAGCAAGCTGTGCCTTACACATCTCGCAGCATCCATAGTATGTCTTGTCAGCAACTTCTACAGGAATCTGGACTTCGGGAAACAGCTTGTTTGTCACCATGCAAACGTACTTGGAGTCTACCTCGGTAACAGCGGGCTTGGTTTCAGCCGCAGCTTTATCAATAGCTGTAAATACACCGGCAATTGCCAGTGATAGTGTGATTAGAAGTAAAAAGTTGATTTTAAGTTTCATAATTTTATTTTCTCCCGGGTTAAATTTACTTATATTGTACATAATTATAATATCCATTCATTAACTTTTAATAAAATAATTTTTAATTCCCCTTTTTAAAGGCAGCATTTATTTAGGTCAAATATCGGGTAACTGATTGTTAATATTAAATTTATTGTTTTGACAAATATTATTTTTTGTGATATTGTCAGTTTGTTTTTGCAGTAGTTCTAGTCTAGATTAAGATTCACATCTGAAATTGATTTTGAACCACTAGCATAATCCAATTTTCTTTAAGGAGGCGCCCATCATGTCAGAACGTGAGATTGGCACCGTAAAGTGGTTCAATGCAACCAAAGGATTTGGTTTTATTGAGCGCGAAAATGACAAAGATGTATTTGTTCATTACAGTGAGATAGGTGGAGAAGGCTATCGTTCATTAGACGAAGGCCAGAAAGTTGAGTTTAGTGTTGTGGACAGCGAAAAAGGCCCACAGGCTCAGAACGTTATTCCACAGTAATTTAAGAACATACGTCTTAAAAATCAGCTTGTACCTGCGAGCCGGGTACAAGCATCTATTTCAGGGATTTTAATCTGTTTTTTGTATTATTTCCTATAGGCAGCTTTACCCATTTCCAGTTTTTCCAACTTGTGTATACTAATGTCCTCATTAAACAGTCCGGATAAAAATTATGTTCTATAAATTTATTTTTATATGTTTTTTAATAACACTGACAGCCATCCCTATAATATATTTAGTCACTAAAAGTACTAAAATAAGGACCTATCTAAACTATTTCTTCTTTGCATGGCTGGTTAATTCCATATTCCAGGTAACAATCATGTTTATCATTACCTTTGCACTTATACTTATGTCTATTGCGGGCAAAACAGGCGAGGGGTTCAGTTATCCCGAGACTGTTAAGTACGTATCGGTTATTTCCACAGCGATCTGGTACGTGGCAGGACTATACCTTGTCTTCAGGATAGAAAGGGCAAATAACCAGGCCTGAAAAAATTCCTTCACAATTGTATAAATTGAACATACATTTAATCAAGAGGTACTAATTATGAAAAAATTAATAGTTTTGACCCTGATGTTTTCATTACTTGCCAGCTTTTCTTTATATGCACAGAACGAAACAGGCTGTGAGTTTCAGTGTAAGCGTGAATACGACTCTTCAAAGTTTGAATGCAATGAGACATGGGCAGGCCCCGGCCAGGAACCTAACAAGGAAAACTGTATGAGGGGTGCCGAGAATAACCTGGAAAGATGTAAAAACACCTGTTATGCAGGCTGATAAGCCGAACTTTTATCAAGAACACATAGTAACTTAACATCCTGTTAACAAAATATACCAATATTGTTAACAGGATGATAAAGAGAGAACGCTTAAGTTTTCCCCACCTGAACCTTGCACTAATATCTTTTCTGATTTTTATCCCAAGTTTTTTTATACCGCTTTATTACCAGGAAGAACTTTTTGCAATAGGTAAAAACCTCCTAAGTGTTTATGGCCAGGGCAGGTTCGATATTGCCGTTTTCCTGCTTACATTTGTAAGCAGTACCCCTCTGACACTACCGGTGTGGACCTATGCTGTTTACGGGACGATGCTGGGCTACGAACCGATTAGGCTTTTAATTATTATTTCATTTGGATCCGTGGGTGGGTCAACGGTTACATACCTGCTGGGACGGTATTTCGGCAGTCTTAACTATGTGCAGAGAAAGTTTCCAAACCTTGAAAACCATCCCTGGGCAAACGGTAAATCTTTTAAAATAACCAGCGTATGCCTTTGCTTCGGGAATTTCCTCCCGGTCCCGATTGATATATTTTACGCTGTATGCGGCGCAAAAAAATATCCGATGGGGCTTTTTCTTATTCTTGTATTTATAGGCAAGTTTTTTACCTATTCTGTATTTGTGTTCGGTTGGGGTTTTATACAAAGCCTCGGGATTTTCTAATAGTTTTAAAAACTAAATACTTTTTTTAACTCCCTACCTATAAATTCCATGCATATCTCAATTTTCTGGTTTTTTAACAGGTCCTGGTTCGCAATCAGCCAGATTGTTGAGCCAAACCGTGGATCAGGTTTTGTAAGTTCAACAAGTAAACTGTCATATTTTCCGTACAGTCCGGGAAGCATCCCGATCCCGATCCCGGATTTAACCGCCGAGTAGATACAGGGCATAGAGTTTGCCTTCATGATTATGTTATTGCTCTCCACTTTACTTGCCAGCCATACGGTTGACTTGGTATTGCCTATTCTTTCGCTTCCTATTATAAACTGGTTTTCTGAAAAGAACCCGGGGGTATTGATACCAGGTTTATTCTTCAGATAATCTTTTGTTGCATAAAGGGACCAGCCACCCTTACCTATTTTTTCTGCATGTACGTGCGGTTCAACAGTGTCTGATGATCTTATTGCTATGTCTGCTTCTCTTTTGTAAATATCAAAAAATTCTTCATGAACTGTAATCTCGGGAATAAGGTTTGGGTATTCAGTCCTGAGTTTCTTTAATATGGGCGGAAGTACGATATTAGCAATAACGTTTGTCGTGGTTATGTTCACGGTACCGAATACGTCGGTATGTTCTTCGCCGAGGTAAGACTCTATTTTCCTTATCTCTTCTCCCACCTGGGAAGATTTTTTTAAAAGCCCCTCGGCCCAGGGCGTAAGGCTGTAGCCCTGGTTGGTTTTTTTCAGCAGTTGTTTCCCTGTCTTTCTTTCGAACCTGAGTATTCTCCTGTAAACCGTTGTCTGGTCTACATCAAGAGTTTCGGATGCTTTTGTCAGGTTAAGTGTTTTAGACACTTCGAGAAAAAATTTCAGGTCGTCCCAGTTAAACATTTTGTCTGCCTTCCTTTGTTTAAAATACCTGCACAAATGCAGTAAATAATATGCAATAAAACAGATTGACTGGCAATTATGCAGGTCGTAATATAGTAGCATATTTGTAAAAACAGTGAAATAAAAATTTCAGGGAGGTTAAGAATATGAAAATTCTTAAGATCAGTAACAAACTGTTTTTAGTATTAGCATTTTTGGTACTTACAACTTTTTTCGTAAATAATGCAGGCGCAGAGGACAATACACTCCCGGCACCTCAGCTGGTAACCAATGCCTGGATGTTTATTATAGGTTATGAGGCTGACCCTAAAGTATTAAAGAAACTTCTGCCGGAAGGACTGGAACCCCATCCAAATAACAAGGTGGTTTTAAATATGTATACCGTACCTGATGCATCACAGACATCGGGCTTTGGCGCTTACACTCTTACATATGTAACAATTGAGGTTAAGGGCCACGACTCTTACGCAATGGGTGCCCCTACAGGATATCCGGGAAGGTACTTTGCTTATTACTTCAACAGCTCACCCGTGATGCGGAAATTTACCGAAGCTGCAGGAATACCTGCAGAGGAAGGATTTACAACTACAACTGTTATTAACGGTAAGTTAACTGCAAACCTGATGGTTGATGGAAAGCCTTTCATAGAATCTACTGCAGATGTTGGTTTGGATTTTGCAGGAGTAGTAGGCGGACACCTAAACTATTTCGGCCATATCGAAACAAAGGACTCAATTGAGGTGGTAAAGTATCCAATCCCCTGGATCGGCAAGCCTGTAAGCACTGAAAATACTAAAGTAAAATTCCAGATGGACAAAAAACACCCGCTTTATAAACTGAAGCCAAAAAAAGTTGACTGGGCAGTCTGGATACAGGGAAGTTTTGTATACCCGCAGTACCAGGTAATTCATGAAACAGCTAAAAAATAATGTATTTGAACATATTAAAAGCCCGGCTGGAAACCCGGGCTTTTTTATTTTAGATATTATTTCCCGGGAAGTTTCTTTTTCCTGTCATTCTCGTCCAGGTTTACCAGGGTAATATTTGTCTCAAATATAAGTTTTTTTTCATCTTCCCGAAGGTTGCTGTATACAACAACATGATACTGGACCGATGTGGTTCCAACATTTACTTTTTCAAGTTCAAATTCAAGTATCAGGCCTTCTTTTACATTTGCTTTAAAAGAAACTTCATCCATTCCAACAGTAACGAGTTTGCATTTGGGATAATCAAGGCTTGCTGCAATCCAGGCGTATTCGTCTGCCCATTTGAGGAGATTTCCTCCAAATATGTGGCCAAACTGGTTTAAATGTTCGGGCATTACAAGTTTGTAACTTTTCACTGGTCCTCCGGCGGTGTTATCTTATACCCTTCTTCCTGCCACTGTTTTATTCCGCCAAACTGGTAGATATGCTGGAATCCAAGTTCAGCCATAATGTCTGAAGAAGCAACTGCTCTTCTTCCAGAGCGGCAATAAACGGCATAAGTCTTATTTTTATCCAGCTTACTGATATTGTCTTTAAAATCATCAGCCTCGTAGTCGATATTTACTGCATTTTGAATATGGCCGGTATTAAATTCACGAGGGGTCCGTACATCGAGTATTACAAAATCAGGGTTGTTTTTATTCTTATCGATAAGTTCAGAACCTTCTTTTATATTAAGGTTCTTTACAGTTGTTATGTCAGGCGGGACATCTTTGCAGCCAAGTAAAACAGTTAAGGTGAATAAGGATATAACTAATAATCTTGTTTTCTTCATAATAAGCATAATATAGTCATTTTAAAAAAATTTAAAAACCACCGAAGGGTTTTTCATCCTGTGTCGTATAAATATATAAAAGCTAAGGCCAAACGCTTAAAATAAATAATTTTCGGAGGCAATACTATGAATAAGAATTTAATACTCGCAACAGCACTATTTGCAACAATCGGATTTTCAATGTCGGTAATAGGATATCCGCTCCAAAAGCTCGAATCGTTTTCCAAATTACCGCAGGACAAACAAACACTTGTTGTTGAAACTATGGACACAGTCCGTACTGAAAACAAGGAGTTGAGACAGCAGGCTAAAGAGATAAAGAAGGCTATGAAAGGTGTGTTGACAGCCCCTGAGTTTGATGCAAATGCGTACCAGGCTTATGCTGACCAGTACCAGGCCTTAAAGGTTCAGATGATGGTAGCCAAGACCGGTGCAATAAAGGACTTGGCTTCACAGATGAATCAGCAGGAAAGGGAAGTACTGTTGGAAATTATGCCAAAAGGTAAAAAAGGACATGGTAAATACCATGGAGAAAAAAGAAGTGAAAGAACTATACAGTAACAGCAATATCAGGCAGGCGGATTCAATATCCGTCTGTCTTTTTAATATTTTTACCCCTTCAATTATTTCCCAGGCAGTTAATATTTCATCAATGCCGAGTGAACTTACTGATCCACAGCTTCTAAAATTAATTCAGGACGGAGACAAATCCGCATTTACAGAGCTTGTAAACCGTCACGCAAACAGGTTTTACAGGATATCGTTCAGGTTTCTTAATAACAGGGACAATTCGGAAGATATAGTACAGGATGCATTTTTAAAACTATGGAACAATACAGGTCTCTGGAAGTCCGATTTTGATGCAAAGTTTACCACCTGGTTTTCAAGGATCATCATAAATCTTTGCCTTGATTTAAAAAAGAAAAACAAAAGCAGTCTTGAGATCGATGATATGCAAATTTCGGGAGGCGGCGAAACACCTGATCAGGCAGTGTCAACAAGGCAAAGTAATGAAATATTGAACAGATACCTTGAGGAGCTTCCCGACAGGCAGCAGACTGCTATAAATCTTTGTTTTTACGAGGGCTTCAGTAACAGGGAAGCAGCAGAGATTATGGAGATTAATATTAAAGCATTAGAGTCACTGCTTATGAGGGCAAAGGCCAGTTTAAGGGAAAAACTTGTGAGCGAGGAGGGCGTTTAGATGGACAGGGAACAGTTTATTGAAAATTTACAACTATACGGGGCTGATATTGAAAAATGGCCTGAGGCAATAAGGCAGCAGGCATTAACAGCTTACCGGAATGTCCCTGAGATTAAGGGCCTGGTTGAAAGTGAAAAAGGTTTTGAATCGATGCTATTGGAAAGGGCCGTAGATGAACCAAGCTCAGATTTTGAAAGAAGAATAACTCTTTCGGCTAAGCCAAAGATAGAAAAAGAAGAAAAAGCTTCAGTATTCAGCAGTATTTTTGATCTGATAAGTATCCCAAAACCTGCCTTAACAATGGCATTCTTACTGCTTTTTGGTTTTTCTCTTGGTTTTTTCTACGATACATACGCTGATACTGGTGAAGATAACATAGATCTTAGTGAATATATAACTTTTGATGAGGGGGAGTATTATGAGTAAAAAAATAAAGACTGTTCTTACCGTTTCGATAATCCTGAATGTATTGCTGCTGGGTGTTTTAATCGGAATGTCGGCTGATGATTATAAAGACCATAGAAACAAACGGGCAGAATTTCGCAGTGCAGTTGATAAACTTCCTGCTGAAAAATCCAAATTGGTCAAAAAAACCATGAGGGGCCTTCATAAAGAGACCAGGAAAATCAGAAATGAAGTAAAAAAAACCAGGAAAAATATTAATAAAATAATCAGTGCTCCCGAATTTGATGAATCAGCATATGATAAAGAGATTGAAAACCTTCAAAGACTACAGTCTGAAATAATGCTCAAATTCGGAAAGGTCACAAAAGAACTAGCAGTCCAGCTGGAACAGGACGAAAGGAAAGTAATTGCCGAATTGCTGAAGAAAAGGACCTTTAAACACCAGAGGCATGATGGACCAAAACCCCCAAAGGGGCTTGACCAGCCGCCGTCATTTTAATAATTACCATACAGGCCCGGAGGGTACAGGGCCCATATAGCAATTACCTTCATACCTATTTCAGATCATTAATAGCTGCACCAAAATTTATATGATAGGTGTTATCCCCTATTACAAGCGCCGGTACTGACTGAACACCACTTGATTCGGCTTCGCCGATCCTTCCGCTTTGTTCACCAAGATGGACCATTTCCACTTCATACTTTTCCTGGTCAAGGGAGTTGGCCAGCCCCTGTTCTGCGTCAACACATACCGGGCATCCGGCATGATAAAAAATAGCCTTGGTTTTCATAAAACAAGACCTCCTTATTTATTATAGTATCGACTCAATACTAACAATAAAAAAATAATTTGTCAAGAATGTTTTGATCCGATACTATTTTGCTATGAGCCTGACAAATATTCTCAATCTTGTGGACAGTATAGGTAATTTACTTAGGTCTGAAGAGAAAAAATTCCTTCAGCCGCTGGGCCTTCAGCCTATTCACCTTCATGTGCTTATGTATCTGTCCATGTGTAACAAATATAGTAATAATCCCGCAGCTTTAACTAAATATCTGGGTAACACCAAGGGTACTACTTCACAGAGTATTAATGTACTTGAATCAAAGGGATACCTTGTTAAACAAAAGAGTAAGAAGGATAAAAGAATCGTTAAGCTTTATCTGACAGAACAGGCAACAGAGATCATAAAAAAACTTTCTTTTGAGGATTCTGAAGACTTTTTTAATGACAGGAGTATGGAAATAACAGAGAATGTATTAACAAATATCCTTAAATCACTACAGCTTTCAAACCAGAGTATGACCTTCGGTATATGTAAAACATGCGACTTTTTTATAGACGAGGGGGACGGGTTCAGATGCGGGTTGACTGAAGAAGTGCTGTTTGATTATGAGATAGATCTTGTATGCCAGGAGCACGAGTCCGAGCTCCAGGATATCTAACCTATTCGCTAACCCAGCTTTTTGCTTCATCTATGTCTTCAAAGGAAAAACATTTGATTTCTATACTGCCAAACAGTTTATCAGAAAACTCACCGAGTCTTTTAACCCAGGTCTTATCGGTAACGACTGCTTTTTTATCAAATTTTCCAAAATTCTTGACTCCAAATTTGAGGTCTTTGAAAAAAGCTTCCAGCGATATACCTTCGAAGTTTTCCATTTCAACATAAACACTGAGTTTTTCGGAATTTTTAAACTTTTCTTTGGCAAGTTTAGCTGTTTTCTCTATATCCTCTGTGCTGATCCTGCCTTTGATAGCCACACCAAGGATTTTTTCATTATCAAAATCAATTATTTCAATCATAGTACTTATAGTATAAACACTTAATAACCATTAAGTATTAAATTATTTTTATCCGTTGCATACTTTAAAACCTTCTATATTCTAAACAATAAAATCGATTTGCTGATCTTTAACAATAGAATAATTACTACATGTTGCCAGTCAGGGGTTTATTAACATCCTTGTCTAAATTTCCATAAGGGCGGTTGGAGGAAATCTTATACAGGGAGGTGATAAATATGAAGAATTTTATAGTTCTTTCAGTACTGGTCTATACTCTTAGTCTTTCATTGCCGCAGTCAGGCCCGGGCCATATGTCATTATATGAGTCCACCGAAATCGAAAACCGTATAAATTCGGATTTCGAGATTCAGGCTGTGCAAATGGAACTGATGAGTTTTTATACGGACCCGGATTCATACAAGATGGTTCCATCTTACAGTCCGGTAATCGGTAATTACAGTCAGAAAAAGCCGGATAATAGTAATCTTGAAGTATTCGGCGTTAAAATACCTACAGAAAATCTTAAATGATATCCGGATGGCGGATTAATACTGCCCGGGCAAAGCATATTATGCTTTGTCCGGGTTTTATAAATTTCTTTTATTTAGGTTATCTCAGCCTATACTAAATATTATTAAATTTTATTAAGGGAAAGATTTTTAAGAAAACTTAAATGAGAATATTCACAGGACTTATAATCGTTGTTGTTATTATTGGCGCACTAATGGCTTTTGCGTTATTTAACCTAAGCAGCCTTGTTAATAAGAATAAGGGAGTTGTTATTTCAAAGATTGAATCCAGTATCGACAGGAAAATAGAGGTCGGCGAGATAGGTGTAAGCATATTTGGCGGGCTTGGACTTTCGCTGGATAATTTTAAAATAGAAGACGACAGGGCATTTTCTCAGGGTAACTTTGTAGAAGCATCGCAGCTGATTGTAAATGTTAAGTTTCTTCCGCTCCTTAAAAAAGATTTCCAGGTCAAAAAATTTACACTCGATGACCCCGTGATAAACCTGATAAGAAGTAAAAACGGGACATATAATTTTTCAAGCCTTATAAAAGAATCTGAAAAAGAAACAGATGAAGACGGAAAGGAGTCTTCATATTTTATTGGTATTGCTGATATTACAAACGGAACGCTAAACTACGAAGACAGGAAAGACAACACTAAAATCCAGGTTACAAATATTGATTTCAGTTCAGAGGGGATTGAAAAAAATAAACCCGTTAATTTTGAACTCGCAATGGCGGTTCTGTCCAAAGGCCAGAACATTAAAATAGAGGGTACTGTTGGGCCGGAAGACCAGGCAGGAGGTTTTGAAAACGCACCGGTTGACCTTTCGGTGGATATTGATTCGGTAAATTTTGCCGATCTTAATAAAAACTTTCCACAGATTAAAGGATTACTGCCCGAGGGCCTTGGGCTAAACGGGCCTCTTAAAACAAGTTTTAAAGCAAAGGGTACAGGATCAAAATTAGAGATAAATGATTTAAACCTTAAAGGTGCCGTATTTGGTTCAGGGGAGCAGAACCTGCACATAAGCGGCAATGCTGGCCCGGTAGGGTCTGCAGCAAAGGGAAATGTAAAACTTGATCTCAATTTTTCCCTTGATCCAGTGGAGTTTCAAAATCTTAAGAACTTTAAGCAGATTGGAGATTCAATTCCGAAAGAACTCAGCGGTGAAGGGCCGATTAAGTTAAATGGAAAAATCAGCGGTACACCGGAGAATCTTTCACTCTCTTCTGTGGTATTTAACGCTACAGATACCAAACTTACCTACGGTGATTTATTTGCAAAAGATAAAGGTACACCTTTTACTGTCAGTACTGATACCGAAATTGGTAAATCCGATATTAAATTCACTAAATTAAACATACTGCTGAATAAACTCGAAACTGATATTAAGGGGACTATGGGCCTTGGGGATAAAAACAGTTTTGACCTTTCAATTATTTCAAATAACGCTGACCTTGGATCGCTGGCTGATAACCTTTCTTCGCTTAAAGACTATAAAGTAAACGGCAGCCTGGATGTTGATATTAATTTAAAAGGCACGAGCGATGACCCCAAAATTTTTGGTACTGCAAAGCTCATTAATGTAGGAGCAAGTCCGGAAGGACTGGTAAAACCGGTTACCGGGATAAACGGTACTGTTAATTTTACGGGAAACGGTGCTACGCTGGATAAAACTGAGATTGATATAGGCGGCTCCAGAATGTATGTTGAAGCAAATCTTACGGATTTTTCTCCGCTTACAGGTTCCTATGACCTTACAGCAGACGAAATTCATCTTTCCGATTTTTCAAAAAATGCAACAAAGGGTGAAGTCTTTAAAGACGTAAATATCGCCGGGAACATAGACGCCGACGGGACCCAGACTGCTGATATCAGCTCCAGTAACGGGAAAATCTCAAAGGTGAACTACAAAAAACTAAACGGCAAAGCCACATTAAAAGACGGTGTTGTTGATTTTAATGATTTTAAATTTGATTTTCTAAATGCCAAGTTCAAATCAAACGGCACTTTTGACCTGAGCGGTGATGTACCCAAATTCCAGATGGACACCGACCTTACCGGGGTAAGTGTAACTGAGCTGGCAAAGACATTTCTTAATCCTACCGAGTATCCGCTTGTGGGAGTTTCAACCATAAAACTTGCCTTTAAAGGCATTGGTAAGGGTTGGGAAGAAATAAGTAAAACACTCGAGGGTAAGGGTAGTGTAGAGATCAATGAAGGCGGGATCAAAAACGTAAATATTGCAGACAGTGTAGTTGGTGGGATTACAGGGGTCCCCGGCCTTACTAACTTTATCTCCGCCGATACCAAGGAAAAATACCCATCGGTGTTTAAAAGCAAAGACACAAATTTTTATAATTTTAAAACGCCTATAAGTATAAAAGACGGCAAAGTAAATATGGACAACATTAATATAAGTGCAAAGGACTGCAGGATAAACGGCAAGGGTTACGTGGGCCTCGATGGGTCTATGGATATGAATGGTGTTGTCGCACTTTCGGGTGATATGTCCGATAACCTTGTTGAACAAAAAGACCTTGTTAAGTACCTAAAAAATAACAAAGGAAATATAGAGATTCCATTTAAAATGGACGAGTCCATGACACCCCAGCCTGATATGGACTATCTGCAAAACTCTTTCCAGAGGGCCGCGAAAGACAAGTCAAAAGAAGAGCTTAAGAAAAAGATTATTGAAAGCCTAAGCAGTAACGATGAAGACGAAGAAGAAGCCGAGGGCCAGAACCTTGCGCCGGGTGAAAAACCAAAACCCAAAGAGAAAAAAGATGGCCTCGACAGTCTTATAGATGAAGGGTTGGATAAGGTGTTTGGGTTTTAGGAATGTCTGGAAAGATATAAGAAAAGGGAGCAAAGAATAATTTCAATGCTCCCTTTTGATTAAATTGTTTTTAATTTACTAAACTAGGCCTGGTTTATGATGGATCGATGTCGAAAAAGTTGTCAGTAAAGAATGAATCAAATGAACCTCTTCCATTGCCGTTGTTAAGTCCTACATAGCCAAAAGCAGCATCTGTTTCTTCACCTATGTTCTCAATTGTTAATATAACTTCACCCTCAGGAATGATGTTGCCCGGGCAAAGAAGTTCCCCACCTTTACTGTTTGGAATAACGTTGTTGATACCATATTCATACCTTGCTACTGAAGCAGAGGAACGTTCAAATATAAATCCACCCTGACTAGCTTGAGTCAGTATTTCCTCTATAAGTGGATTATTCTCATCTACACATGAAAAAACAACGTCACGGCATGAAAAAAGAACCTCGTTGTTATTGATAATATCAACATCTACAGCAACCCATGTACCAAGTACATTATCAAGGGTTGCTTCAAATATACCTTCACCAACAGAGTCTGTACTAAGAGCGATTCCAAATACATCTGAAAGTACTACACCGCTTTCAGAGTTGTAATTAAAGTATGCAGTTGGAAATTGTTCATCAAAAGGGACTCCAACCGAATTGGTAATTGCATTGGTCCTGTACTCATAACCAAGGTTGTCATTAATCCTGATATTTCCAATTAATGGCTGAAATATTTCCATGCCTTCATTTACAGGCACAGAAGCGACAATTATACCATAGGCATCATCCGGAAGGACTACCCCTGAAGGATTAGTGTCATTTGTTAATATGTTTCTCAGGTTATAAATATGTGTGTCGTTTGGCGTATAAGCATCAAAAAAGTTGTTCTCGTTACAGAGATTAGCAACATTATAGATCTGTACATGTACTGTCTGACTTGATGAATCTACATTTGTAATCTGGAAGAAAGACTCCCTGTCCCTCAGGTCAAACGGAACAATTAAAAATATTCCCGCATTGTCTGTTTCCGGAACTATTCCAAAACCGCCGGAAAGAGTATTAGAGGCAGGAAAAATTAAGGTGATTAATAAGATTAATGTTAATGTTCTCAAAATAAAATCCTCCTAAATATTAATTTTGCTTATTTTACAACATTTAAAGTATAAATACCAGCTTATAGTATATAAAAAAGTAAAGTTTATATATTTGATTTATAGAGATTAAAAGAATTGAGAAATAAAAAAAGGGAGCAAAGAATAATTTCAATGCTCCCCTTGATTAGTGATCTAAGTTTATTTTTTGCTATTACATTTCTTGAAGTATAAAACCATTTTGATAAAAGAATGAATCCATAGACCCTCTTCCATTACCATTGTTTAAGCCTACATATCCAAAAAAAGCATCGGTATCATCGCCCTGATTTTCAATTGTTAGAATTACCTCTCCTTCAGGGATTGTATTACCTGGACAAAGGAGTTCTCCTCCCTTACTGTTTGGAATAACATTGTTTATACCATATTCATAACTTGCAACTGATGCAGAGGAACGTGTGGGAATACCTCCATCACTGGCAAGTACAAGTATTTCCTCTATGAGCGGATTGTTTTCATCAACGCAGGAAAACACAACGTCACGGCATGAAAAAAGTACCTCGTTGTTATCGACAATATCAACATCTACTGCAACGAATGTACCAAGCACATTATCAAGTGTAGCTTCTGCCTCACTGCCCTCTTCTTCACTTGCTGAAAGGGCGAATCCAAAAACATCGGAAAGTACAACTCCACCCTCTGAATTATAGTTAAATGTTAATATTCCAGGTATCTCACTTTCAGGTAAACGGGCAGGGCTGCTTATAATATTGGACCTGTATTCATAACCTGAATTATCTGTAATTCTGAAATTGCCGATTAGAGGAGTAGGGGGAATTTCATTAAATTCAACCCCAGCTGATACAAAAACTATGCCGTAAGCATCATCGGGCAGCACAACTCCGGAAGGGTTTCCATCATTAGTAAGAATGTCTCTTAAATTATAAACATGTGTGTCGTTTGGTGTATAAACATCAAAAAAGTTGTTTTCATTACACAGGTTTGCAACATTATAGATTTGAACATGTATTGTCTGGGAAGCAGAATCCACATTAGTTATCTGTAAAAAGGATTCTCTGTCTCTCAGGTCAAAAGGCGCAACTGATAAAAAAGACCCGGTGTCTGTTTCGCTTACAACACCTATTCCTCCTGCAATTGAATTGCCTGTAGGGACAAACAGTGTTAATAATAAAAGTAAAATAATGGTTCTCATAAATATCCTCCTAAAAATCAATCCGGTAAAAATAATCTTATTTTTTATATTGTTCAATAGCACACATTATATATAAGGTGAATATTGTACAAAAAAAGGGAGCAAAGAATAAATTCCATACTCCCTTTCTTACTTATGATTTTTTTTAGAATTGCCCTATTTCTTCAGAAAAAATTAAAGCAGGGAAAAACATTGTATCCATTGAACCGCGTCCGTTACCGTTATTTAAACCAATATATCCGTAAAAACCTACAGTATTTTCTCCACGATTTTCAGGAGTAAGAACTACAACTCCTTCAGAAATTATATTACCGGGGCAAAGGAGTTCTCCTCCTTTACTGTTTGGTATAGCCTCATTAATACCGTATTCAAATCTTGCAACTGAAGCTGATGAACGTGCAAGGGTCTCACTACCTGCGAGTACAAGTATCTCTTCAATCAGGGGGTTGTTTTCATCAACGCAGGAAAATACAACGTCGCGGCATGAAAACAGGACTTCATTGTTATTAATTATATCCACATCGACTGCAACAAATGATTCAAGGACGTTGTCGAGAGTTGCTTCAAAAGTAAAAGTTTCATCACCTATGAAGTCATCATCATCATCGCCTATTGCAAACCTATCAGAACTTAATGCTATTCCGAAAACATCTGAAAGTACAATTCCGGCCTCAGAGTTAAAATTAAAAGTATTAAAGAACTGTTCAATATTTATAGGTATTATTTGTCCGAAAAAACTCGGTGTGGAAGCAATATTGGTCCGGTATTCATAACCGGAACTATCTATCATCCTTATATTTCCAATTAGTGGTGTAGTTATGAATTCTGGGTCAATAACTAAAAATGGTATAGGTGCACTAATAAACACTATTCCATATGCATCTTCAGGGAGTACTACACCAGAAGGGCTGCCGTCGTTGGTAAGAATGTCCCTTAGGTTGTAAACATGTGTGTCATTTGGTGTATAAAGGTCGAAAAAATTGTTTTCGTTACAAAGGTTTCCTACGTTATAGATCTGTATATGAAGGTTCTGGCTGGTTGAGTCTATATTAGTCAGCTGAATATAAGACTCCCTGTCCCGCAGGTCAAAAGGAGCTGCCAATAGAAAGGACGAGTTGTCAGTCTCTGCCAGGCCAATTGGACCAAGCCCTGCAAAAGAGATACCGGCAGGTGTGAAAAGTGTAATTAAAAGCAGTAAAGTTAAAATCCTCATAAATTCCTCCTAATACTTAATTAATATAATTTTACTTCAAATACCTGTTTTCTGTAATTCACTTGGATGTAGTTACAAAAAAAGCAGCAAAGAATAAATTAAGTGCTTCCTAGTTTAATAATTTTAATATCAGGAAAAGTGCTAAACAATCTTTTCTCCCACCCAGTATCCAGTCCAAAATTGAACCAATTAGGTAATTATAAAACCATTTTGACTATATATTCAAGTATGAAATTAACACGCTAAATGAATACTGCAATAAGATCTTATATAACATGCTGATATTATTATGTATTATGAAATATATTTATTGGAACATGTAAAAAGTATAAAAGTAGTTTTAAAACTTTATAAAGTCCCATTCGTATTAATAATTCATCAAAAATAAAATCCTGAATACAGTTTTCAGGTCTATAAGGGGTTTTCAAATGAGGTTTTTATTAATTGCAGTGTTATTTGTTTTTTCGGCAGTTCCGGTTTTTGCCTGCCAGGTAAATGACTACAACAAGGGTATAAACTCAAGCTTTAATTACGGGGGGGTTGCATATAAAACGGTCCTGCCATTTTCGAAACTATCGGAAAGCAAGAATTTTGATATAGAAAGCGGCGATTTTCCGGTAGGTTTTGGCCAGATCATTAAGACTGGAAAGGGGCTTACTAATAAGGTGGATAGTGAGGCGGTATGGTCAGTAGAATCGGTGGGACTTAATAAATACAACTACAGTAACTGCGTTTACTGGTACTACCAGATTAATATGCGTTCAAATAATCCTAATAATAACTATCTCTACCTTAATATAGGGGTTAACGGGGAGAAGCCGAATATTTATAAAATCAATGAGGTGCTTTTATAAATATGCCTTCATATATTTGAGAGAATTTAACTTTGTGACCCCTGCCCTGGCCCTCCCCCTGGAATGGGGAGGGAATTATTGTTTTAGGATTTTATTATGTCATTCCCGACAATGATCGGGAATCCAGAATAAAAGTCATTGCGAGGAGATCGAAGCAATCTCTTCGTTAAACCGTAGATTCTCACGGTCATTTCATTCCCTCAGAATGACTGCTTGTATGTCATTGCGAGGAATGTAGTGACGCGGCAATCCCCCGCAAAGAACTTATAGAAAAAACAAACTGATATAATTTGCAATACTTCATTTTCTTTATCTTGATATAAAGAAAACGAAGCAAAAGAAAGATCAAGGCTGGAAATTTCATACACTAAAAAAACAAATTAAAATCTAAAGCGTAAAATCCCGCCACAACCCCTTTACGCTTCTTAACGATTTAAATTCATTTTTTCTTAACGTTATTCATTGCAGGCCGTTTATAAAAATTCAAAAAAATTAATTCCTACAGATTATTGGAAGGTATTAATTTGAACACCCATTTCCCCCTAATTCTTCAAGATGCAAACTAATCTCAGATTTAATTTCTTCATCATCTTCCGCTCTTGAACAGGCAATTTGCAAAAGTTCTATAGCTTTTTCACGGCTGCCCGATGCTGAGTACAGCACTGCAAGTGTGTCGAGGGCAAAAGCGGGTGCAATCTCGGCAGGGGGCAGGGTTTCTATAAGAACCTCAATCCCTTTATCGAATTCCTTCCCGGTTTCGAGATAGACATTGCCCAGGTTGTTTGCTGCCAGCACGTTTTTATTGTCTTTTTTAAGTGCCTTAAGATAGTACTTCCGTGCATCTTTATATTTGCCCTGTTTGAAGTAAACATTCCCGATGTTAATAAGCGGCGTGACCAGCTCTTCATCTTTTTTGGAAGCGAGTTTGTATTCTTTAATGGCAAGTTTGTATTTTTCTTCCTTCTCATATGCAACGCCCAGATTGTTGTGCTCTTCTGCAGTTAACGGGTCTTCATAGTTTAATACCGCTGATACATGGGCGCAGCTAATATTCAGGGATATGGACAGAATTAAAAAGAATATCGGTATGGATTTAATCTTCATTATCTATTACCAGCATAAGCCTGTTCATCTTTTCCCACTGTTTATCAAGCTTATCGTAACTTATTGTGTTTCCGTTATTTTTACCATCATGGATAAGGAATTGACTGCTGTCCGGGTTGTAACCGTAAACAACATAGTAGTGCTGAACGGGTACACCTAACTTTCCCCTGTCGACAAGAAGGATGACGGGTTTATTATCGTCTACCAGCCTTGTTAATGTATTCAAATTCCCATTGTCTGTTTTGGATGAAAAACCATTTTCTTCAGCATAATACTTCATGTCTGAAATTAAAGATCCGTTAAGCTCAGGTGTATATACATTTGCGGCAATTTCATCCTGGTTTGTTTCTTTGCCGTAATATCTGAATACCGAGGTTAATGCCGCAGGGCCGCATAGCTGGTATTTCTGTTTCACAAATGGGACACCTGTGATTACAGTTCCCGTATTTCCCAGGCTGCTGCTCTCAGGTGCTGTTTTAGTGCAGCTTAAAAGAACAGCTGAGACAGATAGAAATAACGCAAGTGTAAGGGCAGCGTGTGACATTACTTGTTGAATGAAGCTTTCAGGCTTTGCTACACCCTTTTGTACAGATAAAGGATTACAAGAACGAGAGCAACTACTACAAGTACCCCGATAACGACCCCAAGGCCATCACCACCCGAAGGGATTCTGTCTGAAAGGGATGTAATCTGGTGGACTTCGGCATCACTCATTTTTTCCATCTTTTCCAGTACCTGTTCTTCTGAGAGTCCGTGGCCCATAAGTTTTTCTGCAACAAGCTTGTTTTCAAGGGCCCTCTTTACTTTAATCTCATCAATGTCACGGGCTGAGACAGTTTTGCCGTCCTCAGTGATATAACGGGAGTCCTGGAATGATGCATTGGCACTGATTGATACTAACGAAACAGGTAAAAAGGTAGAGAATATAATTCCTATGATTAAAAATCTGATACCGCGGTTAATTAACATTTAAGAGATCCTCCGTGTAAGAAATAACTAGTTTTATAAGCTAGCATAGTAAAGTTTAATGACAAAGAAATTTTTAAATTTTAGTATATTTTTGTTTAGCCGTGATTTTTGGTTCTTTGTATCTAGACAAAGAACATAGAGAAATAAACAAACTTACTTATTAGCAATACTTCATTTTCTTTATCTTGATATAAAACTACGGGAAAGCAATAGTACAACTACTGAGCTGTATTTAAATTTTTATTTAGAAGAAAGTATTGTACCGAGATAGTTGAAGCTAAACCTAAATATAGATTTAAACTAGCTTCAATGCATGTTCGGTTTTCTTACCATAGCTATATTCATTGCAGGCCGTATAAAAAATTTAAAAAATTAAATTCCTCTCACTGTGAAGGGCAAAGAATTTAGATATCTTTCATAGTTATTGTATAGTAATCCCTTAATATGCCTGAAAATATATGCTGTAAAGATTCATCCTCAGATGCGAAGGAACACCTGTACGGTACAGTACCAAAGGTTGACCACTGGCTACTCCTGGAATACCCGGAGCACTGGGAAAAAGATTCCCTTGATAAAAGCACAATCCCTGAGGAAGTAAAAGAGGAACTAAATAAGTGCCTTAAATCATTGGGTAATTCCCGTCTCCAGCTTATACAAAGAGAGCTTCATAAAGAAGGGAAGATAAACTTTTACTATATTAATTCCACGGAGTTTGAACCTAAAACCTACCATTTTCAGTTCGATAAATACGAAGAACTGCTCGAGCTGGATTTAATAAACCTGATAGAAAATGGCGAAATAAATAACTCGGAAACAGATGAAAAGATAGCAATTGTATGCACCCATGGGGCGCATGACACGTGCTGCGGTAAATACGGTGTACCGGTATATAATGAGTTAACTAAAGTTGAAGGCATATCGGCCTGGAGGACCACACATGTTGGTTCGCACAGATTTTCAGCAAACGTCGTAATGCTGCCCGAGGGTATCTATTACGGAAGGGTAAGCCCCGAAAATGTTGCTGAAATCGCGTGTATTCATTTAAAGGGAGAGATCGCTCTTAATAACTTCAGGGGAAGGTGCTGTTTCAGGCAGGCTGCACAGGTCTCTGACTATTTTCTCAGAAAACAGCTTGGTGAAAACGGGCTTCAGGTAAATGGAATTTATGAAATAGAGTGGGTTTATGAAAAAGATAGGTACGAATATACTTCTGTTGAATTTCTGGTCGATAAATTAAATCTTGTTTACAGTGTAAATTCAATGGTCCTAAACAGTGCCATAAAGGTCAGGACTAGCTGTACTGACAGTGAACCTGTATCAATGCCCCAGTTTTATTTCTACAGTATTGTCCCCTACACACCTGAGCCGGCAGAAGAGCAGAATGGCCTTGAAAAAAATAGTTAGATATCAAGGAAGTCCAGAATTCTTCTTGAAAGGGTCTCTGATTTTTCATCATCTGTCATAATTGTATCAGTAACAAACGTGATAATCTCAAGGGAGTTTATAGTTTCGACTTCTCCGCCGTCTGAGTCATCAAGGACCATTACATCAAGAAAATCTTTGTAGAGTTTAGCAATTTCGGATGACGATGCTTCAAGCCCGAGCCCTCTCATTAACTTGTCTGCAGGGCCTTTGAGCGGTTTGCCCCCGATAAGCGGACTGATAGCTATTACCTTTGCCGGGCTGTTTACAACGGCTTCCCTTATTCCTTTTACTTCGAGTATAGGGCCGATGCTGATAATCGGATTGCTTGGGCAGATAATGATAAGGTCAGAATTTGCAAGAGCGTTCAGGACTCCGGGGGATGGTTTTGCATCTTCAATACCCCTAAGATTAAGGCCCGTTACCTCCGGCTCCATTCGGCGCTTGATATAGTACTCCTGGAAATGCATTTCGCCTTCATTAGTTTCTATCCATGTTTCAACTGACTGGTCTGACATTGGCAGTATATTTAAATTACCAAGGCCAAAGGAGGAAGCTGTCAGGTTTGTAATCTCGGTCTTTGATTTGCCGTTAAGAGCTAGCTCTTTTTTAAAGACCTGGGTTGCAAAATCCCTGTCACCAAGGCCAAACCATGTCTCAATGCCAAAAGATGACAGTGAGTTCAGGACATTCAGGCTGTCGCCCTTAAGTCCCCAGCCTTTATCAGTATCAATGTTGCCGGAAAGCCTGTATATAATGGTATCAATATCCGGTGAGATATTAAAACCATACAGTTCAATGTCATCGGCAGTATTGATAATTAAAGTAAGTTCCTCGTTCGGAACCAGTTTTGTAAGCCCATTTAAAAACTTGGCAGCACCTACTCCGCCGCCCAAAGCTGTGATCATATTAATTCCCGGGTCAAAATAAATTTTGGTGAAATTTACTCATCTAACGGGTGATAGTAAAGTTTTATAAATGGGGCGGCAATTTTAATAAAGATTTCTTTTGCTTGAAACTTTCCAAACATAATATAGATTTGTCCTATTAATTATTAATAAAGAGGAAAAAAATGATCCTAGGATTCTTTGGAGATAACACAAGCTGGCTAAACAGGACAATACTGATACTTATTGCATTATCATTTGTAATGGGTTTCGGATATTTTGGAGTGATTAACCTTACAAATACAGGTGTTTCAACCGGGACAGCAGCCGAAGTAAACGGTGAAAAGATCCCGCTTGTACAGTTTTATAACGTGAGGGAAAATCTTTACGACCAGTTTGGCGAAGGCCTTCAAAACATCCCGCCGGAAGCTATGCAGTTCTTTAACGTTCGTGCTCTTCAGCAGCTGGTCGAAGCAAAACTGCTTGCACAAAAGGCGCAGCAGCTTGGATTTACTGTTTCGGATGACGAGCTCAGCGAATCAATAAGGACAAACCCTTCTTTTCAGCAGGACGGAAAATTTATAGGCCTCGATAATTACAGAAACCTTATTCGCCAGGCTTTAAACATGAGTGTGGGGGATTTTGAAAAAGGGTATAAAGAGGAGCTGCTTGTTCAGAAAGTAGTGGAGCTTATAAACAACTCTGCAAAAATCACAGACGATGAACTGTTTAACCTTTATAAGGTAGAAAATGAAAATATTAACCTTTACTACATATCTTTTGAGCCGGGTGAGTTCGGTGATTCAGCTGAGATAAGTGATGGCGAAATTTCAGAATATTACGACAAAAACAAGGACAAGTTCCTGACAGACGAAGAAAGAAGAATTGATTATATAAAGGTAAACCAGGCTGATTTTGAAAAGAACATCCCCATCTCAGACGACGAAGTTGACTCTTATTATAGTTCATACGGTGACGAGTTTAAAGACGAAGAAGGCAATGTAAAGCAGCTTGCAGATGTTAAGGATGAGATTGTCGGGAACCTAAGGAAAAAAAGAGTAGGCAGTATCTACGACAATTTTGTAAACACTGTTACAAGGAGTGATTCCATAGACCCACTGGATAAACTGGTTGCAGAGAACACTCTCTCCCCGGCCACCAGCTCAGAATTTTTTACAGCAAAACAGGAAACCGAAGTTTTCCCGATAGAACTCAGGAATAAAGCGTTTACTATTAATGCAAATGAGGTCTCGGCATATAATTACCGGGGTGACCTTTGGGTATTTGAAGTTAAAGAAATAAAGGAGCAGTCACAAAAATCACTTGATGATGCAAAAGAAGATATAATCTCGACACTAAAGAACGCCAAGGGATCGGAAGCTGCAAAGATAGCTGCCGATGAATCATTAAAGAAACTGCTTGGCAACAACTCAACCTCATTTAGAAACCTCTCCAAGTCATTTAACCTGGATGTTAAGGAATCAGGACTGTTTACAAGGGCAAAAGCTCCTGCAGAGCTTAATGTTGAAGATCTGAAACTGGATGCATTTCTGCTTTCAAAATCAAGCCCGACTGCCAAAAAGATCTATAAATCAGGTGACAGTTTTTACATTATTTCTTTAAAAGAGAGAAAAGATGTTAGCAAAGAACAGTTTGATCGCGAAAAAGACACAATAATGAACCAGCAGTTATCCAGGCAAAGGGGTGAACTTCTTTCAGCATGGATAGATACTATCAGGAATGAATCGGAGATTGTGCCGAATCCAAACCTGATTAGTTCAAATAATTAGAATATTTTTATGTTTCGTAGCTTTAAAATCAGGTGAAAAACAGGATTTTCCGGGGAATATTTTTATCCAGGGTGGTATATTTTAATATTTATACAATAGTTTATAAAAAAGTTTTATATTTATACTGTGAATAGGGCAAACTTGGAATCGCAAAATAACAACTCATTTAGCGGGCAGTTAGACAAAACATCATTACCCTACCTGCTGGTTTACCTGCAAAATAGCAGGCAAACCGGTACTTTAGACATTAATTCAAAATACGAAATCTCAATTTTTACGGACCAGGGCAACCCTTATTTTGCCGCCGGGGGCAGCGGGGAAACTCTGCTGGGCAAGATACTTTTAAATAAGAACAAGATCACAAAGTATCAGTATGACCGCGCTGTAGAGGAAATAAAAAAAGATAAGGATAAACGAATCGGTGAAATCCTTGTCAATCTTGGCATGATCACCCCACATGAACTAAACGAATATCTTGATTTGCAGCTCCGGGAGAAAATCCTCGAGACTTTCCTTTATCTTGAAGGGGATTTTAGTTTCACAGTTGACAATCAAATAAGAAACGATCTTTTTTACTCGAAATTAAATCCCTCCGAATTAATTCACGACGGATTTAACAGATACGTATTTGCAGCAGATACCAACCTGGACCTTCTTGATATTGAAATTAAAAGCAGTTTACAGGAGGAGATCGCCAACCTCGGCCTCGGCCCTAAAGAACTAAGGCTTGTGCAGCTGCTGGGCCAGAAAAAATCCTTAAGTGAGATAGAATCGTCGGGGCAGTTTAAAAAGGACGATCTTCTGAGGGTAATTTTACTGCTGGGCCTACATGACAGGATTGAGATAAAAAACATAAAAATTAATGACTTTTTGATTGACCTTTTCAGAAAATTTTTAGTAATGAACCCGCTTCCTAATCCAATAGACTCAAACTACACGGTCAGGGAGAGCGAACTTACTGACCCCACCGGGGAAGTACTTTTACTTGATGATGAACTGGAGGCAACTGCAGAGAGAGAAAAGCTCTACCATAATAATAATGATGAAATAGTAGAGAATAAGGCTGAGGAAGTTTTAATCAACCTGGAAAGTGAAAGTGTCCCTAAAATTGCAGCAGAGCATGTTGATATCCCTGCTGAAGAAAAGCCGGAAGAGATGAAATCTATAGAATTAGAACCGGAAGGCGAAGATGATCTGAAAATAAATTCTAATATCGATGGTCATTCTTTCCAGGAATCATATGAGGGCACGCAAAAAAGTATTGACATTGAATCCGAAAAAAGCGGTTCAGAAATGAAAGGAGAGCCGTTGGCTCCTGATGAAGAGCAGCATTCTGAAAAAGACATAATCAATTTTTACGATCATATTCAGAATGAGGAAGACTACTATAAAATACTGAGTATTAAGAAAGATGCCTCGATTGATGAAGTAAAAGAAGCGTATTTTAAATCTATAAAGAAATTTCATCCCGATGCCAATATGAATTTCCCTGAAGATATAAGAATAAAGGCGGAAAGGATTTTTACAAAAGTAACCAAGGCATATGAAATCCTGAGTGATGAACACAAAAGGACTACCTTTGATGAGAAAGATGAATTAAGCAAATTCAGGGAACAGGCCAACTCTATCTATGAAGCCGAGATAATATATTCCGAAGGAGAAATGCTGCTGAGGCAAAGAAACTTTAAGGAAGCTGAAAAGAAATTTAAAGAAGCTATTCAGCTAAACCCTGATGAATCGGCATATATTGGAATAAATGCCTGGGCAAAATACCTTGGTGCCCCGGACAAGGAAGTTGTTTACGAGGACGTAAAAAAAGAGCTTAAAAGTGCAATTGATATGGATACTAACATTGCAGAAAACTATTATTATCTTGCGTCAGTATATAAATTTTCAGAAAACCTCGGCAATGCAGAAAAATATTTTGAAATGGCAATACAAAGAGACCCCAATTATATTGAAGCCAAGAGAGAATTAAGACTCCTTCAAAGCCGAAAAGGAAAAAGCCCCGCCCCTAAAAGTTCTTCCAAAAAAATTGAAAAAAAATTCTGGTCAGGTTTATTTAAGAAATAGCTTTTTTAAACATTGATTCACAGATTTACAGTTCCTTTATTAATTTTGAGAAGTTTGCAGTCAAATTTTCTTGAACTTAACTTATGCGTATTAAATCATTAGAACTTATAGGATTTAAATCCTTCTACAACAAAACAAAACTTGAGCTAAGTAACGGCATTAATGCGGTCGTAGGCCCCAATGGCTGCGGCAAGTCCAATATCATTGACGCAATGAGATGGGTACTCGGGGAACAAAACCCCAGGATGCTCAGGGCGGAAAGCATGGAAGAGCTCATTGCCAACGGCACGGATCTATTAAAGCCGCTTGGTATGGCTGAGGTCTCACTCGTAGTAGAAAACCTGCCGGGCCTGGGCTTTGAAGAAGTGAATATTAAAAGAAGGTATTACCGTTCCGGTGATAGCGAATACACGATCAACGGAGTTAAGTGCAGGCTCAAGGATATCACAGAACTTTTTCTTGATACCGGTGCCGGTGCCAGGGGATATTCAATTATTGGCCAGGGTAAGGTTGAAGAGTTTATTACTGCCAAACCTGAAGACAAAAGAAGGCTGATTGAAGAAGTAGCGGGTGTTGTAAAGTATAAAACAAGAAGAAAAGAGACCCAGAGCAGGATTGAGTCCACAAGGGAAAACCTCAGCAGGGTTTCCGATATGACAAGGGAAGTATCGAGGCAGATGGAAAGCCTCAGCAGGCAGGCAGAAGAAGCAGAGGAGTATAAAAAACTTACAGAACACCTTAAACTGCTGGAGTTAAACATACTTCGGTTTCGTTTGAATAAGCTTACAAACGAGAACAACAATCTTGAAACGCAAAAAGCCAAGCTCGGTGTATTAATAAACGAACTAAGCGAGAAAAGAGAGCAGGGAAGCCAGGCCTTAAGGGACTCCGAGTCTGCAAACAGTAGATTTAATGAAGAAATAAACAGCTTTGAAAATGATATCTATACACTTAAAACAGAAATTAATGAAAAGAATTCATACCAGGAATATGTTAAAAAAGAATCAGCAGGAATTGACGAATATATTAACAGGCTCAAAAAAGAGATCGCATCAATTGAGTCCGAAAAAAATGAGATAAGAGAGACAGTAGCCAACAAAAGAACTTATCTCCAGCGTAACGAAGAAGAAAAAAAGGGTTTTCAAAACGAGCTCCAGTCACTTGAAAGTGATTTGGAAAACCTTCGCCAGAAATCCACCAATAATAAAACCGAACTGGATAATACAAAATCCGTACTTTATGAGATTCTGAATAACTACAGCTCCATAAAAGGTTCTGCGGTAGGTATCGGCAAGGAGCTTGAGGAACTGAAGTCAAGGCGTCTAAGGCTTGATGCAGAAATAGAAAACATTTCGGTCAATGTAAACGATTGTAATACAAGGCTTAGCGGCCTTAAAAATGAGATTGAACAGCTGCAGAATGAAAAAGGCAGTTTCCAGCAAAATAAAGACACACTCGTAAATACATACCTTTCCAACAAACGGATGTTTGAAACTGGTATGGAAGAAAATAACAGCATGAGAGAGAGATTAAACGATGCCCTCTCCAAGATTGAAATACTGAATGATGTTCAGTCCAAATACGAATGGCTCCCCGAAGCTGTAAGGGAATTTCTGGTTGAAAACAAAATTGACGGTGTACTGGGCGTTGTTTCTGATTTTGTCCAGGTGCCTGAAAATTATGAAAAAGCACTTGAAGCAGCATTAGGCGAGAAATCCAACTGGGTTATTGTAAGAGGCAGTGATGATGCACTATCTGCAATTGACCTTTTAAAAGGATCTTCATCCGGCCGCGGTACATTCTTCCCTGTTACAAACAGGGACTACCCAAAGTCTTCAGTCCCGGGAAACACGAATTATAAAAAAATGAGCGACCTTGTTAATGTAAGGGAAATAGACAGGCAGTTTATTGAATCAATTCTTGACTCAGTCTACGTTGTTTCGAGCCTTGACGGGGCTATCAAATTAAGGGCCGAGCTTGGTTCCGGAGTATCTGCCGTAACTATGGACGGCAGTTTTGTTGACAGCTATGGTGCTATCTCCGGCGGGTTTACAACTGGCGGCGTTTTTGAAAGAAAAAGAGAGATTGAAGGCCTTGAAGTACTTTCAGCGGACCTGAAAGAAAAAGTTAGTGTTAATAAAACTAAACTCGATAACCTCGGGATTGAGATTCAAAAAAACAACAGCGAAATTGAAAACCTCGACAGGGTCCTTCGTGAAAAAGAGTTAAAAGCCGTGGAAATAGACCGCGACATTTCAAACCTTAAACTTACCATAAAAGAAAACATTGAAAGAAGAGAACGTTTTGAGTCCGAAACAAGGGAAGTTGATGAGCAGATTACATCAAAGAATCAGCAGGTAGAGGAGTTTAGCCAAAAACTTACAAATATTGAAAAAGAGAGAGAAGAGCTGGACCAGAGGTTTGCCCGGTTTGAAGATATAGTAAAGAACTATGAAAACAGGGAAAAACTTATTGAGCAGGACATTACGGGCCTGAAAGTAAAATCAGCCTCAATCATTGAGACAGAAAGGCTTGTGGAAAGAGAGATAAACGAACTGCTTGAAAGGGACACCAGGCTTTCCGATAAGATAATTAGTGAAAAAGAAGAGATAAATACCAAGGATAAAGAAAAAGAGGAACTGCTAAGTAATGGCCAGGCCTCAAAGGAGCAGGTTGAGACGCTGGGGCAGCAGTTGGTATTTAAGGAAAAAGAACTTCATGAAATTAAGGCAAACCGGGAAAAATCTGCCGAAAGCCTTATGGACAGCAGACAGGCGATGGAGAATATTGACCAGGAACTAATAAGGTTGAAAGACGATTCTTCCTCCATAGAGATTAAAGCCAACGGGGTAACACTCGAGATTGTCCATATAAATGAACAGGTACAGAAAATAACAGGTGAAGAAGAAATAAACCTGAGTGATACGGTAGAAGACCAGGGCAGTTTTAACCTCGTCGAATCAACCAGGGAGTACAACAAACTCAAAAAACGGGTTGATAGTTTCGGGTTGGTAAATCTGCTTGCACCGGAAGAGTATAAGAAACTCGAAGAAAGATTTAATTTCCTTACAGAACAGACTGAGGACCTTGAAAGTGCGCTTGAATCACTGGTAAAGGCGATTAATAAACTGGACAGGGAATCAATTACACGATTTAAAGAAGCGTTTGACCTTATAAACAACAGATTTCAGGACATTGTAGGCAAACTGTTTAAAGGCGGAGAAGGTAAGCTCGTAATTACTGACCCCGAAGATCTTCTTAATACGGGTATTGAGGTCATGGTAAGGCCGGGCGGAAAGAAAATGCAGTCAATCACCCTGCTTTCCGGCGGTGAAAAAGCATTATCGGCCATTGCATTAATAATATCTGCATGTTTTGTTAAGCCCGTACCATTCCTGTTGCTGGATGAGATTGACGCTCCATTGGATGAAACAAATACCGCAAGGTTTGCACAGCTTGTGAAAGAGATATCCAGGGATTCCCAGGTTGTGATAATTACACATAATAAGTCCACAATGATGGATGTTGATACACTTGTCGGAATAACGGCTGGTAAGTCTGTTGCTTCCAAAGTTGTTTCAGTAGAACTAAATGCAGCATAATATAATAACCCCTTGTCAAAACCTTCTTCATTATTAAACTGTTATAAACATATTTAAGCCTCATACTATTCACTGTTTTTACATTTAACGGAGTATTAATAAAGATGATATCGTTTATTTTAAAGAAAATTGTCGGATCGCAGAACGAAAGAGAGATAAAGAAATTCCTGGGGATTGTAGAACAGATCAACTCCCTGGAATCCGAGATTATTAAACTGCCGAATGCCGATTTGCAAAGCAAGACAGAGCAGTTCAAAGAAACAATTAAAAAAGAGGCCGGGCTGGACGGTAACTTCAGGGATGAAAAGTACTTTAATGCACTTCAGGAATCCGTTGAAAAAATACTGCCGGAGGCATTTGCCGTTGTAAGGGAAGTTGGAAGACGTACCCTCGGGATGAGGCATTTTGATGTGCAGCTCGTGGGGGGGATGGTCCTTCATAATGGCCGTATTGCCGAGATGAAGACTGGTGAAGGTAAAACACTTGTTGCAGCACTTCCGCTGTATATAAACGGTTTAACGGGATTTGGTGCACACCTTATTACTGTAAACGATTACCTTGCCGCTAGGGACGCAACCTGGATGGGCTCAATCTATCATTTCCTCGGACTTGATGTTGGGGTCATTAACCACGACGTATCGTATACCGTGGAATGGGAAGACCCTGAAAGGGCAAATGAGGCAATTGAAAAAAACCTTTCCGTATGGCCAAACGAATATGTAGACCTTGAACTTCCGCCTGAGAAAAACTTTGATGTACTTTCTGCTTTTAAAACTACCCTTGTACCATGTTCGAGAAAGGAAGCGTACGGGGCAAATATTTCATACGGCACAAACAACGAGTTCGGGTTTGATTACCTTAGAGACAATATGAAATTCTCCCTTGATGACTATGTGCAAAGGGACCATTTCTTTTCCATAGTTGATGAGGTCGACAGTATCCTGATAGATGAAGCGAGGACGCCGCTTATTATTTCCGGCCCTTCCGAAAACTCCACCGAGCTATACTACGATGTGGATAAAGTGGTCAAGGGACTAAAACTGGATGAAGATTTTACAATAGATGAAAAATCAAAGCAGGTAAATCTGTCTGAAAACGGTACGGAAAAACTGGAAAAACTTTTAAACGTAACCAATTTATATGACCCAACTAATCTTGAAATGCTCCACCATGTAAACCAGGCACTTAGGGCCCATCACCTCTTTAAGATCGATGTGGACTATATGATCAAGGACGGGATGGTTGTGATAGTGGACGAGTTTACCGGAAGACTTATGCCGGGAAGGAGATGGAGCGACGGACTGCACCAGGCCGTGGAAGCAAAGGAAAACGTGGATATCGAAAGTGAAAACCAGACTCTTGCAACAATCACAATTCAGAACTATTTCAGAATGTACAAAAAGCTTGCCGGTATGACAGGTACTGCAGATACAGAAGCAGCGGAATTTAAAAACATCTATAAACTTGATGTAAACGTGGTCCCGACTCATAAACCACTTGCGAGAATGGACAACAATGATGCCATATACAAGACTGAAGATGAAAAATACAACGCTGTATGCGAGAGCATTCGCGAGTTAAATGATAATGGTGTACCGGTGCTTGTTGGTACTGCTTCAATCGAACAGTCGGAACTTATCAGTAAATATCTTGAGAAACATAAACTTTCACACAACGTGCTTAACGCAAAGCAGCATTCCAGGGAAGCCGAGGTTATTGCACAGGCCGGCAGGATAGGGGCAATCACAATTGCTACTAATATGGCTGGTAGGGGTACGGATATCCTGCTTGGAGGAAATCCTGATTTTCTTGTTAAGGATATATTAAAGAAAGACTACAAAGTAGATGTGGAAAAAGCTGACCCCCAGCAGTACGAAGAGGCCATGGCAGAAGCACGGGAGATTTGTGATTCGGAAAAATCCAGGGTTATCGAACAGGGCGGGCTTCACATCGTAGGGACCTGCAGGCACGAATCCCGAAGGATTGATAATCAGCTCAGGGGTAGGGCAGGAAGACAGGGTGACCCCGGAAATTCCAGGTTCTTTATATCCCTCCAGGACGATTTAATGAGAATTTTTGCTTCTGACAGGATCGCCGGGATTATGGATAAAATGGGCTGGGAAGAAGGCGAGCCCATAGAGCACAAGATGATTACCAGATCGATTGAAAATGCACAGAAGAAAGTGGAAGGCAGAAACTTTGATACAAGGAAACACCTTCTTGAATATGATGATGTACTAAACACACAAAGGGACGCTGTTTATTCGCTCAGAAAGGAGATACTGCTCGGAGGGGAAACACTTAAAGAGCATTTTTACAGTATTGTAGATGTCTTGATTGACGAACTTATCACGGACTATCTGCCTGAAAGTATTGAGTCGGATACTGATTTTACAGAATTTAAAGAAGCAATAAACAGGGTGTTCAATATTAATTTTGAGATTGGCGATGAGATTGGAGATAACCTCAATGCTGAAAATCTTTCTGAGTTTTTAAAGGCAAAGACAAGAGAGTATTATGAACATAAAGAGTCTGAAATAGGTGCCGATGTATTAAGGCACGTGGAAAGATACATAATGCTTCAGACGCTCGATTACCTGTGGAAAGACCACCTGCTCAGTATGGACCATTTACGTGAAGGCATCGGCCTTCGTGGATATGCACAAAAAGACCCGCTCTATGAGTACAAAAAAGAAGGGTTTGATATGTTCTCTTCCATTGTTACAAGGTTTAATGAAGAGGTGTGCGAAAAGTTGTTTAAAGTACAGCCCGTAAGTGACGTTGATATGAAGCGTATGGAAGAAAAGAGAAAGCAGGAAGAAGAGAAAATGGTACTTGGAAGGGGCGAAGACCAGGGGGATGAGGTCAAGCAGCCCGTAAGGCGCGGAAAGAAGATCGGAAGGAATGACCCTTGCCCGTGCGGCAGCGGCAAGAAGTACAAGAAATGCCACGGTAAGTAGAGATGGATAAAGAGCTAAACGGTATTTCCGAAAAAATAGCTGCTCTTAAAAGCAATATAAAAAATCATATAAAAGGTAAAGACAGTGTTATTGATAACTGTCTGTGCGCCCTGTTTTCAAACGGCCATGTGCTGATTGAGGATATCCCGGGTGTTGGTAAAACAACACTTGCCCACACACTTGCCCTTTCAATAAATCTTGAGTTCAACAGGATACAGTTTACAAGTGACCTTCTGCCCTCGGACATTATAGGTGTCTCGGTATATGATCAGAGCACAAAGGAGTTTGTCTTTAATAAAGGGCCGATATTTGCAAATATTATACTTGCCGATGAAATTAACCGTACTACCCCTAAAACACAGAGTTCACTGCTCGAAGCGATGAATGAATCAAGTGTCACCGTGGAAGGCAGCAGGTACGATCTTGAACATCCCTTTATGGTAATCGCAACGCAAAACCCTTTTGAATATCATGGGACTTTCCCGCTTCCTGAAAGCCAGCTGGACAGGTTTGCCATTAAACTGAGCATGGGATACCCGGACAGGGAGAGCGAAAAAATAATTCTCTCCGATAAAAACAGGTCTAAACATGAACAAAGAGTATCGCCTGTAATAAGTGCTGAAGAGCTGACCACGATACAGCAGGCTGTGGAAAATGTGCACATTGAAGAAGATGTACTTGATTATCTCCTCGCAATTGTTGATAAGACAAGAGAAAGTGAGATATTTGAATTGGGGGTAAGCCCAAGAGGTGCTATCATATTAAAGAGACTTGCGATGGCAAGGGCCGTACTTGAAAACAGAACATACTGCATACCCGATGATATTAAGAAGATGGTTATACCGGCTTTCTCTCACAGGATAGTGCTGAGAAATGCTTCGCAAACGGGAGCAGGTAAAGAGAGTGAAGCTTTAACAAATTTATTAAGGGAAGTTACAGTACCGGTGTGAAATAAAAATGAACAAAGGACCGGAAATAAAAATATACCAGGCTAAATCATCGCCATTATTGACAATATTTGTAATATTAATTGTTATAGCGGGGATTTCGCTATTCTTCTTTTTTGGTTTTATAGCCCTTATAGTTGCGGGCATACTTGCGATAGGGACCTCGCTGTACAGGTTCTTCATTCCAAAAAAACCAGATAAATTTAAAGATTATGACCCAAGGACAGGGACTATAACCCTCGAAGAAACTGATTACGAAATCACTGATAACGACAAGCAGTAAATTAACCTTCTGATTTTTTCCGATAATGCAGATACCTGTACTCAAAAGAGAGGTTGGGCCAAAAGGGGCAACAATAATTGGCCTTGGTTCAATGCTTGGGACAGGTGTATATATTGCCCTTGGACTTGCGTCGGGCCTCGTTGGATACTACATTTTCCTCTCTATTCTTATTGCAGGCGGGCTTGCTATATGCAACGGTTTTTCAAGCGCCCAGCTGGCTGCTAATCATCCGACCAGCGGGGGAAGCTACGAATTCGGCAGGATACACCTAAGCAAGGAAATAGGTTTTGTTGCAGGATGGGTGTTTATTTTTGCCAAAGGTGCTTCAGCTGCCGCAGCCTCTCTTGCAATAGCCTGGTATTTGAGATCATATTTCAATATAGAATACGAGCATTTTGATAAACTGCTTCCAGTGGTCACCATTTTTATACTCGGATGCATTATTCAGATGGGACTCAGGATTACCATAATTGTTAATACGGTAATCGTTTTAATTACGGTTATAACGCTTGTAAGCATAATAGTCTTCGGACTGTTTCTTGCACATAAAACAGGTAATGTTCAGTTAACCACACTTCCCATGCATTTTTCGGACACGCAGTTCTTCTCATCATTTCTTTACGCTACTTCAATAGTGTTTGTGGCTTTTACGGGCTACAGCAGGATAGCGACAATGGCTGAGGATATGAAGTCACCCGGTACAACAATAAGGTTTGCAATATTCTTTTCAATACTGATAGTGATGTTTTTGTATATCGGAGTTGCACTCACGGGGCTTTCTGTACTCGGCCCGGACAGTTTTTCTGATTTTTCTGTTAACAACGTTGCACCATTATTCGGCATTGCTGATGGTCTTAGTTCCAGGTTTTTGATGATTCTTGTTTCAATAGGTGCGGTTACCGCGATGCTTGGGGTTATGCTGAACCTTTTACTTGGAGTTTCAAGGGTCTTTCTTGCCATGGGAAGAAACGGAGACATGCCCCGGTTCCTTGCCACTATAAAAAATTCAAACCCAATCTACGCAACTATATTTGCATGCATTGTGGTTCTTGCCCTGATGCTAATAGGAGATATTAAATCAAACTGGTCACTGAGTGCTTTTAAAGTGCTGGTTTATTATGCTATAACAAACCTTGCGGCATTAAAGCTGAAACCGGAGGACAGGTTTTTCCCCAGGTGGGTGTCTTACCTCGGGCTTTCGGGATGCCTGCTGCTCGTGGTTTTCTTTGAACACAAGACACTGCTCCAGGGAAGCAAACTGATACTTGCAGGTATTATCTGGTTTTATGTCTTCCTTCTAATTAACCGTTTCAGGGTTTCCGGCTAATACTGACTCATGTCTCTTTAGAATATTAAGGAGCTGTACCGCACCGAGTTCGAGAAGAAGCCAGGCTGTCATAATGGGGAACGAGTCGGGATTGTTTAATTTAAACTGAAAATACAGTCCAAACAGCACTCCTCCAAAACCGGGGACAATACCAAAAATCCTGATTAGAATCCTGAAAGTACCGAGGGCGTTGGGGTTGTGAACTGCCATCCTCAAAAAAATTACATTTAAAAACAGTAAAAGTAATGCTGCAGAATATGATCCTATTACGTAGTTGCTCATGAGTTAAATGCTCCTTCGATTTCACCTGCGAGGTTAAAGTCTTTTTCCGTAAGGCCGCCGTCACTGTGTGTTGAGAGTGTGATCTTTACCTTGCTGTACTGGATCAGGATGTCGGGGTGGTGGTCGGCTTTTTCTGCAAGTATTGCGATCTTGTTTACAAAACCTATTGAAGCTATGAAATTGCTAAGCTTAAAACTCTTTACAATTTCATTGCCGGCCCTTTCCCATCCGTTGAGATTTGCCAGATTATTATTGATTTCAGTGTCGTTTAGTAACGCCATATATAACTCCTCCATTCTGTTAGCTATTTCATTATAGTTTAAAATCTGTTTAAATTAAATGGGGAATGAAAAATGTTTAATGTATTTATAGGTCTGGGCTCTAACCTTGGCAACAGGACCGAGAACTGCCTTGCAGCTATCGAGCACCTGTCGGACTTTACTATTATCAAGTCTGTCTCGTCCTTTTACGAGACAGAACCTGTGGGTAATGAAGACCAGCCGAGGTTTATTAATGCCGTTGCAAAGGTTAATACACTTCTTTCTCCCCTGAATCTTCTAAACTCTCTTAAGACTGTTGAAAGCCAGCTTGGGCGCGAAAGGAATGAGAAATGGGGCCCAAGGACCATAGACCTCGATATTCTGATATATGAAGATTTTCAGCTGGACTCCCAGGAACTTACAATCCCCCACAAGGAACTTGTAACAAGAAGGTTTATGCTTGAACCGTTATGCGAAATAGAGCCGTGGCTTGAGCACCCAACTCACAATAAGACCATGAGTACAATCCTCAAAGAGCTTCAGGATGACCGCGAAGTTGTGATTGTCGGTAATTTTTACAAAAACAATTAACAGTAATCCACAGCTTGTCCACAGCTTTTTAACTAATTATTCACCTGTTAATCCACAATTAATTGCATAATTTTTCTAAAGATGTGCATTCCTTAATCAAAACGGCTATTTTGGCAGGCAAATTGCATAGATATTTTAAGTATAGATAAGTTTTTTTAAGGAGAAATGGATGAACCTGATACAATTACCAATACGAAATTTATTACTAACTTTATTTACGCTAATCTTCTTTTTAACACTATTTACAATTAACTCTAACTCACAAAGCTGTAATGAAATGAATATACCAATGTGTACTGACACCCAGATTGAAAATGATTGTAGTGGGTGTAAAAGTGCAGATCAACAGTACTGCTGTACGGATACAATGGGTTGTAACACTGATTTGACTACAATCTGTAATCCTCCATGTAATGAAAGTAACATTTGTCAGATGCCTGAAGAATGCACAGGAACCAGCATCCCCGATTGTGCACAGGACTTAACTGATTGTAGTGTATGTGGTGAAAATGATTTTTGTTGCCCATCCTCAACTGGCGGCACTGCTGCCTGTGGTACAACATTCGATGGTTTATGTAATGGCAATACCTGTACTGACCAAAATATATGTAAATATGTGCCGCTTCCCCCTGTACTTGAAAGAGAATTTACATTTATAAATAATTGTAGTGAAACAGTCTGGGTAGGAGCTCTAACCAACCAGTTTGAAGGCGGTTTCGAACTCACCGGATCCTGCACTATGGATTCTGACTGCATGAATGCCTGTCCTACAATTACAGGAATAAGCAACTGTTCTTCCTCCTGTTTAAACGGATCATGCACGGTTGAATTTACCGGTAATATTAATACAGCTACTGCAGACAGTATATCAGGAAGGTTCTGGCCAATGACCGGATGCAGTTTTAATGGTTCTCAGGAATGCGAGGGAACTGACAGGTGCTGTGATACGGGGAGCTGTACTATATCCGGCGGAGGTTTTGGACTTCAGTGCAACAGCTCCGGGGATTCACCTAACACTGTCGCAGAGTTTACACTTACTTCAGGGGCCAACAATGATTTTTATGATATTAGTTTAATAGACGGATATAACGTGCCGGTTGAGATGAAGCCTGCCGGAACTGCCGCAGACGCACCGACTGGTTTTGACACTTCTTACTGGTGTGCTAACCCGGGAGGTGTTGAATCAACAATAATTCCGGAGGTCTGTAACTGGGACACTACTTTCGGTACTGACTGTGCCGGTAACCCTGATTTCAGGACGGTAGGATCACTTCAGACCTGTACTGAGGATTCAGACTGTGGTTCAGGAACGTGCAATGTGAGTTCCGGTGTATGCGAATGTAAGGATGATACTGACTGTAATCAAACAGGGAATATATGCGGGGTTCCTGACCCGGGCTTTACGGGTTTTAAAGCCTGCGGGACTCAGACAGGTTGTACAACGGCAAAAGATATATGCGGCTTGTATTTCGGACAGGGTGAAAAAGGTGATACCTGCGGACAGGATGAACTTTGCTCAAGTGGTACCTGCCTTGCGCCCAACACTCCGAAAACCTGCATGATGGACAGTGACTGCAATGCTGTTTGTATGAACGGTACATGTGAAAATAATAGCAATATAAGCTGTACGCTAGATAGTGAATGCACAGCCAATTGTGTAGATGGGCAATGCTGGAAACCATGCACATTGACAAGTGATTGTAATGGTGAGGAAGTATGTGCCGAGGGAGTTTGCCAGTGTATACCTAATGTCTGCAACTCTATGGGTATGTGTACTAATGACGGAGATTCCTGTACAACAACTGCAGATTGTACACAGACCTGTGGTGGTTTTTGTACCGAGGGGCCTGCAGATTTTCTTGATTGCAACGAACTTGTAACGACTAATAAACAGGTTGCATGCTCTGTAGATACGGATTGTCCTGCATTAGTAGGCCTTCCTGCATGTACAACGAATTCCGACTGTCCGGAGAACACTACATGTGAAGATTTTGGTGCGATGCCGGCTCCGGGACAACCCGAAATTGCAAAAGTATGCAGGCTCACATGTGATACAAATACAGGTTTCTGTTCAGGTCCCACATGTACTGACAACAGTGACTGTACAGGGATGAGTAACGGTGTAAGCCTGAGCGGAACATTTATGCAGTGTGATACGAGCACCAGTCCAGGCAGCTGCGTTGCAACAAATACAAGCCTGTATGAAGGTGCCGGTTTAACAGGACAGTCCTGCTATATAAATTATTATGGGGGTTTTGCACCGTCATTATCCTGTAATGGATGCCCGACAGCTTGTGATGATCCTCCATGTAATCCGGCACAGGCAGCTAATTCCAAATGGCCTTCACCTGCTACCAATGAGAGTTGTAAAAATACTAATTCGGACTGGGTAAGTGTTGCGGAACCATTAGTTGAAGGATTCAAGGAAGCATGCCCTTCAGCTTACAGCTTCCCGTTTGACGACCCAACAAGTACTTTCCAGTGTACAAATGATACGCAGACAAACAGCATGGGGTATGAAATTACTTTTTGTCCCGCGGGAACACCAATACCGCCACCGCCTCCACCTCCGGTAATTGATGATGATACAACGGAACCTCCAATAAAAATTAACCCGGGTAGTAACGGGCCGTTTGTTTCGATCGAATTTGATCCCGAACTTGATGGGGGAGGCCAGATTTTTGTAGGCCTTCCGCCGGGAGTCCTTGCGGAGTTTGCACAGCTGAACCCCGTTGTAGGAGACTGTGAAATAGTAAGCCAGACTGCAAGGGTAACGGACCCAGATGTAATATGCAGGGTAGATGATTTTCCCGAAAACCTTGATATGCTCATAGAGTTCTGCAAAGAAGCAGATCAGCAGGGTGTTGTTCAGGCCGCTGTTGAGGTACTGAGTGACGGAATACCCGAAGAAGAATTCAGTAATTTCCTCGACATACTTCTTGATGAGCTGGATTTATGCGCTAGTAATGATGACGATGCAGGTGATGATGGAAGCGGTGACATTACAACTGGAGATGATACTGGTACCGGTTGTTCGCTGACTCCGGCAGGCAGTGAATCAAACGCCTTGCCTCTACTGCTGTTAATCCCGGCATTTATAATTATCAGAAGATTAAGAAATAAAAAGTAGAATAAAAAAAGGGAGCAATGATTATAGTTCATTGCTCCTTTTTGAGTTTTATCATGTTTTTCTTAACTCTTATCGCAGTCTGAAAGTTTTTGTGCCACGAGTGAATTTGAAGCGTCTGTAGCAACAAATGGTTTGTAGAAGCATTCTATTTCAGAGTTGTTATTGCTGAGTTTCTGTACAGCTAATGAATTAGAAGCATCTGTGGCAACAAATGCGTTTGATTCTATACTGGAATTTTCATCCAGCATCTGTACTGCAAGAGAGTTTGAAGCATCGGTAGCCACGAAAGGTGCTGCATATGAAAATACCGGCATTCCTAGAACAGCAATTAAAGCTAAAATCTTAATATATTTAAACATTTTAAAGCCTCCTGAGTTTTTAGTTACAGTATTATAGTTGCATGTGCAACTATAAGGATTCATAATACTTCAAATTATTTTCAATACCGGAAAATATTCATTAAAAGGTCTTCAACTCAACTGCTAACTATTTCATATTACTTATTAGAATAAAAACCTGTTATTTCAGAACTTAATTCCCACTAAAATATAAAAATCAGTAGAAACCGTTAATCCAATAGGCAGACTATGATTTATTGATATCTGTTTTGGAGGACTCAGTATGGCCAGCATTATTAACGATTTTAAAATTGTTGTTTTTATCAGTTTTATATTAATCGCAATTACATTTTTTAACTGCGGGGGCGATAGTATAGATTCATCCACAAACAGCAGTTCACCGGAACTCAGCAGAATTGACGGACGTGTTACTGAGGTGCTGGCATTAAAAATAGATGAAAAACAGTCACATTTTGCTGAAATTAAAAATACATTGAGTTTTACCGTGACAGCTACCGCCCAGGGGTCCTTAGTGGATGGAATTTTAGTTATGGCTATTGGGAATGATTCAAACGGTGAAAAGCTTTTGGACCAGGATACAACAGCCTTTGATGGCAGTTTCAGCCTGTTTGTCCCGGCCGGGGAAGTTGCTCTGCAGTTTGAAGTTGATAACGAAGTATATGAAAAAGTATTGCAGGTCCCTGAGGAAACCACTGTTGAAATACTGGTCAGCATAGATAAAGAAGATAAAGTAAACCCGGTTGAAATATCCGGTCCGGATGAAGTTGGCGAAGAGGAAAATACGGAAGATACTATTGATGAAACGGAAGATAATAGTGAAGACATGAATAATGAAAATGATGTTCCTGAGCCGGAAGATACTAATGACATGCAGGATGAAGATGAGCAGACAGGTAATGATGACGATGACAATCAGGGTGATTTTGATCCACCATCTTCGGGAGAAGGGAATATAACTTCGGCAGAATTAGTCTCTTCGGTAAACTCAAGACGGGCCCAGGGGGCAAATTGCGGATCCGAAGGGTCATTCGGGCCACAGGGGCCGCTTGGAATAAGTAACTCTCTTGGTGAAGCGGCACTCAGGCATTCAGTAGATATGTCAGAAAACAATTTTTTTGAACACCGGGGTTCTGACGGATCAAGCCCTATAGACAGAATGAGGGATGCGGGGTTTGCCGGAAACGGCTGGGGTGAGAATATCTCACGTGCAAGCTATGAAAGATCAGCCGAGGAAGTAGTAGCAGGCTGGATGACAAGTGACGGGCACTGTTCAAACATTATGACCCCGGGTTTTAATGTCCTGGGTTCTGCAAAAGCAGCTAACAGCAACTGGGAAAACTGGACACTTAATCTCGGTACTGAGTAAATATAAAATCAGAAGCATTAACTCTGATCTAAACTGAATAGTTATTCTTAAATTAGTAAAAATAATATATACTTCTAAGGTATTAAAATAGTTTATGGAGGATCATAAATGAGAGTATCATCTTTTTTAATAGCAGTTTCACTTTGTTTAAGTTTTACAGTAATTTCAATTCAGGAAAGTTCTTCCCAGGCACTACCTATTGCAGAGTCTGACGCTGCAGGGCCACAGTTGATTGGTTTTTTTGACCTTAGGGAGAGAGAATCTTTCATGCAGTTAACTAATACCGATAGTGCAGTACAAACAGTACATATTCAGCTTTTCAATGTTAATGACAACTGCAACGAAAACAATTTCTTTGATGACTATACCGCTAACGATACACATATATATAATCTGAGAGACATTCAGACTAACGATGGAAACCCACCGGGAGTAGTACTCCCAGCTGATGCTTATGGAATATTTGTTGCAACTTATGTGAATAAACCAAATGTTATGCAGCCCCCTCTTGCATTAGTAGGAAACCTAAGAGTTATTGACAACAGCGGCTACGAATACAGGACAAATCTGCTTAGCTCCCTTGCCTCTGAAATTCAATCAATTTTTGACCCGGTAACCTTCAACTTTAATTCTGAAGCCGGTGTAACACTTTCAGATGTGATAGGTATTCCACTTGACGATTTAGGTGAATTCGAACTACCTGCTGAAGTGTTTGCAGCTGACGTTACAAATATATGGTTAAGCTTTGATGTAAATATATTGGATAATATTGAAAATATATTTTCATGCAGGGATATAACATTTGCCTGTGTCAACGATCAGAATCCTTTATTAGAAGAATTGTTGGCTGCATCACAAACCAGTGTTGCGAGCTTTGAATACGGTATCAACAATGCAATACCTCACAGCAAGGGTGGAGAACTT
Organism: Deltaproteobacteria bacterium; assembly: GCA_029262335.1. Lineage (GTDB taxonomy): Bacteria > Desulfobacterota_D > UBA1144 > Nemesobacterales > JAJCZQ01 > JAJCZQ01. The sequence goes on from JAJCZQ010000017.1 coordinate 40,415, forward strand.
CTTTGTCCTGGTAATACAATATCCGAAGGGGTTGTTACACTAACAAATATTGACGTTGGATTTGAATCACAACCTACTTACTTTATTTTTGTAGGTCTTAACAATGGAAACGGCAGGGGTAGTCTGGATGTAATCTGGAACGATCAGATACCTGATATGATGGGTGGTGGTTAATAACTAAAAAATCAGAAAAAGGGGCAATATTCTTATCATTGCTCCCCTAATTCTTTTTAGTTTTTTTATTTCCCTGCCGAAAGCTTAGCTGACTCGAGTGTGTTCCAGAGCAGCATTGTTATTGTCATTGGGCCTACGCCTCCGGGTACAGGAGTTATGTATGAAACCTTGTCAGAAAGGTTTGCAAAGTCCACGTCACCTGTGAGCTTGCCTTCTTCGTTCCTGTTTATTCCAACATCAATTACAACCGCGCCGTCTTTTACCATGTCTGCTGTAATAAAATTTGCCCTTCCGATAGCAGCCACGAGTATATCAGCACGCCTTGTAACTTCCCCAAGGTCTTTTGTGCGTGAATGGCATGTTGTTACGGTTGCGTGCCTGTGAAGAAGGAGCATACCTACAGGTTTGCCCACAATGTTGCTTCTTCCAACAACTACAGCCTCTGCGCCTTTTATTTCAATATTGTAGTAGTCAAGCATCTTGATAATGCCGTAAGGGGTGCAGGAAATAAATCTTGGGTTTCCTTCCACAAGCCTACCTACATTTTCAGGATGAAAACCGTCCACGTCTTTAAGGGGGGTTACGTTTCTAAGTATGTTTGTTTCATTTATATGGTCCGGCAGCGGGAGCTGTACGAGTATGCCGTGAATTTTGTCATCATTGTTTAATTTGTTTACAAGTGCAAGAAGTTCTTCCTCGGTAGTTTCAGCCGGCAGTTTGTGCTCTTCGGAATATATTCCGACCTTTTCGCATGCTTTTCTTTTATTTCTCACATAGATTTCTGAAGCAGGGTCATCACCAACGAGTACCGCAGCAAGTCCCGGTGTGATACCACTGCTGCTTTTAAGTTCTTCGACTCCTTTGGCAATTTCCTCGCGTGTATCTTCAGATACTTTTTTACCATCAATTAACTCAGACATATTAGACAGGCCCTCCTGGATTTATTAAGGTTTTAAATATAATTTATTTTTATTTTTTATTCTATATGCTTTAGTAATAAATATTATGAGCAGAATAAATATCCCGCCATTTTATCTTCTGATTTCAATAATTGCATTATTTGTCCTTAACTATTTAATACCAATTATGGCCCTGTTTTATCCACCATTTAATTATTTTGGGGTAGTTATTATTTTTGTTGGGCTCGCGGTGATACTTTGGCATGCCGACTATTTTAAAAGACACAATACTCCTATTAAACCATTCGAGCCTTCCACGTTTCTAATCAAAGAGGGGTTGTATAAATATAGCCGAAATCCAATTTACCTGTGTATGGGGATAATACTGTTTGGGGGTGCAATGCTGCTCGGGACTCTTTCCCCTTTTGTAGTTGTCCCTGTGTTTATTGTTGTAATTGAAAGAAAGTTTATTGTTAAGGAAGAGGGGTTTCTTGAAAATATATTCGGAAATGATTACCTGGAATATAAAAAATCTGTAAGAAGGTGGCTATAAGAGAATGAAAAATAATGCCGGTTTATACTATGTTATTCTTGCTTTATGGCTGGTTGCCGCAGCAGCAGTGGGGCATCTGGGCCTTTTGAATAAAGTAAGGCCGCCTCTGATAATACCGGCACTGGTACTGCTGCTTGTTGTATTTTATCTCACTGCACCATCTTTCAGAATTTGGCTAAATTCAATCTCTCTAAATGCTCTGGTATCAATACACCTCATTCGTTTTATAGGATTTTATTTTTTATATCTATACGGAAAAGGACTGCTTCCATATGAATTCGCGGTATACGGAGGCTGGGGAGATATCGTAGTAGCAGCTCTTGCACTGATTATATTAATTTTAAGTGCCGAGGGAATAATTAAAAATTATAAATATTTTAATAACTGGAACCTTATAGGCCTGGTAGATATTCTTTTTGTGGTCTCAACTGCAGCAAGGCTGTATAAAGCAGACCCCGCGTCTATGTCAGAGCTTACGCATCTGCCCCTAAGCCTGCTCCCGACTTTTATTGTGCCTTTAATTATATTTTCACACCTTCTAATATATTTCCGCTTAAGAAAGAAAAGGTTATCTGTGGTTTAGGTAATACCTGGAAAGCACTTCGGGGGACCACCCAAAAAAGTAGGCTGTCCTCATCATGCTGATATTAAGTACTGTCTTAAATACACCGCCTCGCTCAAACCTCCTTACGCTCGTAAGTACATAGTGGTCAATTCTTTTGCCAACTGATATTTCCTTTAATTTTTTGACAAGCTCTACATCTTCCATGATCGGGATGTCCGGGTATCCGCCTATTTTGTTAAAGTTTTCCCTTTTTACGAAGATGCCGTGGTCCCCGAGCGGTTCCTGTACCAGTTTGGTCCTGTATGAGGCAAGTGTTTCAAGGACCCTGTAAATAAACTTTGGGGAATCAAGTTTTATGGAAAACCAGCCCCAGTTAAGACTGTTTTCCTTTATCTCTCTTCTGAGCTTATTAATCCCTGTTGCATCAATGCTTGTGTCAGCATGCAGGAAAAAAAGATATTCCTTACCTGACTCGCTTGCGCCCCTGTTCATCTGGACGGCCCTTCCCCTTTTGCTTTCCCTGATAAGGATTACCTCTTTGAACTTCATCACCTTATCAGCTGTATCGTCTTCACTGCCCCCATCGACAACTATTACTTCATCATCAGTTGAAATTAAGGAAAGTAGTTTACGGATATTATGTTCAATTGTATTTGATTCGTTGTATGTCGGAATTATAAAGGAGATCATTGCTGACTCTTTTACCTGTGATGAATTAGCCTTCTCTCTTTCTTTTTGTACCCAAGTGATTTCCGGAGAGAACCCGATATATATCTCTTGGCAGACCTTACGGCATCTTCCATGCTGTTGCCTTTTGAAAGTCCGGCACAAATAGCAGCCGAGAATGTGCATCCGGTCCCGTGAAAATTCATGCTTCTCAGCCTTTTGGCACGAAATTCGATAAATTTCTTTCCATCATAAAGCAGGTCATTTGAATTAACGGTATCTCTCCGGTGTCCGCCTTTTATCAAAACATACGTACAGCCCAGCTCTCTTAGTTCAATTGCAGCCTGTTTAATTGATTGTATTCCGTTTATTGTTTTACCAGTGAGTACTTCAGTCTCATGAATGTTGGGCGTAATTACCAGGCTCTTTGGGATAAGGTCTGATTTTAAGAGGCCGATTGCGTTTTTATTTAGCAGCAGCGTACCACTTGTAGAAATAATTACGGGGTCAACCACCAAATTTTTGATTTTGTATTTTTTAATCTTATCTGCAACTACTTTTATTATCTTTTTATTAGAGAGCATTCCCGTTTTTACTGCATTAAAGCCCATGTCCTTATAAATTGCGTCAATCTGTTTGCCTACAAACTCAGGGGGTATGTCCTGAATAGCCGTGACTTCATAAATATTTTGAGCAGTAAGAGAGGTTATTACCGACTGTCCGTATACACCCAAAGCGGTAAAAGTTTTAAGGTCGGCCTGTATACCTGCTCCCCCGCTTGGGTCGGAGCCGGCAATGGTCAAAGCTACTGGCAGATTTGCATTCACAACTTAGATTCTACAAATTGTTTTGCAATTTTACAAACCGCGGAATTTTGAATATAATATGAATCCTCTCAATGAGGTTTTGAGGATTATTTTTACTTTAAATTAAAGGAGTATTATTAAGATGAGTGATAATGCTGAAATTTTCAGACAGGACCTGTTTACTACAGACGACGAAGGAAGGGTAAGGCTTATTGCCGGTTACTCAAAAGATGCCGACAACTATACTTTCCCAAAATATCTTGCCGATCCTGTTAGCTTTTCCGATGATGTTGAGGAAAAACTTTTAAGTCCGACAGGTGTTTTACATTCTTTTACAATTGTAAGAAGAAGTATGCCCGAATTTCCCGTACCTTACGGTTTAGTACTTGTAGATTTTCCTGAAAAAGTAAGAGTTATGGCTCAGGTAGAGTCTGCTGATTTAGAAGGCCTTCAGATGGGTGAAGAGATGGCACTTACCACAGGAGTTATTAAAAAGACCTCCGATGGAAGAGATGTTATCTCCTATAAGTTTATTCCCGTCAGAGAACAATAATAAAAGCTAACTATTTAAAATTATAAAAACCTCCTTTCCGGAGGTTTTTTTTTGCCCCTTTTTCCTATTTTCTGGTGTAGACTTATTTCGCTGACAGATATTATATGTATACGTTGAACTACATGAGAAGGAAACTTCACTTTATATATATATTCCTGGTACTATTTTCAGTCGTCCCGGCTGAAGGTACTGAGAAAGTAACTCTAAATATTAACTACGAGCTTGCCGAGCGGCTCCCCATGTCGGATTTTGATATTTACCTGCTGAGTACTGTTACAGGAAATAAATCCACCGAGAAAGCTGTAGTAAAAAACCCTATTAATGAACGCATCAAGGCGTATAAACCAGGTGAGATTATAGCTATACTGGAAAATGAAGAGGTAAGGGTTGTAAAGATATTTCCCTGTATGAGTGTACTGGAACAGGGGGGACGTTATTACAAACTTTACTGTAAATCAAGGATTGTAGACAACAGCTATTTCACAGCTTCATCACTTTCGGGATATATTGTCGGGGACTCTAACCAGCTCTTTACTTCCAACGCTTTTAACAAGAGCTTTGATAAGCATATTATACAGGCCTGCAACAAATACGGTGTGGACCCCTATCTTGTTAAGGCGGTAATCCGGGCTGAATCCAATTTTGACCCGAATGCAGTTTCCCCTAAAAATGCCAAGGGGCTTATGCAGATAACACCGCCAACAGCCAAAGACTATGAAGTAGAAGATGTACTTGACCCGGACTCCAATATTGATGGAGGCGTGAGAATTTTAAAACACCTTATTGAATATTTTGATGGAAACGTTGAACTGGCGCTTGCCGGTTACAATGCGGGGAAATACGCAGTTATAAAATATGATAACCAGATACCGCCTTATCCCGAGACCCAGCAGTACGTAGCACGGGTATTATCTTTTTATTCGGATATTAAATCTGAAAAGGTAAATTAGGATTTAAGACAAAATATAATATGGCTAAATGGAATTGAAAAAATCCCGTCTAATACCACTAATATTTATTATTGTCCTTGTTGTTGCCTATCTTTTCATTGCAAAAATTTATGTGCCCGGACTTGTGAAGAGCGAAATTGCAAAATTCGGTGAAGAAAGGGGCGTGGCCCTTAGTGTCGGGGGAGCTTCTTTTGGTATATTCAGGGGACTTGTTTTAAGTGATACAAAGCTTGGGGATTCAATATCTGTAGACACGATAGAACTGCGGCCATCTTTTCTCGAATTTCTTTCATCCGGGGAACTATTAATAGAAAGTATATTGGTTGACAGGCCCCTGGTCACGGTTGATGACAATCTGCCTGAAACTATTATCAGGATTCAAAAAAGTGATGATAAAGAGCCGGGTAGAAATATTGAAATAAGAAATATTGATATAGATGACCTTGTCATTAAAGCGGGTGGGTCCGAGTACAGTCTTAGCGAGCTTGATATCGAGATGCCGGTGCAGGGGGATGAGGAAGACAGTCTGCAACTTCGCGGAAGACTTGAAAATGATTCCTTAAGGCAGGAAGTAAGTTTTATTTCGGATATAGAATTCAGGGATAATAAAAATCTTAAAGTCGACGTTGCATTTACTGATTTAAAAAAGGGTGATATCACAGGTTTCCTTCGCTTTCCCCATGATCTTTCCATATATATATCAGCAATAGTAGATTACAGTGAGGGGTTAGATTCGAGGGGTAAACTCACAATCATTAACAGCCTTGATAAAACCGAAGAAGGTGTAGTTGTCTTTGACCTCTCACATGAAGAAGAAAGTAAAAACCTTGCGATCAATTCTTTAAATGGCAATATCGGAGAAGTCCTTAGCCTCGACATGAAAGGGCTGGCGGGAAACCTCCCGGATAACGGCATAGTAAAATTAAACGGAAATCTTAATGTGCCGGAGGCTTCAGGGCTTGAACCCTGGCTGCCGTTTTTAGACAGTATCAAAATTTCAGGGTCTCTAAACACAGAAAATATATATGTAAAAAAAGAGGGAGATATTACAACTGTAATTGCCGGGATAGAATCCGATAATTTTTTACTGGATTTTGGTGAAAACAATAAAATAGCGGCCCGGAACCTAAGCACTAAAGACGGCCTGGAATTTATCTATACAAATGAGAATGATAAAACCCGTTACGGACTAAAACTCCGGGAAACGGAATACAGTGATTTTATTTATACCGATTACGAATCCTCCGCCGGAACTATTAAAAGCCTGGATTTCAATTTCAAAGAGGGTATTTGGGACGTAAAACTCACATCCGGCGGCCCCGGTGTTCTTAACGAATCCCTTGGGGTAATGCTTAGTGACTACCTGCTTAACCTTGTAATATCGAGTAATGAAGAACTTGAGATCTCCGGAGATATTAAAGGTGTAGACGGAAGTTACGGTGTTTTTAGTCTCTTAACATTTTTTACAAATTTTAAATATTTAAACAACAAGATTGAGTTTAACAGTGCCAGTGCGGGAATTGAAACATACGGGGATTTTTTTGTGGACTCGGGGTCACTTTCATTTCCTCCAGTGAGCGGTGGGGAATACCTTCTTGAAATTAAAGATACAAAATTTATATATACAGACCCTGGTATAAATGCCGAAAATATTAAGGGGCTTTTTACGATAAAAGCTGCCGGCGAAGGAAGTACAGCTATAGAAGGAAGGATAGTTGCCGAAAATGCCAACGTTTACACCAGTGTTATAAAGAACCTGAATTTTGATTATTACTCTCTTGGGGACGACTACAAGATAAGCAGTATTACAGGGGGATTTCTGGGCGGCAACCTCGGGGGTAGTCTTGGATTTAAAACACTTGAGGAGAGTATCTCATTTGAAACTGCCATAAAACTTTCAGGAGTAAAGAACGGCAGCCTCAATGCTGAAGGTGTTAATTTTGATTCAAAAGGCCATTTTTCTTCCGGGCATTTTAAAGATACAAAGGGAGTCCTTAAGTTTAATGACCTCTTTCTTGGCCAGGGATATACGGAAGTTGACTTTGACGGTGAGCTGGATTTTACCGTTGACCCTGAAACCATATCGATAGTTAAGGGGTTTATATCTAATGACGAAGGAAAAAGGTTTGAATTTACGGGAGGCCTTAACAACTACGCGGAAGAAAAGAGGGATTTTAAACTATTAGCGCCTGAGATCCCGCTGGACTTTCTTATAGATGTTTTTTCCAGCTACCTTCCAGACAGCACTTTTGTACTTGATGTCGAAGGGGTAGTGTCGGTAGATTTTGATGCATTAAATATTTTAAGCGACGATGAAATATGGAACGGATTAATAAAGATAAAAGATTCAACAGTTTCGGCGTTTATCAACAATGCAGATGTTCTTTTGGAAGATGTCGAAGGTTCAATAACAATAAGGGAGATAGACGGAGTTAAAAACAGGCTCGTGGCACTGCTGGGTAAAGACCTTACAATTGACAGGTCGGTTTATAAGAAATACCTGGCTGAAGTTAAACAGGAAGCAGACACGGAAACCAGGGACTATCTTAAAATCGGCAAACTGCAGTATGGATTTTTTGAGATGAACAACATTGAAGCAAAATTTGAAATGGATAACGACGAATTAAACCTCATCTATCTGAGGTCAGATGTTTATAACGGCAACATATTTGCGAGCGGGATATTTAATTACGGTGATTCAAAGGAGAACTACAATATAAACCTTTTGTTTTCCAGGCTCAGTCTTAAAAGCATATCCGACAGCCTTCCCTCAATGGAGGGCTATATTACGGGCGTTATAGACGGACTGATCTGGTTTTCGGTCGGAAATGGTTATACAACTATTAACGGGCCTTTTTCATTCTGGGCCAGGGACGGCAAAGGTGAGAAGAGGACAATAGGCCGGGCACTCCTGGAAAAAATCGGAGCAAAGGGCAGATTTTTTACAGGCTCTTCAAGGCGGTACGATAAAGGTGAGATTGCGGGATATATAAAAGACGGATTTATAACATTTAAAAAACTTATTATTTCGAATAGAATACTTGGTTATACTGACTTAAAAATCAAGGTGGACGACAGACAAAACTCGATTACCGTAAAACACCTGTTTTCGGTAATAAGAGAGCTTGCAAGAAGGGCAAGCAGGGGAGATGTAGAGATTGATTTTCAGTAGAGATAATTTAAGGAGCAAATGATGAGAAATATTACAAATAAACTTAGCTGTTTTTTCTTTTTAATTTTTTCAGTGACCCTGATTTCATGTGCAACAATTACTGTAAATGTTTATTTCCCTGCAGAAGAGGTAAAGCAGGCTTATACAAATCTTGAAGAAGAGTTTTTACTTGAAGAAATTCCCGAAAATGAAGATACAACTTCCCCACAGGCACCGCCTCCCCCGGGATCAAGCCTGAGAGAATTTTACGAAGAAGAGCCAACCATTACAGTTACCAAAGTAGTGCCGCTTACCGGTGAGTTTAACTTTGACCTTATTAATAAAGCTTTTGCCCAGGAAAATATTGCAAGAACAATCGAAGCCGAACTCAAGAAGATGCCAAATGTTGTTAAAGCATTCCAGGCAAGGTCTGCAAGAAGAGGAAAAGTAAACGCACTACTAAGTTCAAACAAAGTAGGCGAAGGAAATAACGGGATGCTTGTTGCAAGGGGCGACCTTACTGCAGCTGATAAATCTGTAATGAACGCCGAGAATAAAGACAGGAAAGTTATTATCAAAGGAATGACAGTAGCCATCCTTAAACTCAACAACCTTGGTGATACTGCCGCTAACGAAAAGAAGGTCTACCCGGAAGCTGCCGAGCAGTTTGCAGCTACCAGGAGAGACGCCTCCAAGTCCGGCTGGTCAGTACAATTGCCAAACGGGAAATGGGCACGGAAGCGTTAGCATTTCATGCTAAAAACCGGCACTAAGTTAATAGTGCTAAAGAACTATGATAAATTAAGAATTTAAAAACTGTTTTTGATCGACATGCAATGAATAGCGTTAAGAATGGCTTTAGGGGTGGGGTGGAATTAAAGACATTTAGTTAAAATATTTAATTTTTAGTATATTTTTGTTTAGCCTTGAATTTTGGTTCTTTGTTTCAAGACAAAGAACATAGAAAGATAAATAAAGTTACTTAATAGCTATTCTTCATTTTCTTTATCTTGATATAAAGAAAACGAAGCAAAAGAAAGATCAAGGCTGGCGATTCATTAACTAAAAAAACAAAATAAAATCTAAAGCGTAAAATCCTGCCACAACCCCTTTACGCTTCTTACCGATTTTATTTCATTTTTTCTTCACGTTATTCATCGCAGGCCGTTTTATAAAATATTGTGTCATCTCGAACAAATGTGAGAGATCTATTATGCCTTTTAAACCCTGGTATTTAAACATTCAATTAAATGCTGTACAATAATATTTAATGCCATCATCCAAACATTACCTTACAAAATCCAAATTCCTTTCTGGCCTTCAGTGCAGAAAAAAGCTGTGGCTGGGTGTAAACCACCCGGAACTTGCAACTCCCCCTTCTCTGAAACAGCAGTTTATATTTGACTCGGGCTATGAGTTCGAAGATATAGTAATGAAGAGATACCCGGAAGGGGTGCTTGTAGAGTTCGAGAAACTGGACCGTATGGTTTCCATTACAAATGACCTTGTAAATGACAACGCCCCAGTAATTTTCCAGGGGGCTTTTTACCACAAAGGCGTATATGTGATAAGTGATATAATCCGCAAAAATCAGGACGGCACCTGGGAACTAAAAGAGATGAAGGCTTCTACGGGGGTAAAAGATGTACATTTCCCTGATCTTGCTATTCAGAAGTATATACTTGAGAACAATGGACTTTATGTAAGTGATACCTATGTCATACATATTGATACAAGCGGTAATCTGCCTGACCTGAATTCAATGGTAGGTGTTGAGAAAACTACTGCCAATGTTGCTGAATTTAATGTTGGTGAAGTTGTTAATAACTTCCAGGAGCTTATACGTGAAGAAACTGAGCCGGATGTAATGATCGGGGAACACTGCACCAAACCTTATGAATGTGAGTTTAAGGATTACTGCTGGAAAGACATTGATGAATATTCAATGCTGAACTTTCCCCGTATGACATGGAAAAAGAAGCTTCAGTTTTATTCCTCTGGAATCAGGAGTATTAACGAGATACCCCCTGAAACCAAACTCACTGATAATCAGCAGGACTATGTAAACAGGCTTACCAATAAAACAGTTGATATCGATAGTGAAGCAATAAAGAAAAAACTATCAGAGCTTGAGTACCCGCTTTATTTTTTTGATTTTGAAACTACGCAAAGGGCTATACCCAGGTGGGAGGGAATTCACCCTTACCAGCAGATACCATTTCAGTGGAGCTGTCATATAATGCAGGAAAATGGTGAAATAACTCATGAAGAGTACCTGCATGATAATGAGTCAGACCCAAGGTTTGGACTTGCGGAGGCATTAGTAAATACAGTTGGCAATACAGGTTCTGTAATTGCATATAATGCAGTCTTTGAGAGTAATGAATTAAAAAAACTGGCAGATGCTTTTCCGCAATTTGCTGACAGGCTTCTTTCAATTGAAAGCAGGCTTTGGGACCAGCTGGATATTTTTAGGAAATACTACAAGGACTACAGGTTTGGCGGTTCAAATTCCATTAAAAGAGTACTTCCTGTAATTGACCCCGAACTCGACCATAAGAACCTGGAACTCTCTTCAGGGGATGAAGCAGATGTTTATTGGTACATGATGCTGGATGAAACCGACCCCGGGAAAAAGGCAGAGCTTAGAAATACCCTTCTGGAATACTGCAAACTTGATACCTGGGCTATGGTGGTAATCCATAAACATTTAGACTCGTTGTAAAATTTTGAGCAACAGTTCAATTATAATTAATTTCTTAAACAATTAAAATAATTGTTTACACCCCTTGTTTTATCATTAACCTGTATTCCCTATTACTAATTATTTTTATCCGGAAAACGAGAGTGGAATTTTATCTGCTCTTGCTTAAATACGTTAGTGATTGAGGGATCCTGACAAATAACAACTAAAGAACGTTCATTAGAAATGGATTTTCCTTTTCTATTAAGAGGGATGGAGGAAATACCTGTATGGAGGTTTTACACGATGAACCATTATTTTAGTAAGTTTTTGGCAGCATTAATAATTTTTTCTGTATTATTTATTAGCAGCAGTACTGAGATATTTGCTCAGCAGAATGACTGGGCACGGGACGGTGAGGGCCGCCGGGATTCAAGTCGACGGATTAATCATGATGATGACCGTCAGAAGAAAGGCGATAAGAGGGATAAGCGCAACAGAGTCCGTAGGGATGAATTCCGCACTATCGATGGCAGCAGTAACAACCTCGACAACACCGAGATGGGTGCAATATTTACTCCTCTATTAAGGATCGTAAACCCCGCCTATTCAGATGGTATTTCAGAACTTGCCGGGGAAGACAGGCTGAGTCCAAGGGAAATAAGTAATATTGTAAACAGTCAGGACGACGTGATATTTAACGAGCTAGGCACTACCGATTACCTTTGGCAGTGGGGCCAGTTCCTGGACCATGACATTGACCTTACTGAAATTGCAATCCCCGAGGAAGAAGCAAATATAGAAGTACCTATTGGTGATATTTTCTTTGACCCGGAAAGTACAGGTGAAATGATAATTCCTTTCACAAGGTCACTATACGACAGTTCTACAGGAACTGATACCGACAACCCCCGCCAGCAGTTAAACGAGATTACGGGCTGGATTGATGCTTCAAATGTTTACGGCTCAGAAGAAGAAAGGGCCACAGCATTAAGAACTAATGATGGCACCGGAAAACTCAAAACTACTGATGGAAACCTGATGCCGTTTAATCTGGATGGTTTTCCAAATGCAGGTGGGGCTGGTACTGACCTGTTTCTTGCAGGTGATGTAAGGGCGAACGAACAGGTAGGTCTTACCGCTATGCATACACTTTTTGTAAGGGAACACAACCGCCAGGCGGAAAGAATCGCAGAAGACAATCCGGAACTTTCTGGTGACCAGATATATGAAAAAGCAAGGGAGATAGTTGCAGCTCAGATGCAGTACATTACCTACAATGAATTTCTACCTGCTCTTCTTGGAGATAGTGCATTAAAAAGATACAGGCGCTATGACCCTGATATTGATGCCAGTATTGCAAACAGCTTTTCTGCTGCTGCATACAGGTTTGGACACAGTGCTCTAAACCCTTTCCTTCTACGTGTTGATGCAGAAGGGGTAATGATTGATGCAGGGCATCTGCCGCTCAGGAATGCTTTCTTAGCCCCTAATGAGATTGTGGCAAATGGTATAGAGCCCATACTAAGGGGGCTCAGCCAGCAGCTTCACCAGAAAATAGATCCTTATGTAATTGATGACGTAAGAAATTTTTTATTCGGTCACCCGGGAAGCGGAGGGTTTGACCTTGCTTCACTCAATATCCAGAGGGGAAGGGACCACGGCCTGGCATCTTATAACGATACAAGAGAGGCACTTGGACTTGACCGCATAAATTCCTTTTCAGAAATAAGTTCAGATACCGAAATACAAATCCGGCTTGAAGAAGCATACGGTTCTGTTGAGGATATTGACCTCTGGGTAGGAGGGCTTTCCGAAGATGCTCTTCAGGGTTCACACCTCGGTGAGACATTCACTACAATAATTACAATCCAGTTTGAAGGTTTAAGAGACGGCGACAGATTCTGGTTTGAGCGCAGTCTCGGTGAAAGGCAGGCAGACAGGATTAAAAGAACAAGACTCTCTGATATCATTATAAGAAATACCGATATTGAAGAAGGCGAGATTCCAAGAGATGTATTCAGAATAGCTAAATAGAATTTAAACTAATTACCCCCTCCCCTCATTTGGAGGGGGGTTATTTTAACATCCTTTTAATAAAAGACCTGACCCCAGCATAGGTATATAATGTTTTCCTGCTCTTAAACTAATAAATCTCAGTAATTATCTGTATTTAATGCTATAGTTAAAAGAAATTATTCAAATAACTTCAATAATATTGTATAATTTGATTTAATTCCTTAAAGGAGAAATAAATGAAAAATATAAAAATAATTTCGGTGTTTTTACTTCTTTTGGCTATTACATTTTTTCCGGCCCAGTCAAAGGCTGGTACTGCTACCCCGTTTAATGCATCCGGGACTGATAGCTCTGCTTTTGACAGTTTAATCTATTTTTTTGACCTGCGAGACAGAGAAACATTTATCCAGCTTACATATTTTGAAGAAGTCATTCAGGGGATTTCTGCAAATATACACATTCAGATATTTGATGTTTCAAACAACTGTAACGAAAATAATTTCTTTGATGTCTATACACCCAACGATACGCATGTCTACAATATGAGGGATATCCAGACTAACGACGGTAGCCCTTCAGGAGTAGTGCTTCCGGAAGGGGCTTACGGGATTGTTACAATTATATTTGAACCGGTTATTAATGCTCAGGTCGGTATTGGTATGATCGGAAACATGAGGGTGCTTGATAATAATGGCTACGAATACAGAACAAATGCTCAGTATTTTTCCAGGGCGGGCGGACCGGGTAGTGGCTCATCACCCGAGGATTTTTATTCCTTTAACTTTAACCAGGAAGCCGGTGTAACCTTATCTGATGTAATCGGTATTACATTGTCTTCTACTGATACCGAAAATAGCTTTGAATATCTTGCAGATCCTTTAACAGCATTTAATACTTTCGATATTGATATAATTGACAACAATGAAGTTCCTTTTTCCTGTAGAGACATAATTTTTGCATGTGTCAACCAGGATAGTGTTCTACTCGAACCACTTCTGGAATTTGCCGGAACTGCAAGTGTGGCGGATTTTGAATATGGAATTAACAATGTAATCCCTCACAGTAAAGGTGGAGAACTTCTCTGTCCTGGCAATGTGACAGGTGAAGGTTTTGTTATCTTAAGGCCTGAACTACAGCCAACTACGGAAAGCTTTCGTAGTTTTTATGGTTTTGTTGGATTAAATAACGGCAATGGCAGAGGCAGCCTTGATTCCTTTTGGCAGTTTTTTGTTCAGCCTACATAAAAAAAGTTATGTTTAGGGGCAGGGAGTTAACACTTTCTGCCTTTTTTTTCGCCCTATGTCATTATGTCATTGCGAGGAGCACCGCGACGTGGCAATCTCCGGTTTATCATCCCCTAGTTTTATTGGGAATCCAGAATCCCTTTACAGCAAATCCCAATCTGGCAAACGTGATTACCGCCTAGTTAAGTTTTCCTGAATCAAATTCCTTTAAACAAAGAATTGCATTGTTGTATTACATAAATTATAAAATTAATGTATAGTAAAATTATGCAGTTGTATAAACTAACATATATGTTAGGATTTTAATGTTTATAATAAAAGAATATCTTGATAATAAAGGTAATAGCCCTTTTCAGTCATGGTTTAATAAATTAAGTGTCCATGCTGCATCAAAAGTAACTATTGCATTAACCAGGTTGGAAAATGGTAATTTGTCCAATGTTAAATCACTAAAAGGCGGAGTTTTTGAAATAAAGATTAATTATGGCCCTGGTTTTAGAATTTATTATGGTCTTGAGGGAAGAAAAATAATTATAATGCTTTGTGGCGGGACTAAAAAAAATCAGCAAAAAGATATAAATAAAGCTAAAGATTTATGGAAGATATATAAAGGATTATAAAATGCCAACCAGAGATTATAAAGAAACAATTCGTGAGAGAGTAATTAATGACCCGCCCTTCAAAAAGGTCTTATTAGAAGAAGCACTCGTATGCCTTTTGTCCGGTGATGTTGATACAGGTAAAGCAGTATTAAAAGATTATATAAAGGCAACAACCGGATTTGAAAATCTTTCAAAGAATATTGATAAAAAGCCAGAAAGTTTAATACGAATGCTGGGGCCAAAAGGTAATCCAACAGCAAATAATCTTTTTAAAATTATTTCTCATATTCAAAAGAAGGAAAAGTTGAAATTTAAAGTTAGTGTTAGTGACTAACTGTTATCCCGTCAACGTGATTATCGCCTAGTATCTCTTCCTCCTTGACGGGGGAAGATTAAGATGGGGGTGAACTGTTCACCTGTCATCTCGAAAGAAGAGAGAAATCTTTCTATTAATTCTGATCCGGAATCCAGAATTGTGTTGTTGCGAGAAAAAGAGTTACGCAACACCCTTTTTCTTCATTCTTTTAATTTCGGTTTTATAATTATGGAATGACCAAAGAAGAAAATCTTATTACAGTATTAAAACAATACAACGACAACGCCAAGCACCTGGCTTTTTTAAACACAGGAGTACTAGCCTTTTTTATAGCATTTCTTAACAGAATAGAACTTCCAAAGTTAGCAATTGCATTAATGATAATATTACTTTTATTTTCATTAGTACTTTCTTTAATGGTTGTTGGGAGAACATTAAGGGATATTGAGTTTTTAATTACTAAACAAAAAATTATTGAAGTGGACTTTAAATTAATAAATAAACTCTGGATGTCAGGTGTCTGGTGTTTTATCGGAGCAATTTATTCTGTAGGAATAATTACTTTGTTTGATTTATTGGATTGAAAATGTGTGCGTTCCCATTACTTGTTTCCTTTATTTTTTTATCATTCCTTTGAAAAAAATAGAATTAAAGCAAAAGGTTCTAATTTATTCAAAAGAAATGCCGCCGTGGCGAGAGAAAAGTTAAGATTATCAAACTATAAATGTGCAATTGATAAAGATCATATTACTTTACTTTGTTTATCAACTGACAAAAACTATGTTGAAGCACATCATTTAATACCAATGAATAAACAAGATGAATTTCAATACAGTATTAATGTAGAAGAAAATATTTTTGCTTTATGTCCTAATTGTCATAGGAAAATTCATTACAGATCAATTGAAGATATTTCAAAAATGTTAATAGATTTGCTAGATAATAAAACTATTATTGTCCTAAAAAAAAGAGGTATTCCTGTTAGTTTACATAAATTATTAAATTATTATTTCTCATGAGTCCAAAAATTTACAATATTCCTTGAACAATAAACGGGCTGTTCCCAATTAATTTTAACTATCCCTCAACATCTGTAATATCTATAGCAATACCACCAACTGAATTGGGGTGGCCTTCGACATTCACTGGGAATTTGTGGTCGATGAAGGTTAGTTCTCCTTCAGGGGTTTGGACTTTTAGTTTATATGTAATAGGTTTTCCAGCTTCTTTGACACTTAGATCCATTTTTCTGAAACCGTCGGCTGCTTCTTTAGAATGGTAGTCATAGTCAGTTTTTCCGATAACTTCTTCCGGTTTTTTACCTGCAACGCTTGCGCCTCTTTTGTTTACCATTAAAAAACGTCCTTCTTCGTCTTTTAGGTAGATTACAGCTTCTGAGCTGTCGATGAATTTTCTTAGTAGTTCTGCTTCGGTTGACATGGTGGATCCCCCTTTATTTATTTATATAACAAGATTAACTTCAATCTTGTTTGATATAAAGAATAATTACCTTCATTTTCTTTATCTTGATACAAAGAAAACGAAGCAAAAAAAAGATCAAGGCTAGGCGATTCATTAACTAAAAAAACAAAATAAAATCTAAAGCGTAAAATCCCGCCACATCCCCTTTAACGCTTCTTTACGATTTTATTTCATTTTTTCTTAACGTTATTCATCGCAGGCCGTTATGAAAAGAAAGATCTCTCACATTTGTTCGAGATGACAAAGGAACTGGATTCCGGATCAATCTTCTGTCAGATTGGATCTCTTTCCGAAATAAAAATTTCAATAGAGTTAGTTAGTAGTATTGATTACTTTCCATAGTTCTAGTCGGGAATGACAAAGAGGGATTGCCGCGCTTGTAGACCGTAGAACTACTGGGAAACATTACCTAATTATAAAATTGAAATTACTAATTTAACATTTGTCACTGAATGCTACAGTTAGGCTCGCAATGACAGTTAGGAAAATTGGGATTTGGCCTGCTCTAACTTACCTTCAATTAGGGAGCGGATTTCGGAGAGGCGGGCTTCAGATTCGGCTTCGAAGCGGAGAACCAACGCGGGTTGGGTGTTGGATGCTCTTATAAGTCCCCAACCGTCCGGGAAGTTTACCCTTACGCCGTCAATATCTATTACATCATAGTCTGCTCTAAACATATTGGTGACTGTTTCAACAAGCTGGAATTTTGTAGCTTCATCGCAGTCAACTCTGATCTCAGGAGTGGAGAATGTTTTTGGTACATCCGAGAGTAACTCTGATACTTTTTTTCCGGATTTGGATATTATTTCCAAAAGCCTTAACGCTGCATAAAAGGCATCGTCGTAACCATAAAATCTGTCATTAAAAAACATATGCCCGCTCATTTCACCTGCAAGCTCTGCATTAGTTTCCTTTATCTTACTCTTAATAAGGGAATGTCCTGTCTTCCACATAATGGCATTACCACCTGCTTTTTCTACTCCTAAAAATAAGTTAGAAGAGCATTTTACATCACCTATAATAGTGGCTCCGGGTTTATCTTCTAATACACTAAGAGCATAGATAAGCACAAGCATATCACCCCAGATTATTGTCCCGTTTTCATCTACAACTCCTACCCTGTCGCCGTCACCGTCAAAGGCTATTCCTACTTCACATTTATTTTCAATTACAGCTTTTTGCAAATCTACTAAATTCTCTTCTACAGTCGGGTCAGGGTGATGGTTCGGGAAAGTACCGTCAGGCTCTGAATAAAGCTCTGTTAATGAAAAGCCCATTTCCTTTAGAGTCTGCGGGCCGACAAGCCCTACCATTCCGTTGCCGCAGTCTACTGCTATGTTCATGCCGGGGCGGATATGTACTGCGCCCTTCATATAGTTAACGTATTCTTCTGTTATAGACTGATCTGTTACAGTGCCTTCACCTGTTTCAAAGTCGTCTGCTTCTATCATCTTTCTAAGGCCCTGAATGCCCTGGCCGAAAATAGAATCTCTGTTTATTGAGAGTTTAAGTCCGTTATAGTCGCCCGGGTTATGGCTTGCGGTCAGCATTACGCCGCCGTCTACTTCCATATTAAAGAGGGAAAAATAAAGAATTGGAGTTGATACAATTCCGATATTGATAACATTTACTCCGGTCGAGGTAATACCTTTTATTAATGACTCAGATAGAGAAGGCGAACTTAATCTGCAGTCTCTTCCAAGTGAGATAGTTCTTCCTTTATCCCGTTTGATAAGAGTCCCGTATGCTTTTCCGATCAGCTCTACATGTTCTTCTGTGAGGTCGGTCCCGTAGATGCCCCTGATATCGTATTCCCTGAAAATGTCCGGATTAATCTTTGCCATATCTCTTCCTTTATTATTTAATAATTAAAATCGGTTTTAAGTATAATGAACCTCTGATAAATCTAAAGTATTTTATTGACTTTAAGTCCCTACATTTTATCCTTTCTACCCATGATTTTTCCGGCGCTCGATGAATTTAAAACTAAGCTTAAAAACGGCAACCTGGTTCCGGTCTGGGAAGAGATTCTTGCGGACTTTGACACCCCCGTTTCTGCTTTTAAAAAGATAGAGTCGGGAGACCATTCTTTCCTCTTTGAAAGCGTCGAGGGCGGTGAAAAATGGGCGCAGTATAGCTTCATCGGCTCTGATGTTTCAGTAGTGTTCAGGTCGAAGGGCGAAAACATAGAGATAATTGAAGACGGTATTCTCACAAAACTTTCCGGCAACCCGATAGACGAGCTCAGAAAGCTGTTATCGCGTTATAACCCGGTTGAAACGCCAGAGCTTCCGAGATTTCACGGAGGTGCGCTTGGTTATTTCACTTATGACATAGTGCGTTTTGTTGAAAAACTGCCCGAAGACACAGAAGATGATCTTAATCTATGGGACTCTTACTATGTGATCACGGATTCGCTGGTAATTTTCGATAATATAAATAATAAAATAAAGATTATCGCAAATGCCTATGTACCGGAAGGTGCGGACGCGGAAGCAGAGTATAAAAAAGCCACAGACAAAATTGCCGAGATTAAAAACAGGCTCAAAAGCCCTCTTGCGGACAATCGCCACTACGATTCAAACGGCAGTGACAGTACCGAAGTGGAACTAAACTCAAATTTTGAAAAAGAGGCATATCAGGAAGCAGTACTTAAAACAAAGGAATACATTAAAGCAGGCGACATAATACAGGCGGTAATAGCGCAGAGGTGGAACACGGAACTCACCGTAGACACTTTTGACCTTTACAGGTCGCTCCGGGTACTTAACCCGTCTCCATATATGTTTTATCTGAAACTTGAAGACCAGCTCCTTGTCGGATCATCACCTGAGGTAATGGTAAGGACTGAGGGAGACCGAGTTGAGAGCAGGCCGATTGCAGGGACAAGGCCGAGGGGAAAGACCGAAGACGAAGACAACGGCCTCGCTGATGAACTGCTTGCCGACCCAAAAGAATGCGCGGAGCACATAATGCTTGTGGATCTTGCACGAAATGATCTAGGCAGGATAGCTGAAGTCGGATCGGTAGTAGTAGATGAGCTTATGACAATAGAGCGCTACTCACATGTGATGCATATCGTATCAAATGTGATAGCAAAACTTGCGCCTGATAAGGACGCTTTTGATGTTATAAAGGCTACTTTTCCTGCAGGGACTTTATCGGGAGCGCCAAAAGTAAGAGCGATGGAGATTATAGAAGAGACCGAGCCCAACAGAAGAGGGGCTTACGGCGGAGCGGTAGGGTACTTTAGCTATTCCGGTAATTCCGACACTTGCATTACCATAAGGACTTTTGTTATAAAGAACAATAAGATATATATTCAGGCAGGGGCAGGTATTGTTGCTGATTCAGATCCCGAGACTGAGTATTTTGAAACGGTAAATAAGGTAAAGGCGCTCGTAAAGGCAGTTGAGCTTGCCAAGGGCGGATTATAATCAATGATACTGATGATCGACAACTACGATTCGTTTACTTACAACCTTGTTCACTACTTAGGTGAGCTCGGGGAAAAAGTAACCACGATCAGAAACGACGATATTACTCTTGATGAGATAAACAGCCTCGACCCTGAGATAATAGTCATATCTCCCGGTCCCTGTACTCCCAAAGATGCCGGGCTTTCAATCGAAATTATAAAGGAATATGCAGGTAAAAAGCCAATACTAGGCGTTTGCCTTGGCCATCAGTCGATAGCCGATGCCTACGGAGCTGATATAATAAGGGCCGAAAGACTTCTTCACGGCAAGACCTCCGAGATATTTCATAACAACACCGGGATATTTGAGGGCATTCCAAACCCTTTTGAAGCAACACGTTATCATTCATTAATAATAGACAAAGAAACGCTTTCCGATGATTTTGAAATCACAGCATGGACAAAGGAAGACGAGATAATGGGGATCCGTCATAAGAAGTTACTTATTGAGGGTGTGCAGTTTCACCCCGAATCCGTGCTAACCACATACGGAAAGGATATACTTAACAACTTTTTAAAGCTGGCCAAAGCCGCTTAAATTATATTAATAGAGGATGGAGAAATGAAATTACTGTTCAGACCAAGAGACCCTGAATTCATAGGAAAGGGTTCACTACCCTTCGGTACATTTGACGACACAGAGCAGTGGGAGCCTATATATAAATGCCTTGAAAAAGGTGCAGTAGAGTTTCCAAAGAAAAAACTTTTCAGCGTTGCGGACCGCGACGGAAATATTAATGAAAGCTATACATGGGGTGAGTCCAACGCATGGGCCAACAGGATCGCCCACGGCCTGATTGCAGAATGCGGAGTAAAAAAAGGAAACACAGTCGGCATATATATGCTTAACTCCTCGGAGTTTGTTGTTTCCATACTGGCTATTCACAAGGTGGGCGGAGTGCAGGTCCCGGTCAATAAAGACGAGATGGGTGAAAGGCTTGCCTATATTTTGAACTACTCTGACCAGGAAGTGCTTATTTCAGACGGCGAGAGTTTTAAACTGCTGGAAGATATAAAAGACGACCTTGAGAACCTAAAATATATATTCGTAGCAAAATCAGAGGGCAACCTTCCTGAAAAACTTGGAAACATTGAAGTGCGCTCTTTTGATTACTTTGATAAGTTTGATTCCTCTGACCCAAATGTGCCGGTTGCTGCGGCAGATGCGGAAAGATGTATGTTTACCTCGGGAACTACCGGTATGCCAAAAGGTGTGTCTCGTAATCACGGAGGGGTGGTTTTAACCGTCCGCGGGTATATCCAGATGCACGGAATAAGAAATCATGACGTATTAATGTCTGTTTTATCGCTCTCTCATGCCAATGCCCAGGTTATGTGCCTTTTTGCTTCAATAGGCTCAGGGGCAGAATGCGTGTTTTATCCGAGGTTTTCTGCTTCTAATTTCTGGAAGTGGTGTACCGAGTCGGGGGCCACTACAACCAATATGCTGGGCTCGGTATCAGAATATGTATGGGCGGCTCCGGAAAGCGAATATGACCAGAAACATAATATAAGGACAATACTTGCTGGCCCTGCACCAAAGAACAAACCGGAATTTGAAAAAAGATTTAAAACAAGGGTTCTTGATGGTTACGGATCAACGGAGATGGGTATGGTTTTCTGGCAGTACCCAGAAGATTTCAGGCCCGCATCATCCGGATTTGTATGTGAAGGCTATGTTGTAGAGATAAGAGACCCGGAAGATACAGACAAATTAGTTACCGCCGCATGGAACAGGGACTTAGACGAAGTGCCTCCCGAAGAGACAAAGGGGCTGCTTTTTATAAAGCCGCTTATACCAAACACAACTCTGAATGAATACTTCAAAGACGAAAAACGTACGGCCGAGGCTTTTGATTCCGAAGGGTTCTTTAACTCCGACGACCTCTTTATAAGAGGAATAGACGACAGGTACTACTTCCAGGGGCGCTACAGCCGTATCCGCGTATCAGGCGAGAACGTAGACCCGAACGCTGTTGCCAACTACTCTGCACAGTACCCGCAGATCCAGGACGCAGTGGCTGTCGGAATAAGGCTTCCTAATATCTCAGACGATGAGATTAAACTCAACATCACACTTAAAGACGGCGGGGAGTTTGACCATATTGAGTTTTGCAAATGGATGGCTGAGAAAGTGCCCGTTTATATGATCCCGAGATTTATAGAGATGTATGAGGAGTTTCCATTAACGTCTACAGAAAAGTTCAATGTGGGTCTTATGAAAGAGCTGAACGACAACACTTGGGACCGGAACGAATCGGGTATTAAATTTAAAACAAGAAAGTAATCTAAAGAAGGATGTACATAAACCCGAAGTAAGAGCACAGAAGAAGTGCCCCTTCAACACGTGAAATCCTGGAGCCAATCTTCATTACAGGATAGATCAGGATACTTAGTACGATCATAACCGGAAAATCTAACTTTAACGCCTCAGGGTTTATTGTGATTGGGTGAATCAGTGCTACAAGACCGAGGATCCCGAGATTAAAGATATTACTTCCAACAACATTCCCCACAATAATTTCATGTTCGTTTTTAAGGGCAGAAAATATCGCAGTTGAAAGCTCGGGGAGAGAAGTCCCGATTGCTATTATTGTCACGCCTATAACAAGCTCGCTGAGCCCGAACATCCTTGCAAACTCAATGCCGCTGCTTACGGTCAGCCTTGCACCTAAGATAAGAAAGAATAGCCCGGCTGTGAGCATGACGAGCTGGATAATGGGTTTTTTTGAAGAGCCGTTATTTTCGCCGTTTTCAATCTTATCGTTTTTATAACTGTAGTAGGAATAAAAGATTAATACCGGAAGCATCAGAAAAACTATAAGTCCTTCGGCCCGGCCAATGTAGTGGTTGAGTGCAATAATAAAAACCAGTATTGTAAGCAAAATCATAAAGGGAGTCTGCACTCTTGTGATGGACTGATGAATACTGATAGGTTTTATAACAGCAGCAACGCCGAGTATTAGGGCAATGTTGGCAATGTTACTCCCTACGATATTACCGACTGTAATATCGCTTGCCCCCTGGAGGGCCGCCGTAAGGCATACAACAAACTCCGGAGCGGAAGTGCCGAAAGCAACAACCGTGAGGCCAATTATAACGGGGCTTATACCAAGGTCTTTTGCAAAACGTGATGCACCCCTTACGAGTAATTCACCACCTGCGATAAGGCCCGTGATACCGATAATAAAATAGAGAACATTAAGCATTAAAGATGTAGTTGGCATATGAGTTGTCCGGCGAGATAGAAATAATAATTGCAATAATTTTTTATAGCAAATGATTTTATACCAGATAGATTTATTTGCTATTTTAAAAATCACATTAAGCTGTTGAAATTGTTTCGTTTTTGATATAAATTAACTGTTCGCTGTAAAAGGCGATGAGGTTTGGAACAACTCTCTTACTTTTGTTTCAAAAAATACAAATTAGTTTTAAAAACTTGAGAATAGTTCTGTACGAGGAGGAGTAATATGCGTTTATTATTTAAGCCACGTGATGCAAAATATACTGGCGACGGAGACCTGCCATTCGGTAAGTTAGAAGATACACAGGAATGGAAACCGGTCACAAACTTTTTAGAACAGGGAGCCGAAATGTTCCCGGACAAACCGATGTTTAAGGTCGGTGACAGGGACGGGAAGATCGTAGGTTCCTGGACCTATAAAGAAACCAATGAATGGGCAAACAAAGTTGCCAACTCACTCATAAATGATTTTGGAATCAAGAAGGGTGACAAAGTTGGTATGTATATGCTTAACCGCGAGGAATATGTTGTCTCCATTATCGGGATACATAAAACCGGCGGAGTTCAGGTGCCAATTAATAAAGATGAAAAAGGTGAAAGGCTCGCTTACGTAATCAACTACTCAGAGATGAGGGCCCTTATCGTAGATGAAGGCAGTATAGATTTTATGGAAGAGATTGCAGGAGACCTTGAGAATCTCGAAGTAATTATTATCACATCAGACGATGTACCGGAAAAAATCGGAAATATTAAAGTTCTTCCATTTTCAGCTTTTGATAATGGAAGTGATGCTAACCCGGGTGTTGATGTATCAACATCAGACATGGAAAGATGTATGTTTACATCCGGTACTACCGGAATGCCAAAAGGTGTTGCACGTGATCATGGCGGTGTTGTCATGACAGTACGTACATACCTTCAGCAGCAGGGCATAAGAAGTGAAGATACACTTATGAGCGTACTTTCACTTGGACATGCGAATGCACAGGTTATGGCTCTTTTCAGCGCTATGGGCGCAGGGGCAACTGCAGTATTTTTTCCAAGATTTTCAGCATCCAACTTCTGGAAATGGGCAGCCGACTGCGGCGCTACATGTGTGAACATGCTAGGGGCTGTTGCAGAGTATCTTTGGGCAGCACCTGACAGTGAGTGGGACAAAAAACACAATGTAAGAATTATGCTTGGATCACCTGCACCAAGAAATCTGCTGGATTTTCAGGACAGATTTAATGTAAGGGTGATAGATGGATACGGATCAACAGAGATGGGTATGGTACTTTGGAAAGACCCTGAAGACCACAGACCAGGATCATCCGGATTCCCAATGGAAGGATACTACACAGAACTTAGAAACCCTGAGGACATTGACCAGGTAGTAAGGCCTTTCTGGGACCCAACCGGCGACATTACACCACCGGACGATGCAAAAGGGCTTCTATTTATTAAGCCTCTTGTACCAAACACAACACTAAATGAATACTTTAAAGACGAAAGAAGGACAAGAGAAGCATTCGATGACGACGGTTTCTTTAACTCAGATGACATCTTTGCACGCGGAATCGATGGCAGATACTACTTTGTCGGAAGGTTCAGCAGAATCAGGGTGTCAGGTGAAAACGTTGACCCCGTAGCAGTTCAGGACGTTGCTAATGAGTATGATGCATTACAGGAAGCAATAGCAGTTGGAATCAGGCTTCCAAACGTATCAGATGATGAGATTAAACTCTGCGTAACTCTTAAATCGGGAGCTACATTTGACCCGGTTGAGTTCAGCCACTGGATGGCAGAAAAAGTGATGGTGGCAATGGTACCAAGATTCATAGAGATCTATGAAGACGGGTTCCCTGTGACTGCAACCCAAAAAGTAAAAGTTGCCGAAATCAAAGAGATTACGGACAAGACCTGGGACAGAAACAAAGCCGGAGTCAAATTCAGCGCAAGAAAATAAGTGAATGTAAAATCAGACGAACAGTTTATGCAGCTGGCTCTCGGGGAAGCCCGGGAAGCCAGCAGTATAGATGAAGTACCCGTCGGCGCAGTCATAGTAAACGCCGATGGCCAAATCCTTTCCAAAGCACACAACCTTAGAGAATCCACACAAAATCCTGTAGCACATGCAGAGATAGTTGCGATCGAAGCGGCCTGCAAAAAAACCGGCAGCTGGCGGTTAAATGAATGCACACTGTATGTAACACTCGAGCCCTGTGTGATGTGTATGGGTGCGGTTATTAATTCCAGAATTAAAAGAGTTGTATTTGGGGCTGCTGATACCAAAACCGGTGCGGTTATAAGCAATTACGGAATAGGCCTTGATGACACACTTAACCATAAACCTGAAATAACGCGTTCTGTATTAGAAGAAGAATGCAGCCAGATCTTAAAAAAGTTTTTTGAGCAGCTTAGAAACAGATAACTGCTTCCGGAAAATAATCACAGATGTTATTATGAACTGATATATACCTGCCACATTACAGCATTAATGGAGATCCCGATGAACAGAAAATATATGATATTTTATTCAGCCTTTTTATTAATTTTCGCTCTTTCCTGCAAAGACAGGTCCGCAGAACCGGAGATTATCGAATATGAGATAAAGAACAAGCCCGGCTTTACACTAAAAATAACGGACCAGGGCAGTGAACCCAGAAAACTGCTGCAGTTTAAGTACAAAGAGGGTTATACACAAATCAGGAAAATGGTAATGAAGATGGATGTTCAGATGACTATGAACGGCAACACCTCTCCCCTGGTTAGTTCACCCCCGGTTATTATGCCAATAATCAGCACGGTAGAAAAAGTGGGTGAGAACGGTGTAGCTAAAATTAAGTATGAAATAAAAGATATAACAGTGGGAGATGACCCAAATGCCAACGCTGAACTTGTAGACAGGCTTAAAGAGCAGTACAGCAAGATAAAAAGTATCTCCTGCACAAGTGAATTCGACCCTTCAGGCACCAGTACCAGGCCCGAGTGTGAGTTTGATGGTGATGCCGCACTTAATATTGTCCAGTACATAGACCAGATGATGGAAAACTCCGGTAACAATATCTTTATTCCAACATATCCTGTAGGGGTAGGTGCAAAATGGGAGATATCCAGCCCAAGTATGGAATCAGGGGGGATTGTGGTCTCTTATAAATCTGTTCAGGAGCTTGTTAAACTTGAGGGGGATATTGCTGAAATTGACTCTGTTCTGACCCAGACTGCAGCAGAGCAGGAGGTAAAGTTTCCGGGGACCGATTTTAACACAAAGATTGAATCATTTAATGCAGACGGAACCGGTAAGATGGAGATTAACTTTAATGAACTTTTACCAATTGGGGATGCAAATTCTAAAGCTGAAATTACAACTATCATACAGCTCCCGGATTCTAATGATAATAAAGTAATTACCGAAATGGATATGAATATAAAATTTACTGATTAATTTTAAAATACTTTATTATTTACTCAATATTTCTATGCAATATCTTGCATAGCATCCCGTATAATGTCATATCTTCTCGAAATTGCAAAGTAAAGCATGGTCTTTATTAATGGAATTTCCCTTATTAGTGAATAAGAATGGCATTAATATTGCATAATACATTATATAATCGATTTTTTCAGGGGAATAAAATGTTAATTGAACAGAATATATATACTGATGCTAACGGCTGGGTTAAAAAGGGGGTCAATTTAGATAAATCGGCTGACCTTGTTTACGTATTCGGATCAAGAGAAAAACTTGAGGAAAGTGATCTTACCGACTATCTATTTAGACTTTATCCGGATTCGGAGTTTATAGGATGTTCTACTTCGGGCGAGATAAGCGGAATAAATGTAATTGACGACAGTATAGTTGCTACAGCCATAAAATTTGAAAATACTGATGTAAAAAGTGCCTACACAACTGTTTCAGGCAAAGATGACAGTTTTAATGCAGGAAAAAGACTCGGAGGGTTGTTTCAGTCTGAAGGGCTCCGTCATCTTTTTGTATTGTCCGAGGGAATAAATATCAACGGTGATGAACTGGTCAGGGGTTTAAAAGAAAATCTTCCCGACTATGTAAATGTAACCGGCGGTTTGTCAGGGGACGCGGACAGATTTGAAAAAACAGTTGTATTAACAAAAGACAAGGTAGATTACAAGCTTGTAACCGCTGTAGGTTTTTATGGGGAAAATATAAAAATTGGTTTCGGTTCACTAGGTGGTTGGGACAGCTTCGGGCCTGAAAGGCTTATAACAAAATCTGAAGCTAATGTGCTTTATGAACTAGACGGTAAATCAGCACTCGATATATATAAAAAATATTTAGGCGATTATGCAGAAGGACTTCCCGCTACCGGCCTGCTTTTCCCACTCAGTATAAGGAAAAACCTCGATGACGAGCCGATTGTACGCACACTGCTTGCCCTTGGAGAAGAAGGCGATAGTCTTATTTTTGCCGGTAATATGGCTGAGGGATCGTACGTAAAATTTATGAAAGCCAATTTTGACAGACTGATAGACGGCGCAGTGGGAGCTGCAAACAACAGTATGAGCTTTTCCTCTTATACATTTGAACCCGAGCTTGCAATACTTATAAGCTGCATTGGCAGAAAGATGATTTTAAAGCAAAGGGTTGAAGAAGAGGTTGAAGGAGTTGATGAAGTGCTTGGCGGTCATTCCATACTTACAGGGTTCTATTCATACGGGGAAATTCCCCCCCCTTGTAAATGGTGATCCATGCGCTCTGCACAATCAAACTATGGTTATTACAGCTTTTTCAGAGAAATAATATGGATCATTTACACAGTCTATTAAAAAGACAAATAAAGCGGAACCTTAAGGAAACTGACGATGTTCCAGAAGATTTCCTTAATTTACTAAACAGTATAAGTGAAGCTTATAAAAGCTTTGATGATGACAGAAATATGCTGGAACGCTCACTTGAGCTGAGTTCGGAGGAGCTTTTGTCCGCAAACATAGAGCAAAGGGGACTTTTCCAGTCCCTTCCCGATCTGATATTCGTTATTGATATTAATGGATTGATTCTGGACTGCCGGGGTGGAAATGAATCCGATATGTTACTCCCAAGAAAAGAATATAGAAATAAGAATTTCCTGGGAATACCGAATGAAGATATTCGTGCAAGGATCAGGGAATCTATAGAAAAAGTTGTCAAATCAAAAGAGAATGCCTCATTTGAATACAGTCTCGATATATACGGTAAAAGAAATTTTTATGAGGCGCGATTATTAAAACTTGACGATAAACGCATTATTATTGTAATTAAAAACTTTACCGAGAGAATTAAAACTGAGGAAATTCTGATGAATAATTTCCTCGAAATTTCGAAAAAGAATCTATACGAATCTATTTTGAGTTCGGTCTCCCAGTCAGCACATAATACACCTGATGTTGATGAAATAATGAACACCACCATTGAATCTGTTTTTGATCAGGTTGATTCAGTTGAATTTATATCTGTTTTTCAGGTTGAGGGTGACAATGCGGTATTAAAATCACAGAGGGGTTACCCGGACTGGTTTACTGAAAAAATCAAAGTAATTGATTCCCCTACCAGTGTAACACGGCAATGTGTAAAAAACGGGCAGTCCATACATGTAAACAATCCCGATGAAGACAGTTACCTTGGAAAAGCAGGCAGGGAACTCGGTATAAAGTCATATGTGTCCACACCAATATTCTTACACGGCAGGCCTACCGGGTGTATACACATACAGTCGACCATTACTGATGCATTTGATAAGAATGATTTTAATTTTCTTGAAAGTCTAAGCCAGCAGATTGCAAATACAATTAATACTTCGCTCCATGCCCAGGCACTAAGGGAATCCGAGCAGCGTTACAAAACACTTTTTGAACAGTCACCCGACGCTATCTGCATTATAGATAAAAGTTTCAGGATAATACATTGTAACCAGAGCCTTGCCGATATATTTCAATCCAGTTTTGAAAATATTATCGGTCTGGACCTTAATAAACTAAAAGACAAAGCTTTTGTACCCGTTGTTGAGAGGGCTTTTAATGGTGAGATATGTACACATACAACTTACTATGAGGCATCAACCAGTTCTGCAAAACTCTGGCTTAGTGCAAGGTTGGTACCCATTTACGGTAAGGATGAAGATGAAATTATAAGCGTAATGGGTGTTGTAGAAGATATTACAGAAAGAAAGATTGCCGAAACAAAATTAAAAGACAATGAAACAAGGTTCCGCCGGATAGTGGAAAATACCACAGATATAATTGTGGAGGCAAGTTTTGAAGGAAAGTTTCTTTACTTAAGCCCGAACGTGAAAGAAATAATGGGTTATGAAGAGGAAGAATTAATCGGTACAAGTATTTTTGATAGGATACATCCCGATGACCTTGCCGCTGCGATCAAAGAGTTTTCAGGAACAATACAGGAAATGCGTAAGGGCGCCATGACTCTGAGAATGCACCATAAAAACGGTGACTGGAAATGGCTGGACATTTCAGGAAGACCTTATACTACGTCGGACAACATAATTAAATCTGTTATTACAGCAAATGA
This sequence comes from Deltaproteobacteria bacterium, assembly GCA_029262335.1. GTDB lineage: Bacteria > Desulfobacterota_D > UBA1144 > Nemesobacterales > JAJCZQ01 > JAJCZQ01. The sequence goes on from JAJCZQ010000017.1 coordinate 70,326, forward strand.
CATTACCGATAAAAAGAATCAGGAAGAAGAGACTATTAAGCTGCAAAAACTGGAATCCCTGAGTGTACTTGCAGGGGGTATTGCTCACGACTTTAACAATATTCTTACAGTTGTAATAAGCAATCTTTCGCTGGCAGAGATGCATCTTGAAGGTAATTCGGAAGTTGTTGAGATGATATCTTCGGCACAAAGGGCATCTATGAGGGCAAGCGACCTGACCAACCAGTTAAGGACTTTTGCAAAGGGAAGTTCCCTGATTAAACAGGAAATGCTCCTGAACACATTTCTCGAAAAATCCATAAAATTTGCACTAATGGGTTCAAATGTATCTTGCGAATTTAATTTATCTGAAGACGTAGCTGTTGAGATTGATGAGAACCAGATCAGCCAGGTTGTAAACAACCTTATTATTAATGCCAAGCAGGCAATGCCTAACGGTGGCCTGATTAAAATAACCAGTCAGGTAGCAGAGCTTACCGAAGAATCAGGACATAATCTCGAACCTGGAAAATATATAAAAATTTCTATTGAAGATGAGGGTGTTGGAATTGCAGGTGAAAACATTACTAAAATATTTGACCCCTATTATACGACAAAGGAAAAAGGAAGCGGCCTTGGACTTGCAACTTCATATTCTATAATACAAAAACATGACGGTTTAATTACTGTGAGTTCCAAATTGGGAGAAGGTACTGAATTTGTTATACACCTGCCCTGTATATCAAAGCATCTGTATTCCAACAACCTTCATTCCGAAGGCGATAATATGGATGTCAATCAGCAGGGGAAATTGCTCCTGATGGATGATGAAGAGGAGTTAGTTGAGACGCTCAGTCTTATGTTAAAAAAGATTGGATACGAAGTAGATACCACAAGAAATGGGAATGAAGCCATTTCAGCTTATAATAAGGCCCTGAAAAGCAGTAATTCTTATCTTGCGGTAATTCTGGATTTGACAATACCGGGAGGTATGGGCGGTGTTGAGACTGTTAAAAAATTAAAGGAATTAGACCCTGATTCTTACTGTATTGTTTCCAGCGGTTATTCAGCAGACCCTGTAATAGAACAATACAGGGAACACGGATTTAGTGACTATCTTAATAAACCATTTTCCGTAAATAAACTTAAGGAAGTATTGCACAAATTACAAAAACACCACGCAGGTTAGTCTTCAGTTATTTCAACGCCCTGAGCTGGAAGGGAATATAACAATCTTTTTGTAATCACCTTCGACAACTGTTTCAAAGGATATGCCTCTTTCGCGTTTTAAGGCTATGTAGGCCATTCTTCTTTCATTTGCGGGCATTCTGTCGAGTATATATCTTCTTTTGCTCTTTTTAACCTTCTGTACGGCTTCCGACACACGTTTGTTTACTATGTCTTCTTTTTTGCTGATATATCCGTCTACGTCGATATAAACGCGCTTGTCACGGCCTGTCTCGCAGTCCTTGGCTGATATTCTGCCCACTATATATTCAAGTGCCTTAAGAGTCTCACCGCGTTTGCCGATAAGAAGCCCTTTGTCATCACTAAGATTGATTTCGAGTTTGATTCTGTCTGAAGTCTCAGAGAGAGCTACGGTCTGATTTTCTACAAGATAACCAAGTATGTTTTCAAGTGTCTTTTTAGCTTTAAGCCCTTTTTCGCTGACCCCGTCACTCTTTAGTGTAACCTTTACTTTTGCCAGTCTTTCGCCAATTCCAAATACACCCTTGGAGCCTTCTTTTATCACTTCTACGTCAATGTCACTTCTGGAAACACCAAGTTCTTCGCAAGCGTTGATTGTGGCTTCCGATACTGTCTTTCCTTCTTTTTCAATTTCTACAGGCATCATTTACCTCCTTGTACGACATGCATAGTCCGATTGATATATATTTGCTGGAATATAGAGAGAATATTACTTACAGTCCAATACAGTATCAACCCTGAAGGCAGGCTCCAGAACATCACTGTAAATATAATCGGCATAAACTGCATCATTTTCATTTGTAGTTCCATACTTTCACTTCCTGGAGCTGTCTGCGGGGTCATTTTTTGTGAAATAAACCAGGATACGCCCATTAGAAGCGGCAGTATTCTGAAAGGAAGCTCATAGCCGGCAACGAGTGGAATGTTAAAAAGGTGCTCCGGCTCGGCTAGGTCATTTATCCAGAGGAATGAACTCTGCCTGACATCTATGGAATAGAGAAGTACATCATAAAGTGCTACGAATACCGGGAGCTGTAAAAGCAGCGGAAAACATCCCCCGAGACTGCTTAGAGGGTTTACACCGTTGTCCGTGTAAAGCTTCATAAGCTCGGCATTCTGTTTTTGTTTATCTTCTTTATATTTTTCTTTTAACGCATCTACCTTAGGCTTGATCGCCTGCATTTTGTTCTGCATTACCTTCATGGATCTCATGCTTTTTAAGGTAAGCGGAAGGAAAAGCACCCTTAATATCACCGTGATTGCGATAATTGATAAGCCGTAGTTATGTAATACTGAATTCAGTATCTTGAGGAACTTAAGCATTATCTTGGCAAGTATTCCGAGCCATCCCCAGTTTATCGCTTCGTTCAGCCCATAGCCTACAACATCAAGGTTTTTTGATTCTTTGGGGCCAAGGTATGTTTTCCATTTAGTTGTGCTGTTGTTTCCGGCGTTTACAATTTCACGCGGATAAAAGAACTTTGCATTCAGTATCTGGTTGCTGTTTAAAGAGCTGTAGCTAAGTGTTGTATTACCGCCGATTTCGGGAATTACCGCATCAAGAAAATATTTGTCGGTAAGTCCAAACCAGTTTATCTGCCCGGTAAGCTGCTGAGTCTGTTTTGGCAGGCTGGATACTTTTTCTACTTCATTATTAATAAGGACTATGAGTTCGTCGCTGCTGTCTCCACGGCCTTTTTGTTCGATTTTGCCGAAAGCTTCAAAACCAAGCCCGTATTCTACTGAATTACCAGAGCTGTTGGTAAGAGTCATGGACTGATTAAGAAGGTAGTTATCAAGTTCAAACTCAATTGTTTTAGTTAATTTAAACCCATTCGGGTCATTGTAGGTAAGTGAAATCCCCTTGTTTGCATCAGTAAGTTCTATATTAGTAGAGCCGGAATAACTATAAGGTATAAGGTAAGGAACATTTGCCCCTTTTACATTCACCCTGGTTATTAACTGTTTATCACCGTTTATAATGTTTACAGGGGGAGAGTCCTTGGCGGTTGTTGCATTGTAATCCTTAAGACTCCATTCGGTAATTCTTCCGCCCAGTGTGTCAATTTTGGCGGTATAAATTGGTGAATTTACCGTTATTATTGTTCCACTGTCTTTATTGAGCAGTTCATCGTAGTGGTTTACGTTTTCAGCAGCATTTGAAACAGCCTGCACAGGTGCTGAGGTCTGGGCATTGTTGTTGCCGGACGGGTCATTTTGAATGTTTTCGGTAGTTTGTGGGGTTACTGCTTTTTCTTCGTTTGTGGTTTTGCCGAAATAGTAGGAATATCCGAATATGATAAAAAACGAAAGGACCAGAAATAGTACGTAATTTAAAGTAAGTTTGCTATTCATCCATAATCCTTATTGTTCAGCAGTCTTCTTAACAACCGGATCATATCCGCCGGAACAAAAAGGATGACACTTAGTGATTCTTTTCAGGCTGTACCAGATTCCCCGTAATACGCCGTGTTCAACTAAACATTCCTTAGTATAGTCTGAACAGCTGGGATAAAATCTGCAGGAATTTGGTAATAGGGGAGATACTAATTTTTTGTAAATGCTAATGAGAAATAAAAAAATATTTAAAAACAGTTTGTTAATCATCTCAATGCAAATCTGGTGAATTACCTACCACGTCCCCGATCATCTTAAAATTCCAGCTTGAAATATCTTTCTTACAAACAAATATGATGTCGTTTGATCCAAAGAGCGGCTTATTGTGCCTGAAATACTCTCTGAATATCCTTTTGATCCGATTTCTTATGACTGCTTTTGAAGAAATCTTTTTGCTTACTATATAACCAATGCGTGGATAACCCAAATCGTTAGGACCATAGATCAGCTCAAAGCCCTCTGACCTTAGTCTTTTTCCACCCCTTAATAACTTCAAGAAATCTTTGCTGCTATGTAAAATCTGCTCCTTAGTAAGGTGCAAATTCACATCACTGTTCATTTCTTCCAGCGCTGCACGGTAAGGCTATGCCTTCCCTTTGCGATTCTTCTCTTAAGGGTACGCCTGCCTGCCTTCGTGCTTAACCTCTCACGAAAACCGTGCGTCCTCATTCTTTTTTTAACATGCGGTTGATATGTTCTTTTCATTTTTGTAAGCGAGTTAAACTAACATGAATTAAATTAATGGTCAAGGATATAGTTTTTTTATTTTCTGTAACCTTTTAACTCTTGTTTTGTTAAATATTAGGTAGCAAAAAAAAATTGACATAATATTGCTATAAAATTTTAATATGTTATTAAATTGAGTAGTTTCAGAAACGCAAATCTATACTAATTTCATCTTTTAGAAGTTTTACTAAATTATCCAGCTACTAATTTCAAAAAAATAACTATTATTGACTAGATGAAAAATTGAATTATTTTGGATTAAAGATGTTTCGGGGAGAGAAGTTAAAAAAATGAATTCGTTAAATGCAAAAGCAAAGGAATACTATAAAAAAACTGAGTCTTTTATGAATAAAATTGTTCTATATATACAAATGTTTTACAAACAGCTGATAAATCTGTTGGAAATTAATATACGCAAAGCAAAACCATACGTTGATGTAATCACATCAAACCTTAGCAGGGCAAAGGGTTTTATTATGGATCTATTTTTAAGGAAGCTTATCCATAATATAAAAAGCAGATGGGACGCGATTGATTTTAACAGGCGTTACCCGCTTTCGTCCAAGTACGGGATTGCATATGTACTTCTTATAGTGGTTGCACTTAACCTTACGGGATTTAATATTCTTCTGACCGGCAGCACCAATGACGCGCAGGTAAGAGAAGTTAACATTCTGAGTACTGTCAAAGTCGACAGCAAAGTTTCGGAAGAAAGTCAAAGCCTTGTTCCTGAGCTTGAGATATTTCAGCAGATTATAAGACACTCCGATATGGACCAGCACCTGGCACTTAAACTTGCAAGCATTATTAACAGTGAAAGTGAGAAATATAATATAGACCCATACCTTATTCTTTCTGTTATACAGGTAGAAAGCAGATTCTCTCCAAAGGCAGTTTCCCATAAGGGAGCCAGGGGGCTTATGCAGCTTATGCCTACAACCGGAAGATATGTAGCAAATAAATACGATCTTCCCCTAAAGAACACAAGGTCTCTTTTTGACCCGGTAACGAACATCAGGCTGGGTGTAGCTTATCTTTCATACCTTGAAAATATGTACGGTAATATGGACTACGCGCTGTTTGCCTATAATCACGGGCCTAAAAAAACCAGGCAGATTAAAAAAACATTCAGCAAAGCAAAACCTTATTACGTAAAAGCCGTAATGAATTTTAAAGAGTTTCTGGAAACCGAGAGACTCGTTACAGAAAGTTAAAGATTCGCACCTTTTTCCTTCCCCATTTAAGAATTTTATAATTGACTTTTATCTAAATTCTTGCTAATAATTAATTTCTCTAACAATTTTAAAGGGGATTATTTTTAGCAGATATAATGATATTAGAAGGTTTTAAATTGATGGTCCTTGGAATGGTCATAGTTTATATATTCCTGATAGTTCTGATGATATTTGTGGTATTGTCATCAAAATTATTTAAAGGTAGGGCTATGGCTGCCACGTCATCCGGTATGAGTCCTTCTTCTAAATCTGCTGATGAATTAATTGCTGTGTTATCAGCCGCTGTATCTTCGTATCGCAATAGAAAAAAAGGTAGTAAATAGGTTGGTGCTATGAAAAAGATTTTGTTTCAGGATACGTCCTTTAGAGACGGGTTTCAGTCTTTCTTTGGGGCAAGAGTATTAACAGAAGATTTTATTCCTGCCGTTGAGGCTGCCGCACATGCAGGCATAACTCACTTTGAAGCAGGAGGCGGAGCAAGGTTCCAGAGTCTGTTCCTTTACTGCGGTGAGTCCGCATTTGATATGATGGACAAATTCAGGCAGGCCGCAGGCCCCGATGCAAACCTCCAGACACTTGCAAGAGGTATAAATGTCGTTGCTCTTTCGCAGCAGCCAAAAGACATGATTGACCTTCATGCCAAGATGTTTAAAAAACACGGTATAACCCATATCCGGAATTTTGATGCGCTTAATGATGTAAGAAACCTTGAGTACTCGGGCCAGTGCATTAAAGATGCCGGTCTTCATCACCAGGCAGTGGTTACTTTGATGGAACTTCCTCCAGGTTGTTCAGGTGCACATGATGAAGAGTTCTATATCGACAGGTTAAAACAGATACTTGATTCCGGACTACCATATGATTCAATCTGCTTTAAAGACGCATCAGGTACTTCTCATCCTGATAAAATTTATAAGACAATAAAAGCTGCAAGGAAACTTGTAGGCGATGATACTATCCTTTGGCTCCATACTCATGAAACTGCCGGACAGGGAGTTTACCAGTACATGGCCGGTATTAACGGCGGAGTTGACGGAATATGTGTGGCAAGGGCCCCGGTTTCCGGCGGTACAGGCCAGCCTGACCTTATTTCCATGTGGAACGCATTAAAAGGTACAGACTACACGCTCGATATTGATGTAAACAAAATACTTGAAGCAAATGCGGTATTTAATGAACAGATGAAGGAATACTATTTCCCTCCTGAAGCATTAAAGGTTTCTTCCGAGGTATTACTTTCACCTATGCCCGGCGGAGCACTTACTGCAAATACCATGATGATGAGAGATACGGGCACACTTAAGCTCTATCCACAGGTGATTGAAGCAATGTCCGAATGTGTTGCAAAAGGCGGGTTCGGAACTTCCGTGACCCCGGTTTCACAGTTTTACTTTCAGCAGGCATTTGCAAATGTAACGCAGGGCCCGTGGAAAAAGATTACTGACGGATACGGCAACATGGTGCTTGGCTATTTTGGCCGTACACCAGTAGCGCCTGATGAAGAGGTTGTAAAGATTGCAGAAGAGCAGATGGGTAAGCCACGTTTTGACGGCAATCCGCTTGATATTCTGGAGCCGGGCATTCCAAAGGCAAAAGCAATACTTGAAAAAGAAGGGCTTGAAGTAACAGATGAAAATATATTTATAGTAGGTGCCCTCGAAACCCCGGGTGGAAACAAGGGGCTGGAATTCCTTAAGGGCGATTTCACTATTAACGTAAGAAAGAATGTAGAAGAACAGGCAAGCAAACCCGCAGCTAAGAGTAAAGGAGCAGGCGGAAGCGAAAATTTTGTGGTAACGGTAAACGGAAAGGACTACAACGTATCTGTTAAAGAAGGTACTGCGGATGTGCAGAGCTACCAGGAAGTTAAAACTGTTGAACAAAAACCGCAGCAGCCCGCAGCAGCACCCACCGGGGAAGTGGAGGAAGTCATATCCAGCGTTCCCGGCAATGTATATAAGGTGGCTGTTAAAGTAGGGGATGCAGTAAATGAAAACGACACGCTTATGATACTTGAAGCGATGAAGATGGAGACACCAGTTGCTTCTCCTTTCGCTGGTACGATTGCAGCAATTGATGTTGAACAGGGTGATGTTGTTGAGGCCGGTCAAAGACTCTTAACAATCAGTAAATAACAGATATGAATAGAATTCTAATTTTTCTTTTGCTCTCAGCTGTACTAATGAGTCTGTTTACTACTGCAGCTGTGTACAGTGCGCCGCAAAGCAGCACTCAGCCGGTTGAGGTACAGCAGGAAAAACAGTTAAAACTTCCGGGTTTTCCCGAACTTATAGCAAATATTGCAAATTCAACAGGTATAAAAGGTTTTATCGATGGCAATAAAGAATCATGGACGGGTGGGCTTGGGCGCATCCTGATGATAATTGTTGGGTTTCTGCTTTTATATCTTGGGATAGCAAAGAAATTTGAACCACTCCTGCTGGTCACTATTGCATTTGGCTGTATTCTTTCGAATATACCGCTTGCAGGTATAAGTGAACCAGGTGGAATAATCTATTACATATATGATATTGGAATAAAAACGGGAATTTTTCCCCTTATTATTTTTATGGGTGTTGGAGCATTAACAGATTTTGGACCGCTTCTCGCAAATCCCAAAACAATACTTCTTGGCGGTGCTGCCCAGTTTGGTATTTTCAGCACACTGGTAGGAGCGCTTGCACTTACGCAGTTTGTGCCCGGCATTGATTTTTCATTTAAAGATGCAGCATCTATTGGTATTATCGGAGGAGCAGACGGCCCGACTGCTATTTACCTTTCTTCCCAGCTATCACCGAGACTGCTCGGGGCAATATCTATTGCGGCTTATTCCTATATGGCACTTGTGCCGATAATACAGCCGCCTATTATGAGGCTCCTTACCACAAGCGAGGAAAGAAAAATAAGGATGACCCAGCTTAGGCCCGTGGGAAAGACCGAAAAGATTATTTTTCCATTAATAGCACTAACACTATGTGCCTTATTACTTCCTTCTGCGGCCCCTCTTATCGGCTTTTTTATGTTTGGTAATTTAATGAGGGAATGTGGCGTTGTTGAACGTTTATCTGATACAACACGAAATGCTTTAATCAATATTACAACAATATTCCTTGGGCTCGGGGTTGGTTCGCAGCTGCTTGCCGACAAGTTCCTAAACGTGGAAACACTTGGAATACTTTTCCTCGGAATAATTGCATTTAGCATTGGTACTGCTTCAGGAATATTGATGGCAAAGCTTATGAATGTGTTTTCATCTACAAAAGTAAACCCGCTTATTGGTTCAGCCGGAGTATCCGCTGTACCTATGGCCGCAAGGGTGTCTCAGGATATGGGAGCCAAGGAAGACCCTCAAAATGTACTTCTTATGCATGCAATGGGCCCTAATGTAGCAGGTGTTGTTGGTTCCGCAGTTGCAGCAGGGATGCTGCTTGCAGTATTTCAGTAATTTTTACTGAAGTGAGATGTTTTCGCTTCCATCCCCAGATGCTTTAGAGGAAATATCAAACCATTTAAGATTTAACAGTTTTAATGTACTGTCTGCCGAACTATAATCCTGATTTTTAATATCTTCCAATACCTTCTTTATTTCGCTTACTGAGTCTTCGTTCTTCATGGAGTCAGGTTCAATAAAATTACAGATCTCACCATAGTTAAGCATGATAACACCGCTTTCTGAAAAGCCTTTTATCCATTCCTTAATATGAGAGGCCCCTTCGGCAAGAAAAGTTAAATTCTTCAGTTCAGGGTGCTTGCCGATTTCTGCTGAGGAATCATTTAATACGCCCGATAAAATATCAAGTGTCTCATCAAGCCTTTGAAGGCTGCTTTTAAAATCAGAGCTGTAGTAAATAGCATCATGGTGTACTGCCCCAAAACCCGTATGAGTGTAAAAGTAGCTTTTTTGGCTACTCTCAAAAAGAAGGAACCATTCAAGGGGGATAAAGTTGTCACAGGCCATAATGTTGAGATTTACCTCAGTGCCTATTGGACATATAAAGTAGTTATCATCCTTGTCTTTTGTAAAGAAGCAGTCCCTGATATGTTTTTTATCAAGCCCAAGCTGATTTGAAAGTGATACACGGAAATCTTCGTATTCCTGCCCCCACCATGAGGATTTTGGTGTTGCAGGGGCGTCCCAGTATTTCTCATAAAAATGAACATACTCCTTCCAGTAATTCCCGTTTTCCCTGATAGAATTTAGGTTTTCATAAACCATAAGTACCGACTGTGCCATTCAATAAAGTTAAATGATAAATTAATATTCGCAATCCGAAGTAGGTATAATAGTCCGGAAGGAGAAATATCAGTATGAAACTTGAAGGTAAATCAGCGATTGTAACAGGGGGAGGCGGAAAGGGAATTGGTGCAGCCACTGCATTGCTTTTTGCAAGGCAGGGGGCAAAAGTCCTTATAAATGGTACACGTGAGGACAGGCTCTTGGAGCTTGTGGAAGAAGGTGCTGAAGAGGGCCTAGAAATAAAATATGTTGTAGGGGATGTTTCAAAAGAAGAGGACTGTATTAATACTGTTGAGACAGCTGTCAGAGAGTTTGGCGGCCTTGATATACTTTTTAATAATGCGGGGATCCTTACACCTGGTATAACTCATGAAGTAGATGCAGAGACATTCAGGCGTATTATGGATGTGAATGTTACGGGTACTTTTCTTATGTCAAAATATGCAGTTATTGAGATGTTAAAGAAAGGCAGTGGGTGTATTGTAAATAATTCATCTACAGGCGGCCTCAAGGGATTTCCCGGACTTGCTTCATATACTGCTTCAAAGGGTGCAGTTTGTATCTTTACAAAAACCATGGCGCTTGACTATGCAGATAAGGGGATACGGGTTAATGCCATATGCCCCGGGGGCGTGTGGACACCAATGATGGACAGGTTTATTGAAAGGGCAGAGGACAAGATCGCTGCTGAAAAATATATGACCTCTTTCTACCCAATGGACAGGCTCGGAGATGATTCTGAAATTGCAAATGCGGTTCTTTTCCTTTGTGATGATAACGTAAAATTTATGACCGGAACAATGTTGTCTGTTGACGGGGGATTCATTGCCAAGTAATTTTTTTATGGAATATGCCAAAGAGATTACCGGAACTGGAAAAAATACTCTCAGAATGTTCAGAGTTGCTGGGACAGGCTGCACATGCAATAAGAGAGTCAGAGCTTGAAGATATACGTGAAAATATTCACCGTATTGCCTATGCACTCAGAAACCTCAATGAGATAAGGCTCCAGATTTACAGACATAACCCTGACCTGCGGCCCGAATTCCTAAATGAAAGCTTAAAGGACCCGGAAACAAACAAGGTATTTGCAAACCTTATAATGGCGGCCGAAGATCTTTGTAAGGAAGGTAAATATAACGAGGCCTTAAAGATCTATGAGGAATATATATATAGCTCCCCCCCTGAGTTTTTTCAAAAACTTGCCAGTGCCGAAATAAAAAGAATTAAAAGTTTTTATTCCTGAGTTTTCTTAAAATTACCCCTTTTTTTCTTTGACAACTGTTTTATATTAAATTATAATTGAGAAAGTTTCTCAATTGGGTGCAGTTGGTAATTAAAAAGGAAAAAAAATATGTCACATTTTCCATGTGCAAAAGAGATTGATGCAAAAGAGGTATTAAAAGAAAAGGGGCTTAAGTCCACACCCCAGAGGCTGGCCGTGCTCCATGTTCTTCATGAAAGCACTAAGTACCTGTCAATAAATGATATTCTTGATAAAACAAAGGAACTTTTGCCAAATACGGGCCTTGCAACAATTTACAGAACTCTTGATGTGCTTGCAGAAATCGGACTGATCACAAGAGTTCATTTCGAGGACGGCTGCCATACTTATGCATATTCATCAGACAGTCATGGCCATCACATTGTGTGCACAACATGCAATAAAATTATGGATTTTGCGGAATGCCCGTTTGATGACTATCTTGAGAATCTATCGATTAAAACAGGATTTAAGATTAAAAACCATTTTCTCCAGCTCTTTGGAGAATGTAATGAATGTGCGGGAAGTGCGAGTTAATTATGAATGAATTTTTATTATCGTTTTCAAAAGAGTTTTATATTATAGCAAGCGTTGTTATTGTCAGCCTTATCTCTATATTTACTATTTTTGCACTCTATTTTAACAATAAAAAATACAACACGCTTATAATCCTGATGATCAGCCTTGCGGTAGGGACACTGCTTGGAGAAGTTTTCCTTCATATTCTGCCAGAGTCTTATGAGAAGCAGGGATTTTTAAAAACCGGGCTTCTGGCACTTTTTGGCCTGCTCTCATTTTTTATCCTGGAAAGGTATCTCCTTTGGAGAAACCTGAAAAATAAAAATAATTTAAAAACGGTTGGCCAGATGAGCCTTTTTGCTGACGGTTTATGCAACTTTACTGACGGATTTATTATAGGAGCTGCTTATCTTGTAAGTATACCACTTGGGGTAGCTACTACATTTGCAATCTGTATTCACGAAATACCACAGGAAATCGGGGAATTCGGCATACTCATTAAGTCCGGCTTTTCAAAGACCCAGGCGGTACTTTTTAATTTTGCATCAGCGTCAATAGCAATAATTGGGGCTTTAATCGCTATATATATAGGGGTCAGGTTCAGTGGGACATCTCACCTTATTATTGCATTTGGAGCAGGGGCATATATCTATATATTGTGGTTTGGACTTTTTCCGCTACTAAGGAAAGAGTTTAAAACCTCGAGGGCAGCTGCTCATTTCCTCGCCATTGGTATTGGGCTTGGAATTATGCTTCTGATTTCCTGCATGGAGTGATAAGATATTATTGTGAAAACCATACTTATAATACTTTTTTTCTCATTAATTGCCGGCCAGGGTTTTCATAACCATTTAGTATCGGACTATCTTGATAGTTCTCAGATACTATCGACTGATTCACAAGAAGAACACAACAGCCAGGATTGCCCGGCCTGTATGAGCTCTTCCGGAAAAACATTTCTAACTACTAAAAAATCAGAAGGAAATTTTGACTTTATAAAGTTTTCTTCTATGTCCTCTGATCGAATATTACTAAAAGATAATTATCTAAATAACTCTCTTTCCTCACGTGCACCTCCGAAAGCCTGAGGATTTTTACAGGCTTACTTTTTTAAACCCGTTTTAAACGGAAAATTTGGAGGTGAATTAAATGATTAACCGCAATAGTATTGCGTTTTTATTCCTATTTACATTATTAATTTTTTCCATACCTGCCGTGAATACTGCTGCTGCAGATACCGAGCTCGAAATGATTAAAAAGCAGATGAAGCAGATGGAAAAAAATATGAACTTAATGAACCAGAAGATTGTTGATCTGGAAGAAAAGAACAGGCAGTTGGAAACCGAGGCCCAAAAAGACAGGGTAAGGGTAAAAGAAGAGGTAGTAGTTGAAGAACAGGCTGATATTGTAGTAGAACCTGAACAACCCGGTGGGCAGACATTTATGGGTAAGGCGTTCCAGACTTTTAACCCCGAAATAAGTGTTATCGGACTGTTTGCTGCGGCCTACTATTCAGATGACGAACCCATAGTATTTGCCGAGAATGACCCTGAGGACACAGGTGTTAATCTGCAGGAGCTGGAGATAGGCTTTCAATCCGTAGTAGATTCGTATTTCCGTTTTGACAGTTTCCTCTCAATCAGCAGGGAAGGAATCGAGATCGAAGAAACATATGCTACGACCCTTTTATCTCTACCCGCAAACTCCCAGTTCAGAGTTGGTATTATGAGAAGTAAGTTCGGAAGGATAAACCAGCTTCACCGCCACAGCCAGAACTTTGTAACGCTTCCTATGGTTGCAGCTGAATTTCTGGGTGAGCATCTCAATCCCACTTCAATTGAGGCCAACTTCCTTATCCCTGTTCCGTGGTATATGGAGCTTAGCGCATCCGGAGGAAGCCCCGAAGTTGAAACAGCTTCTTTTGCAAGGGACGAAGACGGTAATAATCTCGGAAGGCTTCTTTATGTTTTTCATTTAGCAAATTTCTTCGATCTTAGTGATTCTGTTGGCATGTCACTTGGAGCGTCTTATGCAACGGGATCAAACGGGACGGAACCAGGCAACAGGACAAACCTCTACGGGGTGGACTTTTTTGCCAAGTACAGGCCGCTTGCATCTCATCCTTACCAGGAACTCCAGCTTCAGTCGGAGTTTATGTACAGAGACGCGCAGACAGCTGAAGGTGACCAGGGTGACTGGGGACTTTACGCGCAGGCTGTGTACAGGTTTGCAAAAAGATGGAACGCCGGCGTACGCTACGGTATCACTGACACGAATGATCCTATCTCCCCCGAGGAAGAGCTGGTTGAAATTGAAGCAGAAGAGGAAGAAGAACATGGACATGAGGACGGTGAACTTGGGCTGTTCGGTAAGCAGTACAGGGTGTCGGGCATGTTGACTTTTAATCCGACTGAATTTTCAAGGATACGTCTCCAGTATGACTACCTGAACCAGGACTTTGCAGAAGACCAGCACGGACTGTTCCTGCAGTTCCAGTACGCAATAGGTGCCCACGGAGCACATCCATATTAATAGAGGTGATAAATAATGAAAAAACTTAAAATAACAGCAGTAACAATCAGTTTATTTCTTACAATATTTGTTTTTTCAGGTTCTGCTTTGGCAGAGCTAAATATTGTAACAACAGTCCCGGACCTCGCTTCGATAGCAAAGGATATCGGGGGTGACAATGTAAATGTAAAGAGTCTTGGCAAGGGTTATCAGAACCCTCACTATGTGGATGCCAAGCCGAGTTACATAGTTGACCTTAACAAGGCCGATTTGCTTATATCTATAGGCCTTGACCTTGAGATTGGCTGGCTTTCTATTTTGGTAACCGGTGCAAGGAATTCAAAAATAAACAGCCCGAATTTTGATGGCAACCTCAATACTTCAACTCTGGTACCTCTCATGGATGTTTACCAGACCAAGGTCGACAGGTCGCAGGGTGATATACATCCCGAGGGGAACCCACATTTTCTGCTGGACCCCAGGAGGGCCATAATTGTTGCAAACGGTATTGCAGAAAGGTTGACAGAAATCGACCCGGAAAATGCCCTGAGTTATGAAACTAATCTTGCGGGATTTGCAAGCAAGCTTGAAGCAAAGATCATTGAGTGGGACAAAAGTCTCGCCCCTTACAAAGGTACAAAAATATTTACCTATCATAAACTCTGGACCTATTTTATTGACTGGGCAGATTTTGAGGAAAAGGGGACTATAGAACCCAAGCCAGGCATACCTCCTTCACCCAGGCATGTAGCAGATTTGATTAAGATAGCTGAAAGCTCCGATGTAAAACTGGTGTTGTCTGCTAACTACTATCCGAAGAAAACAGGGGAACAGATAGCAAGTACAGCAGGTATACCTTTCCTTTCACTTCCGGTTCAGGTAGGTGGCGAGAATGGGATAGATAGTTATACTTCGCTCATAGACAATATTGTAAACAGTATTACATCAACTCTTAAAAAAGATTTAATGGCAATTAATGAATGAACTTATAAAACTTGATGATGTCTCAATAGGTTTTGGCAAGACCCCTATTATCAGGGGGATTGACCTTACCTTAACATCCGGTCAGTTTTGGGGCGTAATCGGCCCCAACGGGGGAGGTAAGTCCACGCTGTTAAAGACAGTTATAGGGCTTACCGAACCACTTGCCGGGAGTTTTAAAATTAAAGAGGGACTCAGGTTTGGGTATGTTCCGCAGCATGAAAAGTATGACAACCTGTTCCCGGTCTCTGTCGAAGAGATGGTAACAATGGGAAGGTATTCCATGGTTCCGTTCAGCAAAAAGCTGAAACAGGAGGACAGGGAAGCAGTAAGGATTTCGATAGAAAAGACCGGTATCACTAATCTTTCAAATAAAGTGTTCAGGGAACTGTCCGGTGGTGAAAAACAAAAAGTCCTGATAGCAAAGGCTATTTGCGGAAATCCGGATGTGCTGGTCCTTGATGAACCCACTTCATCTCTAGATCTGAAAGGTGAGGCGGAGATAATGTCGCTTATAAAAGATTTGAAAGATGAATTAAATCTTACCGTAATAATGGTAAGTCATTTTGCCGACACCATAAGAAAATATGCAGATAGTATAATCCTTGTTGACAAGGATAAAGATATTTTACTTAATTGCGGTATAGATGATGCAGTATCGAATCAACATATAAAAAGATATTTCGGCCTGCAGTCCTAAAATAAAATGGACATTTTTATACAGTTTATACAAAGCTATTTTCTATGGAAGTCCCCGATGCTGGTTGCAGCATTTGCAGGAGCAATCTGCGGTTTTATGGGAGTCTACGTAGTACTTAGAAGGGTTGTTTTCGTGAGTGCCGCCCTTACGCAGGTAGCGGGGTTTGGCGTAGTTCTTACATTTTACCTGCAGTCACTTTTTTTAAGCAGCCTGGTTTCTCACATTGACCCGTTTATTTTCTCCATTTTTGTTACCGTTCTTGCAGCACTTTTTTTCTCTCTAAAAAAAGACTATATGCCTATATCAATGGAAGGTGTTATAGGTTTTACTTTCCTGATATCTTCTTCACTGATTATTATTCTTTCTGACAAGATTGTTCAGGGACACCACGAGATACATAACATTTTGTTTGGCAGTGCAGTAGTTGTCGAGCCGGACGAAGTGATAATAGTACCTCTGGTTTCAATTATCGCATTTATTATAAATATACTTTTATTTAAAGATTTTATATTTGTCTCCTATGATTCCGAAACTGCACAGCTTTATAAATATCCCGTAAAGTATATAAACCTTATATTTTTTATTGTTCTGGCGGTAATTCTTGCGATCACAACGAGGGCCCTTGGTGCTCTTACGGTTTTTTCACTGCTTGTACTGCCCGCACTTTCCAGTATGTATCTTAGCAGGCGTTTGATCATAATATTCATACTATCTGCTGTTTTTGGACTTTTATCAGCAGTCTTTGGTTACTTTTTTTCATTTATTTTCTCTTTGCCAACGGGCGCAACAATGGCTTTTGCAGCATCGTTAATATTTATTTTTTCTTATATTAAGCACGAATTATTTAATAATTCATAAAGTCACAGGTATTTTAATTAGTGAGTCGAATTAATCTTAATGATTTTTTGCAATGGTAAATAATCTCCCACTTCTAAAAGTAGAAAAACTAAAAAGGACTTTTATCTCTCCTGACGGGGAGTCAAACCTTATTCTGGATATTCCCACTTTTAAAATAAGGGCCGGTGAACATATCGGTATACAGGGCAACAGTGGATCCGGGAAAACGACTTTTCTAAACCTGCTGGCAGGAATACTTAACGCAGACAGCGGAAGTATAATGTTTGATTCACGCGAGCTGACCCTGCATTCGGAGTCCGAGCGGGATGTGCTGAGGGCAGGGAGCATTGGGTATATATTTCAGACATTTAATCTCCTTCAGGGTTATACGGCCCTTGAGAATGTAACACTTGCCATGATGTTCGCCGGAAAACCGGATATCGATTATGCCTCAAAACTCCTGGAGAATGTTGGCCTTGGCAACAGGATGGATTATAAACCCGCTCAGCTTTCTGTAGGCCAGCAGCAGAGAGTGGCGCTTGCAAGGGCCCTTGCCAACAGGCCAAAGATAGTCCTGGCCGATGAACCAACCGGCAACCTCGATTACAGAAGGGCAAAGCAGGCTGTTAAGATGATAAAAGAACTCTGCATAGTAAACGGTGCCTCACTGATATTTGTGAGCCATGACCTTGATGTACTTGATGATTTTGATACTGTGCTAGATTTTACAATATTAAACAGGGCATTCACCAGTTAATACAAAATGAAAAAGATTTTTTTCATAGTTAAAAAAAGTTTACTTCAGCACAAGTTATCCACCGTGATAACAATACTTTCCGTAGCACTTGCTGCGGCACTCGTGATGTCTGTATTCAGCATAAGGGACCAGGCGGAGACTGCTTTTACCGGTGGGCCGGTAGGTTTTGATGCAGTACTTGGGGCGCGGGGAAGCCAGCTGCAGCTCGTACTGAACACAGTTTTTCACCTTGAAACCTCACCGGGGAATATCCCCTGGGAAGATTACGAAGCACTGAAAGAAAACAGCAGTGTTAAACTGGCAGTCCCCTATGCAGTCGGAGATAATTACGAAGGCTACAGGATTGTGGGCACTTCACCTGAACTATTTGAAGGCTTTGAATACTCTAAAGGAAAGACATTTGAGTTTAAAAGCGGCGGTGTTTTTGACCCCGAACACAGGGAAGCCGTAGTTGGAAGTTACGTTGCCCAGAAGACTGGGCTTAAGAAAGGGTCAAAATTCAGCGCCTCGCATGGAATCTATTTAGACAAAAACAACGTTCACGATGAAAAGTACGAAGTATCAGGTGTTTTAAAACCCACAAATTCCCCGTCTGACAGGGTAATATGGGTGCCAATCGAACAGTTCTATATGACCGAAGGCCATGTACTGAGGGGGGCCGGGGAAGACTATGAGGCCCATGTACACCATCATGCTGAAGATATTCCGGACCAGCATAAGGAGATAAGTGCTGTAATGCTTAAGCTTAAAAACCCCGCATCCGGGTTTAAGCTTGCAACTCAGTACAACAGGGAAGGTAAAGACGTAACCCTTGCCTGGCCTATTGCCACTGTTATGGCAGAGCTTTTTGAAAAGATCGGCTGGGTAACAAAAATACTTACCCTTGTAGCTTATATTGTAATTGCAGTCGCGGCCGGTTCTATATTAGCAAGTATTTACAACACCATGAATGAAAGGAGAAGGGAGTTTGCGATACTACGGGCACTGGGAGCTAAAAAAGGGACCGTATTCTCATCCGTTGTTCTCGAAGCTGTAACAATAAGTTTTATTGGTACGCTAATAGGGTTTATCTTCTACTTTATACTTATGATGTTTGCTTCTTATGTTATAAGGAACCAGACAGGCGTTGTGATTGATATATTAAGCCTTCACCCGGTACTTATAATCGCCCCAGCCGTTATGATCGCACTCGGTGCCCTGGCCGGCATTATTCCTGCTTACAAGGCTTATAAGACAGAAGTTGCGGGCAGTCTTTCTCACAACAGTTAAAATATTGATTCTTTTGAAACCTTATTTATAAAAATACGGTTTAAATATTGTAATGAATGATTATATTTTAGTGAGAGACGATGCTTAAATCTATTCCAATAACGAAAGTCCTTCTTATACTTGTAGTACTGTTTGTTTTTATGCTTGGCGTAAACTACAAACCGGTTGAAAAGCTGGACTATTCAAAATTAGAGGCCCTGGAAGTTGTAGACGGGGCCACAAATGTGAGCTTTAAGTTTCTCGGCGGTTTTGATTACAGCGCAGACAAGGAAATACCGGAACCGGTAATGGTTCTTAACGGAGAACTTGTTCAGGTAACAGGCTATATGCTCCCCGTGGATTTTGAAGACGGCAGGGTAAACAGTTTTCTTCTCATGAACAGCAGGCTTGCCTGCTGCTTCGGCGTTATGCCGAGGGAAAATGAGTTTATTTATGTTGAAATGCCTGATGGTATGACAACGAAATTTATGACTGATATACCAATAAATATCGCCGGCAGGCTTGATATTGGAGGCGGCAACCTTGTCGGGAGCCTGTACACAATAGATTTACTGAGTATTAAAAAAGCAGATAATTTTTAGAATTTACTTGCATTCTAAATTTATTTCTGCATAATAATCTTCTCTTTTTAAAGTATTTGGAGTTTACAATGGGAAAATCAGAAAACAGGGTGTTGGTAAAACTTAAAAGTACCGAAAGCCCATATCTTTATTATACAAAGAAAAACAAGAAAAATACCGAGGACAGACTCGAACTTAAAAAATACGACCCTGTGATCAGGAAGCATGTTCTTTTCAAGGAGTCCAAGTAGTACGGAGTATTAACAATGGCCAGGAAATGTGAATTAACAGGAAAAAAACCATTAGTAGGAAACCATGTTTCACATGCAAACAATAAAGTGAAACGCCGTCAGAACCCTAATCTGCATACAAAAAGGATCTATATTCCTGAACTTGAAAAATACGTAAGAATTAAGATTTCCAACAGGGCACTCAGAACAATTAACAAAAAAGGGCTTCTTAACTTCCTAAAAGACGAAGGCCTTACCCTTAAAGATATTTCCTGATTTAAGATATAAACCTATTTTTTCCAGAACAGCGGGGTAAAAAGCACAAGTATTGTGTATAGCTCCAGCCTTCCAAGAAGCATAAGAAAGCAAAGGTAAATCTTTGTAAATCCAGATAAAAAACCATAGTTTTGTGAAGCACCGACTTCAGCAAACCCAGGGCCTACATTTGTAATAGCTGCGGCAGAAGCTGAAATTGCACCGAGTATCGATATGTTTTCCGCAAATGAAATTATAAGGATCGATACTACAAATATAAATATAAACAGAAGAAAATAGCTTGTAACACTGGAAATTACATCCTTGTCTACGGAATGTTTATCAATCCGGACAGGCAGCACAGCCCTCGGCTTAATCAGCATATTAATTTCCCTGTAGCCCTTTTTAATTAGTATGAGAATCCTGAGGGATTTTATAGAACCGGAAGTTGACCCTGCACATGCTCCTATAAACATCAGTGTAAAAATCATAAAAATTGCAAAATTGGGCCAGTGATCAAACTCCGAAGTGTGAAAACCGCTTGTTGTAATAATTGATAAAACCTGAAAAGATGAGTACCTGAGGGCGTCCATAAATCCCATCAGGTGGTTAACAATCAGATCAAACACTATAAAAGCCGTAAATACGCCGATTAATAAAAAGAAAAACCTAAGCTCTGAACTTTTAAAGATATTAAATTTTCTACCAGTGAAAAAATAGTAAAGCAGTACATAGTTAAGACCGCTAAGCAGCATAAAGAACATCACAATCAGTTCGACCCAGCCACTGTTAAACCCTGCAATACTTGCGTTTTTCACTGAGAAACCACCTGTTGCCAGAGTTGAAAACGCCGTGGTAATGGAATCGAAAACAGAAAGGCCTGATATCAAAAGAAGTACAAAACAGACTACAGACATTACCACATAAACAGACCAAAGTTTTTTGGCTGTCTCTGAGATCCTGGGGGTAAGTTTCTCTGTTGCAGGGCCGGGGGCTTCAAGGCCCATTAACTGCATCCCTCCAACGGACAGCCTGGGCAGAATAGCAATTGCAAGGATGATAATACCCATACCGCCAAGCCACTGTGTAAAACTCCTGTAAAAAAGGATCCCATGTGGCAGGGACTCTATCTCGGCCAATACGGTTGCGCCGGTAGTTGTATATCCGGAAAAGGATTCAAATACTGCATCAACGGGATGAGAAAATACATCCAGAAGTATATACGGAAGGGAGCCAAACAGGCATGCAAGTATCCAGCAAAGAGCTGCTATAAGGAACGCTTCCTGTCTTTTTAACTCTTTTATTTTAGATGAATCGGAATTGATAATTTCAAGTACATAGCCCGTTACGATGATTACAAGTGATGTTGTCAGAAACGCAAACAGCTCATTGTCTCTGTAAATAGTGGATATAACTGCCGGAACCAGCATCAGGAAACCAAAATACTTTAAAAAATTGCCGACGACATAAAATATTAGACTGAATTTCATAGTTAATACTTGTTTAAAAGTGCCCTAGTGCTTATCCCTTTATTGTACCCAATTTAATTATACAGTTTATTTTAAAAATCGAGTAAATAAGTAAGTACAAGCGGTATTGTTATCAGGGATACAATTGTCCCTGCCATAATAACTGAGGCTACTGTTTCCGAGTCTTTCTTATATTTTTCTGCAAGAACAAAGTTAAATACCGCCGGGGGCATTGATGATTGAAGAATCATAACTTTTGCTGCAATCCCGTCGAGGTTAAGAAGATGAACAAAGAAAATCCCGAGAAAAACCCCAAGAAAGATTCTCATTGAACCAAATAGGAAAGACAGCCAAACTTTGGTCAGTTTAAGCTCTGAAAGCTTATAACCCAGGGCAAACATCATTGCAGGGATACTTATATCACCCAGCAGTTCTATGGACCGGCCTATGGGAACAGGAATTTCATACTCTACTGCACTTATTACAAGCCCTATAACTGTTGCATAAATCAGTGGAAGCCTGAATACCTCGAGCGGTTTTTTATAGGAACTCAGAATTAATATACCAAGTGTGTAGTGGATGACTGTCATTGAGACCATACACAGTATTCCTATATTGAATCCGGCATTTCCGAATGCAAAAAGGCATAGAGGCAGTCCCATGTTTCCCGTATTTGCAAAGATTACGGGCGGAAGAAATACTTCGTACTCAAGTTTGAGAAGCCGGATTACTGCAAGGCCTATCAGCATTGCCGCCATTATTATTAATGCGGATATAATAAATATTTTTCCTGCTATATTCAGGTCTACCGGAAACCTGGAGAGTGAGGAAACAATAAGGCACGGGGTTGTTATGTAAATAACAAGTTCGTTAACGGATTTTAAGTCTATTTTTTTGTACCTGCTAAACGCAAACCCGACACCTATTACAATAAATACGGGAAGTACAATGTTAAAAATCTCTGTATAGATAGTTAATCCTCCGGTATTAAAAAGCCTAAGATTTTAACTGGTAAAAAATGTGATAAAAGAAAGTAAAAAGTAGAAGTGGAATTTTCTAAAGTTTAAAAATACTGGCGCCCCAGGTAAATCCGGCCCCGAATGCTGCAGTTAATATTATATCACCTTCTTTTGCCCGCCCTGCTTTAACTGCTTCGTCCAGAGCTATTGGGACAGAAGCTGATGAGGTGTTGCCGTATTTGTCGAGGTTTATATATACTTTTTCCTCAGGCATATCGAGCCTCTTTCTGACGGCATCTATAATTCTCAGATTTGCCTGATGAGGAACAAAGAGGTCTATGTCATCCGGCTTCAGGTTTGCTTTTTCGACTGCAGCAACTGAAGAAGTTTCAAGGGACTTAACCGCTACCTTAAATACGTCCCTTCCGTTCATTTTAAGGTAATGGTCACGGTTTTTTACACTTTCTTCGGTAGCAGGGATTCGTGAACCTCCGCCAGGCATATAGAGCATTTCCCAGTTGTCGCCATCAGAGTTAAGTATTGAAGACATTACACCGGGTTCATCTGACTGTGTAAGAACAACTGCACCTGCACCATCACCAAAAAGTATGCAGGTAGAACGGTCTTCATAGTCCATAATTCTTGATAGTACTTCAGCACCTACAATAAGCAGGTTTTTTGACTGCCCGGAACATATCATGCCGTTTCCTACATGAAGAGCGTACTGAAAACCGGAACATCCGGCCAGGAGGTCAAACGCCATAATATTTCCACATCCAAGCTGGCTTTGTAAAATGCAGGCTGTAGAGGGGAATATAAAGTCAGGGGATATAGTGCCCAAAATTATCCCGTCAAGTTCGGAAGCAGGCATATTTGCATCATCAAGTGCCCTAATACATGCTTCCATTGCAAGGTCAGATGTATATTTACCCTTATCTACGATTCTTCTTTGTTTTATCCCGGTCCTGGTTGTAATCCATTCATCAGAGGTATCAATTATCTTTTCAAGATCTTCATTGGATAGAACATTGTCAGGTGCGCAGGAGCCAGTGCCTTGTATTTTTGCGTATTTCAATATAAGTTGCCTTTAAACTCTATGTGAAATGATTATTATTCAAAATTCATATACTTTGTCAACTGTTAACTTCATTCAGAATACCCGAAAGATGATGCACATCTTCTTCCTCGAACTCTATTCCAAAATGTTTTACTACTATATCTGAAAATAAGAAAAGAGATATCACCTTTTGATTCATTATCTCATTCAGAAGATTCATCTCAAATTCGGATTCGAAATTAAAAAAATAGTCATATTTTACCGAAAGCCCTTTTGCTGTCTTTAACCTTAGCTCTGAATTTACCGCGGGGAACTCGGGCCTGTCGATATATGTAAATTTGAGATTGACGGAAACAAGCTCCGAAAGTGATGAAATCATCTCGGGATTATCTTTTAAAATTATATCAACTTCATCATCAATGGCCGTGAATATTATTCCTGAATCAATTATTGAAAGCTCAATTTCAAGTTCAGAAGGGAGCTGGTAATTACTGGTTTCTTTTTGAACTATTTTCATCAATAAATCCGGAGTATTTAAAAAACTGTTACCATGTGTTAATATTCTATGTATTGAATTACGGTTAAGTTATTTTTAATAATTATGCAAAACCTCTTGACATGATAACAAAAAATTTATTACTATCAATTAATTAGGAATTATATTTAGTTATAAGAAATTAAGAATTAAGATGAAAAATAATATAAAAATACTCAGGGGGATATCATGCCTGCAAGTTTTATAATTATATTAGCGATTCTTGTATTAGTTGTTCTTGCCATGCTCTTAATGCAAAAAGATAAGGGTGGTGACTTGGGCGGCGAAGCAGGATCCGACAATACACAGGGTGCAACCCCTCCAACCGCTTCCAATGTGTCTGATGCCGGTGGTGATGCTGCAGACCCCTTTAAATCAGCTTCATCAGCCGTAAGTTCCGTAGCAGCAGAGGTAACTGAGACAATAACTGAAGCTGTTGAGGAAGTTAAGGAAGTAGTTGTTGAAACTGCAGAAAGTACAGCAGGAGCAGTTGCAGATCCCTTTAAATCAGCTGCATCGGGAGCCGCAGCAGCAGTAGAGGAAGTTGCTGAGACCGTAACTGAAACAGTTGCAGAAACTGTGGAAGAGGTAAAAGAAGTGGTTGCTGATACTGCAGAAAGTGTTGCAGACCCATTTAAACCGGCGTCTTCAACCGGAGCATCGTCTGCACCAGCACCATCTGAACCCGCACCAAGCTCTGGTGGTGGTGATTCATCAGATCCTTTTAAAGCTCCGAGTTAATTTATAAGCTTAGCTTTATTAACCCAAGACAGACTGTATCTGCATATAATTTCTCAAATTTATAATAGAACCCGGGGGAGGTTCCATTTTAAACAGGTCGGAATGTATAGTCCTGGCTATTATTTCAATTCCATCAACTATTCTCGGCCCCGGCCTGCTAAAATACGAATTTGCATCTACTATGTATACATGACCTTTTTGTGAAGCAGGGGTCTGATGCCATACGGGGTTTGAAGTAACTGAGTCAATCTCATTCAGGGTTTTATCGATATCAAATCCACAGGGCATAACAAAAATATAGTGTGGGGCAAAATCAAGAATTTCTTCCCATGTTACTTTTATTGATTGCTCACCTTTAGCCCTTAGTCCGTTTTCACCACCGGCAATTTCAACCATATCCGGGACCCAGTGTCCGGCGACAAAGGGAGGTTCGAGCCATTCGAGGCAAAAAACCCTGGGTTTGTCACGTTCTCTTCCCGATACGGTCCTTATTTGGTCTATTCTGTTATTAAGATTATCGACTAATTCAGATGCCTTATCGGATTTTCCGGTTGCATTACCGATTGTTACTATTGATTCCAGGACCTCATTGACCGTTCCTGGTTCGAGGGAAACAATCTCCGGACTTTTATCCAGTACCTCTACAGCTTCAAGTACGGTATTACCGGATACAGCGCATACTTCGCATAGCCCCTGTGTGAAAATGATATCAGGGTTTGCGTCTTTAAGTTTGTCTTTATCTACCAGGTAAGTGCTTTTCCCGTCTTTGGCATTTGCTGTAACAATGTCATCAATCTCTTTGCTGGTCAGGGTTTTATGGTCGATACTGCTCATAATAACCGTTTCCTTGCTGTTAACAGCTTCCGGATAATCACATTCGTGAGTGATGCCGACAAGATTATCCAGCAGATCCAGCTCACATATAATTTCAGTTGTACTTGGAAGGAATGAACATATTCTCATATAGACTCTCTGAATAATAGATTTAAAATGATATATTAGTTGTTTTAATAAATGATTAACCGATAATCATACAGTTTCAAATTTATTAGCATTTTATACTGGTTTAATTGCCTGCAATGAAGAAAATGACCCCTATAGAAAAAATCAGGACAGCACTTCAGTTTCTCACAATTTTTGATCTTGGAAATAATAAAAGTGATTATGATTTGGAAGATATTGCGGGATCAATAATTTTTTTTCCGTTTGCAGGCCTTATCCTTGGATTAATATGTGCTGTGGTATATTATGCAGTAGTTTATATTTCCGGCAACCATCTAATTGCATCATTGTTCCCGGTTTTTCTTCTTGCTGTCCTGTCGAGAGGGCTTCACCTTGATGGTATCGCAGATACTTTTGATGCAATCCATTTTGCAAAGTATGACAAGAAAAAAGCTCTTGAAGTGATGAAAGATAACTCTGTCGGTGCATTTGGTGCTACAGCACTTATACTGCTATTAATTACTAAATTTATATTTATTTATTCAATCCCTTATGAAAGTATATTCCCAGTAATTGTATTAATCCCGGCAGTATCAAGATGGACATCGTCTCTTGTCGCAAGGTATACAACTCCCGCATCGGAAAAGGGCCTTGGTTATACATTTACAGAGTATGTAACTACGGAAAATTTTGTGGTTTGTTCTATTGTTACCTTTGTAATCTCTATTATTTGTCTTGGGCTGGCAGGAGTCCTTATTTTCTTTTCTGTTGTAATATTCTCGGCCTTACTAACATGGTATTTTAACAACACTTTTGGCGGAACCACGGGAGATATATACGGTTCTGTGATTGAAATTTCAGAGCTTTTCGGACTATTAGCTGCAATCTTAATATTAAAATGAAAATCGGAACAACTTCTTATATCTACCCTGACAACATAATCCCAAATGCAGAAAAACTCTGCGGACTTGTAGAAGACCTTCAGCTTATTCTGTTTGAAGGGGAGGATTACTCTAACCTTCCGACTGTAAATGACATTAAGGTTTTATCTGAAATTACAAAGAACTCCGGGTTAAGCTACACTGTGCATCTTCCAATAGACCTTGACGTATGTTCATCTGAGGAAAATTTCAGGAAGTTCTCATTAACCAGAACACTTGAAATCATGGAACTCACAAACCCTCTTAATCCAACGGGTTTTGTACTTCATTTGCCCCGAAAATCGGTAATAAGTGAAGGCGAATGGCAAAGATGCGCTTCGGAATCTCTCTCGGCTATTTATGAAAAGTATCCTGTGGACAGTCTCTATGTAGAAAACCTGAGTTACCCTATTAGTTTACTTGAACCGGTAATTAATAATTTTAATTCAAACCTTTGCCTGGATATAAGTCATGCAGTCAGGTGTGGGGATGATTGGGAAAATTATTTTGAACTGTATTTTGACCGTATTGGAGTTATCCATTTTTACGGGCCTGAGTCTGATTCAGAAGGGCATCTGGGTCTTCAAAAAGCTGACAGGTCGTTTGTAAACAGTGCAGTAAAAAAGTTGGTGACGGACGGTTTTGACGGGCTATTAATTTTAGAGGTTTTCGGGAAGGAAGATTTTTTTGAATCTATGACAATTTTAAAAGAGGAACTTGGTAAATGGCAAAAAAAATCCTTGTAACAGGCGGAATAAAAAGCGGGAAAAGTTCATTCGCACTGGAACTGGCCCGGAAGCACGAAGGCCAAAAAACATTTCTTGCAACGGCAAAAGCATTTGACAAGGAGATGGAAGAAAAGATAAAAAGACACAGGGCAGAGCGTGGAAATGATTTTGTTACTTTGGAAGAGCATCTCAGGATCGGCAAGGTGCTTGAAAATAATTATCCTGTTTTGTTAATAGACTGTATAACAATATGGCTTTCTAATCTTTATTTTGAGTCAAATGAAGAGGAGATTGAAAATTATAAGACCAAATTCCTGGAAAACCTTTCTAAATATAACGGTGAATTAATAGTAGTGACTAACGAAGTAGGTGGCGGCATTATTCCGGAAAACAGTTTATCAAGGAAATACCAGTCTGAGCTCGGTAAACTCAATCAAAAAATTGCAGCAATTTGTGACGAGGTATACCTTCTGGTCTCAGGTATTCCTATGAAGATAAAATAGATATTTATTGTTTTTCCCCCGAAACACCGGCTTTTTCAAACGTGTTCATATTGTTATACACCGAAAGTGCTGCTTCAATAATTGGAAATGCGAGCACAGCACCGGTACCTTCACCAAGCCTGAGATCAAGATCAAGAATTGGTCTGGCATTAAGTTTCTCAAGTGTCAACTTATGTCCTTTTTCGGAACTAATATGACTAAAAAACAGATAATCAAATACTGCGGGGCACAACTTAATTGCAATACATGCGGCGGCAGTAGAGATAAACCCATCAGCAACTACAGGTATCCTGCTTTTCGCACATCCAAGCATAAGCCCGGCAATACCACCGATCTCATATCCCCCTACTGAAGAAAGAACATCTAATGCTGACATATTCTTTTTTCCATATTTTTTTATTGCCTTATCTACTGTTTCAACTTTTAAAATCCATGTTTCTTTGTCGATTCCAGTGCCAAATCCGACGATTTCTGAAGCTTCAAGGTCGAGACAAAGGCATATTACAGCAGCAGCTGATGTTGTATTGCCAATCCCCATTTCTCCTCCGGCAATTAAATCGTAGCCGTGTAGAGCAGATTTTTCTGCAATTTTTATTCCGGATTCCAGGCTTTTAACAGCATTTACTGATGTCATTGCAGGGTTTTTCAGGAAATTATTTGTACCTCTGCTGATTTTTATAGAAAGAAGATCTTTCAGATCAGGGAAATCGTGGTTCACTCCGATATCTGCAACATATACATCGGTACCTGTCTGCATGGAAATTGCATTAATTGCAGCACCTTCGTCAAGGAAATTGTAGACCATCTGCGCTGTCACTTCCGGGGGATATGCACTTATGCCCTCAGCCGTGATTCCGTGGTCAGATGCAAATACAAAAACCGCCTTCTTTTCTATAGTAGGTATAACGGTTTCCTTAATTGCCACAATCCTTGATGAAATATCTTCAAGCATACCAAGGCTGTGTTTGGGTTTTGTGAGACTGTCTAATCTTTGACGGGCTTTCTTTAAATAGTCCTCATTAAGCAGGTCAATTGATTTTATTGTCTCATTTATAATTTTAGATTTGATATTCATTATTTATACAGGAGGCTGCTTCAAACAGCCTCCTGTTAATTTTCTATGGTAAAATTATATTGGCATTTACTGAGCCAAGCTGAGAACTTATTCCTGTTGCATAGAAAAGATTCGGCCCTGTAAAATCAACTCCCGATACTCCTTGTCTTAAAGCTAAAAATTGAACACCTTCCGGTAAGTCAGCATTTGGATCAAACGCTGCAATACCTGCTGGGAAGGGTGTAATTGCCGGGAATGGATTTACTTCGTCATTCTCTGTATTAAATACAGCAATCTGGTCAGTATTAAATAAACTTGTAAATCCAATTCCATTATCATCAATTGCAATACTTGCAGTAAAATTTAAAGTACTTAAATCTGTAATAATAATTGGATTATCTGTTCCTCTGATTACTTGTTTATTTGCTAAATCAACTTTAAGTAAGGCACCTACAACACCTAATCCCAGGTAGGCAAATTCATTGTCGGGAGTAGCTGTCATACTTCCTGGTAAACAGACTTCCGGATTAATATCACTTAAAGGTATTGGGATATTATTCACAATAGTATTTGTGTTGATATTAATTACGTCTATTGAGGGTTCAAAAATAGGATCACATTCAAACGTTAGAGTTGTATTTCCGCCGTTTAAGACAAATAGTTCTTCTCCAACGAGAAGCATTGCCCCCGTGTTTACATCACTAGCCTGTATTGTAAAAGATGAATTATTTTCCAGGTCAATAACTGTTATGAAACCAAGTCCTATTGGATCTGCAAACCCCTGGAGATTATTATTTGTGATATATCCCGTATTTCCTACAACAACTACACCAGAGGGGTCTTCAAACCTGCCGGTTCCAAGATTTATCATTTCATTGCAGGGTTCAAAAGGTACATTAAGTTGCCTTGTATAAAGCGTCTCACACTCAAAAGTATCCAGGTTAACAATAGCTGCAGTCTGTCCTATATTGTTTGCAACAAGTGCCTGCGTGTCATTTATAAAATCCATATTCATTGGATTTGAATCTACCGGAAGAACAATTGTGCCAATTTCTACAGGGGGTATTTGGTTTATGTCGAATACCTGGATATTATTAGAAAAACCGTTTATTACATATGCCCTGTCATCAAGTATTTTTAATGATGCTGGGACGCTTCCAAGTACAGCCTGGTTGGGATTAACAAGGCTTTCAAGTGTGATTACAGACAGATCTGTTGTATCTATCAGTTCTTCCTCTACAAATACTTCCACAAGAAAGGTGTCATCAGTACTTCCTTCGAACGGAGGGTCAAAACTGCCGTCCTGAAGCCCGGTTGTTGTCTGGATTTCACCGGTATCCTGGTTTGTTACTACCACTTCACTCCCGGGAGGAACTGCGCCAGCCACACCACCAACTTTGATTTCCTCTTCGTCACCCTCGAATTCGGAAACAGCAAGAATCCTGTCCGCTACTACATCTCCACCGCCTCCGGTATCTGTTTCGTCACATGCAGCTGTAAAGACTGCAATGACTGCTAATAAAACTAATAAATGAAATTTTTTCATCTGTGCCTCCTTAATTTTAAATATTCAGCCCCAACGTGAGAAAAATTGTTCTACCCGGGAGGGGAAAATCAAAAGCATCTCTCACGTTGAGGTTGTTAAAAATATTTTTTGATTCTAAATTTGCATAGTAATTTTTCCACGAATATTTTATCCCTGCATCAAAAGTGGTCCTCGCATCTGTGGTCCTTGAGTTGCGGAATGCTGTGAGCGGGATTTTATCCAGGTAGTGCGCTTCTGCATAAACCTTTGTGTTGTACTTCTCAAATACAGCTCTTATATCAAACTGGTTTTTTGGCCTGCCCGGAAGCTGGGCACCTGTGTCATCAAGTTCACCATCGAGGAAAGTATAAGCTCCGTAAAAGCTTAGATAATCGGTTGGACTGTAAATAACTGTTGATTCAATTCCATTCTCAAAGACTTTGCCCACATTCCTGGGCTCTATTCTCTGGGCGCTTACAAAAACAAACAGTATCAGGTCATCCACATCACGGAGGAAATAGTTTACTTCAAAACTTAGTTTAGGAGTTTCATAAGAAATGCCTATATCAAAATCAATAGATGTTTCGTTTTCCAGATTGGGGTTTCCGCCGATAAATCCCTGTTCAGGGAAAAAAAGTTCACTGAAAGTCGGTACGCGGAATGAACGTGCAATGTTTGTTTTTATATTAAAATTTTCATAAAAGTTGTACTTAATGCCAAGCTTTGGTGAGAATGCAAAATCGAAGGAGTCTTCACTGCCGTTTGTAAAAACAAGGTCTATCCGGGTAAGCAGGTCAATAAATAATTTGTTGTTAAAAAGAAAAAGTTCATTTCCGATAAAATAGCTAAGTGTGTTTCTGTCGGGGTTGTTAAATTCATCATTGTTCAGGTTTTCATAATTATACTGTGCAAAAGAACGAACGCTTAGATTGTCTGTCGGATACCAGGTTACGGTAGGTTTTAAACCAATGTTGTTGAGTTTGCTTTTTGTATCAATTGGGATTCCGACTGTTGGAGTGGGGTCTGTAAATTTGAGATAATCAAAATTGTTATAGAGAATCAGTTCGAAATCTAAATTATCATTAATAAAGCTGTTTTTTGAAAACCTAAGTGTTGTAAAGTTCCTGACATCCTTCTGGTTTGAGC
The DNA here is from genome assembly GCA_029262335.1 of Deltaproteobacteria bacterium. Taxonomy (GTDB): domain Bacteria; phylum Desulfobacterota_D; class UBA1144; order Nemesobacterales; family JAJCZQ01; genus JAJCZQ01. The sequence continues at coordinate 101,571 of JAJCZQ010000017.1, forward strand.
TGTCACTCTGAAATTCTCCAAGTCCCGGAACGCCCTTGTCATCATAATAAAACTCATTAAGAAAATCTATGTTCCAATAATTAAGACTATAATCCAGTTTTACAAGAAAGCTTTCTGCCCTGTATTCATTGTTAATTCTTCTGAGAGTAAGCCCGTTTACTGACCTGAATTTAAAATCACCGTCTGTCTGTGCGTGGTTAAAAGACACAAGGTATCCAAGGCCTCCCGCTTTTCCCGAAGTAGCAGCATTGATAAGAAAAGTATTAAAAGAGCCGTATGTAGCATAAAAGCTGGTAAATGGGTTGCCAGTATCTTTTGTAATGATGTTTATCACTCCGCCTATTGCATCAGACCCAGCAATTGCAGATGAGCCGCCCCTTATCACTTCAATTCTGTCAATTATCCCGGCTGGTATAGTAGAAAGGTCTACTCCTCCCCCAAAAGAGTTGTTTATTTTTATTCCGTCGAGAAGTATTACAACCTGTTCGTTGGAGCTGCCCCTGATTGAAACGGTCTTCAACTTTCCGAACCCTCCAAAATCCCGGACTGTTGTTCCGGGGGCGAGGTTTATCAGGTCGGCAGTTGTTTCAAATTCACCTTCATAATCTTCTGTATAAATAGTTGTTGAGAACGAGGAAGGGTAGTTCACCGGTGATTTGATGGAGTAGTCCTCTACTATCACGGTGTCAAGGATATTAGAATCCTGCGCACGGAGTAATCCGGGTAAAAAAAGAACTGGTATTATTAAGATATATTTTAACAAACGTATCCCCGTTGCTTTAAGCATGGGGGAGGCACAAAAAATTTAAGCATATATTTTTCTCCCCTCGAAGAAAATATAAATCTAGTTTTTGGGGCAGGTCTTCTGACTTATAACCAATTGTGGCCGGTGCGCCTTCCCGGTTTTCACCAGTGGCATAATGCATCGGTTTGTAAGGTTAAATACAGCAGCGGGGCTGTGCCGGACTCTAACCGGCTTCCCGTTTTAATCCTTCAGGAACCCTAAAATTAAATTAAATTATAAAAGATCGAGTAAATTAGATTATCTATCAGTTAAAAAATATTGTCAAGTTTCAGACTTAAAACCGTGAGATAACTTTCTCTCCAAACAGCTTTATACAGCCAGCAATAGCTTCATTTGGGGCCTGCGGAAAAACCATACGGTTACAGATGTAATTAATGCCCGTCTCTTCTTTATATTTATTAATTTCATCTACGCAGTAGTCCGGTGTGCCGATCATAAAACGGTCCTCAGCAAGATGTTCGAAAAGAGGGTCATCAATGTCTTTTACCTGCTCACCCCTGATTACTATCTTTACTCCAAGAGTGAAATAAAATTTATACATATTAATAATATATTCTGTCCCGCCTTCGATGGCTTCTTTCTGCGTATCAGCAATATAGGTTTCCCTGAGCAGTATATGTTCGATACTGTCCGGGTCATGCCCGGCTTCAGTAGCTGATTCGTTAAACCATCCGAGAGTGTCTTTAATCATCTGTGTTGTTCTGCCGGGCCCTATTAATAGAGGTTTTCCGAGCCTTCCGGCCCTTCTAATAGCAGGTTCTTCAAATGCCCCTATATATATCGGAAGCGTCTTTTGAACAGGTTTGGGTGTTACTTCTATATTCGAAAAATTAAACCTTTTTCCTTCATATGTAAAAGGCTTGTCACCCCATGATTTTTCAATAATATCTATTGCTTCTTCGATTCTTGACGGCCTCTGGTTAATCGGGATATTAAAACCTTCAAACTCTTCCTTCCTGTAGCCTATTGCAAGTCCCAGATCAAAGCGGCCGTCTGAAATTATATCAACTGTTGCTGCATCTTCAGCCACCCTTACGGGGTTATGAAGGGTCACTATAAATGCCCCGGTACCTATTCTGATAGTGCTAGTGGCATTGGCAAGTGCTGCTGCCATTACAAGCGGGGAGGAGCAGTAACCATCTTCCAGGAAATGATGTTCTGACAGCCATGCGGAATAAAAGCCTGTTTCTTCAGCAAGCTTAACATTGTCGATAGAGTTTTTATAAAGTTCCCTGTGTGTTACACCGGGTAAGTCTTTATGTGTCTGCATACTAAATAGTCCGGCACCAAATTTCATTTTTCTGCCTCCAGAGATAAAATATTTCAGAATCAATTATAGCATTATTTTAATTCAGTTGAATCTGCAATTTAAATATGTTTATAATGAATACTAATATAATTCAAGAGGTGAACTAATGGCTAAAGATATAAAATTCGGACTTTCAGCCCCAATGCCGGGAGCAGATGTAAATGGTTTGATAGAGTTTTCTATAAAAGCAGACAAGCTGGGTTTTGATACAATCTGGTATCCGGACCACCTTTTGTTTGTAGCCCCCGGAGCCATAGCCCCGGAAGCCTGGACAGTGGCCGCTGCTGCAGCACCTCAGACAACTAACATACAACTCGGGACTGTATCCGATCCTCACAGAATGCACCCCGCTGTATTTGCACAAAGACTGGCTACAGTAGACCAGCTTTCAAAGGGAAGGACTGTGCTTACTCTTGGTGTTGGCGAATCCATGAACCTCGATGCATTTGGGATTGAGTGGAATAAACCTCTTGGAAAACTTAAAGAATCAATCGATGTAATGAATATGCTCTGGGATACCGATGAACCAATTAACTTTGACGGGCAGTTCTACAAACTTGAAGATGCATTCCTGCAGATTAAGCCATATGAAAGAAACAGTATTCCTTTTTATATTGCAACACATACCCCAAAGGGCCTGCAGCTCACCGGGGAAAAAGGTAACGGCTGGCTCCCAATTGATTTAAACCCCGGACTGTATAAAGAGTACCTTGGAGATATAACATCCGCGGCAGAAAATGTGAACAGACCTCTTGATGATTTTGACCCAGCTCTATGGGTATTTACTTCCCTTGGTAAAGATGTTGATGAAGCTTATAAAACCCTTGAGCCTTTTAAATACGTGCTTGTTATGCAGGACCAGCTCCTAAAAGCCGGATACGATGTGGATATTCCAGAGGAGTATCACGGAATTAATTATTTTAATATTGTTCCTACTGACGAAGAGAAACGTGCCAAGTTTAGAGAACTAGGCCAGCTTTTCCCGCGCGAAGCAATCCTGGATTTTACAATTACCGGAGCTAAAAAAGACTGCATAGAAAAAATTGAGAAATATATAGATGCGGGTGTTAGGAACTTTGTACTGTTTTACAGATTCAGTCCGGACCCTGACCTTGCACTTGAAACTTATGCAAAAGAGATTATTCCTTATTTTAAGGGTTAATTTGTTTCGATAAATTCGACCCTGTTAAAATAGATCAGATTTAGAGGGTCTGGTTCTAGCCCTTTAATAAAAGGCTTTATCATGTTTTGCTGTACCTGGTTTACGTATGGGACAATAGCTACATCAGTCTCCGTAAGTATGGTCTGTGCTTTGTTGTAAAGATCTACTCTTTTTTCCGTATCCTGTTCTTCAGCTGCAGTTTCGACAAGCCTGTCGTATTCGGGATTGCACCAGTTTGTATGGTTATTACCGCTTGCACACTCAAAGAGGTTCATAAAATTGTGAGGGTCAGGAAAATCAGCTCCCCAACTGCCCCTTGATATCTCGGGAGGATTTGTCTGACGTGTTTTTAAATAGACTTTCCACTCCTGGTTATCAAGTTCAACTTCAACGCCAAGATGTTTTTTCCACATACTTTGAAGGGCTTCGGCTATAATCCTGTTGTTTCCGACATCCGGATACAGAAATGAAGCATCAGGAAAGTTTTTGCCCCCGGGAAATCCTGCTTCTGCAAGCAGCTTCCTGCCATTTTCGGGATCAAATTTTATTCCAATATCAGGATTATGGGCAAGCATATTTTTAGGTATCCATGAAGTAGCCGGAAATCCTGCACCCTGGATCAGACCGACTATACTGTCACGTTCTATTGCGCTGGCAAATGCCTTTCTTACCAGGGGATTATCAAAAGGCGGTTTCTTAATATTAAATGCTACGTAGCTTCCCCTGTAGGCTTCTCTTGTAATAAATTCTCCGGTGTCGACCAGTCTAGGCACTTCCAGGACAGGGATACTTTTACTATCAAGAAAATCTAGTTCCCCGCTTTCGTAAAGTGCCAGAGCAGAGCTCGGATTTTCGTTCATTATCATCTTTACTTTTTTTACGTTCTTTGGTTTCTGGCCCCAGTATTTTTCATTTTCCTCAAGGATCATAAAATCATGGTGTTTCCATTTGGTGAGTTTGTAAGGGCCAATCGTCACAATGTTTTCCGGATCAGTCCAGCTCTGGCCGTGTTTTTTTATGATGTCTTCCCGCTGTGGGAATGTGGACATAAATGATACAACACTTGGAAAATATGTAGCCGGACGTTTTAATTTCACCTGGAGCGTATTATCATCAATAGCTTTTACCCCAACTTTTGAAAAATCCGTGATCTTCCCCGCGTTGTATTCTTCGGCATTTTCAAGATCGAACAAAAAATATGCATAGTCCCCGGCGGTTGCGGGGTTTAATATTCTGTTCCAGGAATATACAAAGTCCTGTGCCCGAAGGGGAACACCGTCCGACCATACAACTCCTTCCCTGATTTTAAATACGAATGTTTTACCGTCTTCGCTTATAGTCCAGCTTTCGGCAAGGGCAGGTTCCGGTTTGTGTTCATGGCTGAATTTCGTAAGTCCGTCCATTATGTTGTTAAGAATAGTGTAGGAAGTGCTGTCCGTAGCCAAAGAACCGTCAAGAGAAGGCGGCTCTGTACCTATGTTTATATTTAGAGTGTCTTTTTCAGAAATGTTTACCACAGTGGGATTATTGTTGCATGAAAAGAACAGGATTAGTGTTGAAAATAGAAAGAAATAATAGTTTTTCATAATGCCGATTTATCATAAAGGAAAAAATGATATTGTCCAACTGTTTTAGTAATGGTTATTTTATTTTAACAATGCCTACGATTAAAGATATTAAAAAAGCTTCAGGAAGACTTAATAATGTGATACATGAAACCCCGCTGGTTTATTCCTATGCCATGCAGGAATTGATTGGTGCAAATGTGTATTTCAAGCTTGAGAATCTGCAAAGGACGGGCTCGTTTAAGATAAGGGGTGCATATAATAAGCTCTATCAGATTAAGAATAAAAATAATTCCGTGATAACAGCCTCAGCAGGGAATCATGCACAGGGAGTGGCACTGTCATCAAGGCTGCTTGATATTAAGGCAAAAGTAATAATGCCCGAAGCAACTCCCATAAATAAGATGCTGTCTGTAAAACATTACGGCGGTGAGGTATTGCTTCACGGGGCTAATTTTGATGAATCATTAGAGTATGCACTGGAAGAATCTGAACGTGAAGGATCTACCTTTATTCATGCATTTGATGACGAAGATGTAATTGCCGGGCAGGGTACAATCGGCCTTGAGATACACAAAGACCTGAAAAAAGTTGATGCGGTATTTGTTCCGATAGGAGGGGGCGGATTAATCTCGGGGATTGCGGTAGCATTAAAAGAAACAAATCCAAAAATAAAAATATTTGGTATTCAGACTGAGAATATTCCCTCAATGGTTGAAGCAATCAAGAAGAAGAAACCCGTTGAGGTCCCTTCAAAATCAACACTTGCGGATGGTATTGCAGTCAAAAAGGCAGGAGATATCACTTTAGGCCTGGTAAATAAATATGTTGACGATGTCTTTACCGTAAATGAAGACGAGATTGAAGATTCGCTATTGATACTGGCAAGTAAAAAAAGGCTTGTTGTTGAGGGTTGCGGTGGTGTGGGCCTTGCGGGCCTTATGAAAAGGCGTAAGAAATTTAAAAATAAAAATGTCGTGGTCCTTATCAGCGGCGGTAACATAGATATTAATATTTTATCAAAAATTATAGAGAGGGGACTGAATAAACAGGGTCGGCTTATGAGAATGGACCTGGAGCTTCCTGATATCCCCGGGGCACTTGGAGTGCTTTCCACTTTGATTGGTGACCTTAAAGGAAATATTATTCACATACTGCATGACAGGATGACTGAGGGACTTGCTCTTAACAGGGCAATTGTGGAAATAACCCTTGAAACAAGAAATAAGGAACATCAGAAAGAAATTGCGGGTGTCTTAAAAAGAAACGGTTACAAAATAATTAAAACTGACTGATTACTCTTCAGTAAGAACTACAAGAAGGGTTTTTGCTTCTACTGCATCACCTTCGCTTACTTTGATGGTTTTAATCGTTCCGGCCTGAAGCGCTTTTAATTCACTTTCCATTTTCATAGCTTCAACTACAACTACAGATTCACCTTCTTCGACAGTGTCTCCTTCGCTCTTCAGCAGCTTAACTACACGGCTTGGCATTGGGGAAATTATTTCAAGGCCACTTCCCATAGCACCCGATTTTGAAAGTTCCCTGTCGGAGATAGCTTCAAGCTCGTAAAGGTTGCCGGCATGAAATACCTGTATCTGTTTGCCCTGCTTAAAGGTACCTATAGTAAAAGATTTATCGTTAATAATTATAGAATAGAGGTTGTCATCCAGCTTTGTGTATTCAACGGGATATTCTTCTCCGCTTATTTCGACAACAACTCCGGAGTCATCCTCTTCAATATTTACTTTGTATATTTGGTTGTCTAGTTTAAAACTGTATGTCATATCAGCGGGTTCCTCGATACTCCTAGTCTCCTGGCAAGTAACTTCCAGTTTGATGCTGTCGATTTTCCATTGCCATTGTTTGTTTCCGGTACCGCGTGCTCCATAGTGACAGCTGCTGCTATCAGTGCGGGATCAATTTCCGGAGATTCTTCGCTAAGAAGTTCCGGATGTCTTTCAATATATCCTGTGTCTATTTTTGCCTGGTTAAACTCTTCTTCATCCATAACCCTGATCAAAAAGCCTATGTTGGTCCTAACTCCAAGTACCACATACTCACTAAGTGCTGCAACCATTTTCTTTAAGGCATCTTCACGGGTTTCTCCCCAAGTAATAAGCTTTGAAAGCATCGGATCGTAAAATGATGTAACTTCATATCCGCTGTAGATTGATGAGTCGTCCCTCACACCAGGCCCTGTAGGTGCTTTAACGTAGTGAAGTATCCCGGGAGAAGGCATAAAATTCATTGCCGGGTCTTCAGCATAAACTCTGCATTCAAGTGCATGTCCGTTAATTTTCAGGTCAGACTGCTTAAAGGGAAGTTTTTCCCCTTCGGCAATTCTTATCATCCATTTTACAATATCAATACCTGTTATCATTTCTGTTACAGGGTGTTCGACCTGCACCCTTGTGTTCATTTCAAGGAAAAAAAAGTTTTGTTTCTGGTCCATTATGAATTCAACAGTCCCGGCGCCCTGGTAATTGACAGCCTTTGCTATCCTTACCGCGGTGTCACCCATTTTTTTCCTGGTTTTTTCAGTCAGATATGCCGAAGGTGCTTCTTCTACTACTTTCTGGTGTCTTCTCTGTATAGAGCACTCTCTTTCAAAAAGGTGAAGTACCTTACCGTGAGAGTCTGCAAGTATCTGAATTTCTATATGTCTTGGCTGTTCAATAAATCTTTCTACAAAGACGGAATCATCACCAAAAGATGAAAGTGCCTCACTCTTTGCCATTCTGAGTGAGTTTTCAAACTCTTCCTTGTCCCTTACAAGTCTCATACCTTTACCACCACCACCGGCAGAGGCTTTTATCATTACGGGATAACCGATCTTCTCGGCAACCATTGCTGCTTCGACATCGGTAACTGCTCCGTCTGATCCTGGTACAAGAGGTACCTTGGCTTCTTTTGCAATTTTTCTAGCGGTGATTTTATCACCCATAAGCCTTATAGCTTCAGGAGTCGGGCCTATAAATACAATGCCTTCCTTTTCGCAAAGCTCTGCAAAGGAGTCATTTTCGGAAAGGAAACCAAACCCGGGATGAATGGCCTGAGCTCCGGATTTTTTTGCCACTTCGATTATTTTTTCTTTTACCAGATAACTTTCGGCCGGTTTGGGAGGGCCGATATGATAAGCTTCATCGGCAAGTGCCACATGAAGTGAGCTTCTGTCGGCATCGGAATAGACGGCCACTGTTTTAGCCCCAAGTTCCTTACATGCCCTTATTATTCGTACGGCGATTTCGCCTCTGTTTGCTATCAGTATTTTTTCAAACATCAGTTACCTCAAAATTAAAGCGGAATATTTCCATGTTTTTTCGGCGGGTTAGTCTGTCTTTTCCCATCCAGCATATCAAGCGCAAGCGCTATCCTGTGTCTTGTGTCCTCTGGTTTAATTACTTCATCAATATATCCAAGGTCTGCAGCCCTGTAAGGGTTTGCAAAGTTCTGCTTGTATTCATCAATAAGTTTTAATCTTTCTGCATCAGGGTCATCAGCCCCTGCAATCTGTCCTTTAAAAATAATGTTTACAGCTCCGTCCGAGCCCATAACAGCAATCTCGGCAGTCGGGTAAGCAAGGTTGACATCACCTCTTATATGCTTGGAGGACATTACATCATATGCCCCGCCATATGCCTTTCTTGTTATGACAGTGACCCTTGGGACGGTTGCTTCGCAGTATGCATACAGCAGTTTCGCCCCGTGCCTTATGATTCCGCCCCATTCCTGTTCAGTACCGGGTAAAAATCCGGGTACATCCACAAATGAAACAATCGGAATATTAAAACAGTCACAAAACCTGACAAACCTGCCGGCTTTTATTGAAGCATCGATATCAAGGCATCCTGCAAGAACCATTGGCTGGTTGCCTACAATGCCAACAGACCTGCCGTTTATCCTGGCAAATCCTACAACAATGTTTTGAGCAAAGTGCTCCTGAATTTCAAAAAAGTAGTTGTCATCGACAACTTTATTTATTAATTCCTTTATGTCATATGGTTTATTCGGATTAACAGGGACTATTTCCCTGAGGCTTTCTTCTTTCCTGTCAACAGGATCATCACATGGCACCCTTGGAGGGTCTTCCATATTATTTGATGGCAGAAAGCTTAGTAGTTCTTTTATAATTGAAATGGAATCTTCATCATTTTCTGCAGCAAAGTGAGCAACGCCGCTTTTTGAGTTGTGTACCATTGCACCACCAAGATCTTCTGATGATACATCTTCATGGGTTACAGCCTTGATTACGTCCGGTCCTGTGATAAACATGTAACTCGTATCTTTTGACATTACTGTAAAGTCGTTCATTACAGGGGAGTAAACTGCACCACCGGCACATGGCCCCATTATACCGGCTATCTGTGGTACAACACCTGAAGCCAGAACATTTCTTAAAAATATGTCTGCATATGCCCCAAGGCTTTCAACACCTTCCTGGATCCTTGCACCGCCTGAGTCATTAAGCCCAATTACGGGTGCTCCGACTTCCATGGCTTTTTCCATTATTTTACAGATCTTTTTCCCATGAGCGAGGCCCAGGGAACCACCAAATACTGTAAAGTCCTGCGCATAAACAAAGACCTGCCTGCCTTCAATTTTTCCGTAGCCGGTAACAACCCCGTCACCAAGAAATTTTTTGTCACCCATTCCAAAATCGTCGCATCTGTGTACTACGAATTTATCAAGTTCAACAAAACTGTTTTTGTCCAGGAGAAGGTCAATTCTTTCCCTGGCAGTGAGTTTTCCAAGATCGTGCTGCCTTTTTATTCTGGCTTCACCACCACCAAGTTCGGCTTCTTTTTCTTTCTGTTCTAAAAATTCAATTTTTTCCTTCATTCATAAGGCTCCTGATAAAATGTTGCATTTAATGATGCGATTTTTTATAAACAATTATGCTGAGTATTGTTTTTGAAATGTATTTTTAAAAATCCAGTGAAATATAACACAATGATTAATAAATATAAAACTTATTATTAATATAGATGTCTTTGGGGTTTTAAGTCAAATTACTCCATATATTCCTAACCTGCTCCCGGGTATTTTCCAACTTACCATTATTGTCGATAATATAGTCTGCATGCTTTATCTTTTCACTGTTGCTAAGCTGGGATTTAATCCGGGCATTGATCTGCTCCACGGAAAGATCACCCCTGCCTTTTAGTCTTTTTTTCTGTTCCTCTTCGTTTATAGAAACCACAATTAATTTTTCTATTAATTTGAGCAAACCTTTCTTTTCCAGAATTAGAGCAGCTTCTACTATTACTATGTCTGCCCCTTTTTCACTGTAGCTCTCAATTGAGCTTAAAATTTCATCATATATCCTGGGGTGAATAATACTGTTTAACTGTTCTCTTTTTTCATCGCTGCTGAACACAATCTCAGCTACATGCTTCCGGTTTAATGAGCCATCTGAATTTAAAATACATTCCCCAAATAGTTGGGCAATTTCCTTAAGTGCCGGTTTCCCCTGTTGCACTACGTCTCTTGCAACCTGATCGGCATCAATTATTTCGGCACCGAGTTCTTTGAATAAAAGTGCTACGGTAGATTTACCAGAGCCTATATTCCCTGTTAGTCCTATTACTTTCATCTTTATAAATTATGATTATAAGTAATATTTAATCAAATATCTGAGTATATATACAAACTGAACACTAAAAAATTGTTTTAATTAATATGGAGGCAACATGAGTTTTACTACACCAGACCTATGCGATGATTTCCCTGAACTTGTCAGGGTAGTTGATCCGATGTTTAATAATTTTGGGGGTAATGATACCTTTGGCGGCGAAATTGTTACGGTTAAATGCTTTGAAGACAATTCACTAGTTAAAGAAAATGCCTCTAAGCCTGGACACGGAAAGGTAATGGTTGTAGACGGCGGTGGGTCACTAAGGCGGGCCCTGCTCGGAGACCTGATAACTAAGGATGCAGTTAAGAATGGCTGGGAAGGTTTTGTTATTTACGGATGCATCCGTGATGTGGATATTATTGGCAGGCTGGATATTGGTGTGAAAGCACTCGATACAGTGCCTCTTAAAACAGAGAAAAAAGGAATAGGTGACCTTAATATTGCTATAACTTTTGGCGGTGTTACTTTCAGGCCGGGTGAGTATGTCTATGCTGATAATAACGGCGTGGTTGTTTCAAAAGAAAAATTATTAACGGATGATTAGATTGAATCTATTGCTTTTTGTATTCTGCTTATTACAACTTCTTTACCAAGAATTTCAATGACCTCACCAATCCCCGGACTTACAGTGCCTCCTGTAAGGGCCACTCGCATAGGCTGTGCGATTTTGCCGAATTTCAGGTCAAGCTCTTCGACAACCTCCTCAAGAGCTTTTTGAATATTGTCATAAGTAAAGTTTTCAACCGAACTCAGTTTCCCGGATAATGCCTGCAGCACCGGCCTTGTATCTTCTGTCAGAAACTTGTTTCTTGCCTTTTCTTCATATTCATTAACATCATTGTAAAAATATGAAGACTGACTCACAAAATCATTAAGAGTTTTTGATCTTTCCCGAAGCTGTTCAATAATTTTTAATAATTTATCGTCATCTTCTGCTTTATATCCTTTGCCGTTCATGAGCGGTAATATGAGCTCTGCAATCTCTTTAGCGGGTTTTTCCTTTATATAATGAGCATTTAGCCACTGGAGCTTTTCGGGATTAAAAACGGCGGGGGACTTTCCAACATTATCAAGTGTAAACTTTTCAACAAGTTCATCTTTTGAGAAAATTTCTTCGTCCCCAAAAGACCAGCCAAGCCTTGTAAGATAGTTTATCATTGCTTCGGGCAGATAACCGTCGTCCCTGTAAGCGCCGACTGATGTTGCGCCGTGGCGTTTGCTGAGTTTTGTCTTGTCGGCACCATGAATCATCGAAACATGTGCAAACTCGGGAAGATTAAATCCAAGTGCATCGTAAATTAACTGCTGTTTAGGTGTATTTATAAGATGGTCATCCCCACGGATAATATGGGTCAGTTCCATTAAGGCATCATCAATTACAACTGCAAAGTTGTAGGTTGCAAAGCCGTCCATACGTAAGATTATAAAGTCATCTATTTCCCCGGCATCGAAACTAATTTTTCCCCTTAGTATGTCATGTACTTCTATTTCACCTGTGTCAGGAGTGAGTATTCTTATTGAATAGGGTTTGTCGGGGCCGGAATTTTCATCTGCCCATTCCCTTTTGTACTGAAAAAACTCCCCTTTGTCCTGTGCTTCTTTCCTTTTATCGGCAAGCTGTTCAGGTGTAACGTAGCATTTATATGCTTTTCCGGATTCAAGCATCTTATTTGCATATTCATTGTAAAGCTCAAGCCTTTCAGACTGCTTTATAGGGGTTCCGTCCCAGTCGAGGCCAAGCCATTTCATGGAATCATAAATTTCATTAAGGGATTCTTCTGTGGACCGTACCTGGTCGGTATCTTCAATCCTAAGTACAAATTCCCCGCCATGGTGACGGGCAAAAAGCCAGTTGAATATAGCAGTCCTTGCTCCACCAAGATGGAGAGAGCCCGTGGGACTTGGTGCAAATCTTGTTTTTACAGACATCGGAATTAAAGTAAATAAAGTTTAGTGAGTGTCAATTATTATTAATTCAGTAGTTCATCAAGCTTGTTTGCCCTTTCAAGAGAGACAAGCTGATCGTAACCGCCAATGAGTTCATCGCCGATCAGTATTATTGGTACAGTCCGCCAGTTGAGCTTTTGCATTGTTTCAATCTTTTTTTCAGGGTTTTTATCAAGATTTACTTCATCGTATTCAATACCCTTGCTGTCCAGCAGCTGTTTTGCTCTAATGCAATACGGACAGTAGCTGCTTGTATATATTTGAACTTTATTCATGGAAAATTATGATGCTTGGTTTTTAGAATAGATTCAAGTATTCTTGACAGCAGCTTAGTTGAAAAATGGTGTTCACAAACAAAATTACCAAAAAAAATTATGTATACCCGTTTACTGATTCTTCCAGTTTTTGTTGCCCTTGCTCTAACTATTAGTTCGTGCTCTGTATTTAAATTTGCGAAAATTTATGCTTCCTCTGACCCCGGCAGCGGGCAGCTGCAAGGTGATGTTTATACAACTGATCTCACAAGCTACAGGATTGGCACACTCGGGAATAACTGGAAAAGGGTAAACATAGATTACGGGGACCTGTTTTTTACAAACAAAAAAAGGACTTCTGCCATTACCGTGAATTCTTCGTGCGGCCCTAACAAAGCCAAATACAGCCTCACTGCACTTGCAGGATCATTACTGGTTGGTATTAAAGGGAAACAGCTTATTGAGAGGGAATTAATACAGGTGGATGGCCAGGAAGCATTATTTTCACTTTATGATGCAAAGTATGAAGGAGAGGACCTTAAAATATCTACAGTAGTATTTAAAAAAGAGCAGTGTGTTTATGATTTCAGTTATTCGAATATAAACGATGAATTTGATACTTACTTTAAAGAATTTGTTACTTTCCTGTCGAAATTCAGGGTACTGAGCTAAGCTATGATCGGCCTCTTTTACAAAATTGGAGCATTTTGTATTGATTCATTATTAACTGTCGGGGAAGTTACAATATTTTGCTATAATGCTTTTATTACAACACTGAAACCACCTTATGACTATAAACAGATAACAGAACAGGTATTTGAAATTGGTATTAAATCAATATTGATTGTAATTGTATCAGCTCTAGCAATCGGGATGGTTATGGTTGTCCAGCTATCGTGGGGATTTGCATGGTTCGGAGCAAAAGGGCTTGTAGGCCCGGTTGTTACGTTGTCATTTGTAAGAGAACTTGGCCCTGTTGTAACTTCACTCCTCGTAGGAGGAAGGGTAGGCTCGGGGATTACAGCCGAAATTGGTTCAATGAATGTTACCGAGCAGATAGATGCAATAAAGACACTTGGTGCAGACCCGATAAAAAAACTTGTAGCTCCAAGGATCTGGGCTGCAATGATTTCTTTTCCCCTACTCGCCATTATTTCCAACCTCGCAGGTATATTTGGTGCTATGATTATTTCTTCAATTGATCTTGATATAGGGCCCCAGCTGTTTTTAACTTCAACAAGAGAGTGGGTCGGGGTAGATGATTTTATAAGTGGTATTTCAAAAACCTTTTTCTTCGGTTTAATTGTTGCTTTCACAGGGTGTTATATTGGTATGAACGCAGAAGGCGGGACACAGGGAGTAGGAAGGGCAACAACAAGGACTGTTGTAGTATCTTTGTTATTAATTATTATTTCCGATTTTCTACTATCAAAATTATTTGTCTTTTTATTTTATATTTAATTTTTTATAACGGAGGAGTCTCATAATTGTCCTTATCAGAAAACAGCAGTACTAAAATGAAATCAAAGCTATTAATGGGTCCCGGGCCCAGCAATGTAAGCAGGAGAGTTTATGACGCTCTTGCAACACCTATTATAGGCCATCTTGATCCCGAATTTCTGGATATGATGGACGAAACCACCCAGATGCTAAGGGATGTATTCCAGACTAAGAACAAGCTTACAATCCCTGTCTCCGGCACCGGAAGCTCCGGAATGGAAGCAGGTTTTGTCAATATACTTGAACCAGGTGATAAGGTAGTTATCGGGGTGAATGGGGTATTTGGCGAGAGGATGTCAGATGTTGCTTCGAGATACGGCGGCGAGGTTATAAGGATAGAAGAAGAATGGGGAAGAATTATAGAGCCCTCAAGAGTAATAGATGTATTAAAACAAAATCCTGATACAAAACTTGTGGCTATTGTGCATGCTGAGACATCAACCGGGGCAAAACAGCCGCTTCAGGAGATAGGTGATTATGTAAAAGGGACTGATACACTCCTGCTGGTAGATGCGGTAACCTCACTTGCAGGATGCGAACTTAAAATTGACGATTGGAACATTGATATATGCTATAGCGGAACGCAAAAGTGCTTAAGCGTTCCTCCAGGGCTTTCCCCTGTAACGTTTAGTGATAAAGCAGTGGATGTGATAGAGGCAAGGGGTTCCAAGGTTGAGAGCTGGTATCTTGACCTCTCCATGATAAGGAAATACTGGGGTAGTGAAAGGGTCTACCATCATACAGCACCAATTTCCATGATTTATGCCCTGAGAGAAGGGCTTAAGATTATATTGGAAGAAGGCCTTGAGGAAAGGCACAAAAGGCACCAGATGGTTGGGGACTATTTTGTTGAAGAAATTAGCAAGCTCGGATTTAGTTTGTTTGCCCAGGAAGGGCACAGGCTCCCTATGCTTGTATCCGTAGTCTTACCAGACGGAATAGACGATGACCAGGTAAGATCAAAACTCCTTCAGGAACATGGAATTGAAATAGGTGTTGGCCTTGGTAAAACAAGGGGTAAAATATGGAGAATAGGGTTAATGGGTGAATCCTGTACAAAAGAGAACGTAGATATTTTTATTGGTGCATTAAAAGAAATAATAAGCTAGTATTTATTAAAATTATTTGAGGAAAAAAAGCGATATAGGTACATCTTGACATTATATTAGATTTTGGTAGAATGACACACCTTATTGTTTAGGAAAATAGTATGAAATCATATATGGCAAAAAACGAAGAAGCAGACCAGAAATGGTTTATTATTGACGCTGAAGGCAAGACTGTTGGCAGACTTGCTACCAAAGTTGCAACATTGCTCAGGGGTAAAGGAAAACCACAATTTACTCCACATGCAGATATTGGCGATTTTGTTGTAGTTATCAATGCTGATAAAGTTAATTTTACCGGTAACAAATGGAGCCAGAAGACTTATTACTGGCATACGCAGTTCCCAGGTGGAATAAAATCAATTACAGCTGAAAAACTAAAAGAAAAAGAACCAGAAGAAATTTTAAGAAAAGCTGTCTGGGGTATGCTGCCGAAATCTAAATGGCAGAAAACTCTTATTGGCAGATTAAAAGTATATGCGGGTGATTCCCACCCTCATTTGGCCCAACAGCCGGAAGCACTGGAGGTTTAATTAATTGTCTGAAACATTATATAACGGAACTGGACGCAGAAAAACATCGGTAGCCAGGGTATGGTTAAAACCCGGCAAAGGTAGTTTTAAGGTTAATAACAGGGAATTAAATGAATATTTTCCCCGCGAATCATGGCAGATACAGGCCAGAGAACCTCTTGCAGTAACAGAAACTGATGGTCAGTTCGATATACTTGTAAATGTACAGGGCGGTGGTTTAACAGGACAGGCCGGTGCAGTCAGACACGGACTTTCAAGGGCTTTGCTTCAATCCAATGACACACTACGTAAGAAACTAAAAGTAGCCGGATTTCTAAGACGTGACTCAAGAATGGTCGAAAGTAAGAAATACGGTAAAAGAAAAGCAAGAAGAGGACAGCAGTTCTCAAAGAGGTAATTTCTTCTTGTCGAAAATATCTAAAAATACTGATTCAACTCAAATTAAGATTGCTTCCCACAAGGGAAAACTCGGTGTATTACTTCCGGGAATGAGTGGTGCTGTAAGTACTACCTTTATTGCCGGCATTGAGGCTATAAAAAAAGGGCTCGGAAGGCCAATTGGGTCCCTTACCCAAATGGGTACAATTCGACTCGGCAAAAGAACTGATAAGAAATCCCCGTTAATTAAGGATTTTATCGGTTTAACTGATATAAAAGATATAGTTTTTGGAGGATGGGACATCTATCCTGACAATTGCTATGATGCAGCCGTTAAATCAGGTGTTCTAAAAAATGAATTACTCCAAAAATTAAAACCAACTCTAAAAAAATCATCCCCGATGAAGGCTGTATTCAGCCAGCAGTATGTAAAGAACCTGTCCGGGACTCATGTAAAAAAAGGCAAGACAAAGATGGACCTTGCCGAACAGCTTATAAAAGACATAAATAAGTTTAAAAAAGATAATAAATTAGACCGCCTTGTTATGCTTTGGTGCGGAAGTACCGAAGTGTTTCTCAAAATAACCAAAGTACACAGTACTCTAAAAAGTTTTGAAGCGGGCCTTAAAAAGAACAGCAAAGATATACCGCCAAGTATGATTTATGCATATGCTGCAATCAAATGCGGTATTCCATACGGAAACGGTGCACCAAATCTTTCTGCAGATGTTCCGGCACTTGAAGAACTTGCAATAGAGAACAAAGTTCCTATTGCCGGTAAAGATTTTAAGACCGGGCAGACACTTATGAAAACTATTCTTGCTCCAGGTTTTAAGAGCAGGCTGCTGGGAATAAACGGCTGGTTTTCAACAAATATCCTTGGCAACAGGGACGGAGAAGTACTTGATGACCCATGGTCATTTAAAACCAAAGAAGAAAGCAAACTTAGTGTACTTGATTCAATATTTCAGCCACATCTATATCCTGCGCTTTACTCAGATTTTTACCACAAGGTAAGGATTAACTACTATCCGCCAAGAGGTGATGAGAAAGAAGCCTGGGACAATATAGATATTTTCGGATGGCTTGATTACCCGATGCAGATAAAGGTGAATTTCCTTTGCAGGGACAGTATCCTGGCAGCCCCTATTGTGCTTGACCTTGTCCTGTTTCTTGATCTTGCAAAACGTGCTGAAATGTTTGGTATTCAGGAATGGCTTTCATTTTACTTTAAAAGCCCGATGGTTAAGAGAGGTCTGTACCCAGAGCATGACCTTTTCATTCAGCAGATGAAGCTGAAGAACACACTTCGCTTCCTAAAAGGCGAAAACCTTATTACTCACCTGGGTCTTGATTATTACGACTAGGTAACGGCTTTTTCTCTTATTCTTCTATTAATATCTTTAATGTGATGCCCAATTCTGTAATAAATCCAAAAGGGAAGTAATATTGAAAATGTTAGCTTTATGTAAGTTACGTAATGATTTGATATTGCTTCGTTGATTTTTCCTTCATTTTCAAGAATTGTTAATATAATTATTGAAAATAACAATATTCCAAATATAAATGCACAATATCTAAAAGATATAACCCATAATAAACATATAAACTTATCAGCAAAGTTTTCGCCTTTGTTTCCACCATTACAGATATAGCAATAATATATTCCAATACCAAGAACTAGTGAAGATATGATCATCATGAAAATAATAGGAGAATTATTTTCAAATTGAATATTAAAATTCCTTAAGTATTTATTAATTAAGGAAACTTGCGGCAACAATAGAAAAAAAAGTAAATATAAAAAAACAGATATATGCGAGAGTTTGCCGTTTATTATTTCTTCTTTTAAACCATTTAAATCCAAAAGTACATGATTAAACCTTAATATAAATTCACTTATTAATAAACCGGTATTAAGAAATTCTTAAGCAGGTCCTGGCCGTCTGTTTCAGCCTTTATTTCCAGTTCCCAGTAAGTTGGTGGTCGTTCCTTAAGCTTTGTACGGTAAATTTCCTCAGACGGCAGATCAAACTGGACAGGTATTTGCAAAGATCCGTGCTTTTCCTCTGAAAAAAAATCGATATCCCTGGTTTCAGAGTAGAGGTGGTAACACACAACAACTGATTTTTTATTATCCCCCGACCCCCTTGTCTCGTATTTTTCTTCAATGCAGCTAAGAGTAGCATTAATGTGTCCGGCACCTTTTAGCCTGTTTTTAATAATAAAAGTAAGTTCCAGTCTGTTTCCAAGGAAATAGGGAAACTGGTTAAACCTCAGGGTACTCATGCCGTATTTTAAGTATCTGAATAGTTTTTTTAAATAGGTCAATATTATTATTGATACTGCCAGGTCAAATATGATCATTAATGCCATCGGGAAATAACCAATTTTACTCTGACCAAGGAATTTAAATATGAAAATATGGAACGGTATTAAAAATAATATTAAAAAAACAGTACTGAAAAAAAACTTTATAAGGTCTGACCTGCTCCTGTCATTAATATGAGAGTGGTTCCAACTGTAGTCATTGTCCCATGGGGAAGCATTTACCAGAAACTTAGCGGGCCTGTAATTGAGGCTGAGAAGTCCGTGTATTACTAAAAAAAGCCCGGGCAATAAAAATACTCCTCCAAACATTGCAGCCATATACCTGGGTACATTAAATTTGCTGTCGGGTGTTTCAATAATATTAAATGAAATTAATACTATATATAGGCCTGCTGCTACGAATAAAAGACCAAACAGGACAGAGCTCCATCCGTGTATAGTTGTCCGGCTTATTGGGGTTTTTCCCTTAATTTCATACCTTTCTTTTTTTACCATTTATTGTTTTAGTATTTTAATTCTTAAAGTTAATCTTTATAGTAATATTTATGATTTATATAGCACTCAAATTTTTTATTACAGCCGGGGTCGTGGTTGGAGTTTCTGAAATAGCCAAGAGGTCGGGTTATTTTGCGGCAATGCTGGCAGCTTTACCGTTAACTTCCATACTTGCGATGATATGGATCTATGTGGATACGAAAGATTCACAGAAGATAATTGATCTTTCCTACGGAATATTTTGGCTGGTTTTACCAACCTTACTGTTTTTTATAGTATTGCCGGCACTGATTAAGAATCATTTTGGCTTTTGGCCTTCAATGATAATATCAATGGCAATAATGGTGGTCTTTTACCTTTTATTTGCTTTCTTTGGTAAAAAGTTAGGTTTGCCTTTGTAAACTAAATACCCGGAATGAGGGGTACTCCGCATCCGCATCCGGAAAGTATAATAGTTACAGCTATGAGTAATAGTAGACCAGGTTTTATAAAATTCATAAGTTAATTCCGGGATAAAGTATTAATTTATTTTGTTACAGGTGACTGAACCTTGTAACCTTTTTCTGTCATTATATATGCTGCACTTCCGCCTGCTGCTGCTCCTGCTACAAGAGCCACGCAGCTGGTTCCAAGAAGAGAAACACATATAACCATCGGTATTAAAAGATTTTTTAATTTCATTTTTCAGACCTAATAAGTTTTGGTCATTAGTATACTAAATTATTGGGTGATTTAAAAGTGGTTTGTTATGGGCTGCACGTTTCACACTCTTCACAGTTCTCATTCGGCCAGTCCCCGCCAATAAGCTTTCCGTTATCATCAAGCTTAAATTTACAACAGTCGATAAAGTGCTGCTTTATCATCTCTTTTCCCCTAAGAATCCTGGATTTGGCCGCAGGCAGGGATATGCTGAGTGTCTCAGCAACATCTTTCTGCTTCATGCCCCGAAGCTCGCTGAGTTCGACAGAGTCTCTGTATTTTTCGGGCAGGATTTTCACAAATGAACTGAGGCATGCTTTTATCTGGCAGTAAAGATCACCTTCAACTTCTATTTCCGGCACTATGAAGTCTTCATTGAACTCAATATTTATTTTGTTTCCGCTGTTCCTGTAATAATCAATAATTGTATTTCGTGCAATGCTGTATATCCATGCAGGAAGTTTTTCGGATTCTGTAAGGCTTTCTATGTTTTTATGGATCTTTATGAAAACATTCTGGAGAATATCTTCAGCTTCAACTTTATTGTTTACCCTTTTGTAGATAAAGGAATAGAGCTGCTTATTAAAATTGTCCCAGACTTCTTCAGTAGAGTAATTCATCGTATATATGTCCTGATTGTCATTGTGAGTAAAATGAAGCAATCTCATAAGAGATTGCTCCGTTGATTTTAAATATCTTAAAGAATCAATAATTACTAACTGATACTATTTAGTACATGCGCATGAGCAGTTGCAGACACCGTTGGCACAGTCGCAGCCTTCGCATTTACAGCTTTCATCACAGTTGCAGCCAGCGCAGTCACATTTCTTTTCTATTATAAGATTCTTCATGATTATCTCCTTTTATGGGATTGTTTACCCATTTGTATATTTTACCTATAAAGACGGAGGAGTATGTAAAAAGATGCAAAAGAATTAAATTTTGTAATGCCTTAAAATGAAAAAGGGGATACAGTTTGTATCCCCTTTTTCATTTTAATTTTATATTTTATTGTTACTGGCTTTTTAAGAAGCTTTCGAGATGGTCTTTGATATTGGAGTTTGCGAGTTTGCCAAGTGCGGCTTTTTCAATCTGCCTTATTCTTTCCCTTGTGAGATTAAACCTCTTACCAATTTCATCAAGAGTATAAGTACTCTGGCGGTCAATGCCGAACCTGAGTCTTATTATCTCTTCTTCTCTTTCGTTAAGAAGCAGAAGAGCTTCTTTTAATTTCTCTGCAAGAGAAGCTTTTGCAATTACTGAGTCTGGAATCATAGCTTCTTTGTCGGAGACAGAATCAAGAAGAGTTGTCTTCTCTCCGTCGAGTACCGGTGTATCAAGGCTTATTGCATCATTTGTAGAATTAAGAATTCTTTTTACAACTTCAACAGATATGCCGGACTCATCAGCAATTTCCTGCGGGGTGGGTTTTCTTTCCATCTCTTTAGCAAGCTTAGCGCTTGTTTTGTAGACTCGGTTTGCCTGCTCCAAAAGATAAACGGGGACTTTGATCGTTCTTGTCTGGCCCTGGAGCGCCCTGAGTATTGCCTGGTGTATCCACCATGAAGCATAAGTCGAAAATTTATAACCCTTGGTATGGTCAAATCTTTCAACAGCCCTCATTAGTCCAAGGTTTCCTTCCTGAATAAGATCAGGCAGTGGAAGACCTCTGCTCATATATCTTCTTGAAATTGTAATTACCAGTCTAAGGTTAGCTTTTACAAATCTTTGTTTTAGTCTTTGTGCCCATTCGAAAAATACTTTTGTGAATGCGGCAAGGCAGTCAATTCTTTTATTAAGAACTTTCATCTTTGAGGGATTCTTACGAATCCTTGATTTCATTGCAGTAAGCTGGGTAACAAATGAATTCAGTTCTCTTGCTTTTGCTTCACATTTTTTAATTTTTGCTGAAATTTCAACTTCCTGTTTGGCTGTAAACAGTGGTTCAACCGCCATATCTTTAAAATAGACATAAAGAAGCCTGAGCTGCTCATCAGGAACCCACTCATCTTCTTCATCTTTCTTTTTTGCGGCTTCTATACTGCTTTCGTCAATTTCAATTATTCCGTCTTCTATGTCGATGTCGATATCGTCATCACCAACAAAAGGCTCGAAATCTTCAGCATTTGCTTTTTTTTCACTCATATCTTTATATTCGACTTCCATTTTTTTCCTCTCGCAAGCATATTAATACTTTTTCAAATTCAAAGCATAATATAATCAGTGTTTGTATGATAATATGGCTGGAGGAATAACAGCTTGTTATTTATCTCATCTAAACATGATTATAACAACTAATTATAACCAGCCTTCCGGTTGCCGTCTGATTTATTTTGCGGAGCTAAAGTTTTGTGCTACCTGATTCCAGTTAACAACGTTCCACCACGAACTTACGTAATCAGGTCTTCTGTTCTGATAATTCAGATAATAAGCATGCTCCCATACATCAAGTCCCAGTACAGGTTTTAATCCATCAGAGATGGGGTTGTCCTGATTAGGGGTTGAAGTAACAACGAGGTTGCCGTTACCATCTACACAAAGCCATGCCCATCCGCTGCCAAACCTTGTTGCAGCAGCTTTTGAGAACTGGTCTTTAAAGTTATCAAAACTTCCGAAAGCACTATTTATTGCATCAGCCAATTCGCCTTCAGGGTTTCCACCACCACCTGGACCCATGCATGGCCAGAAGAGACTGTGATTTGCATGACCGCCACCATTGTTACGGACTGCATTTCTGATGTTTTCGGGTATAGAATTTAAATCTGAGATCAGGTCTTCAACTGATTTTTCCTGAAGCTCAGGATGATTTTCAAGAGCAGCATTAAGGTTATTAACATAACCCTGGTGATGTTTTCCATGGTGTATTTCCATGGTTTTAGCGTCAATATTCGGCTCTAAGGCGTCATAGCTATAAGGTAAATCCGGTAATACATGTGCCATTAATTATAACCTCACTAAATTGTTAAAATTATTACAAATTTTTAGATAAATAGATATAAATAAAGATTCATTATCTAACAAACTTACTTATTGTAACTCCATTATAGTTTGGTGTAAATAGATAAATTCCCCATATATTAAATGATATTGCTTCAATTTTTATCAATTATGAGTAAAGTAAAGGTTTGAAGCATATTATAAGTTATGAATAAGAATAAAATAATAGAACTTGTAGATGTACATAAAACTTTTGGTGAGAAAGTAGTACATGATGGTGTTAACCTTGATATTTATGAAGGTGAGAAAATTACCGTGCTCGGAGGGAGTGGTACCGGTAAAAGTGTATTACTAAAAGAAATTAACGGCCTTTTAAGGCCTGATAGCGGTAAAGTAATAATAAACGGCGGCGATATTACAACAATGCCCGAGAGTGAACTAATCGATGTTAGGAAAAATATCGGAATGCTTTTCCAGGGAGCTGCACTTTTTGATTCACTGTCTGTATGGGACAATATTGCATATACACTGGTTGAGAATTCATCACTCAGCAGAGAAGAAATAGACAAAGTTGTTAAAAAGAAACTAAAACTTGTAGGACTGCCGGATATTGATGATAAAATGCCCGGAGACCTGAGCGGGGGAATGAAAAAGAGGGTGGGGCTTGCACGTGCCCTGGCAAAAACGCCCAAAATTCTGCTTTACGACGAACCTACTACCGGGCTTGACCCGCCAAATATTATCCGCATAAACGATCTAATTAACGATATGAACAAGAAGTTTAATATCACGAGTGTAATAATTACACACGATATTGAAAGTGCCTTTGCTGTATCTGACCGTATTGCTTTCCTTTATGAAGGCAAGATAGTCTTTGTTGGTTCCGTGGATGAGGCTAAAAATACAGACAATAAAGTCTTATATAACTTTATTAACGGGGTTATGGAAGAAGAGCTGCAGTTTGTATAACATCACCCCCGGTGATATCTATAATTTATTTACTTCAGATTTCAATAAACTCAATATTGTTTTATGGATAAAAACAGTAAAAGGACAATAGGGTTACTTGGTGCAACCGGTGTAGGTGTAGGAGCCATAGTAGGCGGCGGGATACTGGCTCTAAGTGGTGTAGCATTTGCATTATCAGGGCCGAGTGCGATCCTGGCATTTGGTTTTAACGGCATAATTGCAATAATTATTGCAGCCAGTTTTGCCGAGATGTCTTCCATGTTTCCGGAGTCTGGTGGAACATATCTTTTTTCTAAAAAAGTTTTATCTATAGAATCTGCATTTATTGTTGGCTGGATAGTCTGGTTTGCATCAATCCTGGCCTCTGTCTTGTATGCAATTGGTTTTGCCTCATTTTTTGTAATAGGTTTAAATGTTGTTCTTACAGACTATTTCAAAGTTTCACTTCCCTGGCTTAATTCCATATGGGCTGTTAATTTGATAGCTGTAGCAGCTGTCTCCTTTTATGCACTGAGCCTTTCATTTAGAAATTCAGGAAGCGGCCCCTGGCTGAATTTTGGCAAACTGTTTGTATTTGCTGTAATCATTGCATCAGGGCTTTATGCACTGACAGGCAAAAGTCCTTTTGAAATAAGTGAAGGGCTTACCCCTTTTTTCTCAGATGGATATACCGGAATGCTTAAAGCAATGGGATATACGTTTATCGCACTTCAGGGTTTTGATCTGATTTCTGCAGTTGGCGGCGAGATTAAAAACCCGGAAAAGAATATTCCAAGATCCATTTTCTTATCACTGGGTGTAACCCTTTTGATTTATATTCCTCTCCTTTTTATTATACCAACAGTTGGAGTTGGTGCGAGCGGTACTGTGACCCAAATGGGTAAACAGTATATGGAGGCTGTAATAGTGGTAGGTGTAAAAAATTATATTGGTGATTTTGGTTATTGGCTTGTATTAGTTGCCGCACTGCTATCAATGCTCTCAGCCCTTAATGCAAATATTTTTGCATCATCACGTATTGCTCTTAAGATGGCAGAGGACCGTACACTGCCAAAAAATATGGGAATTCTTAATAACAGGTTCAATACACCCTTAAATTCAATAATATTTACCTCTGCCATAATAATTCTGGTTGTTCTCACTATCAGCAATGTAGAATCGGCAGGAGCAGCAGCAAGTCTTATCTTTCTTATTTCATTTTCAATTGCACAGCTACTGGCGATGATTATCAGGAAAAGAACAGATGCAGCAAAAATTCCATATAAAATGCCGTTTTATCCGGTACTTCCCGTAGTGGGAATTATTTGCTGTCTTTTGCTCGCAGTGTTCCAGGGATTTACTGTGCCACTTGCTGGTTTTATAATTCTTACCTGGATGCTTTTAGGAGGAATTCTCTACATTATTCTTTTTAGTAAGAGTGCAAAAGTTGCCGATGCATCTGCTGAAGGCTTTGATCCGCAGCTATCGGTCTTAAGAGGTCACAGACCCCTGGTGCTGGTCCCTATTTCTAATCCTGCAAACGCTTCTTCCATGGTAACAGTTGCCAGTGCTATAGTACCCCCGGATTATGGCAAAGTTCAGCTTCTCTCTGTAGTAACACCTCCTGAAAATGAGTCAGGTGAGATAAACCGGGAAATAAATAATAACCGTCTTATAATGAATGAATCGCTTAAAAGGTCATTTTCCGAGGGACTTTATCCAGAGGTGCTTACCACGGTTGCTGATAATGTATGGACAGAGATAAAAAGAGTTTCCATAAGCTCAAACTGCAGCAGTCTTCTTCTTGGACTAACTAATCTTAGTGAAAAACTGGACGGTTCTGAACTTGAGAATCTTATCAATGAAGTAAGTTGCGATGTTGTTGTTTTAAAGGCCCCTCCTGAGTGGAAATTCGGGGAAGTAAAAAAAGTACTTATACCAGTTGCCGGAAATAGCGAACATGGTGAACTTCTTGCAAGGGTTATCGGAACACTTACAAGAATCGGTAACCCGGCAATAGAATTTATCCAGATTCTTCCCGAGTATTCATCCTGGGAGAAATGCGAAAAGGCAAGGCTTGATATATTTAAAACTGCAGATGATTTTATGCAGAATGGAAACTTTACCGTAAAGATAATAAAAAGGGACAACGTGGTAGATGAGATTGTCAGCAGGTCGGTGGAATACGACCTTGTTATTCTTGGATTCAGAAGGGTAGGTAAATATTTAAAAGCTTTTGGCAGTTTAACACAGCAGATAGTTAAAAATACGGATACTCCCATAATCCTGATCAGCCGGTCAGGTAAATAACCTAAATTAAAAGTTGAAATTTTCAGCAACTTAAATATAATTGTTTAATTAAATAACACAAAATATAATAACAGCATTAATATATTATCAACATCATAAATCCGGAGTGGGCTTTGAAACATCCAATTATTAGAGGTTCGATAAGATGTAATGTTGAGTGTGATATTTGCGGTGAAGAAGTAAATTTTCTTCTTCAGATTGGGTTTTCTGCTGACAGGGACAGTGATAAAAAATACTGCTTAAAATGTAAACAGGACCTTTTTGACAGAATATCAAATGGAGAAATATAAACCTTAATAATTATGCAGTAATTGAGGTAAAGAAATAGATTTTACCGGAACAATGAAAAATTTTATTTTAAAAGGGGTATTTAATTTTAGTGAAGTTTGTTCAGCCTGTAATGTTCTTTGTGAAACACACTATCTAATTGGGCTATACCAGGACAGTGACCATGATAAAAAGGTATGTAGGGACTGTTTTAAAATTTTAACAAAAATTAAAAATTAATAACACTTTATTAGCTGCTTTTTTAAAATAATTGGATTGAAATCAGTATGTGTAAAAATGAAATTATTCCGCGTGGTTCAATGGACCGAATTGGGGAATGTGAGAAATGTAAAAAAACTTCCCGGCTTCATCTAATGGAGATTACCATGCAGGGTAAAACCGATGAACTGTCCTTCTGCCTGGATTGCTATGAAAAATTAATTGATATTGCCCTTGATGATTAATTTCCTATAAAGATAAAACCTTTTACTTTGCAAAACCCGTATATTTTCCTAAAATGTATTAATAGATATATACAGGAGCATATATGAAACAGGTTTTGATTTATACGGTATTGTTTTCATCTCTATTTTATATTGGTTTTAATATTCTAAGTGCCGAAGAAAGTTCTCCGGCCCCAGATGTGCTTCAGCAAAAAAGTGAAAATCCCGTCGAACTCGGTCATGTAAACTGGCTAAGAAATTTTGACGAGGCTAAAGCAAAAGCAGTAAAAGAGAATAAACCATTACTTGTGTTTTTCCAGGAAGTGCCAGGGTGCAGTACTGCTTCCGGATATGGTAAAAGGGTTATGACTCACCCATTGATAATTGAAGCAGCTGAGTCACTGTTTGTTCCGGTAGCTATTTATAACAATGTGGGTGGGCACGACCGTAAAATACTTGATTCATTTAACGAACCATCATGGAACAATCCTGTTGTGAGGATTATAACCCCGGATGGTAAAGCACTTTCTCCACGTTTAAACGGCGACTATACAAGACTTGGCCTGGTTAATTCCATGGTTTTAGCCCTCAAAAATAATAATATGGAAGTTCCGCAATATCTTGAGATCTTACAAAAAGAACTTTCTGCAAATAAATTACTGAAAGATAACGCTGTATTTTCTATGTATTGTTTCTGGACCGGGGAAGCAGGGCTTGGGAATATAGATGGTGTGGTATCAACACAGCCGGGATTTATGGGTGGCCGGGAAGTAGTACGGGTTGAATTCGATACAAACATAATTTCTTATAAACAGTTGGTTAACACGGCCAGGAAAAAGAATGTTTCAAAAGTAGTATATGTAAAAAACAGTTCCGAAAGAGCAGCAGCCGAGCAGATACTTGGCAAAAGTTCAGTTTTGGATGCAGGTACCTTCAGGCAGGATAATGAACCAAAATACTATATGTCCAAAACACTATACAGATATATACCAATGATGCCTCTTCAGGCATCACTTGTAAATTCAGCGATAGGAAACCGTATTTCACCGGACAGGTATCTGTCGCCAAGGCAGCTTGAAATACTTTCTTTTGTGAAAACTAACCCCAATCGCAACTGGAAAAATACAATTGGCAGTACGGAAATCACTTCAGCCTGGAACGAGACAATAAAAACTGCAAAAAGCAGTTAATACTCTGCATTTTTAATGCCTTCAACTCTGACAATCTGCCATGAACCAAAGGTAGATTTCTCAAGATAAATGGTAATGTTTTCCGGTGTTTCATTCAGTCCAAGGATCCCTGTATAAATACCCCCGCTGCTTCCGGCAGCTGTAACATCCATATTAACTACAGCGGTTTCACTGCCATCTTCATCCTTGGATATAGAGGAACTGAGTTCTGAAAAAGAACCTTCAATTTTGTCATATTTTTCGAAAACATTTTTCACAATATTTTTAATAACTATGTAATTCAATCCGTAATCATCTTTATATTGAAGTGAAAAGCTGTCCATAAATTTATCTGTATCTTTTTCCTCACCTGCTTTGACCATTTCCTGAAAATAGCTGTTAAAATACTCATCGTCATTTTTACCTCCTGAAAAGAAAAAATAGGCGAGGGCCAGAACTATTATTGCAATTATAAAAAGTTTTTTCACTGTTTTGTATATTCCCCGAAATTAATTTTATTGTCTCTTACAGTCACCGTAAATGTACCATTTAAATCTGTTTCATAAATATTTTCGCTGATACCTGAAAAATTATTTTTGCATTTTCTGCAAACTATATTTTCAGGGCTGAAATTTTCTATAATTATATCACTATTGATTGCAGAATCTTCTGTTATATAAAGCAAACTGCTTTTTTTATTATTAAATAGCCCGTATTCCGTCCCTTCACCCATATGAAAAATATAGTTGTTATATTCCATCTCAATGAGCAGCGGTTCGGGAAACTTACTGTCATAAACAGAATGTTTACCCTGCCTCAGAAATGATAGTGATAAACTGCCAGTTTGCAGGAAGTTTTTTTCATTTGAAATTTTATTCAGATTTATATTTTTTTCATAAATTTGCTCCCAGAGTTCACTGCTTAGTTTATGGCCATTTATCCATATGTTATTAACATCGATTTTTTTTAGTACTGCGGCTGCCCCGTTTATATGTGATTTGTCGAGTGAGGCAAGTACAAGGTGGTCTATACTTGTAATGTTGTTGTGAAGTAAATACGGAATAACAACTGATCTTTCTATAAAATCTGATTTTGATTTTCGCGAATATCCTCCGCTTATAAGAATCGTTTCTGATGAGTCTGTTTTGATAAGGGCAATATGCTTACTGCCGGAGTCAAGAATATTTATTTCAAGTCCCCCATTGGCATGGCCATAAAAATTTTTTGCGCCGAATATTATTAATAGCAGCAGTGATAAGGGGAGCAGGTAATTTAATTTTCTATAGTTTTTTCCAAGCAGAAATAATCCTGCTGTAAACATAAGGAAAAAAGTTGTTGTAAAATCGATCCCTGGTGCCGTGATTGTTGCAAGGCCCTGTTTGTCCATCCAGTCTGTAATCTCCAGCAATATGGATATAAAGCGCGTGTCTATGTTTAAAACTAATATAGAAAGTGATGAGGAAATCTTGAATGTAATAAGTGATAAAAGCCCCAGCGGTACAATAATAAATTCTACAAAAGGAATTAAAATAAGGTTAGCAGGTACTGAAAAAAGGGGGATATATCCAAAGGTATTGATGACTAACGGAAGAGTTATAAGTGTAGCGGCAATTGTAGTTGTTAAAGCAGTCTTTATTTTGTCAAAGCCGGTACTGATTTCAAGCTTGTAGAAACTATGAACCATGAGAATCCCAAAGACAGAAAGGAACGAAAGCTGAAAAGACAGTTCAAATAATGAGTTTGGATTTAATAGCAGGATTATTAAAGCTGCGGTAAATAAGGTGTTTAATTTTGAGTCGTCTTTTCCAAGTGCAATGGATAAAAGATAGATTGTTACCATGATAAAGGCCCTTACCGAGGAGATGGAAAAACCCGCAAGTGCCGTGTAAATAAAAACGGGCAGTATAGTTAATATTGCTGCAATCCTTGGCATCTGGAAAGTGAGCAGAATATACTCTGATCTTTTAAGCAGCCATTTAATTAAAAAATAAAAACCTATGGCGATGGCCCCTACATGAAGGCCGGAGATTGCAAAAATGTGAGCTATGCCAAGCCCGGAAAATATTTCTCTAATCTGTCCCGGGATGTTGCTTTTGTCGCCTATGGTAAGTGCATTAATAACAGTGCTTTCGGGGTACTTTGAGTTTGAAGCTGCGAACCTGCCGAACTCTGTTCTTAAAAGATTTATTCTGTATAAAAATTGGTTTACATCAGTATCTCTGCCCAGATCCTTTAAATTTTTACTTTCTACGTAAGTTGTATAAAAAATGTTTTTCCTGTTATAAAACTGCTCAATATTGAAACTGCCGGGGTTTTTGAAGTTTTTAATTTTTTTTAACTTTATATTCTTTAAATAGATACTGTCGCCGTATGTTAAATCGGAATCCACAGTTTCAAGATATGTGACTATTTTTGAAACTGTTTTTATCTCACCTGTTCCGGGGTTAATACTTTTTAGCTTTAAAAACAGCCTGATACTGTTTTCCCTCTGCTCCGGATTTCTAATCAGAGTCCCTGTTGCAGATATTTTCTTTCCTGAATATGCTTCAAGTACGTTATTAGCCGAATAGTTGGGAGTGAGTAAAAAGCCCAAAGGCAAAAAAAGTATAAAATAAAACCTGGGATATTTTATTGTTAGAATTAATGGGGGAATTAAAAGAAAAAGAAATGAAGTGTGGCTGTTTGAAAGAAATGTTTTTATAAATATGCCGAAGCAGAAAAACAGCAGGAAGATTACAGTTCTGTATTTAATGAATAATGTCATTAAATAACTATTATAACATTTTTATTAGCACAATTGCAGTAGCTGCAATGCCTTCCTCCCTTCCTGTGAATCCCAGGTGTTCAGTAGTTGTTGCTTTTACTCCAACCTGATCTTCTGATATATCCAGGGCTTTTGCGATACTGGTTTTCATTAAATCTATAAAAGGTGCCAGTTTAGGTTTCTGGCAGATAATAACAGTATCAATGTTTACTATCCCGCATTCTTTGGATTGTAATATACCGTTTGTTTCTTTAAGGATAGTTATGCTGGAAATGTTTTTATATTCAGGGTCGGTATCAGGGAAATGGTGACCTATATCCTTTTCGCCAACTGCACCAAGAATAGCGTCGCATATTGCATGGAGGAGCACATCGGCATCAGAATGGCCGGCAAGTCCGAGTTCATGGGGTATTTCTACGCCGCCCAGAATAAGTTTTCTGTTCTTTTCGAATCTGTGTACGTCAAAACCGTTTCCAATTCTATACATTGAACTCTTTTAACAAAAACCCCGCAATTTTAAAATCATCATTTGTTGTAATTTTAATGTTATATTCCAGCCCCTCTACAAGTGAAACCTCAAATCCGGCGAATTCAACCATCTGGGCTTCGTCTGTAAAGATTGATTCTTCGATTAGTTTTCTGTCGTAGCATTCATTTAAAATATTGTAGTTAAAAGCCTGGGGTGTTTGGGATCTCCAGAAATTTTCTCTGGGGAAGGTGTTTTTTACAACACCGTCAAAAGCCATTTTTAAAGTATCGGTAATCTGTAAGGCTGTAATTGCCGAACCCTTTTGGGTTGCGCTTTCTACAACTCTTTTAATTAGTTCGGTATTGATAAAAGGCCTTGCAGCGTCATGTATTACAACTATATCCGTATCAGCAGAAATATTGTCAAAACCATTCTTAACTGAGTCCTGCCTCTCCATTCCGCCTTCAACAACGCACTTTACCTTGCTGAATCCGAATTTCTCCACAATGTTTTCCCGGGTATGGGTTAAATCATTTTTAGGCGCAACAACAACGATTTCATCAATATCTTTGGATTCCTGGAATATACGGAGAGTGTAAAAAAGCAGTGGCTTATCCTGAATTTCAAGATACTGCTTTTTAGTTTTACTGTTTAACCTTTTACCTGAACCTGCTGCCGGAATTACTGCAGAGGTTTTAATCTTAGCCATTTATGCGTGAAACTATATTATCTTTTTCAATTTTTGCAAAGATCATACGGCCGGTAGAAGTCTGAAGTACACTGGTAACCGATACATTGACCTCTTTGCCAAGAGACCTTCTTGCATCATCTACAACTACCATTGTACCATCGTCAAGATATCCAAGGGCCTGATTGTGTTCTTTGCCCTCTTTAACCAGCTGAATATGTATAATTTCACCAGGTAAAACAATTGGCTTTAACGCATTTGAGAGTTCATTCAGGTTTAATACTTTTACTTTTTGTAAATCCGCAACTTTGTTGAGATTAAAATCATTTGTAATAATTATCCCTCTTAATTTCT
The DNA here is from genome assembly GCA_029262335.1 of Deltaproteobacteria bacterium. GTDB lineage: Bacteria > Desulfobacterota_D > UBA1144 > Nemesobacterales > JAJCZQ01 > JAJCZQ01. Next base: position 133,642 of record JAJCZQ010000017.1, read on the forward strand.
TGGCAAGCTCAACAAGCTTTAAATCAGCTTCCCTTATATTTGGGAAATCATGGTTTGTAATTTTTACATTTAATCCCGGGATGTCATTCTGCATTCTTTTCAGGACATCAAGCCCCCTTCTGCCGCGGACCCTTTTAGTCGCTTCTGAGGAGTCAGCAATATACTGAAGTTCTTTTATTATAAAGTTGGGGATTATTACCTCACCCTCAATAAATCCTGCATCTGATACATCGGCAATTCGTCCGTCAATAATAACACTTGTATCAAGGATCTTGGTGATTCCGCTTTTGCCCCTGTATCCGAACCCAAACCTTTTGAAAGAACGTTCGGAATCAGCGCTTTTGTATATACCCAGTGTAATACCGAGTGCCAGAAAGAAGCAAAACGTTACAATTTTTACGATTGGCACATACTGGCTCTGGATATTTACCTGATCTATGACCTGTGTTGTAGCAAAAAACAGAAGTACAGAGATTGTAATACCTACTCCCATACCAAGAGCGGAACGCGTGGTAAGTCTCTGGGTCAGAAAATTTATTACACCGAGTGCCAAAAGGGACCCGATCGCCAGTACACCGGCAAGATAAAGTGATGAGTTAATGGAACTACCAAGCATGTTGCTGGATACCAGAAAAGCTATAACACCGATTATTAATGAAAATAGTAAAGTTAATATCATATTCTTCCTCGCTTCTTCTGCCTCTATTTAAAGTAAATTAAAGTACGTATTAAAATAAGTATATTTTATAAAATCTCCATAAACAAGTTAAATGATTACCGGGGGATAAATTAGTTTACCTGCTCAATTTTCTCAGCAATTATATCCACAACCCTTATGTACCTGCTTTTGCCATAACCCGGCTTTTTGGCAGTTCCCTGGGTGCCGAAATCAGTGATTAATTCTCCGGTATTTCCGTCAATAAGCTGCACCCAAACTGATGTTCTGCCTTTTCCCCGGTCATCAAGGCCCATGAATATCATTTCGCAGTATTTGCAGCCTTTTATGAAGCCTGTGACTACTCCCTTTACGATAAGCACGTTTTCATTTGATTCAACTTGGTCCGGGGACCTGTCTATAACCCTGTAATTACCCGATTGCAGTAGTTTCTCTGCAAGCATATCAGGGATGAGAGTTACTGAGTCAAGAGGGACAAACTCCGTATCAGTTTTGCCAAAATCGGGAATCTGAATAATTCCATATTTTTTGCCTGTAGGTAAGGGCTGTTTGTAAACGGTGGTAAACTGGGCACCGCACCCGGAAATAAATATCAAGGAAATAAATAATATAAAAGTTCTAATCACCTGTTATCCTCCGGTATATATCGTTAAGAAGTTATTTTATTATGATGCAGTAAATTGAATTTTGTACCGTACATGCTAATATTTTCAAAACCGCATTTAGGAATCTTAATGAGAATTTGCACACTTGCAAGTGGTAGTTCCGGAAATTCCCTGTATATTGAATCTTCACAATCAAAAATACTTGTTGACGCAGGTATTGGGCCGAGGGTTTTAAAGAAAAGACTTGAGTCAATTGATGTTGATATAACTGATATTGATGCAGTAATAGTCACTCACGAGCATGAGGACCATACAAGGGGACTTACAAAAATAAATATGCCCGTTTATGTGGCTTCCGAAACAGTTCCTGTCTGGAAAAATAAAGTGGAGTGCCTGAATGAATTTGAGAGTGATGTACCGTTTGAGATAAAAGACCTGTTTATTACACCTTTTTCTGTACCCCATGATGCAATAGACCCCGTAGGATTTACAATCCAGACCGATAATTTAAAGGTAGGAGTAGTTACCGATATAGGTTCTGTTACAAGCCTGGTTATTGAAAAATTAAAAGATTCCAATGTGCTGGTACTTGAGTCCAATCATGATATGAACCTCCTTTTTTACAGCCAGTATCCATGGATGTTAAAGCAAAGGATCAAAGGCAGGCTGGGCCATCTGTCAAATGTACAGTCCGGCGCTCTGCTGGACACGGTATTTAACAATAATTTAAAGCACGTAGTGCTTGCTCACCTTAGTATGATTAATAACAGCCCTGAAGCAGCATATGATGAGGCAATGAAGATTGTTAAGAGAAAAAACTCAGATATTACCAAAGTACATGTCGCACCCAGAAAAACCGTAGGGGAGGTACTAAGCATTTGATTTCAAGATACTCCAGAGAGGAAATGTCGCGAATCTGGACCGACGACGCCAAATACACAAACTGGCTAAATGTAGAGATAGCTGTTTGTGAGGCATGGTGCGAACTTGGTGAAATACCCAGGAAATCACTAAATACGATTAAGAAAAAAGCCGATTTTAAAATCTCCAGGATTAATACCCTGGAAAAAAAATTAAAGCATGACGTCCTTGCCTTCCTTACATGTGTTGCTGAATATGTCGGTGAGGATTCCAGGTTTATTCATCTTGGTATGACATCTTCTGATGTACTTGATACATCTCTTTCAATGCAGCTAAGAGATGCCGGTAAATTAATTACGGCGGATATAAAGAAACTGCTTGCCGAACTGAAGAAAAAAGCTCTAAAGCATAAAAATACACCTATGATCGGCAGATCCCACGGTATACATGCTGAGCCAAAAACACTTGGCCTTGTTTTTGCACTCTGGTATGACGAGATGAGCAGGAATCTTGAGAGAATGCAGAAGGCCACCGAAGATATAAGCGTTGGTATGATGTCAGGGGCAGTGGGGACTTATGCAGCAATAGACCCAAGAGTAGAAAAGATAGCATGCAGAAAGCTTGGACTTAAACCTTCGAGGATTTCCACGCAGGTAATTCACCGGGACCTTCATGCACAGTATTTTCTTACACTTTCGCTGATTGCTTCGGCAATAGAGAGGATTGCAACAGAGGTAAGGCATTTCCAAAGGACAGAAGTCCTTGAAATGGAAGAGCCTTTTGGAAAAGGCCAGAAAGGATCTTCTGCAATGCCCCATAAGAAAAATCCGATTCTGTCTGAAAACCTTTGCGGCCTTGCAAGACTGGTCAGGTCTTCAGCGGTCCCGGCACTTGAAAACATCTCTTTATGGCATGAGAGGGATATTAGTCATTCATCGGTAGAAAGAGTTGTCGGACCTGATTCAACCATACTTACTGATTTTATGCTGACCAGGGTAACGGGCATGATTAAAGGACTTCAGATTTATCCAAAGAACCTTGAAAAAAACATCTGGACAACAAACGGCCTTGTATTTTCCCAAAAAGTTCTGCTAAAACTTATTTCAAAAGGTATAACACGTGAGAAGTCCTATTCCATGGTCCAAAGAAACGCTATGGAATGCTGGAAAAGCGGTATAGACTTTAAAGATATTCTGCTTAAAGACCCTGAAGTTAAGGGCCTTTTGACTGAAGAGGAGCTTAATTCATGTTTTGATGTAAAGCAGGATTTTAACAATATTGATTACATATATAAAAATGTGTTTGGAGCTTCAAAAAACAGGAAAAAATAATGATTGCATTATAAAGGTTGACTGGTATTCTGTAGTTTGAAAATTAAAAACCTATTAAAAAGATTCAAATCCAAAAATTCCCAACAAGCGGATTATTCCGGAGGTAAAAATTATGAAAAAATTATTAAGTATGGTTTTACTATGTAGTTTGTTTTTAACAGTGGCATGTGATTCGGGCCCTAAAGAAGATGCGGCAACCAACAATGCAGACAGTGCACCTGAAGCAGCAGCTGATGCAACTACCGAAGCGGCACCTGAGGCGGCAACAGACAGTGCAAAATCAGCACCTGTAAACCAGGACACGGAAAGCAGGCTTATCACTTTCTTTAAATCTAAATTTGGTACAAGACTACCTGGAAATACAACTGTAAAGCTTGGTGAATTCAAAAGCAGTAATATGCAGGGTATAGATGAAGGCAGTTTCATCGTGGACGTTCCAGGACGTGGTGAGCAGCCTATCCCAATGCTTATAAGCACGGACAGGAAATTCCTTATTATTGGTGCAAGTGAACCAACAAATCTTGGAGATTTTAAGCCTTCAGGTATGCCTGGGTTAAAGCAGGGGACACTTGATTTTGGAAGACAGCAGATTCCAGTACTTGTTTCAGACGACGGCAGCCAGTTAATTGTCGGTGAGATACTGGATTCCACAGTAGACCCGCTTCAGGAAATATTAAGCAAAATATCCATGGATAATGTACCGGTTAAAGGAAATGCAGATGCTCCAATAACAATAGTTGAATATTCTGATTTTCAGTGCCCATTCTGCAAACGTGGAAGCGATATGCTACCGGGACTACTGGAAGATTATCCGGGCAAGGTGAAAATTATTTTTAAACAGTTTCCACTTCCAAACCATAACTGGGCCAAACCTTCTTCAATCGCTTCTTTATGTGCATTTGAACAGGGTAACGATAAGTTCTGGGAGTTCCATGATATGGTCTTTGCAAAACAAAAAGAGATAAACCTACAGAACTCAACTGATAAATTTAACGAGATTGCAAAAGAAATAGGCCTTGATCAGGCAAAATTTGATGCGTGTATCAGCTCAGGCGAGAATGCTGCAAGAGTAGATGCCGAGATGCAGGAAGGCCAGCAAATTGGTATAAGTTCCACCCCTACATTTGTAGTTGACGGACTTATTGTTCCAGGTGCTGATCTGCAAAGTATCAAGAACGCAATAGATTCAAGAGTCCAATAATATAAATGTTTGAATCCTGACTATCTGTTTTATATACAAATAGTCAGGATCCGAATCTGAAAATGAAATGTCCAAAATGCGGTTATAACTCTTTTGATTCATTAAACGAGTGCAAAAGATGCGGTGCAAGGGTCGAGGCTGATGACACAGATATAAAAAAAGCAAAGACCGGTAAAAGCACCAGTGCCCACGACGATATTGAAAATTTTGCGCTTTTTGAAAATGAAAATGACGAAACCGTTTTATTAGAAGACGAGTTTGTAGATGATTACTCTTTCCACGGCAGTACTCCCATAAAGAAACAAAAAACTACAGATGGTACAGGCGATTCGCCGGAAAGTTACCTTGAGCTTGCAAGTTTCAGCAGGAGGTCCTTTGCTTTTATTCTGGATATTACCGTAATCTTGGTAGTGTCTTTTTTTGCGATAATTATCGGATTACTTGCTGCAGGGATTGATATAACAGCCGGGGTTATGAAGCTCTCCTACATCTTAATACCTGTCTACATTATACTATGCCTGCTTGCATCCACGGTACTTTTCTTTCTTCATGCTTATTCAGGGAAAACTTTTGGAAAGCTGGTGTTTGGTATAAGAGTGGTGAGGGAAGATGGCGGAAAAATCAGCCTGGGACAGTCTTTTACTCGCTGGGTTGGTTACTACCTTTCAGCAATACCGGTTCTTTACGGTTATTTGTCAGCTTTATTTGATTACAATCTCCAGACCTGGCACGATAAAATTTCTAAAACATATGTAATTAAAGACAACTAAATAAAATGAAAATAATAGATAGCTTAAGCAGTAAGATTGCGGACAATAGCGGTTTAATTGAGAAGTGGTTTGAGAGGCACCATGAAAATATTTTAATCCCCCTTTACGCGTCCGTGGATATCCGCGTTTCCCAAAATAAAATAGTCCCGGTTGATACAAACATTTTTCCTGCCGGGTTTAATAACATTTCAGAAAAATTCAGGGTAAATACCGGTGAGTTGTTCAAAAAAACCCTTGATGCAAAATATCCCGGTGCAAAAAAAATTCTGATAGTACCCGAACTTCATACAAAGAATTCCTATTACTGGGAAAATATATTTGTAATCAAGTCGATACTTTTAAATGAAGGTTACGAAGTTATGGTTGGTATTGTAAGCGACAACTTTGAAACAGAACATGCTGTTTTTTCAACTGTCAGCGGAGCTGAGATAAACGCATATAAAGCCAAAAGCAGTGAAAACAGGATCGTACTTGACGATTTTGTTCCTGACATAATTCTTCTTAACAATGATTTTTCGGAAAAATGCCCCAAAACCCTGAGGGACATAGTGCAGCCCGTAGTCCCGCCGGTAGAGATGGGGTGGCATACAAGGAGAAAAGATGTAAATTTTGAGTTTTATAACAGCCTTGCTGCCGAAGTGGCCGAGATAATAGGTATAGACCCCTGGGTTATAAGTATAGAAACATGCCTTGTGGAGAACGTGGATTTTGATATTCCGGATGACAGGAAAAGGGCCTCCGAATGTGCAAAAAAAGTGATGTCAAAAATATCAGGGAAATACCAGGAACTTAATATCACAGATGAACCAACAATATTTATAAAAAGTAACTCCGGAACATACGGTATGGCCGTGATCAATTTAAAGGACATCGAGTCACTTATACTTATGAATTCAAGTAACAGGAAAAGGCTGAGAGTTACGAAGGGAGGGATGCCTGTAAGGGACGTTGTAATACAGGAAGGTGTGCCTACCATTATTAAAACAAACGATGGATACTCGGCAGAGCCTGTAATATATATGGTCGAAGACAGTGTTGCGGGCGCGTTTTACAGGGTCAATACCGAAAAATCAGAGACCGATAATCTTAACTCAAAAGGCATGAGGTTTGAGCAGTTTGAAAATACGGTGAATGAAATTCAAACAATTCCGGAAGTGTTTACACTGGTTTCAAAAATAGCCGTAATTGCGGCCGGGTATGAAATAGAAAAGATAATCAGGGACGGCGGCTGCAAGGAAGCAGTCAGTTAAATTGACACTGTTTATCAATTAGGTAAAAAATTAGCGTTTCCATTTAGTTATTTCAATATAATTTTAAGGATGTTTTAATTGTCTGTTGAAGAAGTCGGACATTTGTCCGTACAGAATTTTTTACTTTCACTTACACTTATACTAGTTGTTTCCAAACTGTTTGGGGAGCTGTTTGAAAGACTCCGTTTGCCTTCAGTCCTGGGGGAGCTTATAGCAGGAATTATTCTTGGGGGCAGCTTGCTTGCCGTTGTCCCTTCTGTTGCCGGCCAGGTAGGTTACGACACTTTTCACCTGCTGGCTGAAATAGGCGTATGCATACTTTTATTTGAGATAGGACTTGAAACTGATCTCGGAGACCTTATCAAAGTAGGGCCCACTTCCACTCTTGTAGCAGTCGTTGGGGTAGTTGCACCTTTTGCGTTTGGGTTCGGAAGTATCATTATGTTTCAGAAGTTCGGATTAATGAATGTAGACCCTGCACTTCTAACTATTATAGCAATAACCACCGGGGCTACCTTAACTGCAACAAGCGTAGGGATAACTGCGCGCGTACTCTCGGATATGAATAAGCTCAATACCGGGGAGTCCAAGATAATTCTTGGAGCAGCCGTAATTGACGATGTGCTGGGCCTTATTATTCTGGGGGTTGTAAGCGGCCTTATTGAGGCATTTAAAGCAGGCAGCGGCGGCGGAATCTCGCTAACCGGAATTATAACTATTACCTTTAAAGCATTCGGGTTCCTGTTCCTTGCAATTTTTATTGGCAACATGATTTCCAAACGTCTGTTTAATTTTATTGATAAGATGAAGGTCAGGGGGATCCTCTTTCTATTTGCCATAGCATTTGCATTATTTTATTCATACCTTGCAATTGTTGTCGGCCTTGCCCCGATTGTGGGTGCATTTGCAGCAGGCCTGGTACTGAGGAGAATAAACCAGTTTAAAATTGTGGAACATAATCTAAGGCCGGTTTCAGACTTTTTTACTCCTATCTTCTTTGTGATGATAGGGGCCGCAGTAGATATTTATGTGTTTAATCCTTTTGTGGAAGGCAACATAAATATAATGTTAATTGCACTGATTTTATTTGTTGTAGCTGTAATTGGTAAGTATATAAGCGGCTACGTAGTGTTTAAAAAAGGCATTAATAAAATGGTTATTGGTATAGGTATGATACCGCGTGGAGAAGTTGGGTTGATTTTTGCGCAAGTTGGGTTAAATTATGGGGTTTTCAATTCCAAACTGTTTTCTGCTGTGACCGTTATGGTGATGTTGACGACCTTTATTGCACCGCCATTACTACAGGTAGCGTTTAAGAACAATAGCCCGGAATTAGATGTTCAGGATTCCTAAAATTTATAGGGAAATATGGTAATGAAAAAGTATATTTTATTTTTGTTTAGCAACATTTTTATATTAATTTTAACAACTAAAAACTCTTTTGCAGCCGGTGGTGACCTGCTAAGTGTTGATAAAACAATTCTGTTTCAGTTTGTAGTTGTAATACTGGGGCTTTTTATTATCAACAAACTGATACTGCAGCCAATGCTCAGCCTCCTGGACAGGCGTGAGAAACTCACTAAAGGCACTGTGGATGAGGCAAGGGAACTGACCGAAAAAGCAGAAAACCTGATAAACGACTATAAGCAGAAGATTGACGAAGCAAGGGCCGAAGCCAATGAGAAAAGGGCAGAGATAAGAAAGGAAGCCCAGCTGATATCAGAAAAAATGATATCAGAAGCAAGAGACGAATCACATGCAACTCTTGAAAATTATAAGAAAGAACTTGATGTTCAGGTTACTGACATTAAATCAAAAATTAAACCAGAAATAGAAAACCTTGCCAAAGAAATATCTGATAAGGTTCTTAGCATGGAGGGTTAGGTTTGTTAGATCTAGATATATTAAGTTTTATTGTTACAGGTGCATCGGAAACGGGCCACTTTAACTGGGCATTTGTTATCAAGCATGCGCTTAACCTCGCGATACTGGTTGGTATACTGGTCTATTTTCTCAGAATTCCTATAAAAGCCGGACTTGAAAAAAGAAAAGCTAATATGAGCAGGGAAATAGATGAAGCAAAGCAGTCAATAGAAACAGCAAAAGTAAAATACGATGAATATTCTGTAAAGCTTGATAAGCTCGGAGCTGAAATTACGGAACTCAAGGATTCAATCAGCAAACTTGGCGAAACAGAAAAAGATGAATTAATTACAAATGCAAGGCAGACATGCGAACTGATAAAAAAGGACTCCAAGGACACAATTGAACTCGAAGCGTTCAGGGCCAAGCAGGAGATCCAGGAAGAAGTGGTTAAAAATTCTCTCGAGATAGCAGAAGGCATTATTAAGGAAAAGATGGACGGCTCTTATAACACTAAAGCAGTTGATAATTTAATTAATCAGATTGAGGATGGTAAATGGCTACAATAGCAACCCTTAAAGATCTTGTGGATGCTTTGACTGAGACAGGGCTTGAGAACAACAACCTGGAAACAATCATATCCAATTTAAAAAGTTTTTTTGAACTTGTATCCTCTAACCAGGAGATCAGGAACGTACTTGGTACATCTGCATTTGAAGTAGATGAAAAGAGCAGGATTGTTTCTGATATATCTGAAAAAGCCGGATTTTTAAACGAGACTAAAAACTTTCTTATACTTTCTGCTGAGATGGAAAAGTTTTCGGGCCTGCTTACAAAACAGGACGAGATAATAAGGCGCCTGGAGCAGTCTGCAGGCAAGCTTAAGGCTGAAATCGTTGCAGCCGGTTCACTTTCCGAAACAGACCTTAACAGGATAAAAGAATCTTTATTTAAGGCAACAGGTAAGGACGTGGAATTAAAAGTAAATATTGATCCTTCAATTATCGGCGGATTAATAACAATAATAGGCGACAAAGTATTTGATAACAGCGTTAAAACACAATTAGAAAAAATTCAGGGAGTATTAACTCCGTAGAAAAAGCAAGGAGCTTTAATGATGGACGATTTAAAAGTCGAGAATATAGGCGAGATACTAAGAAACAGAATTAAGGGATACGATCAGAAGGTAGATACCTCTGAAGTCGGTACGGTAATTTCCGTAGGTGACGGTATCGTAAGGGCTTTCGGGCTCGACCAGGCCAAAGCCGGTGAACTCGTGGAGTTTCAGAGCGGGATATCCGGACTGGTACTTAACCTTGAGGAAGACAATGTTGGTATTGCACTTTTTGGTGAAGATACCCATGTTGCACAGGGAGACCTCGTAAAACGTACGGGTAACATTGCTGAAATACCTGTAGGTGAGGCTATGAAGGGCAGAGTTGTTGATGCACTTGGTAACCCTATTGATGGTAAAGGCGAAATTGCTACTACGGAAACAAGGCAGATTGAGGTAAAAGCACCTGGTGTTGTTTACAGGCAATCGGTTAGCGAACCGCTTCAGACAGGAGTCAAGGCTATTGATGCAATGATCCCGATAGGTAGAGGCCAAAGAGAGCTTATCCTCGGAGACAGGCAGACAGGTAAAACTGCTATTGCAATTGATACAATTATTAATCAGAAAGAAGAAGATGTTTACTGCATTTATGTTGCAATCGGACAGAAGCAGTCCACAGTGGCCCAGGTGGTTGATAAACTGAAAGAACACGGGGCAATGGAATACACTACAATCGTTGCAGCTACAGCAAGCACCCCGGCTCCTTACCAGTTTCTTGCACCATTTTCGGGATCAGCACTTGGAGAGTACTTCAGGGACAGCGGAAAACACGCACTTATTATATATGATGATTTAACAAAACATGCCTGGGCATACAGGCAGCTTTCACTACTTTTAAAAAGGCCGCCGGGACGTGAAGCATATCCTGGTGACGTGTTTTATCTCCATTCAAGGCTTCTTGAAAGGGCAGCCAAGATGAGGGACGAAGATGGCGGAGGTTCGTTAACAGCACTTCCGATCATTGAAACACAGGCAGGTGACGTTTCTGCTTATATTCCTACAAACGTTATTTCCATTACGGATGGGCAGATCTACCTTGAAAGTGATCTTTTCTATTCTGGAATCAGACCGGCTATTAACGTAGGGCTTTCGGTTTCCAGGGTAGGTGGTTCGGCTCAGATTAAGGCTATGAAAAACATTGCCGGTACTTTAAGGCTTGAACTTGCACAGTACAGGGAAGTAGAAGCATTTTCTCAGTTTGCTTCTGACCTTGATGCAGCAACCCAGGCCCAGCTTGCAAGAGGAAGCAGACTTGTGGAAGCTCTAAAGCAGGGGCAGTATCAGCCGCTTCCGGTTGAAAAACAGATCCTTTCAATTTTTGCTGTAACCAACGGTTATGTAGATAAATATGACAAGGAAGCTGTTCAGAGATATGAAAAAGAGATGTTTTCCTACATTGAATCAAAATACCAGTACATACTTGACGAGATTAAAAAAGAAAAAGTTATATCCGACGATCTTGCAGGAAAGATCAGGGGTGCGCTTGACGAGTTAGTACAGCAACTAGGTGAGTTTAAATAAAAGATGCCAAGTTTAAAACAGATAAATACTAAAATAAGCAGTGTTAAGGGCACAAGAAGAATTATGAGTGCCATGAAACTGATTGCGGCTGTCAAGCTTCAAAGGTCACAGTCAATGTTAAAGGAGTTTCGTCCTTACTCCGATGCTTATAAAGAGATAGTGATGGGAGTTGCAGGTAAGTGTGACCCCAAGGTCCATCCACTGCTCAGAAAACCGGCTGAAGTAAAAAAGAGGCATTTTGTTTTCTTTACATCAGACAGGGGGCTTTGCGGTAGTTTTAACACTGGGCTTATCAGAAATTTTGAAAACCATCTTACCGAAGCATCGTTTGATAAAGACCAGGTCTCTTTGAGTTTTGTTGGAAGAAGAGGAAAAGACCACTGTTCATCAGCCGGATTTTCAATAGGCGATTATTTCAGCGGTGCTAACGAAAAGAACTACATAGAAATCGCCAATAAACTTACAAGCTCTGCAATTGAGCAGTTTCAAAAAGGCGAAATTGATGAAGTGGTACTGGTTTATAACTATTTTAAATCCGCACTAACCCAGGAAATCACATTTGAAAAGCTTTTACCCATTGAAGTTAAAGATGAAGAGACTTCGGGGACTGATTATATATACGAACCTAAAAGAGAAAGTATTATCGGCGATATTGTTCCAAAGTATGTGCAGATCAGGATTGAGCGCGCTATACAGGAATCACTGACCAGCGAACACGCTTCAAGAATGACTGCGATGGAAAACGCAACAACAAACGCCGATGACGTAATAAAAAAATTAACGCTTTTATTTAACAAAACAAGACAGGCAATGATTACAACTGAACTTATGGATATTGTTAACGGGACAGAAGCCCAAAAGCAAGGAGGCAATGATTAAAAATGGAATTTTCACCATCAACAGAAGAAGCAAATAATCACGGTAAGGTGGTCCAGGTACTTGGGCCGGTAGTGGACGTGGAGTTTAAGGACTCTGACCTCCCGCCGATATTTACCGCTTTAAAAGTGACGAATTCAACATTAAACGAAGAAGAATGGAACCTTGTACTCGAAGTTTCCCAGCAGATTGGGGGCAACAGGGTAAGGTGTGTAGCCATGGACTCTACAGAGGGACTACAGAGAGGCCAGGCAGCCCTTAACACAGGTGATGGCATAACTATTCCCGTTGGTAAAGAATCACTCGGCAGAATGATAAACGTTGTTGGTGAGCCTATTGACCAGGCAGGGCCTATTGAGACAGAAGAAAGATGGCCAATTCACAGGGAAGCACCTAAGTTTGTAGAACAAAGCACAAAACTCGAACTATTTGAAACAGGTATTAAAGTTATTGACCTTCTGGCACCGTTTTTAAAAGGTGGAAAGATTGGGCTTTTCGGTGGTGCCGGTGTTGGTAAAACGGTACTTCTTATGGAGCTTATCCATAACGTTGCAAAAGAATACGGCGGATACTCGGTATTCGGCGGTGTTGGTGAAAGAACACGTGAAGGAAACGACCTGTGGCACGAGATGAAAGATTCAGGCGTTATTGCAAACACCGGGCTTGTTTTTGGCCAGATGAACGAACCACCCGGAGCAAGGGCAAGGGTTGCACTTACCGCTCTAACACTTGCAGAATATTTCCGTGATACGCAGGGACAGGACGTACTGCTCTTTATTGATAACATATTCAGGTTTACACAGGCAGGTTCAGAGGTGTCCGCACTTCTTGGACGTACACCGTCAGCTGTGGGTTACCAGCCCACGCTATCAACTGACCTCGGGGAACTGCAGGAAAGGATTACTTCTACGGTTAAAGGTTCTATTACTTCGGTACAGGCTATTTATGTGCCTGCGGATGACCTTACCGACCCTGCACCTGCAACAACATTTGCTCACCTTGACGGTACTATCGTACTATCTAGGCAGCTTACGGAGCTTGGTATCTACCCGGCAGTTGACCCACTCGATTCTACTTCAAGAATCCTGGAGCCAAACATCGTAGGTGATGAACACTACCTGATTGCAAGGGAAGTACAGGAAGTGCTTCAGCGCTACAAACAGCTGCAGGAAATTATTGCTATTCTTGGTATGGACGAACTTTCAGAAGAAGATAAGATGACAGTTGCCAGGGCAAGGAAAGTACAGAGATTCCTTTCACAGCCCTTTCATGTGGCAGAGGTATTCACAGGGACACCTGGTAAATACGTAACAATTAAAGACACAACAGATGCTTTCAGAGAGATTCTCGACGGTAAACTTGATGAGATTCCTGAGCAGGCATTCTATATGGTAGGTAATCTGGAAGAGGTTCACGAAAAGGCAAAAGCCCTTTCCAACTAATTTTCAGGAGCAAATAATTGGCAGATAATTTACACTTAAAAGTAATTACACCGCTTGCGCTTATTATTGATGAGCAGGTCGAGCTTGTTGAAGGGCCGGGAGAACTCGGAGAGTTTGGAATACTTCCGGGGCATGTGCCATTTGTGACAACACTTAGCCCGGGATTTTTAAAGTACAAACAGGGCTCTGACACAAAATCACTTCTTATTCACGGCGGCCTTGCCGAAGTGAGTGATGATAACGTACGTGTGCTTACGGATTCCACTGAAGACCCGTCCACAATCGATACTTCTGCGGCTAAAGAAGATATTTATAAATTAGAAAAACAGATTGAAGAAAGCCAGGGTAATGCAAAGAAGTTAAAAGAGCTTGATCATCAGCTGAAGATTGCCCAGGCAAGAGCTTCTGTAAAATAAATAAATTTAATTTATTTTAGATATAAAAAAAGCCCCGGCTACTAAATAGTCGGGGCTTTTTTGTTTTATTTCTGGATTTTATTTAACTGCATTTAGAGTAAGCACATGTTCTGCATGTCATGCAGCCGGATTCAAATGCAAGCGCCCTGTCTCCGCATTCGGGACAGACTTCAAGTATTATATCCGTACTTCCCGTGCTTTTTACGAACATATCGGTCTGTTTGTCTTCCTCAGCTGTTTTTTTTTCAGCGCCAGGATCTGTTACAAACCTTTTTTTAAGAACAGTTGCTATAGCATCAGGTATGGACATCACGAGCTTGCCTTCTGAGAATACGGGTGAGGACCCGCCGATTCCCTCAAGCTGCTCTACAACGTCCTTAACGCTTATTCCTGACCTAAGGGCCAAAGATACCAGCCTTCCGGTTGCCTCGGCATCTGCCATGGTCGTATAACCTGATTTTCCAATTTGAACGAACACTTCAAAGGGCCTTCCCTCGTGAGTATTTATAGTCACGTAGAGATTTCCGTACCCGGTTTTTATCACCTCTGTAAAACCTTCCAGAAAGTGAGGCCTTTTTACTGGCTTAACTTCCGGAAAAGAGGTGGGATGAGGGGATGAGGTGAGGTTGGGGTGGGTGGTTGGCATCCCTTCATCCCGGGTTGAAGTGGTTTCTAACTCTTT